>CAKZQC010000024.1 GCA_937139495.1 uncultured Saprospiraceae bacterium | reverse complement strand
TAAGTATAACAAATTGAGGGTTAAGTATAACAAATTGAGGGTTAAGTATAACAAATTGAGGGTTAAGTATAACAAATTGAGGGTAGCCCAAATAAGTGCATTTTATTCTTTCGATTCTGTAAATATAACATTACATTTGCAGATGGTGTATTTAAATAAAAATAATCAAAATGAGCCGAAAAGATTCTAATAAAATCATCAAAAAAGCAAATGATTTAGTCGAAAGTAGGTATCGATTTGATATTTGGGAGACACGAGTATTTGCCAAAATGATTACCTTAATCAACAAAGAAGATGCAGATTTTAAGACCTACCGAATTTATATTAAGGAGTTGCAAGAGGATTTTGGGCTGACAACAAACAAAGATGCCTACACTAGATTGAAAGATGGAGCAAGGCGATTGATGCGCCGAATCGTCACTATTTCGTATCAAGATGAGGAAGGACATAAGGTATTGGAGTCGCCAGTTATTATCGGAATGGAGACTTTGGTCGATGGCAAAAGCTTCATTGATGTCTCGTTTCACCCCAATATGAAGCCGTTTTTATTGCAGCTCAAAACCCAATTTTTGACCTACGATATTCGTAATATTCTCAAGATTTCGAGTGTACATTCTATACGAGTTTATGAGCTACTCAAACAATACGAAAAGATTGGTATGCGTACGTTTTTGGTCGAAGACCTCAAAGACATTTTGCAGGTAGGAGATAAGTATCCAAAATATGCCAACTTTAAACAACGAATTGTCAATAAATCTCAAAAGGATTTGATAGAACATACGGACATTAGTTTCACGTTTGAGGAAATCAAAAAAGGGCGTTCTGTTGAGAAAATAAAATTCTTTATCCATAAAAATCCCATCATAGAAGCACAGCAGATAGAAGAGGCTATAGAAGAAGAAACGGCATTGACCCAATCGTTACGATCGGTAGGTATCACAGATACTCAAAAGATAACCGAACTTTCAGAATCTTATACCTTAGATTATATGGTCGCAACAATCGAAAAAAGCAAAGCCTACTTTGCAAAAAATAAAAGTGTACAGAACAAGGCTGGTTATCTGATAGAGGCATTGCAAAAAGGATATTATAAAAAGGAGCTGGCGAGCGAAGCAAAAAAAGCAAAACAAAAAGCCATACAGACTAAAAAAGAGGCAAAACTGGAAGCCAAAGAAAAAAGTGAAAAAGCTACCAAAGAGAGCTTCCAAAAAAACTTTGCTAAAAAAATAGCTCAACTACGTGCGGAGTATTATAATGATGCACTGCTAGAATTGGTATTGCAAAGCAAAAAAAGTAACCCACTATATATAGGTGTACAAAAAGCATTGAAAGCACAAGAAACATCTAAAATATTAGATGCTTGGGTCAATGATTATTTGGCTAAAATGTATCTCGAAGAAATAGACTATAATTGGACGTTGTTTTTGACGAAGCAAAAAAAGTAAAATTAATTATTACTTTTGTGCTTCACAATTAATAATTCACACCAATTAAAAAATTAAAAATGAGAACCATTTGCTTTATGCTATTGCTACTAATAGCAACAACTTCGTACGCTCAAAACCAAGATATGGATGTAGAGTGGGGCGAAGCGAATAAGAATAAATCTTTTATCAATAGAATACTCGGAGAAACCGATACCGAAGTATTGACATTAGCATCGAAGGGAGAGGAGTTCTATATAGAAACGTACGATAAAGTATCACTCAATATAAAAGAATCGCACGCTTTCAAATTGCCAAAATAGCTGAACAAAAAGACAGAAATAGAAAATATTCACTACTTCCCTCAGACACAAAAAATAGTATTGTTTACCAGTCTATTCAACAAAAAAGTAAATACAATCTATAATTATACAATTTCTCACTCAGGAGAAATGAGTATTGGCACTCCTTTGTTGGAAATTGAAGTAGAAACCAAAGGTCGTCAAGGTCGTTTTGGTTTTGAAGTATCGGACGATGAAAACACCATATTGGTTTATCATACCTCTAAGCTACGCAAAGAAAAAGCAAAACAAGTACGCGTCAAGGTGATTAATTCTGATGGTAAATTAGTGGCTGATTTGTCGGATAAGATTGACATGAAAGAAGACAAAAAAGAAGTGTATATCAATGATTTTGCGTTTGATAGTGATGGCTTTATTCACATACTTGTCCGTCAGCCCAACAAGAATTTTGTAGATTACTTCTTCTATACCTATAATAGTAAAGATAGCTACAAACGAAAAAAATATAAAATTCAGTTGGACAAAGATCACATTGTTAGTGAAGTAGCATTTACAATTAATGCAAAAAACAACTTGGTAGCAGCGGGCTATTATTTTGATTTTGCAGGTGTGTTCAAAGGATTTACAATCCAAGGAATTTTTTCGTTGGAATATGATCCTAGAGAAGTTAAGGTGCTTTCCAAAAAACTTTCGCCCTACTCTCAAGAGCATATATTGAGTGCCTTTGGAGAAAAGAAAGCAAAGAGAATGAAAAAAGGTATTCCTCCAATGTTCTACCTTAGAGAAATCGTACTCAAATCAGATGGTGCGTTGACACTAATCAGTGAATCTTTAGTGATTACACAGATGAGCGGTGGCCCAGTATCTACCGTGACACATACTTATGGAGATATATTAGTATCGGATTTGGACTCTAAAGGAAATATAAATTTCCTACAGACAATACCAAAAAAACAAGTGTTTACAAGACCTTCTTTGAATGTATCGGCGAGTTATACTGGTGCTGGATTTACTGCTTCTCTAGGTTTTTCTATCGCATTGATGAAGGACAAATCAGTGTTCTTATCTTATTTATTGGTGGTCAAAAATGGCAATCTTTATTTTGTATATAATGATAACCCTAAGAATGTTGAAGAGGCAGAATATTACACAGACAAACCTAAAGCGATGAAAAGCTTAAATAATGGATTGCCTACAGTAGTGAAAATGAATGCAACAGGTGAGGTCGAACGCCAAGCTTTACCAGGTGCCAAAAATGATGAATTGGTTTTGCGTCCTCGAATCAACAAACGAGTAAATGCAGAAACTATTTATGTATATGGCAACAAGAGAAAATTAGATAAAATTGGAAAAATTACGTTGAAATAATTATATTTTAACAGATACTAAAGCAACTATTGGTCTATGTCAATAGTTGCTTTTTTTTGTGCCTATCCCAAAGCCGTTTTACGGTTGTTTTTTGGAATAGCTTGCCTTGAGCGGTACGAAAACCGTTTTGGTTGAGCTGCTCGGCTATGGCTTGTAGCGTCAGTCCTTTTTCTTGGCAGAGTACAATGAGCGGCATCGCTCTTTGGTTGTTGGTATTGTTGACAGACTTTCGTCGAATAGCTTGCTGCCCTTTTTGGCGTGCCGCATCTGAGAACGTACTATTTCGCCATTCGCCTACTTTGGCTTTGCGTACTGCCAATGCCTGCTTGGTTCGGATACTAATCAACTCTCTTTCTCTATCCGCCATTGCCATAAATAGCGTGAGCGTAAACTTATCTAGATTCGGAATGTCACAACTATACAACCGTCCTTCTAGTTGCTGATAAATAGCCAGTGCATCTTCTGTGCGTCTGCTTAGGCGATCTATTTTGGCTATCGCCAAGGTATAGCCATTTTGTTGGCACTGTTCTATCGCTTGTCGCAATAATGTGCGACTGGTCAAACTGCTGCCCGATTGTATTTCGGTTACTTCGCTTACAATCTGTTCCGTAGGAATAAAATGGCGAATGTATGCCTTTTGGGCATCGAGCCCCAAACCACTATCGCCTTGCTTTTTGGTCGATACTCTGTAATAAACAATATATTGCTTGGGCATTGCTTTTGCGTTTGATAGTACACTAATAAAGCACTAAGTTACGAAATAGTAACGAGCGTAACAAAAGTGTAACAAGGGTATTACTAATTTAGGTGTACTGAAATATTCTTTTCTTTTGATAAAAAAAACGATTAGAAATGCGTACTTTTTTGGCTACACACAAACACGCATTCACGAAAGTAGCTCACTAAGCACTTCAATAAATTGATATTATGAAAAACAATATTTTATTACTGATCCTATTAGGTAGCTTATTGGGGGCAACCATAGCATCAGGACAACTCAATAAAGGAAAAAAATATCTAGCTAAAGGAGAATATGAACTAGCTATCGAAACCATCGAGAACGATTTGGAATCGCCTATCGTTAAGCCTTTTGCACTCGAAGAGCTGGGCAATATTCATTATACCAAAAGCTATAAAGGTTATGATCTGTTAAAGACCTACAAATATTATCAGCGAGCGATAGAAGAATATAACAAGCTCGATAGCAAGGACAAAAAGAAGGTGCAAGGTAAGGGGTTTAGGAAAACCTTGCTAGCTAAAAAAATGAGTGATATTGTAGAGGTAGAAATGACCCGAGTTGGCGAAGAAAAATCCATATTAGCAGCCACCAGCTACCTTACTAATTATGAGAAAACAATAGACAACCGTCAACGCAAAATGGTCAATCGCTGGCGAAATGATTGGCTATTGGCACAAGCGGTAGAAACGAATACCTACGAAGCTTTTTTGGATGTCTATACCCAATACGAATTTGTTATATTGGAATATAGCCCAGAACTACACCCAAAATTAGAAGAAGGATTAATCACTACTTATATTGCCGAGAAAGGTTGGGCATTATATCCCAACTTTGAAGAAAAATACCCCAAGAGTATTTTTGTAAAAGAAGATAAAGAAGCGTATGCTCTCATTAAAATTTATCGTCATAGAACAATAGAAAAAATCAACGAATATATAAGAGCCTATCCCAATACTTTGTTTTTGATTTTTGCTAAACAATATTTGTTTGAATTGACGAAGGCACAAGATAACTTGGAAGCCTACGATTATTTTTTGCGTACCTATCCAGACTACAAAAATAATGAAGTCATGTGGCGACATTTCCATGATTTGTATTTGAAGCAGAAAGGGCAAGCAAGTGTTATAGAATTTGATAAACAGTATCCCAACTATCCGTTTCAGCAAGAACTACAAACAAACGTAAAGTATATCAAAGACATCAAGCAAAAGCCTTTGGTGGAACAAGCTATAGCGAGCGAATCATCAGAAGAGATGTTACAGTTTTTGCAAAAATATCCGAACTCTACTTACATTGATATGTTGGAAGAACCTTTGTCGAAAGCATTGGTGAAAAATGGCAACTTTAGAAGTTACACTACTTTTCTGAACAAATTTCCGAGGAGCGAATACTACAACAATGTTTTAGAATTGCTTTATCAGTCGTACGCCAACGATGGCGAATGGGCAAGTATCAATCAGTTTATGGTGGATTATCCAGCCTACGAAAACACGGAGCAGCTAAAAAAAGATATGGCGATAGCAGAACAAGGAGCTTATCTTAATTTGACCACCACCTACACGAGCAAGTACAATAAACAATACGAAGATTATATACGTGCAGCTGCTCCAAAAGAACGTGCTTTTGTGGCATTGCAACGCATGGTAGAAGCCGATATTAGTGCAAAAAATTGGGCATTGGCAATTGGCAAAATGCAAAAATTTGATAGTTATTTTGGGGAAGACCCCAAGTTTTTAGGGTTAAAAGAACTATTGAAAGATAAGGATCTGAATATCCAAAAAAATAATCTGGGGGCAGGTATCAATACCAATGAAGATGAGTACGTGCCGATTATTACGGTCGATAATAAACAAATTTATTTTTGTAGATGGGATCGAACAAACGAAAATATTTATGTGTCGGAAAACAAAAATAGCAAGTGGCAAACAGCTACTTATGTACAGGGTATCAATGTAGATGCACCAGAAGAAAATGAAGGTGCATTGTCGATTTCGGCAGACAAAACAGAGCTACTTATATTTAAGAATGGCGATTTGTTTGCGTCTCAAAAAACAGCAGAAGGTTGGATGGCTCCAGTAGCACTTTCTAATGTTATCAATACGAGTGCATGGGAAGCTGATGCAATGATTTCGAGTGATGGCAGAGCCTTAGTATTTACTTCCAAGCGACCCGATTTATTGGATTTGGATGTAGAATATACCAAAAATTTTCACGGAGACAATTCGGGCAATGCTGATTTGTTTGTTTCGCTCAAGGACAAAAATGGCGAGTGGCAGGAGCCTATCAATTTGGGTATAGCGATTAATACGCCCTTTTTGGAGCGTACGCCATTTCTACACCCCGACATGAAAACACTTTATTTTAGCTCTGATGGTCATGGCGGATTGGGACGATTAGATGTTTACAAAACAACACGCTTGGACGACAGCTGGACCAATTGGAGTACACCTATCAACTTAGGAAAATCTATCAATACACCGCAAAACGATTGGGGATACAAAGTTAGTACAGATGGAACGGTTGCCTATTTTGCGTACGAAGAAATAGCAGAAAAAGGACAAGATTTGTATCAAATAGATTTGCCAAAAGCGCTACAACCGAACACCGTATCTATTATTACAGGTAAACTAACCACTCGAAGTGGTGAGCCGTTATTTGCAGAAATAATCTGGGAAGATTTGACGACAGGCGAGGAGGTCGGACGACTAAAAAGCGACCCCAATACAGGCACTTTTTATATTGCGTTGCCCAATGATAGAAAGTATAGTTACTTTATACAAAAAGAAGGGTATTACCCGAAGTCGAACAACATTGATTTGACCAATAAAAAAGAACGGGTGACCATAGAAGGAGAATTATCTTTAGTCAAAATTGAGGAAATGATTGAAAGTAATAAAGCCGTATCATTACAAAATTTATTCTTTGACCCTAACGAATATACCATTCAAAATAGTTCTTATTTGGAGTTGAATCGCTTGGTCGAATTGGTTACTAAATATGACTTACAAGTTTATATAACAGGACATACGGACAATGAAGGCAGCGAAGCGGATAACTTGAAGTTGTCAAAAAACAGAGCGAATGCTGTCCGTGATTATTTGATCAGTAAAGGCTGCAATAGCGAAAAAGTCAAAGCGGAAGGCTATGGCGAAAAAAGACCTATTTCTACCAATAAAACAAGTATAGGCAAGCAGCTCAATAGGAGAGTAGAAGTTTCGTTTAGTAAATAGAAGCTTAGAAAGGTATGCTTTTAACCAGCGTTATTTTTGGGGAAAAAATGAAAGTTAGCGTTGCTTTGAATAAGACCGATTTACTAGTTAGATACTAGACGTTAGACTTCCAACAATAGCTTTATTAATGTTTGTTTCGAAGAATAGAACTGCACGAGATACAACTAAAAGTAAGCCCCCTAAATAACTGTTGTTTAGGGGGCTTTTTGCTACACAAACTACCTAATTAGATTAGATAGAAAAGTGCATTTTATCAATCAATTCTTTAGGTAATTTAGGCAGTTTGGTGCGAGGGATAAGGTAAGTTGTTAGGCGAGCAAAATCACCAAAAATGTGATGCTTCTCCATGGCTCCTTTTAGGTAGCTAGCTCCCGTAGAACCACCTGTACCAGCACGCATACCAATCGTAGTTTTGACCATACTGATATGACGGTAGCGCCACATTGCCATCAATTCATCTATTTCCAGCCACTTATTGATAAACTGATAAGGTGTCTGCAATAAGGGGTAATCTCGGTACAAGGTAATAAACAAAATAGCTTGACAGGCTCTAGTGCTCAAGCGCGTCGTCAAATCTCCTTTGCCCAGAAATAAGGCATCAAAATCCTTCATACTAATGGCACTCATTTCGCCTTTGCTCAAGCCATCTTGATATATTTTGCGATAGGTCGCCCAAAACGGATGCAGTGTAGTATCGGCACCTTCTGCTACCTCGAAATTTTGCCAATAAGCATCGTCCCAAAACGGAATACGCTCCAACCATTGACCGATAAGGTCAATCAAACTGGTTTGCTTTTCAACTTCTCGAATACCTTCCACATGTTCCTCTGTCAACTGATGTTCGTAGTAACATTTGGCGTGGCGGTTTTCCATTTTTAGACCAAGTTTAGCCTCCAATTGTCGGAACTGATAACTTTGGAAACCAGAAGCAGGAGAGAGTAAATCTCTAAAGTCTAGAAAATCCATCGAGCTCATGGTTTCGATAACTGTAATTTGAGAAACCAACAACCTCCAAATTTCTATAATACGATTGGTGCGATGTGTTGCGATTTGTAACGAAGCAGAATTGTCATTAATCTCACTTTCGTTGAATATTTCGATGATAGAATTGAGCTCGTGCATAATCTGCTTGAACCAAAGTTCATACGTTTGATGAACGATGATAAACAACATTTCGTCATGTGCTTCTACGCCTCTTGCCTCACTTTCTGGAAACTGAGCATCGAGTATTTTATCTAATGCCAAGTAGTCGCCGTAGTACTGTTCTTTTTCGGTATAACTGTTTTTCATGGTAATGGTCGTTTTGTTTGATACAAAAGTAATATTTCTAAGTCAGCTACAACACAAAACCCCTACAAAAATTGATTGTAGGGGTTTTGATAATCATTAATTCAATAGTTTTTTGTGAGCTTACTTTTTCAATGCCTGCACTTCTTTTTGTAGTGCTTTGATAGCTGCAGCTTGCTGCTCAATTGTTTTTTGCTGTTCTTTGACCGAATTGACCAATACATAAATCATGTATGTACCACCATCGTAGTTCAATATCTCTTCTTGCTTGGTACTCTCTGGCGAGGGGCTAGCCTCATAAGAGCCAATCATATAAGGGGCTACTTCTTGCACCTCTTGTGCAATAATACCTACATGCGTATTGCCATCATCAGTCGTGTTATATAGTCCATTATATTGGAAGGTAACAGGGTTGATTTTGGTCAATACTTGGAGACCATCAGTAAAAGTTTGAATTGATTTTTTGGTTCTACGGTCAGAAGTAGCGGTCCAAGTTCCTCCACCAGGTTTGAGGGCATTGCCATCACTCTGCAAGCGGATTCTTTCCTGAAATGTACCCGAAAGATAACCCACTACCAAAGCGTCTTGTGCTTGTGTATTATCGCCAAGACTAACTCTCAATTCAGAATGATCGCTCGATACATTACGTCTGTATAGAAACATAGGATCGGAGTTATCACTATCGAAAGTAGCCCCAGCACCGCCACCCGAAAAATATAATCTACTTCCGTCAGATGGTAAAGTCCCTGTGTTTTGAGGACTAACAAGCCCCAAACGAGCATTACCATTGACTTGCAATCTATCGGTAGGCGTAGTAGTAGCAATACCGACATTGCTATTGCGCATAATTACAAAATCCATAAAGGCGTCATTTTGTGTATGCAATGCCAAATCGCCACTCGTAGTACCAACAGATATACCAAATAAATCTTTGGATCTGCTTATCGCAAAATCAGCATAAAGTGTACCAGCACCTTCTGCCGTTCCTAATCGGATTCCTTGATAAGGGTCAGTCGTGGTACCATCTGAATGAAAGCGAGCAATATAGTTATTGGCTTTATTTTCATAAACAGACAAACGCATATCAGGATTTGTATTGTTGACGCCCAAATTTCCGAACTGGTCAATAAGTACTGTCCCTGGCAAATCTGCCGTGGTATTAGGCAAACTACTTTCTAGTACAAAACGCCTGCGGCAACAACTAGGATTGGAAGACTGTGGATATTCCCATATCTCGTAAGAATTGGGCGCTACACCCGAAAAACCATCTGGGTCAGCTACATATTGCGTCCAAGCAATAGAGTCTGTTCTCATATTGAATTGAATGGCTTTTTGTGTGCCATCTTGACTGGTACTAGCGTGCTGTATGGTTTGTCCGATGATTCGGTCATCACCTACTATTTCTATATTAATGGAAGGGTTGGCAGTACCGATACCTAAGCGACCCAATTCGTCAAATACAGAAACAGCATCAAGCCCACTATCGACTATTTGCATGATATTTCTAGTTTGACCAGCCTGCAATCCTAATGTCAATGCAGTATGATTTCGGTCTATACTTCTAATATTGACTGTAGAGGTTGGTCCTACATCGAAGCCATTGAATCTAAATTCATCAAAAAAGGGTGTAATGAGTGCGGCACCACCATTGGCATTAATAATTAAACTGCCAGGGCTAGTAATCGAAGAACTTGGGGCTGTACCTCTAAAACTAATAATTTGGTTTCCTCCTACATTGAGTGCCGCTCCAGATGTAGTTGTTCCAATAGATACTCTACCCATAGTGTAGATATTATCATTAATATCATTGGGTGGGGTAGTGGTGTTGAGTTCGTACCAATCATGGTCAATATTGTTGTTATCTAGTATTTTGACCCACTGAGTGCCGTTCCAGTAATGGTAGCCTAAACCAGTACTAGCATTGGTGTTGTACACCAATAAAGATACTACTGGCGAAGTGACAGGAGCAGCAGCATTGAGGTTTGCTATACTGATACGAGGTATCAAAACACCCTTGTCATTGGCACTAATTTCCAGTTTTGCACTACTGTTTGGGGTATTGGTTCCGATACCCACATTTTGACTAAATGCTTGTCCTGCTAATAGCATAAAAATGGAGGTAGATAATATTTTAAACATATTGTTTTTTGTTTTTTTTGTAAAAAGGTATCAGGTTTTAGTACAAGGCAACCTCTATCATTTAGAGGTTATTTTTCCAACTTATTTAGTCTTTTTTCTAAGCGTTCCAAACGCTCTTCTAGGGTCTTTTTTTCAGCAGCATGCTTTTCGGCTTGTTGTTCTATTAGTTGTTGTTGCTGCTTGACGGCATTGACCAGCACATATATCATATAAGTGCCACCATCATAATTTAGAATTTTTTCGGTACCCAAACCATCGTTATTCGCGGCAGCTTCATAAGAACCAATCATATAAGGAGCTACTTCCTGCACCTCCTGTGCAATAATACCTACATGCGTATTGCCATCATCAGTCGTGTTGTATAGTCCGTTATATTGGAAGGTAACAGGGTTGATTTGGGTTAATACTTGCAAACCATCTGTAAAAGGATTGATTTCTTTTTTTGTACGTCTATCAGAAGTAGCTGTCCACGTTCCTCCACCAGGTTTGAGGGCATTGCCATCACTTTGCAAGCGGATTCGCTCCTGAAATCCTGCTGCACTATTATATCCAATAGTGAAGGCATCTTGAGCTTGTGAGTTGTCACCAATCGACAACCTAAGTTCCGATTGATCGGAGAGTAAGTTGTATCTAGATAGGAAAATAACATCGGAGTTATCACTATTGTAAGTTGCTGCTGTATTGCCGCCAGAAAAATATAAACGATTGCCGTATGATGGTAAAGTACCTGTATTGGGAGGGTTAAGGGGACCAACTCGTACATGACCATTTACATGCAGTCGATCTGCTGGAGACTCTAGTCCAATCCCTGTATTACCATTGTTTTCGATGGTCAAAAAACGTTGGGTAGCAGTAGCAGTACCACTACCATCAATAATGGCGGCAGCTATATCGTTATGACTGGTATTGCCTGCCAAACGCTGTACCACAAAACGGTCAGATCCCGCATAAGGACGACCCGTAAACCATTCGTTTCGTGCTGTTTTATCAAACATAAAAGTACCTAAACCTCTACCGTTGGTACTTGTATTAGCTTGAAGAATTAGCCCGGCATTAATGAACCCGAGCCCATCACCTTCCATCATTAGGCGAGAACCATCAGTAGTTGTAGAATGAATATGCAAGGTATATAAGGCCCTTTTGATACCCATTCCCACAAAACCATTATCGCTACGTAACGAAAGTAAATTAAGCGAATCTCTTATATTTGCTCCTTGAGCTCTAAACAAAAAACCACCATCACCATATTGTTGATTGCCATCCATTATTTCAAATACGACTCCATCGCCATTGGTCGCAAACTCGTCAGAGTTGAACAGAATACGAAAAGCACCATCACCAATACCTGCAGTATTGTAGGTTGGGTACGTACGTCCATATTCAAACAATACTTCTGCATTACGAACGTCTGGAAGGTTAGTTCCTGTTACAAAAACAGAGCCGTCAACATCTAAAGAGCGAGTAGGGTTGGTAAGCCCTATACCTACTTTTCCTCTAGTATAAATATTATCGTTGATGCTATTGGGAGCGGTAGTCGTGCCCACTTCATACCAGTCTTGATCTACATCGTTTTGGTTGAGTAGCTTGAGCCATTGTGTGCCACTCCAGTAGTGGTATCCTATTCCAGATGTAGTATTGGTGTTGTACACCAATAAAGAAACAACAGGCGAGGTAACAGGAGCTGTAGCGTTGAGATTAGGAATGCTAATACGAGGAATCAAAACCCCTCGGTCGTTGGCGGTAATTTCTAATTTAGCACTGTTGTTCGGATTGTTGGTTCCGATTCCTACATTTTGTGCCTGTACGCTGCCAGCTAATAAGACAGCAAATAAAGTAGATAAGTAAGTATTTTTCTTCATGATATTTTTTGTTATTAAAAATAGTATCCTTGCTAATCTGCAACAGATTACTAGACGAAATAGTTAATCATTGGGTTGATAATTAACAAAGTAACTATAAAGATAGATTATTTTTAACCAATAGTTTAACTAGAAGTATTGCTAAGAGCAGGTCTAACATCTTGTTGACAAAAAAAAGGTAATTCAATACCTAGTAGTATCAAATTACCTTTTGTTTTAGTAGCACGTTACACGTTTGCACGTGCAAACGTGTAACGTGCTTTTATATCTCTACTTCAAATACCTTGTATTCTTTGTAAGGAACTGCCGACACGGCTCGCATTCCTCTATTCATGGCTTCATTTTCTTTGAGAATATAAGAACCTTCGCAGTATTTGAACCCTCTTTTGAGTCCTTCTTCTACTAGGTGTAAATATACCACCGCATCTAGTCCTTTGCCTTGAAACTGGGGCAATAGACCCAATAACACAACGCGCATCCATTCTACCTTGCTCTTGTCTGTAAATATTTTGTAACCATACGGAAACAAATTTCCTTTCAAATCCTTGAGTATAAAATTGAAATCTAATAAGGCTACCGCCATACCAGCAAATTCTCCATTGACATAAATAAAAGGAATAAATTCAGGAATAGCAATGAGCTTAAATTTTTCGGCATAAGCGTCAATTTCTGCATCTGTTAGTGGCACGATACCCCACAAATCTTCCCAAGCTGTATTATAGACTTGTTTGATTTTTTGCACCTCCGTGGGGAGATTATCCATATCAATGGCTTTGATTTCGACGTTGTAACGTTTTTTGACTAATGCCGCTCCACGCTTCAATTTCTCGTTGTTGAATATCGTTTCTGCATCCATTTTGTATGCCAACATTTCTTGACGCATCGGGATACCATAACCCTCTATTAGGTGTTGGTAGTATTCATGCTGATAGGGCATATCTACTCGTGGCAAATCATTAAATCCCTCTGTTAACAACCCAAAGTCGTAACTAGACGAAGGGCTTGCTGGTCCTTGCATTTTGGTCAATTGGCGGAGTTGTAGCCAGTGTTTAACCTTGTCAAACAAGGCGTTGGCAACTTCTTGATCATTGATACATTCAAAAAAACCAAAAAAACCAGTACCTCCTTCTTCGGGGTGATACTCATTGTAGCGGTCGTTGTTGATAGCAGCTATTCTACCAACTATTTTCCCATTCTTGAAGGCACTAAAAAGCTGCATTTGACCATATTCAAAAAAAGGATGTGGTTTGTTACCTTCTATCAACCGGTCAGCCATCGTACTGATTCCGAATATCTTTCGCATATCCATCAATAGTGGAGAAACCCAATAAGAGTTATCTTTGTAAATCTTAAAAGGGAGGTTCATGAACTCCTTTTTTTCTGCTTTAGAATTGGCTGGGCGTACTTGTATATTTGCCATAAAAATAGAAGGTTTTTTGATTGAATAATAAAAAGGACAAACCACTTGACTACTGCAATGGTTTGTCCTTCGTATGGTCTTGATAAGATAAAACAGGACAGCTAATGCGCTGTTAAATGATACCTAATTTTTTGCCTATTTTGGTGTAAGACTCTACCACTTTATCCAAGTGATCTTGTTTGTGTGTTGCCATGAAGCTATTGCGCATCATTGATTTGTTGGGCGGTGTGGCTGGTGGTATAAATACATTGACAAAAATACCATCGTCAAACAATCCTTTCCACAAACCAAATGCTTGTTTATTGTCACCAATCAATACCGGAACGATAGCCGTACGACCATCAATCACTTGAAATCCTGCATCTTTAAGTCCTGCACGAACAAATTCTGCATTGCTAACCAATCGTTGTACACGTTCTGGTTCTGCTATGACAATATCCAAGGCTGCCAAAGCCGCTGCCACAGATGGAGGCGTTGGCGAAGCACTAAAAATCAAGGCTGGAGAATGATGTTTAAGATAATTGATAACACGCTCTTCACCTGCTACAAAACCACCCAAAGAGGCAAGCGTTTTGCTGAAAGTACACATAACCAAATCAGTATTGTCATTGACTCCAAATTCAGAGGCTGTACCTCGTCCGCCTTCACCAATTACTCCAAATGCGTGTGCATCATCTACCAATGTTTTGGCGTTGTATTTTTGAGCTAGCGCCGTAATTTTATCTAACTCAGCAATATTACCGAAGGTAGAAAAGACACCGTCAGTAACAATAAATTTGCCTGCTTCTAGTGGCATACTTGCCAATTTGCGTTCTAGGTCTTCCATGCTACAATGCTTGTAGCGGATTACGTTAGTACCTGCCGAACCTTTGGCGATGAAGTTACCCATCTGGATACTTGCGTGATTATCTTTGTCCGAAAAAATAGTATCACTACGCTTTACCAATGGTTGTATTACGCCTTGACTCGTTTGGTAACCTGTACTAAAAAGTAGAGCCGATTCCTTGCCTACAAATTTGGCTAATTTTTCTTCTAGCTCAATATGCAATGGAATAGTTCCAGTCAAGTAACGAGATCCAGAACAACTAGTGCCATACGTTTTGAGTGCATTGGCTGTTGCTTCTTTCACTTTGGGGTGTGCTGTTAGTCCCAAATAGTTATTGGAGCCAGCCATGATTATTTGCTTGCCATCCATACGTACTACCGGTCCTTCACTCTCTTCGATTGGACGAAAGTAAGGATAAATTCCTGCCGCTTTGACTTCGTCTGCATATGTGTAATCATAGCATTTGTCAAACAAAGAAGGTAGTTTTGTTTTTGTCTTATTCGTACTCATAAAAATATTATGCTATTAAGTTAACTTCAATAAACGATAGATAAGAGATTGTTTTTTTCGCTCCCTAAATCTATCTCCACAACTCTATTCTTAATAATGTCTAGTGCATTAAATAGATTAGTTTAAATTATATGTATAGGCAAAAGTACTACTATTTAACCCAAAAAGTATAGTTTCGTGTGTAAATTTGTGCTTGACACAATTGTATATAAATGACAAACATATCAAGATGAGTGATAAGAATATTTCTTTTGTGACTGGGGCGAATGGTTTTGTAGGAAGTCATTTGGTCGATTACTTAATAGAAAAAGGGCATGAGGTGCATGCTATCGTCCGTGCTAGCAGCAATCTGCAATGGCTAGAAGGCAAAAAAGTAACCTTACATACTTGTGGGTTAGGGGATATAGAAGCATTGGCACAAGCCTTCCGAGGAGCGAATTATATTTATCATATTGCTGGCGTTGTCAAAGCATTTGGGTTGGAAGGTTTCCGCAAAGGAAATGTAGTAATGACCAAAAATGTAATGGAGGCAGCACTAGTCAATGCGGCTACTATCCGCCGTGTGTTGGTCGTGAGTAGTATGGCTGCTACGGGCTATGCCGAAATTGGTGGAGAAGTGGACGAACAATCTCCTTTGCGTCCTATTGAGCCTTATGGCGTAAGCAAGGTCGAGCAAGAGGAGGTCGTTAATAGTTATGCCGACCGTTTGCCAACGGTGATTATACGCCCTCCTGGTATTTATGGCCCTAGAGATACCGAAATTTTTGCTTTTTTCAAGGCGGTCAATAACGGCATCAGTGCCTTGATGGGCTTTACTGCCAAGGAAATGAGTTTAATTCATGTACAAGATTTGGTACAAGGACTGTATTTGGCAGCTACAAAACCGCAAGCCGTAGGGCAAGTTTATTTCTTGGGGTCGCTGGAACGCTACGACTGGAAACAGCTCGGAGATATTGCCTCGAAGGTGATGAACAAAAAAACAATCACGTTAAAAATACCCCATTTTATTCTGTTTATAGCAGGCTATATTTGCCAATTTTTAGAATCGGTGTTTGGTATGGATGTCGCTCTCAACAAGGATAGGGCATATCGTATAACTCGTCCTTCTTGGTACTGTAGTTCTGCCAAGGCAGCCCGAGAATTGGGGTTTGAGCAAACGGTGCCTATAGAAGATGGCTTTCGCCAAACGGTGGAGTGGTATCGAGCCAAAGAATGGCTATAAATGCTTTTAATATTTTGCTCTACTGTTTTACAAAACAGTAGAGCAAAATAATTTTAAATCGTATAATTTTAAACAAAGATTAGTGCAACAAGATATATTAGATTCAATAGAAACCCCCTCTCCTAATAAAATAAGTTTTATTGAATTCATCGCCTTGATGGCAATGATGATGTCGTTAACAGCACTAGCAATAGATGCGATGTTGCCCGCCTTGTCAATTATAGGTTTAGACTTAGGAGTGACAAACTCTAATGATAATCAATTAACTATTTCGGCACTTTTTATAGGGCTAGGAATCGGGCAGCTGTTTTATGGTCCTATCTCTGATAGTACAGGTCGGAAAAAGCCCTTGTATGTAGGACTTATAATCTTCATTTTGGGAAGTATCGTATCTGTTTTTGCTACAGACCTAAACACGATGCTCATCGGTAGAGCGATACAAGGACTAGGACTAGCAAGCCCCAGGACAGTTAGTTTAGCGATGATAAGAGATCAATTTCATGGTCGAGAAATGGCAAAAGTAATGTCTTTTGTCCTCATGATATTTATTGTAGTTCCTACAGTAGCACCTAGTGTGGGGCAGCTCATTTTGTGGGGAGCCAACTGGCAAGCAATTTTTATTTTCATCATGCTGATGGCGGTGCTTATTCTTATTTGGTTTGGTACCCGTATGCAGGAAACTTTGCACGTCGAGGATAGAAAAACGCTCTCGTTCAAACGAATTGGGAAATCAGTCGGTGAGTTTTTTTCGAGCAAAGTGGCACTAGGCTACACCTTGACAGCTGGGCTAGTTTCTAGTGGCTTTATTGGCTTCTTGAACTCTGCTCAACAGATATTCCAGGATCAATATCAATTGGGCGACAAATTTCCGCTTTTCTTTGCGGCACTCGCTATGTCGGTTGGTTTTGCTTCTTTTTTCAATAGTAGAATGGTCATGCAATATGGCTCTGATCGAATGGTCAAAATAGCTATTTCGGTCTTGGTTGCCATTGCTACTTTATTTGCAATACTGGTTCCTAGTTGGGGTAGTGCTATGCCACTTTGGTTGGCTATGCTTTATTTTATTCCTACACTGTTTTGTGTGGGTATTTTGTTTGGTAATCTCAATAGTATGGCGATGGAGCCACTAGGGCATATTGCAGGTGTTGGGTCGGCTATTGTAGGTGCTGTATCTACTTTAATATCCGTTGCCTTTGGGACTATGATTAGTCAACAGTATGACGGAACTTTGCTACCTGTTATTTATGGCTTTATGTTATCAGGAGGAATTAGTTTGGTACTTATTTTTATGGTTGGTCGGGTTGCTGCGGCTAGCGAATAATGGATTTTGTTTGCTGTTTGCAAACAGCAAACAAAATTAGTGCGTCATCTAATTTAATAATTCAAAATCTTGCAATTTTCTACCAAACACATCATCTACCGCCAACAACAAAAAGTCGTTTTGCAGCCCCATGACACGCAGTATAAATGTTCATAATAAATAACACATTTACCCTTTTGTAATTTTAAAAAACCTAATAACTTCTTTAGAATTAAAACTACAATTTGCATTATTTAAAACAAAAAATTGCAAATAACTTTGAGTTTAAAAACATTTTGTTTTAAATTTGTAAGAACAATTCGACACTTACAACCTTTTTGACACTTAATTCTAATCGACATGAATCCACAAAGCCTACTCATTATCCGCCAGCGGACACAAACTTATTGGCGGCAAGCACTCCCTCAACTAAAACAATATACTATCCGTTTTCTTTTCTTGTTTATGCTTTTTTTGTTGGTCAGTGACCAAGAAATATCTTTTCATATCCACTTGGGAGGAGCGGCACAACAAGCTCAGTTTTTGGAAGCAGTACAATCTCCCACAGCACAACAAGCCAATTTATTACCTAGCCCGACGAAGTGGTGGCAAAAAATAAAAGAGAATAAAACAACCATTAAACAACAGCTTAATTTAGCTAATTCGGCGACCGCCACAGGAGCAGCCCTAACGGCAGCAGAACAACAGCAAGCTGCACAATATTCCAACTTGGGATTTTTCTTAAATCCTGCCTATGCGACCAACAAAAATATAGATAGCAAAATTGTAGCTCATAAGCTTCAAAAATGCCTAGATTATATCAATCTATACCTTCCTACTGCCAAGGAAGAAGCAACCTTATTTGGTATTCCTGTTGCCATTACGTTGGCACAGGGTTTATTGGAAAGCAATGCAGGCGATAGCCAATTGGCACAAAATGAAAACAATCATTTTGGCATCAAGTGCAAATCTAAATGTCAAGGCTGCCGCTGTGCCAACTATACGGACGATAGTCAATACGATATGTTCCGAATTTTCGATTCTGCTTGGTACAGTTTCCGTGAGCACAGCAATCTACTAGTAGGTGCTCGTTACAAGCATTTGCTACAGCTACCTAAGACCGATTATAGCAATTGGGCACATGGACTAGAGGCAGCAGGTTATGCCACCGATAAACAGTATGCCGAAAAATTGATTAAGATTATTGCCGCATTTGATTTGCATCTCCATGATCAATAGACATTAGAGGTTATTAAAATGGTATTTTTTGAGGGGTTTATTGGGCTTTAGTTGGGGAGTTTTCTATAAAATAGTACATTTGTAGTTCTATTAATTATTTAGATAATACTCGATAACTGTTCAGGCAGTTATTCAATCAAAAAAAACCTACTTATGAGCAATACAGAATATCAAGGCGGCTCTAGCTCATTCCTTATCAAATTTATCATTGCTATTGTTACTTTTGTAGCATTGGTTAGTTATGTAGTTAGTCGTAATGCAGATGCATTATTGGTTCAATAATCCTACCGCACTTTTAAGAGAAAAAAGCAGGGAGTCAATCTTTATTGACTCCCTTTTTTATCGACCTACTACACGATTGTAGTAGTCCACATTTTTTGTATTTCATTATGACAGAACAAGCACAAGCACCCCATATATTTTTGACAGGAGGAGGTACTTTAGGGCATGTTATGCCCAATTTGCCCCTAATAGATTATTACCTAGCCGAAGGCTGGCAGGTGTCTTATATTGGTTCCAAAACTGGTCCAGAACGTGCTGCACTAGCACAAATAAAAGGGGTAACGTATCACCCTGTTCGTACTGGTAAGCTGCGCCGTTACTTTGATTTTCAAAACTTCTTGGATCTCTTCAATGTCTCTATTGCTGTGATACAGTGTTTTTTACTTTTCAGGAAACACAAACCGACCGTGTTATTTTCCAAAGGTGGTTATGTAGCATTGCCTCCTGTGGTGGCTGCTCGCTTGGCTAAGGTGCCAAGCGTTATTCATGAGTCCGACAAAAGTCCAGGGCTAACAACCAATCTATCCAAACGATTTGCTCAAAAAATTTGTGTTGCTTTTCAAGATACCGCTCGTTATTTCGAGCCTCAAAAAGTAGTCTATACTGGACTTCCAGTACGCAATCTAGTATTTGAAGCCAACAAAAGCCGAGGGCTAGAGTTAATTGGTTTTGATGGCAATCGCCCTATTTTATTAGTTTTTGGCGGAAGCTTGGGAGCAGGGTTCCTCAATAAGTTGACACGCGAAAACATCCAAAATGGCAATTTAGACGCTTATGATGTTGTCAATATTTGTGGCAAAGGCAATTTGGATACTCAAATCAACCAAGCTAATTACCAACAATTCGAATCGTTAGGCAATGACTTTTTGCATATCATGCAAGCCGCCGATATTGTATTGACTAGAGGTGGAGCTACTTCTTTGTTTGAGCTTTTGGCAATGCAAAAACCACATATTATTATACCGCTTTCAAAAAAAGCTAGTCGAGGCGACCAAATCGAAAACGCCCAATACTTTGCGAGCTTAGGCGTTAGTACTTACCTAGAAGAAGAAAATTATACTTGGACAAAACTAGCCGTATTATTAGATCAGACCTCATTCAATTGGAATACTACCCTACTCCAAATTCAGAAACTAGCATTTGATCAAGCTACTCAAAAAGTAATAACTGTCATTAATGAAGTAGCTACTCAAAAATAAACTACAATTTTAGACACGCTCTAAATCCTACTTAAGATACAATAGAACATACTATTGTGTCTTTTTTTTGCTTTAATTTAAATTAAATGAACATTCAATCAATAAATGGAATGCTATTTGAATATCTGTTAATAGACTTCGACACCCTCAAATACTAAAGTCATAAAGTTATCTATTATGCACGTTTGCACGTGCCACGTTACAAGTGTGCACGTGTATTATTAATTCAATTCGCTATTTATGAAAAAGATACTACTTCCCCTTCTGATACTAATGCTGTCCTATACTTCCTTATTTAGTCAAGGCGAGTGGGGATTTAGTCTAGGGTTGGAATGGAATGCTTATCAACGTTATCAGCGTCCTAATAATAGTTCTTTTGCCAAATTATCCAATCAGCAAAATAGTGCTGGTCAATTATTAAACGCTTTGCCAAATTTGAAAGTAGGCGTGCTTTTGCTTACTGGTAATCATCATTTTGTGATACTAGATGGCGGCATACAATTCTACCCTTATAGCTTCGATCTAGACAATTCCAAAGGGAATGGAGCTTTAAGTTTTCCGCTTATATTATCCTGGAATTTAATTAGCTCTGATTATTTTATTGTCGGTTTGGGAGCAGGGGTACAATTTTCTAAAATGGATCTTTTTGTAGATAAGCATAGTCGTTACAAAGACCTTCCAAATCCTTTCTTTATGACTTATACAGGTGAGATTAATTTGGGGTGGTATGATGGTGATTATGGCATTGCCTCCTTAGTCGGATACCTTCGATTTGGCGTCAATCAGTACCAAAGCCATACTTTAGATATGGGTATTCGATTTCAAATATATGGTAGTCTTTAACTTATCTCTGTATTAGATATTATTAGATTAATTCACCTTCCCTTACTAAATAAACTATGCTGAAATTCTTCTTCTTACTCGCCTGTTTATCCCTGTTTGCCGTCCCTGCTTTTAGTCAAAATTACTTTGGTGGTACAGCAGCTTTTGAGTGGAGTGCCTATCAACGTTATCAACGTCCAAACAATACACCCTTTGCGAAGCAATCCAATCAGCACAATAGTGCAGGAAGTATATTGAATGTATTGCCTAATCTACGACTAGGAGTATATAGCAGAATACAAGGTCGAGGTTACAGCCATTACCGTATTGTATTAGATGCAGGAATACAGTTTCACCCTTATAGTTTTGATATGAATGACAATAAAGGTTTAGGTGCCTTGAGTATTCCTGTGTTACTTTCATTTAGTTGGATAACTCATGGAGAATTATTTTTTAGCCTTGGAGGAGGAGTACAATATTCAAAAATGGAATTTTTCCAGAGCAAGACTAACCCTTACAAAGATATTTACAATCCTTTTTTTATGACTTATATTGCAGAATTTAACTTCGGAAGAGACTTTGATTATTACGTTTATGGAAGTTTCACTGCTTATATCCGCTTGGGGTTCAATCAGTACCAAAGCCAAACACTTGACGTTGGAATCCGTTTTCGGATATATACTCCATAAGCACGTTACACGTGCAAACGTGTAACGTGCTTATGGTATGCTATTGACGAAATTTATTTTCCATTTCTTCCTTGATTCCTTGGCGCAATTCCATCAATCGAACTGCATACTTTTCTAACCTTTTGTCTTCCTCTGTTTTAGATATCCAAGTAGGTGTTTTGGTCGCTTTGCCATCGGCATCTACCGCCACAAATATAATCACACAATGGGTTGTTTTGTCTAGCTCATCCTTGCTTGGGTCAGCAGCATATACATCGACACTAATGTGCATGCTAGAGCTACCAGTATAAATAACCTTAGCACGAACCTCGACCAAGGCCCCTATTTTGATAGGTTTCAGAAATTGGATACCACCCACATATACGGTCACACAATACCCCCCAGACCAATGCCTAGCACAAGCATAACCTGCTTGGTCAATCCACTTCATAACACTTCCACCATGTACATTACCGCCAAAATTAACATCTCCTGGTTCTGCCAAGAATCGAAGGGTTAAGGCTCTTTTTGATCTGTCCGATTTATCCATTTCTTTTTTTCTATTGCTATACAATAGCTGCAAGATAAGGTATTGTAGGCTATTCTAGTGTATTTTAGAATTATAAATAATCGACATAAATGCACGTTACACGTTTACACGTGCAACGTGTCAAGTGTACAAATGTCACGTTGCACTTGCAAATAATAGCTTAACTCGCTATATTGCTGACGCTAATAAACCAATTGTATATACTATGAGTAAAATTATTGCCTTTGGCAACCAAAAAGGAGGTGTAGGAAAATCCACGGTAGTCGCTATGACGGCTAGTGCTTTATCTCAAGCACCTTTTGATATTCGACTTTGTGTCGTAGATTGCGACAAGCAAAAAAGTCTAGTAGAAGCACGCAGTTTTGAGCTAGAAGAAGACGAAACGCCGCCCTATCCTATTTTGGCGTTGACAGTAGAAGAATTCCAAAATCAGATCCATGAACTAGACAAAGCGTACGATTTGATATTATTGGACACCGCAGGTCGATTGGACAACAATAAAAGTGCGGCAGAACAGGAGATAACAAAACTGCTCTTATATGCCGATTATCTTTTTATTCCTTTTCGTGCTGGTAGCTTCAATCTAGAGGCTAGCCTCGAATACCTAAAAGTTACTTTGGAGCTCCAAACACTTCGCAAGGATAAACCACGCCCGCTGCAAGTTTGGGGATTTGTCAATATGTACAAAGATCGTTCTAAAACCAACGCTTTTCTGGTGTCAGAAATAGACCAACTGCGCAACCAAGGTATTGCTTTTATGTTGTGTCGCTTGCGCAATTATACCTTATTCGAAGAAGCTGATACGGTTACTAGCTTGTACGATGTCAACGCTTCCAACAAAGCAAAACTAAACTTCACCGTCTGGCTCAATGAGCTGGTTAAAATATTGAAAAATGACTAAGAAAAAAAAATCTAGAAGTGCGTCTTTTTCTTTGGGTGATACCTCCCCCAAAGGCATCTTACCAACCAAAGAAGAAGTACTACAAACGGTAGAAAAAGTGACTCCAAAAATAGCCTCAAAAAAATCAAAACGCATTCCTTTTACGACAGCACTAACTCCTCAAAACAGAGCGTTGTTAGAAACTGCTTCGCACCAAAGTCAGCAAGCAATTGCCGACATTCTCAACGAAGCAATTGGCTATTATTTTGAAGAAAAACGCCCTATCAATAATGAAGCAATGCTGGCGACTTTCCTAAAGATATACACCAACAAATCAAAATAAAAAGACACGTTACACGTTTGCACTTGACACGTTGCACGTTGCACGTGCAAACGTGCCGCAATAAAAATAAAGAAAGGGCTAGAAGGAAAATCCTTCTAGCCCTTTTATATCCAGCCTTGTAGCTTATTCTAAAGCGCCGTCATTGCTTGTTCTATTACAGGCAATGTGGTATCAAGGTGTTGAGCAAATAGTTTTGCATTGGCAATCAACTCTGTTGTATTTACACTTTGTTCTTTAGCCTTTTGTTCTATTTGGAAAGCCATTTCTTTGAGTTCGACCAAACCAAGCAGCTGTAAGGTTGCTTTGTTTTTGTGTGCCAAGGCACCCACTGTTTTTTCGTCCTTGATATCAATCGCTTCTTTTAGCTTGGCAATATCCTTTGGAGCTTCCTCCAAGAACGTTTGTAATATACTTTGGATAAACGCATTATCGCCATCACTAATTTCGTTCAAATAAGCTAGATTAAGTGTTAAGTTCATAGTGTTTAAATTATTGTATAAAAGTAGTGGTATTTGTGTCGTGGTTTAGTCTTCGTTTTGTTGATCCAACTCCTCCATCATTGCTTTCTCTTCTTTGAGCATTCGGTACACAGTAGTCTTGCCAATTCCCAGTGCTTGAGCAACAACAGGTATATTTCCGTCGTATTTGTCCAAATAATGCCTCATAATTCGAATATTAAACTCTCTCATAGACATTTCGTCTAAGAAGAAATCTTCAAGCCTTTTGGGGCTATTAAATTGAAGATCGCCTCTTTGGATGGTATTGCTGGTACAAATTACTGCTGCCAGCTCAATAACCGCTTTTAGTTCGCGGATATTACCGGGGAAGTGATAGGAGATAAGTTTGTCTTTGGCGGTTTGCCCCAATCGCATACGCTTTAGGTCATTTTCCTTAATTGTGTCTTGCAAAAAGTGTTTTGCCAATATCAAAATATCGTTGCCTCTATCTCTCAATGGTGGCAACTTGATAGGCAATCCGAGCAATCGGTAGTACAAATCTTCTCTAAAAACACCTTGATTAACTAGCTCTGCCAAATTGCGGTGCGTCGCTACGATGATGCGAGCATTAAATTTAATCGGCTCATTGCCCCCTACACGTATGATTTCACGCTCTTGGAGTGCTCGGAGTATCTTGGCTTGCAAGTGCATCTCCATCTCGCCTATTTCGTCCAAAAATAGCGTTCCACCGTTTGCCAACTCAAATTTTCCAATTTTTCGAGTGATAGCTCCCGTAAAAGAACCTTTTTCGTGACCAAATAGCTCACTCTCTAGCAATTCGCTAGGAATAGCGCTCACATTGATGGCCACAAAGTTATTTTTGGCTCTAGAGGAATTGTAATGAATCGCTTTAGCAGCCAATTCTTTTCCTGTTCCTGTTTCGCCTGTAATCGAAACGGTAATATTTGACTGTACGGCTTTATCCAACAAATCAAACACTTTGTGCATGGCTGGACTTTGTCCTCTTATGCTTTCGCTAAATTGAAATTTTTCGGTCAGTTCTTGTTTGAGCTGTTTGACTTCTTTCTTGAGCGATAGATTTTTTTTGAGCTTCTCAATCACAGAGAACATACGTTCTTTCGTTGCCTCATCTTTGGTCAAATATTCATCAGCTCCATGCTGCATCAATTGTACTGCAGTCGATACATCTTGCTGACCTGACAAAATGAGTACACCCGTATTTTCGTCGTGTTCTTTTATTGCTTTCAATACTTCATCTCCTTGCATATCTGGCAAGCGATAATCCAGCGAAATAATATCCGGGTTTTGATGCAACTGATCAATACACTCTTTACCTGTTTCAAAAACCTGTACTTCGTGGTCAGGATTAATCGATAAAATATACTTAATGGTTTTCGCAAAAACTTTGTCGTCTTCTACTACAAAAATTCTTACGCCGTCTTTTGTTGATTCCATAATCTTTCTTTGAATTAATTTGGATAATAAGTCTAAAAAAAAGGGTGATTTTCTTTAGTTCTTCTTTTGAAGTTATAAAAATACATTATGTAATCGAATCGCACCGCATTTATGGAGTACTTATTTTCATTTTGGGAAAAATAAAAAATGCACGTGCAAACGTGTCACGTGCAAAGTGCCTATTTTATTTTTTGCAGTTTTATTGAAGTATAACAAATTGAGGGTTGCGAAAATTATAATTTATTTATTTTTAAATATGCTTAAGTAGAATAACTTAAGGGTTGCTCTTTTTTTGTTTTTTTTAGGGTTGCTTTTTAAGCATTTTGTGTCTTTGAAAAAGAAAAAAAATAAGAAAAAAAACAACAGCCTCGCGCGAGCGCGTATGCGCGATGTTTGTTCTTTTTAATTCTTTTTCTTCTTTTTAATCTTTTTCTGCCTTTGGAACTACTATGATTATCAATGAGTTACGAATCTAAGTATAACAAATTGAGGGTTAAGTATAACAAATTGAGGGTTAAGTATAACAAATTGAGGGTTAAGTATAACAAAT
>CAKZQC010000023.1 GCA_937139495.1 uncultured Saprospiraceae bacterium | reverse complement strand
AGCAATCGTCTAAGATGATAACGCCATTTTTGAAATACTTGAAAATGTTTTGAAATACGTCTATCTCTTTACTGTCATCATACACCGCCATTTTGACGAGTCGCCATCCTCTTTTGAAATTGGCGAAACCTTCTTGATTAGGCTTTAGGTTTAGGCACTCGCTCCAACTATCGCCAGAGCCTGTCTGAGATAGTACCAAGACTTTGCCCCCCTTTCGGAAGACTTCTTTATCCGTGAGTTTGTGTCGTACTGCTGCCCTAGATATAGCTATCGCATTTTGTTTGGCTAAATAGCTTTTGCCTGTGCCTGTGACACCTGTAAAACTTGCGACAAGTGTATCTCTTCCCCTACTCATGTTATACCATTTTTTTAATACTTCTGATTGGCGTTTCTTGCTTTGGTTGTGGTGCTACGGCTCTTTGTTTCTCGGCTGCTAGTTCTATTTTTTCGGCTTTGGCTACTCTATATAGAGCATAGGTCGAAATTGCAAACCCTAACAGGATAGTTATTTCTGGTACAAAGTTTAGAGCCGAAACAGGATATTTTTTTGATACGATACGCCCTGCATTCAAAAAAGGTTTGTGTTTGGGGTCTTTCCAATCTTTGTAGTAGATGTACTTATCTACGCTATCCATACTACCACTAGCGTACAGAGATAATCCCATCGCCCTACTGCTATCTATCAAAGACATTAGCATAATGAAGGCGGCTTCGTCAGTTTCGGTGGTGTCTTCTAGTGTAGGGTTGCTGTTGTCGATGCCCTCTTCGTCCCCGAAATCGTCCGAAAGGTCGAAATCTTCGTCCTCGTCTTCATCTTCAAAACCTAGTTTCTCCCTTGGTTTATCAAGGTTATCCAAGAAGGATTCCTCCTTCGGGCGGTCTTTTTCGATTAGCTCTTGGAGCTGCTCTTCTGTCATCTCCTCGATGACTGCTTCTTTTTTAGTCTTTTTTGCCATCTTCTATCTTTTCGATTTGAATTTCTTTTAGTGCATTATGTACATAGCCTTTTACACTATACACGTCTAAAGGCTTAGAGATAATACCATCGCCTTTTTTCCTGTACTTTTTTGCTGATAGTACTAAGCGAACCTCCCCCTTTATCAAGGTTATATCCCAACCTATAGACGTGAAGCCGCCTTCTTCCATAGTCTGTCTGTGTTCCTGCTCTAGTTCCAAAAGAACCTCTTTGACAAACTCTTCTATTTTTGGGATGTTGTCAAAAATTTGTTTCAATATAAAATCTTTGCCGCCTAACATGGCTACAATTTGATTAGGTTCCATACCTGCTAACATGCTTTTCTAAATTTTAGTATGATTTGATTCTTATTGTTTTTGTCCGTGATTTGCTCCACTTCCTGTATTGTATTAAAGTATTTGAGTCTTCCTCTAACCCTTCGCCTTAATGTGTCTTTGTAGCCCATCTCAGCGAGCATCGCTCTATCAATAGAGACAAACTCGATATAGTGTTCGGTTATCTCCGATACCGTCCAGAACTTGTCAGGCTGTTTCTCATCCATTGTTTGGATAGTTTGCCAAAGTTTGAAAGAAAATTCAAAGCCAAAAACCATTTGTTTATAAATATTTTGTTTACATCAGGGTATAAATATAAGAAGAAATATTCCTATATAAGAAGAAAACTTCTTATTTTTATAATCAAAATAGTTTAAAAATAATCAAAAAGATTAAAAAAATGTTTGAAGCAATAATCAAAGAGTACGACTCTAAAAAATGTGTACTACTGCTAATCAGTAAGCCTGCGGGCTTATTCAGTAGCCAACAATACTACGAAGTTAGAATCTACACCACCAAGCCACGTACTACGTTAGCACTAGAAGACAAATACAATGATTTGGCAAAAAAAATAATAGCAAAGAAGGAAGATTGGCAAACATTGCCAAACGACAAGACCTACACCCACACCGTCAAACTAGATACCTATAAGGATATTAATATCAAGCTAAAAAAGACAAAAAAAAATGATGCAGCCTAAGAGATTAACCAAAGTAAAGGATATAAAAGCAGCATTCAACACGCTATTTTCTAAAGACCCCAACGCATTGCAGAAGGTCAAAGGATTGACGGCAGAAGCTAAAGCAGGGTTTGTCGTTGTGACTATGTGGAAACATCGCCACAATGGACAAATAGAGGGCGTACCGTGGCACGCCCAACCGATACACCACGATGTAGAAATCCCATTGTATATAATACCGCCCTACCCTAGAATAGATATAGAAGTCGCATTCTACCTCAATAACGAGTATCAAAGTATATACCTGGTAGCACCGCTACCAAGAGAAGAAGAACCACGATTAACAATAGAAGCGCTATTCCAACTAGCGATAAAAGAAGAACGAGAATTGGCAATGAAAAAAGTTAGGAACGACCTCAACAAAGGTAAATACCTTGATGAAGCAACAAAAGAAGTAGCAGAATTGGAAGATACAGGATACATTAAAGAGGGCTACGTATTGCATCAATTCAAGAATCAAAAAGCCCCTAGCACCTATCACGTAAGGCAGCAAGGATCAATCTATCATATAGCTATCAAGAAAGGCGACAAACTAGAGACACGCTCGCCCAAAAGTAGCAGAATGAAACCAATTTTGGACAAATTCAAAGAAGGGAACTTCACTAAGGAAGAATTATGATAAATATAATAATAGTATTATTAACAGTTCTGATTATACTAGCAGCTTTTTTCTTTGATTCTTGGCTCGATGACAAATACTTAGGCTGTTTGCCTGTGGTGTTTGTTTTTGTATTTCTTTTTTATTCGGGGGCTTACTTGTTTGCTCCCTCTGTGGTAGAATCTGAAACGATAATCGAGCCAGAAATCAAACTTATTATTAAACAAAACAAAGTAGATACTATCTACATTTACAAAAAACAATAAAAATGATAAAACCAACTAGACAGGGGTTTGTATACTTCCGATTCCCTAAAGAGAGTTTACCTAATACCTATTTTGTACAGGAGTACAGCGGTGGTCATGCAATAAGTATAGTTAACAACCGAAAAAAAAGACTAGACGCCGCAAGCCATCTAAGCGAAGATCAACTCTGCGCTATTCGGGACAAATTCAATAGAAAAGAGTTCGACCCATTCGACTACGCAAAAGAAACAAATATTAGCCGTAAAGCAGTACTGTTCAAGTAAACGCAAAAAGCCCCCTAACATACGATGTTAGGGGGCTTCTTTTATGGCATTCTAAGCAAAACTGCAAACTAATTGCCTAAGCATGAGAGCAAAGCCACGAGCGGCGTTCACGTCTGCCGAAACTTCGGCATTTTCGACCAAATACAGTTCCGTACATTCCGACAACCAATTCAGTAACTCTATTTTTTGTTTGGGTATTTCTGTTGCCCAATTATCCAACCATTGGAACTGTGATTGGTACGCCTTTAGTTTGGCTCTTAGGGCTTTGTTTTCGTCCAGATACAACGAGCATAGCTCTAGGCTGTTTTGTTGCTCCTGTTGTTGTTTGGCGTACTTCTCGCCCAAAGAGTTGTACTTGTCTAACAATTGATAGTACTTTGCTTGTTGGGCTGCTAGTTGGGCGGTCAATTCCGCTTTGTTTGTTTTCTTTGTCATGGTCGTAACGTTTTATGTTGAAATAAAAAAAAGGCATACCCTCATCTCTAGTTACGACCAAGTAACAACCCATCACCAAAGTGAGTAGGAAAGTGAGACGAAGGCAGCCTATATCGTAGTATAGAAATACTTTCTACTATAATTTTGAAAGGATTACTTTCGATGATGTTTGTATTGTTATTTGGTCGTAACACGACAATAGTATGACAAAAGTACAAGAAAAGCAAATTTGTAGTGTCATATTTTTTTATTGCCCCTCAAAGGGTAATCCTAATTCATAACAGGTAATTAGATCTATATGAGTAGATACCTTGGTACCTTTTGGACTATTAGGAGCATCTATATAAACACTAGAGCCGTTCTTCAAATTATTAACGGTAACGTATTTAGTTTGATAGATTTTATCAAAAGTAGTTTTGTATATAACACCTACGGCAACTTTATCCAATGTGTATCCCCCTCTATTACTAACTTTTATTTTTACGTTCCAGATACCGCCTGCTATTACATCTTTGTCAAACCCTACGACTTTAGATTCAACATATTTATACATATTGATAGCGTCTTGCTCTTTGCTTTTGGCGTTCTCTCTGTCTTGTACGACTTCGTTTACTTCTTGTCTGAATTGATAAGAGGAACTATCGACAGGGTTATCCCCTAGCAGATGGAAGGCAACCACGAATAAATAAACAGCCAATATAGCAGCGATAATATAGGCTATCACTTTTAACCAAGTACGCTTCTTCTTTGGCGGTG
>CAKZQC010000022.1 GCA_937139495.1 uncultured Saprospiraceae bacterium | reverse complement strand
GGATAATCTGGAATACTCGGTACCCAAACAACCCCTGAAATCATTTCGTTTGTTCTTCCTGGTTGGAGTACAAACGGTCCTGAAGTGTGCAAGAAACGTTGATCCAATCCTGATAAATTTTCGCTACACATCGACCATGCTCCACCACCTGTTTCGTTCGGGAACGATGGGAATACATAGTTAGTTGGTGTGGCATTAGCGTTGCCAGGGTCGTAGCCGTCTCCACCTGCGGTGATGGGTGTTCCATTGGGCCAAAAGCCCGAAATCAAACGATAAAATCCTAAGGCACTAGAAGGGTCACCCTTTGGGTCAGAGGCACTGTTGATATGGTATTGGAAAGAAGACAAACCAATTTGGTTACCTGCTGAGTCCAATGGACCTCTAAAATAATCCACCCCTAAGGCTGGTACTTGTGTTCCATACCCAGGGAAACCTGTCAAACAAGTACTTTCGTCCAGTACATCTTGATTATAGACATAGCCTAATCCTGTGGCGGTATCGCACCCAATATAATCATCGGTAGGGCAGCCTAATGCAGGATCTGTCCACAGCGAAAAATAAGTGTCGTTGAGTGCTAGTGTATTTCTATTGAGCAATTTGTAACGATAAAAAGTCATATTATTGATGGCATCTGTTGTGCTGTAAGCGAATGCCATTGCTTGAATTTCCATTTGCATGGCATTGCCACTTGTTTGACCGTGTAGGTCACCATTATCATTATATACCCACCAAGTCATTTGGTCGGCAAAAATAGCTGCGTTATAATCGTCGGCATCGCAATTGACTACTTCAATAATCGGGTGGTCTCCATCATAAGGGTCATAAATACCATCATTATTCGCATCAATAAAGGGTGCTAAATCTTGATTGTATTGTTCAATAGGGAAGCCATGAATAGCCGCAAAATGTACATTGCCTCTAGCTGGCCAGCCCAAAATCCCTTTGGAAGGGGCATTTTGTACTCCTGGTTGAGTTGGATCTTGAAAATCGGTACGTAGAGCATCTATATCTTTTCCAAATACGACAAAGTGTTTGTCCCAGCGTTCGCAATCTACTTTATCAATTGTTCCTAACTGTGGATTGAGTGGACCTGTCCAGTAATCGTTGCCTCTACTGCGATACGTTTGAGCTGCTAGAATCAAGTTTCCACCATCATCATAAGCTCCCAACCAAATGGCTCCAGCAAAGAGTGCCGACACTTCTGGCTCGCCTGAAGTAGGGTCTATTTTGGGGACAACATAATGTGATTGATTGCCGTCCCACCAAATATCGCCGCCAGCACGTAATCTAGCACGGACATTATTGATGTCAATATCTACTTGCGAACGAGAATCCACACAAGCTGCACGAAACGAATTTTTCGCTGGGATTTTAGGCATTTCGCCCTCTAAGGGTTGAGCTGAAATAGTGGCAGCAGTAAGCAGAACGAATACTATGGTCGTGTATAATAGCTTCATAATAGGCAGATTAACAATTTTGACACAAAAAAGGGTAGCGGATAAAATTACTTAAATTATCTTTAAGTACCGCTGAATTATTGCAATAACGTAATAGCAAGAGCTATAAATTTGATAAAAATAATTATGAAAACCTACTTTGATTTTGCTACGCTACTATTTTATTGGATATTAGCAATACTAAAATAACTGCTTTAGGAGTTAGAATTTTAAACCAACATAATCAAGATGAAATATTATATTGTATTGACGATATTGCTGCTGAGTATAGTTGCTTGTCAGCAACAAAAAAGCTACAGCTTGGAGCAACTCCAAGAGAATCCTAATAATCAACTGGAATTGCCCGTAGTGGCAAACATGGATAATTTTGTATTGGAGAAATTATTGGAGAAATTTTCTAGTTTGGATACTTCCAAACTACTGCAAGAAATGACAAAATCGGGGGCTACCTTACAGGAAATATCGTATGGGTTTTATTATTTGGCAAATCATGCAGCTCAAGTGGGTAATACGAAACAAGCATTGAATTATCACGAAATAGCTGCTACGCAATACCTCAATCCGCTTTCTATGCTCAAGTTGGCACAAGCTAATTTTATGGGCATCAATCAGCCGCCTGTCGTTTATCCGCAGGACTATCAGCAGGCGTATATTCATTTGCATCAAGCTATGGAGACCTTGACTGAAATTACGAATAATAACAGAAGTCATGTATTGGCGAAAGCCACCAAAGGTTATGATATGTATTTGTTGGGAGAGCTACAAAGGGCTGCAAAAGCAGGTGAATTTGACGAGGCTGCGACTCGTGAGCAACTCAAAAAAGACTTGACGCCCATGATGGAACAATTGCGAGCCATGTATCAGCTCCAAGCAGAGTAGAAAGTGTATTTAAGCTTTTGGGGCAGGTGCTTTTTTCCAGTCGGTATAAGTTGGCACGAGCTTCTCGATACGTAGCTGTAACCAAGCTTGTTCGTTAGGTTGCTTTTTATCTACTTGGTACGTGACGATTCGGTAAATCGTTTCTGTTGATTGGTAGCCAATATTTTGGTATAAGTTATCCTTTTTGGCATCGTAAAATTCATCGTCAAAAGGACCAGACTCCGCTGGTGTCTCGATACTGACAAAAGTAGCTTCTTTTTGGGCAATAAAATCATGTACGACTTGATTAATAATCGCTTGCTTTTGTCCATTTCTCCAAATAGAAAAGGCTCCCAAAATGCCAATAATACCCAATATAATAAATCCTACTTCCATTTGTGTTTTTACCTGTTGCCGAGGGGCAGTGTATTGTATAAATTTAGAATGCTAAAATACGAAAAAAGGATCAAAAATTTTAATAAGGAATAGAGATTGTGAAGAATGGAGTTAATTGCGATACCATTTGCTATATTCTGTCCATTTCCAGACCGATTGCATAATATCATCGACATCATATTGAGGCGACCAGCCCAAGTATTGTTTGGCTTTGGAATAATCAGAATAGACGGCTGCAACATCTCCTGCACGACGGCTACCGATTTTGTAATCTACTTTTTGTCCTGTGGCTCTATCAAAAGCTTCGATGAGTTCCAAAATGGTCAAGCCTTTGCCAATGCCAATATTGAAGGCTTCGCAGTTGTCTGGGGTAGATTTTTTCTGTAAGTATTGCAATGCCTTGGTGTGGGCGTTGGCTACGTCCATCACATGAATGTAATCTCGAATACAAGTACCATCACGAGTATCGTAATCATTGCCGGTGACGCCAAATTGACCACGAATACCAACTAGGCATTCTACCAAAATAGGAATGACATTGTAGGCTCCATCTTGTGGAAATTCGCCAATTAGACCACTTGGGTGAGCACCTGCAGGATTGAAATAGCGCATCAAAATATTCTTGATTTCGGGATTAGCTTTCGCAAAATCTTGTACTATTTGTTCGCCCATTTGCTTAGTGGCAGCATAAGGCGACTGAGCTGCTAACATGGGGGTTTGCTCCGTGACGGGTAGCTCGGTGCTATTGCCGTACACGGCACAAGAAGAAGAAAAAATAAAGTTAGGTACTTTATATTCCGCTATCAATTCTAGTATATTGAGTAGGCTATTGAGGTTATTTCGATAATAATCTAGCGGACGAACAACCGACTCTGGTACGGACTTGTATGCAGCAAAATGAATAACGCCAGCTAAATCTTGGTGGTCTTCAAATACGACTCGAAGTGCCTCCATATCACAAGCATCTACCGCATAATGTGGTACTGATTGTTTGGAAATAGCCGTTACCTCTTCTAGTACTTTTGCACTCGAACGAACATTATTATCTACGCAAATCGGTTCAAATCCGTTGTTGATTAAATCAATAATAGTATGGCTGCCAATGTAGCCACATCCTCCTGTTACCAATATCTTAGCCATGTTCTATTTTACGATTTCTAAAGAAAAAGTAGGACACCCTTGTCCTGTTTTGCAACTCGTCATGCCACCCAACATAGCAATAACTAATGCTACCGCAATTATTTTTTTTGTCAATTTCATTATGCTTAATTTTTTTAGTGAAGCTATTCGGAGATTAGTTCCGAATAGTATTTGTAGTTTTGTGCCAATGCACTACCATTGTGGACAACCACAACCTGCTTTGCAGCTCGAAATGCCTACTACTATAACCAATGCCAAAAGCATTAGGAGCATTTTTTTTGAATTTTTCATACGTTTGTTCGTTTAGAAATACGGCTCATAGAGCGGCATTAATATTTGATAAAAAATTATAGTTAGGGGTTTTTTCTTTGTTTCTAACGACTTCTAAAATCCAAGATAAGTATTATTGCTTGAAACGCCAAAAAACGATATTAGTTGCCCCACTCAACTGGGGGCTAGGACATGCTACGCGCTGTATGCCTATCATTGATGCCTTGCTGGAACAAGGAGCAAAAGTGATTTTGGCTTCGGACGGTGCAGCCCTGCAATTGCTGCAAAAAGAATACCCAAATTTAGATTATTACTCGTTGCCTAGCTACGATATTCAATATAAGGGTAGCAATATGTTCTTGAATATTGCCCCACAAATACCAAAGATACTGCGTGCGATACAATTAGAACGCAAAATGTTGGGTTCTATTATCGAAAAAGAACAAATAGATGTTGTCCTTTCGGACAATCGTTATGGAATGCACCACTCGGAGGTTTATAGTGTGTTTTTGACGCATCAGTTGCATATTCCTATTCCTAACAAAATAGTACAAAAAACAGTACATCGACTCAATCAACAATTTATGGCTAAGTTTGACGCTTGCTGGGTGCCCGATTGGGCTTCCGCCAATAATTTGGCAGGTAAATTAGCTCACCCTGCTACATCGCCCAAAGTCCACTATATTGGTGGGCTTTCTCGCTTTGGTTATCAACCTGCTACTAATTTGAAGTACGATGTTATTGCGGTGTTGTCTGGTCCAGAACCGCAGCGAACTTATTTGGAGCAGAAGATTATCGCTCAAGCGAAATCTATTACCAACAAAAATTGGCTAATTGTAGCTGGGCAGACGGCTCAGCAAGAAGAACAACAAATAGCACCAAATATTCAACGCATCTCTTATTTGACGGCTCAATTATTACAACAAGCAATACAGGAAAGTGCTGTTGTTTTGGCTCGTTCTGGCTACAGTACTTTAATGGATTTGTCGGCTTTGCATTGTCAGAAGGCAATATTAGTTCCTACACCAGGGCAAACCGAACAGGAATATTTGGCGACGCATTTTGAGCAAAAATATGGCTATTTGGTACAAACCCAAAAAGACTTAAACCTAGCGGTTGCATTGCAGCAATTGGAGACGGAAAAAGCTGCTGTATTTCCTGTTTCTGAACAAAAAAAAGGTGCTTTATTACGAATAGCTATTCAAGAATTATTAGCTAAATAATAGCTAAATTACAATCCTTGCAAGACGGCAAACATTCCTTTTGCTTTCAATAAACACTCCTCGTATTCTTCTATAGGGTCGGAATCATAAACGATGGCACCACCTACTTGAAACGATAATTGTTGGGTGGCTTGTTGGTACAAGATGGAACGGATAACAACATTGAAATCAAAATCCTGTTCAGGAGTGATGTAGCCAATCGCCCCTGAATAAACACCTCGTTTGCTCTGTTCATATTGCTCAATAAGCTGCATACTCATAACTTTGGGCGCACCAGTCATCGAACCCATCGGAAAGGCATTTTTGATGACTTCTACCCAGCTCAAATTGGATTGAACGGTGCCGACGATGGTCGAGATCATCTGAAAGACAGATTCAAAGCCATAAATCCCAAAAAGCTCTTCGACTTTGATGGTGCCTGTTTGGCAACTTTTAGTCAAGTCATTGCGGACTAAGTCTACAATCATAACATTTTCTGCTTGGTCTTTGATGCTGGTGGCTAGGTCTTTTTTTAGTGCTTGGTCAGTGCTAGCGTCCGCACCTCTTGGGCGTGTTCCTTTTATGGGTTGTGAGATGATTTTTTGGTCTTGCTTGCAGACAAAACGCTCTGGACTGGCACACAAAATATGTTGTTCGTTCATTTGCCAATAGGCAGCAAAAGGAGCTTTGGAAAACTGATTGAGGTGGTCAAAAAGTGGGAGTGGTTCAAGGTCGGCAGTTGCCGAAAATTCTTGACAAAAATTCATTTCATAAAGGTCTCCATCTATAATATGCTGCTTGATTTTGTGTAGAGTATCTAGATATTCTACTTTGCTAATCGTAGGTTGTATCGTTATCGGTGGAAGGAGAGGAGGTGTGGGAATGCTTGTTTGTTCAATCGCTTGCAGAATCGCTTGTGGCGTACTTGTTTTGGAATCAATTTGTAATTGACCTTGGAGGTCAATACGTATCAAGTGCTGTGGTACAAAAAAAGAAAGTGGAGCAAAATCTAAGCGGTCTGCATTGGTCGAAGTCAAGTTTTCGAGTTCGTTTTTGAGGTCGTAGCCGAAATAACCAAACAGCCATTCATTGGCATACATTGCAGCAAAAGCACTCAAAGAATCCCAATAGGAATCAGCCGTATCTCGCTCCAAAGTGGCAACGCTTCCTACTGCCAACAAACATTCATAGTTGGAGTATGGATTGTGTGTATGTTCATTATTATCCAAATAACAGATAATAGAACTCTGTTGGTTTGCCCAATACAAGGCTTTTTTTTTGAATCGTGTTACGTCTTCAATTTTCATAAAAAGGTATAAAAAAAGAGGTGCTAAACAGACCACAACGGGTGTTTAGCACCTCTTGATAAAGGTATTTTTTCTAAAATATACTAGCGTTTGCGACCACGTGAATTGCTATTTTTAGTCGGTTTATTTCTAGTTTTTGACTTATTCGTATTATTGGCTCTGCGTTTTCTGCTAGAGGACGAATTGGAAGAGCGGCGACCATTATTCGATTGTTGTTGGCTATGCCCATCTAAATTAGTACCTGCTGGAATTTCCAAATCACCGTTGGCAATCGCTTTGAATTCTTTGAAAATAACATCGTCTTGTACACTTTCTCTGTTGTGTTCTTTGTACGACATTTTCATGTAAGAAGCGATAAGTTTGATATAAGCTTCTTGCTTTTCGGGGTCTTCCATTCCTTTAGCTTTCGCAATCATCGTACGAACGTTTCTACCATAATGGCGGAATCTTCTAGTCAGATTTGGATAAGCTACCACATCAGGAATGCGTCTTTCTTTGGTAGAAGGAATATTTTCTGGAATGGTTACATCGAGTTCATAGTCAGCCATTTGTACCACGTGCGACCAAACTTTGAGGCGATAATCCTCTACATTTCGGGTGTGTGGGTGCATAGACATCACCAAATCCACAATTTTTTCGATATAGGCTTGGCGTTCTTCTTTGTCTTCGAGCGTTTTGGCGTAGGCAATCATGTTTTGCACATTACGACCATATTCTCGTATGATTAAGTTTTCTTTCTGTGTATTATATTTCATGGAATTGTTTTATTCTACAGTTACAGATTTTGCCAAGTTGCGAGGTTGATCAACGTCACAACCTCTCATTACAGCAATGTGGTAAGCCAGCAATTGCAACGGCACTACAGATAGGAGCGGAGTAAGCGGCTCTTCTGTTTTGGGTATAGCAATAAAGTGGTCGGCAATGCTTGCAATTTGATCATCTCCTTCTGTCACAATCGCGAGTACTTGCCCTTTACGAGCTTTCACTTCTTGAATATTGCTAATTACTTTTTCGCGCGAACTTTCGTTAGTCGCAATAATAATAACAGGCATATTTTCGTCAATCAACGCAATTGGACCGTGCTTCATTTCGCCCGCAGGGTAGCCTTCCGCATGAATGTACGATATTTCTTTTAGTTTCAATGCTCCTTCGAGAGCAATCGGGAAATTATAACCACGTCCCAAATAAAGAGCGTCTTCTACATCTTTCCAAACGCTCGCAATATGTTTGATTTTGGCATCCATATCAATCACTTGCTGAATCTTGCTCGGCAAGTTTTCGAGCTCGTTGAGCAACTGGAAGTAGTAGGACTGCGAAATAGCACCACGTTTGTGAGCTAATTGCAAAGCCATCAATGTCAAGAGTGTTATTTGACCTGTAAACGCCTTGGTAGAGGCTACGCCAATCTCAGGGCCTGCATGAATGTAAGAACCTGCATCGGTAACTCTTGCCAACGAAGAACCCACGACATTACAAATACCATAAATCAAGGCATCTTTTTCTTTGGCGAGTTGGATAGCCGCCAAGGTATCAGCGGTTTCTCCTGATTGAGAAATAGCAACAATTATATCTTTGTTAGAAATAATTGGATTGCGGTAGCGGAACTCCGAGCCATATTCTACTTCTGTAGGAATACGAGCCAAGTCTTCAAAAAGGTATTCGCCAATCAGACCAGCAATCCAAGAAGTACCACAAGCGACAATAATAAGACGGTCGGCAGCTTTGAATCTATTTTCAAATTCAGAAACACCTCCCAATGTAATCAAACCACGTTTGACATTCAATCTGCCACGCATAGCATCTGCTACGGTAGCAGGCTGTTGGTGGATTTCTTTGAGCATATAATGCTCGTATTCTCCTTTTTCGATAGCTTCGATTTTGAGGTCAAGCTGTTGAATAAAAGGCGTTTGTATTTCGTCATCAATGGTCTTGAGTGTGAATCCCGTTTCCGTGTCAATGGTTACGATCTCTTCTTCTTTGATATAGACTACATTTTTGGTGTATTCTACGATTGGCGAAGCATCGGAAGCTAAGAAAAATTCATTCTCAGCATCGCCAATACCGACTACTAGCGGACTGCCTTTGCGAGCAGCTACAATCTTGGTCGGTTCTTTTTTGCTCATCACCACTATGGCATAAGCTCCGACTACCTTGGTCAATGCGATACGTACCGCTTCGCTAATATCTACGTTCTCTTCCTCTTGGATTACCTCAATAAGGTGTGCCAATACTTCGGTATCGGTCTCTGAGCGGAACGTATGTCCCTCCTTGATGAGTGCGGTACGAATAGAGTCGTAGTTTTCGATAATGCCATTATGAATAATGACCACGTCTTGATTTTCGGAAAGGTGTGGGTGGGCGTTGACATCATTAGGTTCGCCATGCGTAGCCCAACGAGTATGACCGATACCAATCGTTGCTTGCGTGTCTTTTTTGCTTGTAAATTCAATAAGGTCGTTAACTTTACCTTTTTTCTTATAGATATGAAGTCCATTGGTATTGAGTATAGCAATACCAGCACTATCATAACCTCTGTATTCGAGGCGTTGTAGTCCTTTGATAAGTATCGGGTAGGCTTCTCTTTTGCCTACATAAGCAACAATTCCACACATAAAATTAAGCTATTTTAGTTTAGTATAGGTCAGGTATAATTTGGCTTTAGCCGTAGGACTGCGATGGTTGATAAGCTGCATACGAGACGCATCTAGCGCAGAAGGTGTTGTCAAGTAAATCGCAGCTTCTGGAGTTCTTCCATCGACTACGGCTTGCAAGTGCTGCGAAATGTGCATATTATAGAACGGGCGCTGGTTGCCTGTTGTATTCGTTTTTTGGAGCAATCCACCAAACAATAAATAATTATTTAGTTCGACCAATGAAGTACCTACATCATCTAACAAAAACAAATCACCGTTGGTATCTCTAGTTTTAGCCAAGAGTTGTACGATAGGCGAATATTCTGTAGTACCAGTGTCTGCTATAAACACAGTTAAGTCTGCTTTGTTGATAATGACATTGCCAATCGTATTGAACGAAGGGAAATCTATCTTGGTTTGCAATCCATCTAATCCTTGCAAGTAAACGACACTATCGGTCGAAGTATTGTTCAAGACAGTGGTGCCAGCATAATCATGTTCAAAAACAGAAACAGATTCAGAATCCTCGTCTGTCAAAAACTCAAATACTTCTGCTACTGGGCTACCTGCAACACTATTATCGGTATAATAAATAGTTATTTTTGTCAAGGCATCACTTGCTTTGATACGAATAATGCTGTTATTGTTCGCTCCGTTGGTTGGGCGGAAGTGTAGTCCGTTGAACCACGCCTTGAAATCGGTATTACTGTTATACACATTGGGATTGCTAGGCGAAAGAAATTCTTGCCCTAAGGCAATACCTGCGGCATCGTCTAGTTTGATACGCAAATGTGGTGCAGTCAATACGCCATTGACCAGAACACTATCATTGTATTTAGGTGTAAAAGTAAAGCCGCTTTTTAGGACACTACCTGTGCTGAAAGTAGCATCAGAATCATAGGTTTCTCCTTCCAAAATAGCACTAGTGAGACGCACTACGTCCCAGGATTCGGGCGTAGGGTTGAGCCCCTGTACAGCACCATAGTGACCAAAGTTTTCGTAAGCCAAAGAAACTACCACAGAATCTAGGGTAGTATTGGCAAAAGTAGGATTGGTTCTAGTCAATCTGAAATTGATATAAGAACTGGCCTCGACGCCACCAAAAATAGGATCGGTGTAGGCACCTGCTACAATTTGTGTCCGTTGTTGTGTTTGTGATTTGTCGGCTATTACCGTGGAGAGTTCTACGGTCAGGGTATCGGTATAAACAATATCGGTTTGTTCTTGCTCTACGAGCGATAATCCGAGTTCACTAGATTTGCTACAGCCTGTAGTAACGAGGATTCCTGTTGCCAACGAGAGTGACAATAAGAATTTGATAGATTGATTCATATTATTTTTGCAATAAAAAAGGAAAGTCGTGAAGAAGTTATTGTTGTGTAACACTAAGCAATACTTCATAAAATATGGAAGTTGCTCTTCCCACATAGAATGGGAAGAACAACTTCTCAAGAGCAGTACCTTTGCACTGAGTACTCCATAGGAATAACGCTACAAAAATAGCGATGCGTTGGTAATGTTCTCTATTTTTTGGTCACAAAAATAAATTATTCTGCTTCTGCGGGGCTAAGGGTCTGATAAAACGCCAAACAAGTTTCGGTGAAATCGTCCTCAAAACTAAGGTTAGATTTTTCGATTGACTCAATTGGAGTATCTTCTGAAGGCAACAAAACACCTGCTGAATAAGCTGCTGCACCTGTATTGAGCTGCACTTTGCCATCTTTTACATAATGTTCCAAAATTGACTCTAGTCCATTTGCTTTCATTTTGTCAGCAAAAGTAGCATCAAAAGAAGCATTGATGTCGGTTGCGTCGCTTGCGGTATAAACTACTTTGCTATCCTGAAAAATAGGTTCGTTAGCATAAGTTGTTTGGAGCATAGCAGGTAATAGACTTAGCATCCAGCCATGTGCGTGCACGATATCAGGAGCCCAACCAAATTTCTTGACGGTTTCGATAACTCCTTTGTTGAAAAATACAGTGCGCTCTACATTGTCTTCAAATAATTTGCCTTCTTTGTTGGCAAACATTTGCTTGCGCTTGAAAAAGTCGTCATTGTCTAAGAAATATACTTGCATCCTAGTACTTGGCAAAGAAGCTACTTTGATGATTAGTGGATAATCATCGTCGTCTATTGTGATATTCATACCCGACAGGCGCACTACTTCGTGCAGGCGGTGTCTTCTCTCATTGATAGTACCGAATTTAGGCATCAAGATACGAATTTCCATATTCTTCTCTTGTAGCAATTGGGCGTAACGGTTGACCAAGCTAGAGAGTTCCGATACAGTTGTATAGGGTTTCATCTCTTGTGTCACTATCAATACTTTTTTCTTATCAGCCATAAAGATGCAGATTTGTATTTTATATGTAAATAAAAAAAAGTACACAGTAGGTGGGGAGCAAAACGCTATAATGATTGGATTCTATTAGCGGTTACTTACTTTTTCTGTGCGTTGAAACGGCTTTTTCTTATTTTTTTGAAAAAATATTTTTTATAAAAAACAGCAGAAAGTTCTGCCATTGGTTTGCAAATTTACGAAAAAAATACCAATTTGTCCCATTATTTTAGTTTCTTCGTTTGGTTTTAACCAAAAAAACCGTTGCTTTGCTCTTTTTGATTGGTCGCAACGAAGTGTTTTTCAATACAGGGAATCCCTGCCTATACTATGTATTTATTCAAAAAAGTAGAAGATTTGCAGGCTTATTTGAGTCGCCACCAAGAGGGGAGTATCCTTTCGGTGGGGTATGTACCTACGATGGGGGCACTGCATCAAGGTCACTTGGAACTGATTCGTCGGAGCAAGGAAACTTGCACGATAACGGTTTGTTCTATCTTTGTGAATCCAACACAGTTTGGCGATGCCAGTGATTTGGACAATTATCCACGACCTATCGAAACCGACATCGAACAGTTGGAAGCAGCAGGTTGTGACGTACTTTTTTTGCCAAGTGCAGCAGAAGTTTATCCGAAGGATATGGCGGCATTTAGACTCGACCTCCAAGGGCTTGACCAAACAATGGAAGGTGCTAGTCGCCCTGGGCATTTTGATGGCGTGGTACAAGTTGTTCATCGTTTGTTGGATATTGTACAGCCGAGCCATTTGTTTATGGGGCAGAAAGATTACCAACAATTTGCCGTCATTAAATATATGTTGCAGCAGATAAAGTCGTCTGTACAACTGGTAAGAGTACCTATCGTAAGAGAGGAAGATGGATTGGCAATGAGCTCACGCAATGTTCGTCTTTCGGAGATAGGACGCAAGCAAGCTACATATATTTCCAAGGCATTGCGACAAGCAAAAAAAGACGTAGCAGAATACACGCTAGAAGAGACGAAGGCAAGAGCAGTGGCGTTTTTAGTCGCTAATGGAATGGACATTGATTACTTCGAGATTGTAGATGGAGATACTTTGCAGTCTGTCTCTAACTGGGACGATGCCCCTGTTATTACGGCTTGCACTGTGGTGCGGGTAGATGGTGTGCGTTTATTGGACAATAATGTGCTGAAAGAACTTGAAGTTGGGTAACCAATGCGAAAAATAGATTTAGTTAGGCAGTTTTGTGCCACAACTTGACTATATTTGCCCCTTAAAGGCATTATATTAATAAATAATTACGAAAGAAATATATAATACGGCAACCATGGCAAAAGAGCAAATTAGTGAAATGTGGAAAACAATTGGAAAACGTTATAAAGCGCATCCTTGGCACGGAGTCAATATCGGTGAAGGTGCTCCTGAAGTAGTCAAATGTTACATTGAGTGTGTACCTGGCGACGAGATGAAATACGAAATCTGTAAGGATACAGGTTACTTGATGATTGATAGACCAAACAAGTATTCTAATAATATACCTGTACCTTATGGTCTAATTCCTAGAACGTACTCGGCAGAAGCGATGGCAGAATTTTGCATGCAGCAGACGGGCAGAAACGGAATTGTAGGAGATGAGGATCCGCTTGATGTTTGTGTATTGATGGATAGACCATTGGCACATGGCGATTTATTGCTTGATGCAATTGTAGTAGGTGGTTTTCGTATGATTGACGGAGGAGAAGCCGACGACAAAATAATTGCGGTACTCAAAGGTGATCATACTTTTGGCGAAATCACAGATGTGGCAGATTGCCCACCTAAATTGATTAAGCGTATCAAGCATTATTTTTTGACGTACAAGGAAGATCCTGATCATCCAGAAAGTGCGAAAGAGGTAGAAATAACACATACATACGGACGTGAAGAAGCGTTGGAAGTGGTTCGCAGAAGTCAGCAAGATTACGAAACGCATTACGGTAACTTGGAAGACAAGTTGGTCGAAACATTGCAAAAAGTAATGGCTACCAAAGCATAAATAAAACATACCTTAGAATATATACAGAGACCTTAATAGACGAAAGTGTATTGAGGTCTTTTTTTTTGATTTGTATAATTAAATTTAATATGTTTAGATTGATAAAATGGCTGCTTTTAGCAAGTACTTTTGTATTTATTTTTGGAGGGGTTCTGGGCTGTAGCAATAACGTAATAAGAAAAAATACACGAAAAGATAAAGCAAAAACAGAAGACTATTTATTGGAACCCTTGCCAACGAATCCTTTTGCGGTAATAGATGCCCATGCCCAAAAAGCTCCTTTTTTTGTTGCTATCAATATACGCACCTTAGCAAAGTATCTATGAGGCAATTTTTAATCACTATGCAACAGACACTTTCTTTAATCTGCTCGATTCACCCCTATCATTAAGCCAATACGAACAGCAACTCAGACTCAATAGAAGATGTTTTGAACTAGGTTTTGATGGAAAAGAGCTATTTTTGCTAGTGGCTTCCAATCCAAGTATAGAATTGCCGCAAATGTATAGCGTTAGCACTTTTATTGAGCTGCGAGCAGCTCCAAACAATAAAAAATTAAATAGAAACAAATCGTACTACTTTGAATTTTATATTCCACGAGGTTTTGAAGTAGTAATGAAGGTTGGTTCAGAGGGGGACAGGATTAATTTTGAAAAAGAACGAGGTAAATTTAGCCTGAACTATACTCCCACGGAATTAGGTGAACTAATAATAATAGTTAGACATGAAAACAGTCCAGCCACTTTTGAATACCTATTAAGGTATGATGTTTATTAGTTTTAGAGCCTTTAGTAATACAAAAAAAATATGAATTTAGAACGCATTTGTGAGCAAGCTTGCCGTATCACGCAAGAGGTCGCTCAATTCCTGAAAGCCGAACTCGGCAAAGTAGATATTGGACAAATAGAACACAAACAACGCAATCATTTGGTTAGTTATGTGGATCAGACCGCCGAAAAGATGCTAGTAGAAGCCTTACAAAAATTAGTGCCAGAAGCGGCATTTTTGGCAGAAGAAGCTACTGTAGAATATGAAGAAAAAGAATGGCAATGGATTATTGATCCGCTTGATGGTACGACCAATTTTTTGCATCAGCTGCCTTTCTTTTCTATTAGTATTGCGCTACAATATCAGCATAAAACGGTGATTGGGATTGTGCACGAAGTGAACAATAATCAAACTTTTTGGAGCTACAAAGGAGGTGCTGCGTATCTCAATACTCAAAAAATACAAGTCAGTGCTACACAGACTTTAGAACACAGCTTGTTGGCTACAGGCTTTCCTTATTACGATTTTGAGCAAGTCGATGCTTATTTGCAAATGCTCAAACCACTGATATTGAATACTAGAGGAATCCGCCGAATGGGTTCCGCCGCACTAGATTTGGCGTATGTAGCCGCAGGGCGATTTGACGGCTATTTTGAGTACAGTCTTTCTCCTTGGGACGTAGCCGCAGGAGCGTTTTTGGTGGAGCAAGCAGGCGGGCGAGTGAGTGATTTTGGAGGCGGTGCCGACTACTTGCATGGCAAAGAAATAGTAGCAGGCAATCCTGCAATTTTTGAGTACTTAGTATCCGATACACAGCAATATTTCAAAAAATAATGGCTAGTTTTGCAGCTATTAATACAACTTTTATATCTATATCCAACTATGCTAAAGCAAATCTTTGATCAATACTTACAAGATAGTAATTACAGCCAAAAAGAACCACAAGAACTTTACGAACCGCTAGATTATATGCTTTCCTTGGGCGGGAAACGTATTCGCCCACTATCGGTCTTGATTGCTTGTTCGCTCTTTTCGGACAATATAAAACAAGCTTTACCAGCGGCTTATGCGGTTGAGCTATTTCATAATTTTTCGTTGATTCACGATGATATTATGGACAATTCGGATATTCGTAGAGGTAAGCCAACGGTACATAAGAAGTGGGATGAAAACACCGCTATTTTGTCGGGTGATGCGATGTTTGTGTATGCTTACGAACACCTAAGTAAACTACCGCCTGCGGTCTTGCCTGCTGCCTTGATGGCATTTAATGAAGCGGCAATTGGTGTCTGCGAAGGGCAACAAAAAGACATCAATTTTGAAAAAAGATTGGCTAATTCGGTCACGACCGAAGAGTATATTGACATGATAGAACTCAAAACTTCTATACTCATATATGGCGCTATGAAAATAGGCGCTTTGGTCGGTGGTGCGAGCCAAGAAGATGCCGAGCGAGTTGGTTTGTTTGGCAAAAATCTAGGGATTGCTTTTCAGTTGCAAGATGATTATCTGGATACCTTTGGCGATACAGCCAAAGTAGGCAAACGCATCGGTGGCGATATTCTACAAAACAAAAAAACGTACTTAGTTATCAAGGCATTGGAGTTGGCAGAAGAAGCCTCCAAAGTGGAGCTTATTGACTGGTTGACACACCAAGTTTCGCTAGAGCAAGAGCAAGCAAAAATTGATAAAGTCACAGCTCTGTTTCATCAATTGGAAATACCAAAAGAGCTACAAACTGCCATTAAGAAATATAATGATTTGGCATTAGAAAATCTAGCAGCCATAGAGCTGAGTGACGAAAAGAAAAAACCGCTCTTGGATTTGTTGCACCAGCTGATGGAGCGAGAGTATTAGTAGGTAGGTATTTTTGTGGGCAATGGTTTATTTAACATCTTACTGCGAACAATTGTTAGTTTATGATTGTAGTAGTGGTGAATCTAAAAGAATGATTAACAACTAATTTAGTTGCTTAAACGCTTGCTTTTTGCAAGTTGATTAGGGAGTGACAGTAGGGGTGATTTTTTTTATTGAAAACAAATAAACCATAAATACAAATGAATACAAATTTTTTAAAAATCGGATTCGCAGTAGTGCTTGCTGCGGTTGCATTTACTGCTTGTGATAAGGACGATAAAGACGGAGACAAAGACAGAATGGAACTGTATGTTACTAATAATACAGATGGAAACGTTACGGTTTATGACTTGGAGTCGGACGAAATGAGAACCTTGACTACAACTGCTACGGCAGCAGAAGGTATCTATTACGATTCGGACAACGACAGAATTATTCAGGCTTCTCGATCTGCCAACCAATTGGATGTATTTTCTGATGTCAAAGAAGCTGCTAATAATGTAGCATTGGCTACTTTATTTTCTAGCTCGGCAGATTTGTCTAGCCCTAGAGATGTAGCGGTTAACGGCAATATAGTAGTAGTAGCAGATAATGCTGATGCTGATGGAAATACTGCCACGGCAGATGGTAAACTATTTGTCTATACCAAAACAGATGGCGCTTTCACTTTGAGAAATACCATTACTACCGAATTTGCGGTATGGGGAATTGAGTTTGTTGGGGACAACTTGTATGCTATTGTTGACAAAACAAACCAATTGGCTGTTTTCAATAACTTTGCGGCAGGCAATATGATAGATGCTACTGTTAGTGCGACCAAAACAATTATGATAGAAGGAATCGTACGTACGCACGGTTTGGCTTATGATGCTGGTACTATGATATTGACAGATATTGGTGATGCTAATTCTGACTCTGATGGTGCTTTCCACATTATTGCTGATTTTGATAGTAAGTTTAATGGTGTATCAAATGCTGGTATGCTAACGTTGGCAGATCAAGTACGTGTAGCTGGAGCTGCTACTAACTTGGGTAATCCAGTTTCTGCGGAATATGATGCCGATAGCAAAACGATCTACATTGCAGAAGCAAAAAAAGACGGCGGTAGAGTATTGTCTTTTACTGACGCATCGGCAGGTGGAGATTTGACTCCAAAAATGAACAAAACATTGGCAGGTGCTTCTTCTTTGTACTTGTACATGGAGAAATAACAACAATGCCTTTTGGCTAAATTATAGATTTGAAGAGCAGTTGACCAATCGGTTAACTGCTTTTTTTTGTTTTGTAGTTTAGTAATATTAATAGCAGCTTTCTAAGTACAGGACAAAACTTATTTCAAGTAATGTGAAGGGTTTAATTAGTAGAGAGGTGTAGGTGCTAAGCACTTTGAAAGTGCTTAGCACCTTATTGGTGGCTAAATAATGCCTTTGGAATAAGTATTTTTAATTTTTGTCCTGTACTCAAAGCAGCTTTATTCAGAACAAATCGCTTCATTTTTCTATTTATAATATAGAACTTCATTCCTGCTTTGACTCAGACAAAAAAACAACAACCATGAAAATAGAAATACTCATAATAGGAAGCGGTCCAGCAGGATCTAGCGTAGCGATGGCTTGTGCCAAAGCAGGAAAAAAGGTAGCGGTAGTTGATACGATATTTGGTGGTACTTGTGCCTTGAGAGGCTGCACACCCAAGCGAGCGATGGAAGCAATTACGTCTGCGTATTGGGATGCCAAGGATTACGAAAAGGCAGGTTTCCCAACGCTGACTAAGCCTGTCAATTGGCACTTGCTGCAAGCACACCAAAGCAAATTCACAGCATTGGTGCCAAGCAAGACCAAAAGCAACTTCAAGGAAGCAGGAATCGAAGTGATAGAAGGCGAAGCGGTGTTTTTGGATCCGCATACCATAGCGGTGGGCAAAAAGAAAATAACAGCAGAACAAATTGTGATTGCGACAGGGGCTACCCCTGTGCTGTTGGATATAGATGGCAGCGAATACATGATTACGAGTAAGCAACTTTTTGAACTCAATCATATTCCTGCTCGTATTACTATTGTTGGAGGTGGTTATATTGGTTTTGAATTTGCTCATATCCTGACCGCTTGCGGGGCGGCAGTGACCCTAGTCAGCGACCAAGAGGAGCCGCTTGGGCAGTTCGATAGCGAGTTGGTCAACCAGCTGGTGCAGGCTACTCTCGACAAGGGTGTTGATGTCAAGTTGGGCTATTCGGCACAAGCCGTTGCCAAAACAGATAACAGCTATCGTGTCAAAACAAAACGTACCGATGGCGAAATATTTGAGCTAGAGGCAGATTTGGTCATCAATACAGCAGGCAGAAAACCCGCTATTGAGAAACTAGATGTCGCCAAAATAAAGCTGGAAATTAATGATAAAGGAGGTTTGGCTGTAGATCGATTTTTGCAGACAACCAAATACGAGCATATTCATGCTATTGGCGATGTTACAGGGGAGTTTCCCTTCACGGAAACAGCCAGTTATGATGCTGAAATATTGAGACATAATTTACTCCAAGACCGCCGAAAATCAGTTGATTACACAGGCGTGCCTTATGCTATTTTTACGCACCCACAGGTGGCGAGTGTCGGGAAGCAAGCGGACGATATAAAAGTAAAATACAAAACAAAAGAAGGTTCTTTGGACAAGGCATTTTTGCAGCGAGTTCATCTCAATGAATTTGCACACTACAAACTGTTTATAGACGAACGAACCGACGAAATATTGGGGGCTCACATCATTGGCATTGGTGCCAGCGAAATGATAAATGTCTTCGCTATGGCGATGCAGCAAAAAATTGCCGCCAAGGAAATCAAAAACTTCTTATTGGTTTACCCCACCTTCATACAATCAACTAAATCATTGGTGTAGAAGACTACCAATAAATAATTGAAACAGCAGAGCGCCATACACGTAATAGTATGGCGTTCTTTTTTTGTGTCAAATGAGAGGCATTTGCCAATACAACGTTGTAAATTGGGAGCTCATCAAGTTGATAATATCATGAAACTAACTCTTAGTAGCTTATTTTTTGTGTTGCTCTTCGCAGAGCAATTGCCCGCCCAAAGTTTTATTTTTGACCAATTATTCCGTCCCAGCATACGCTTCAATACAGCTTATAGCCACGATATGGGGCTGCAGCCCAACAAAGACCAACTCCATATTGGGCAAGTTGATATCAATTGTATTATTCCGATAGCGAGCAAGCTGCAACTCAAAGTAGATTGGGACAAACTACTAGAATTGAAACTCAAAAAAGTAGCTAAATTACGCTTGTACCAAATCTTTTGGAACTTCCGTCCGAAGGTCGTTTACACACAACTGCGGTACCAAGATAGCAGCAATCTGCGACCATTTTTGGATCAGCCACATTTGAGTTATGGTATTTCTACAGGTATTACAGGCGTGCATTTGTTGCAAAAGGGACTTCAAAAACCAAAGTTTTTATTTTATCAATTGAATGTCGGAATCTTGGAAAGTCGTGCTTCACTACAAGCCTCCACGACGGTTTTTAGACCCGATGTAACAGGACTGGTAGGCATGGCACACGTTCATAATTTAGGTTTTTATTGGTATTATGGGCTTTATGTGAGCTATAGCAATGGACAATTTTTGCCTGTTCCTTTTTTTGGAATGCAAGCCAAACTGAGCAAGCGAATTTGGGTCAATGTGACACTACCTGTTCAGGTGCGTTTTGCTTTTCGACTGTCTCGGAAAGTCAAGCTTGATTTGGGCGTGAGTTTGGCAGGCTTTGGTACTCCTTTTGGTACGCCCTTCGGAGCAATAGTAGGAAATACCACAACATCGAATTGGCAACGTTATGCCTTGACAGGCATTCGTATCAAGACGGGTATGGTCTGGAATGTCAAGCTCAGTGCTCAGACTACTATCTACCTAGAAGCAGGAGCGTATCCATATCAAATTGCTAGTTTTAGAGGTAGTCCAGCGGTATTCGAAAAGCCAAATGTAGGAATGCCTATTTATGGCGGTTTTTCGTTGTATTATGCTTTCCGAAAGTCGTTGTTGGGCAGTGTGATAGATGGAATTATTATGTTTTGACGGAATTGTGTCTAAAAAGTAAGATAAAGCAGATATTTTCTTGTATTTTTGTAGTCTATACACACTCAAAAATGAAGCAATTCACATCTAACTTTAATTAAACGAATGCGTTCTATATACTTATTTTTGGTACTCGGTTTTTTGTTGGCTTCTTGTCAGAATCAAGGACCCGATGAGCTAAAACTACAACAACAAGCAAAATCTAAAGATACACAAGTATTGGAAGACAACTTTGCGAAAGCAGTGGATAAAACAACCACGACTCTAGCAGCCGAGAAAGCGATTTATTCGCCAGCAGGCAAAACCGCTATTCGCTCGGGGTTGGCAACGATTATGGTGCCGACTACTACGAGTGCCACCCAATATCAAGTACTAAGTGCGGCACAATTGGCTGCGGTAGATAGTGCTATTGTGTCGGCTGACCAATTGGGAAAGGTCAAAAATGGCGCTATGTTGCTAAAAGTAAGGGATTATGAGGCGGCTTATGCTGCTATCGAGTCCATGCAGTCTGAATTGGGATTTGATATAGTTTCCGAAAAGCAAAACACCACAACTTATAGTCAAGAAAACACACTACAATTGGTGGCTAATCCTGCTCAGTTTGATGCGATTATGAATCAATTGGGCGATATGGCGGCTGTCATTCGCAAAAAAGAAGTTTGGCAAAATAAGCCAGCGGAAGATTACTTGGATTTGCAAGCTGATTTGATGGCTCAAAACCGCAAAGTAAAAGCGATTGAAAAACAACTAAAAATAGCAACTACCAATAGATTGACACTCCAACAAGAATTGGCAACAGCCAATGGAGAACTGCAAAAGCAAGTAGGCAAAGCAACTACATTGGCAACGGCGTTGCCACAAAGTACCTTGATGATTAGTGTTTTTGAATCGGGGGATTTAGTTAAGCCACTTCCTAAGTCGTTCAATGCCTCGTTTGGCGATAATCTGAACGCAGGCTGGCAAGGATTTCAAGTGTTTTTATTGCAAGCGGCTTTATACTGGCCCTATGTTTTGATAGGAACTATCTTCTTGTTGACCATGTTGATAGCATCGGCAACCACTAAGCGTAGAGAACGCAAATTTAGATTGCAAGCCTTGCAGGCACAACAACAATTGGTATTGCAAAAAGCGAGACCTAACCCAACGGTAGCAGCTACTACCATTAACCAAGAAAAATAAATAAAATTATGAAATACGATGTAACAATCATAGGTTCTGGACCTGGAGGCTATGTTGCCGCTATTAGATGTGCCCAAGTGGGACTCAAAACGGCTATTATTGAGCGTTATCCGACGCTAGGAGGTACTTGTCTGAATGTAGGCTGTATCCCTTCCAAGGCATTATTGGACTCTTCTGAGCATTACCACAATGCCGAAAAGAATTTCAAACAGCACGGGATCAATTTAGATAACCTATCGGTTGATTTTGTACAGATGGTGAGTCGCAAAGACGAAGTAGTGCAAAATACTTGTAATGGGGTTTCTTATTTGATGAAAAAGAACAAAATTGATGTCTATGAAGGGCACGGTTCTTTTGTAGATAAAAATACCATCAAAGTAACGGATAAGAACGATAGTAGCAAGGAAGTCGCTACGTTCACGACCGTCAATACGATCATTGCAACAGGCTCTAAACCTGTGGCGCCTGCGGCATTCAATTACGACAAAAAACGTGTCATTACTTCTACGGAAGCCTTGTCGCTCAAAGAAGTACCCAAATCAATGGTTGTGATTGGTGCAGGTGTGATTGGATTGGAAATGGGTTCTGTTTATGCTCGTTTGGGTACAGAAGTACAAGTAGTAGAATATGCAGATGCTGTACTTGCTTCTATGGACAAAGACTTGGGTAAAGAAATGGGGAAAGTACTCAAAAAAGAATTGGGTGTCAAATTCCATTTGGGACACATGGTCGAGTCGGTCAAAGCGTCAAAAGATAGCGTGACCATTAAAGCAAAATCTAAAAAGAACGATAAAGAAGTAACGATTGAGGCAGAATATTGCTTAATTGCTATTGGTCGTTCTGCTTATACCGATAATTTGGGGCTAGAAAATATTGGTCTCCAAACAGATAATAGAGGCAAAATCGAAACCAACGAACACCTGCAAACTAGTGTAGAAGGTGTGTATGCGATTGGTGATGTCGTGAAAGGGGCGATGTTGGCACACAAAGCCGAAGAAGAAGGCATTTATGTAGCAGAATACTTGACAGGACAACACCCACATATCAACTACAACCTAATACCGGGGGTCGTTTATACTTGGCCCGAAGTAGCTGCTGTCGGCAAAACCGAAGCCGAACTAAAAGAAGCAGGCATTCCTATCAAAGTAGGTAAATTCCCTTTCAAGGCTTTGGGGCGTGCTAGAGCAAGCGCCGACGAATATGGTTTTGTGAAAGTGATTGCACACAAAGACACGGACGAAGTGCTAGGTGTACACATGATTGGGGCAAGATGTGCCGATATTATTGCGGAAGCCGTAGTCGCTATGGAATATAGAGCATCGGCAGAGGATATTTCTCGTATTAGCCACGCTCACCCAACGTTTACAGAGGCAGTGAAGGAAGCCGCATTAGCTGCTACGGCTAATCGACCTTTGCATATCTAAACTTTAGAATACAAAAAAATTAGAAAATGCTCCATAAATTTTTATTTATGGAGCATTTTATTTGGCGTTGAAAAACGTCAAGTGTCAGGAAGATTATGAAATCTGGCAAGGCAATTTTGTTGGAACAGATTCCCATCAATCACAATATTATGCTACCATTAATTGTAATAAAAAAACAATGAAAAATTTACGACAACTGCATATTATCAGAGGTTTGGCCGCCTTGTATGTGGCTATTGGTCATGCTAAGGTTGTGTTTTGGTCGGGCGGACAAGATTACTTGCAGCAATACCCTCGTAGTGAATGGGGAGTACTAGATTATGGATTGTTTGCCTTGGATATGGCATCGTCTGCAGCACAAGAGTTTGTGATTGTTTTTTTTCTGTTGTCAGGTTTCTTTATTGCTTTTTCTTTTGATAGAAACAACTGGACAATCAAAAGCTTTTTGGTTAACCGTATGCTGCGGATATATCCGCCGTATCTTTTTTCTGCCATATTAGCGGTGCTAGTCTTTGGATTTATTGGCTATTATAATGAATATCTTTTTTCGCCAGATATAGACAAAGCAATTAACTTTCGTATGCGAAATTCGTATAACGAGTTGAATTGGGAAACGACATTGAGGTCACTCTTCTTTTTGCCAAATAAAGATTATATCGCGGGTAATTTTTCGTATTGGTCTCTACTTCCCGAATGGCTTTTTTACATTATGGTGCCGTTTGTGATCACTAAACGGAAAATAATGGTCAGTATATTTGCTATTTTTTTTGTAGTTGATCTTACTTTTTTTCATATCGGACACAGTCACTTATGGCTCTTTGTCTCTCGTTACGGCTTCTATTTTTTCTTAGGAGCAATTTTCTTTGATTTCGTTAAGAGCGACAAGTGGCGACCGTATCTGAAGTCAAGTATTCTATCTTATTTAGCCGTTTTTATTTTGTTGATGAGTACAATAGGTTTAGGTATATTAGAATACAAACCATGGAGTCACCTGTCTGCTTGTGCCTTGACGATGGTCGCTATTTTGACAATGCTGAAATACCCAGTTGAACAAAAAATAGTGTACCGATTAGGTGTTTTTTTAGGTGATATTAGTTATAGTTTATACGTGTTGCATTTACCTATTTACTATTTTTTGTTGGCAATACTAACCAAAGAAACAGGCATTTATATGTATTACAGTCGTATTTATTGGTTGATGATTCCAATAGCAGTGCTACTTTCTTATGTCGGGTATTTATTAGTAGAAAAACAAAGTATTACTTGGATTAAACGCCTCAAGCGGAATTAAGTAAGTGGACACAAATAATGGTTGTTTAAAATTATAGCTTTGAAATACCTTGTTATTTTTGTCCACTTACTTAGATATGCTTTTAACGGAAAGCGAATGTTGGTTGTTATTGTAGCGAAAGCTACATACTACCCAACCATAATATCCGATACCTTACCTGCTACTTCGAGCCCTGCGTTTCTGCCTGTGTCTTGTAGTAGTACCTTTTTGCTTTTCTTGTCGGTTAGCAATACCTCTAGCGTAGCTGTCATACTCTCTTCTATACGTCCATCCATGAAGCCCAATATAGGCGAAGCCAAGGAAGTGCTTGCTTGGCGATGAGCCAGAATTTCTAACTTGAAATTGCCGTTTTCTAGTACAATTTCTACTTTCTTTTCGTCTGCAAAGGACTTGCGCAATTTGGTGAAGTTGTAGGTCGTAAATTCGATCAAACGATCGTGTAACCACACGCCACCAATAAATCCGACAAAGGAAGTTCCCATCCATGGGATTTTGGCAACAGAAGATTTGAGCGAAATCCCCGCTTCCGAAAAATGATTGGTTTGCATCCAAATATAACCACTCGGAAAAGAACGCCCCCAATCTTTTTCCATATAGCCACGTCCGCCTGCAAAATCAATGTCTTGCCCTTTGATATTTAGACTACCTGAGATACTGTGATCCATGCTCAAAATGCCATGATAGCACTGCATGAAAGGCACAAAAGAAAATGGACCCATAATATTGGGCGAAAGTAAAGAGCTAGACCACGGCACTTGATTATGAAAGGCTAAACTGCCTTTGACATCAGGTAAATCAAGGTGTATTTTTTCTTTAGAAAAAAAGTTATTGCCTAATTTTACCTCAAATTTTCCAGCTTGTGGAACAAAGTCCGCCGCTTCAAATTTATGATAAGCAGCCGTTAGTTTTTTGCCATCCAGCACTTGTACAAAGGCTTGTTTTTTGCCGTGTTCGTCCATTGCTATCCCTGGTATGAATGCAAAGGCTTGGCTCTCGTCAGCATTGAGTACTTTGTAATACCAACCTTCAAAATAGCGTTTCGTTTTTCCCCAGCCGTGGTATTGTTCGGCATGGAATAGGGCATTTAGTTTGTTGGTTAGCATTGCTTATTTGATAATAGAATGGACAGAAAAAATTAAGTAATTAGATGATTAGTTCATTGGGTTGTTTTCATCGTTGAGCCACTGTTGTTTGATATATTTAAACGTATTTTCTTTAGGATTGTTTTCTTTGTAAGTATAGCTATCATCTAAATCTCCTACCCAAAATGAAGACCAAGTACAAGTACGATTTTCATAGTTCAGAATTGTTATCTCTTGGCGTTCCAATTTATAAACATTCCGCTCTATTTCACCCTCAAGAAAATCATTTTTATAAGCTCCTGATAATTCTAAATGAACCTTGAAATCTGAACCCACTATTTCCGCATTTTCTTTGACACCTTTGATTGAAAATTTGCCATCTTTGATTAGCTTCCCTTCTTTTAGTTCTTTGAGCAGAATAGTTCCATCAAAAAAAAAGGTGTCAAGAATTTTCATTCCTAACAATGTACTGAGTTCTTCATTCGTGGCACGAATAATTTTTCTCTCATAAATTTTAGGACTAATTTTTTTCCAAACGGTATCTTTTTCTATCAAACAGCCACCATAAACCCAACCTTCAACCTCTTGCTGCGTAGTTTCATCGAAGGTGCTTATTTTTTTCCAATTATCGTTTTTGATTTGACCTCGTATATTTAGTTTTTCTTTGAAATCGCTTACTTCTCCTAAGTCAATAGCAGTTTGACCATACGGCATTTTGCCCAATACCAATCCTTTTTTATTAGGTTGGTCTCTTATTCGTAAATCGTTAACGATCGCAACAAATTTTTTTTTTGTAGGTCTGATTTGGTCGCTAGAGATATTAGTAGAGTCTGGTATTGGTTCAAGAATCGAAGGTGTGCTATTTTGATTTTGTTTGGGTTGACATCCAACCAAAAGTAATAGGAGTATTACTAAGAAAGCAAAAGATTTCATTTCAAATTATTTTCAGGAGTTAGTATTTCAATTTTATCCAAATTGTGAGCAGCTTTATTTTTGGCATTTAAATAAAAAAGGAAAGTCTCTAATGATGTTTTTTGTGGCTCGTAGCCAAATACTTTTTTGAGTTTTTGGTTGTCCAATACAGGGCGATATTGTATGAACAGTAATTGATCGGGACCATATTGGGTGAGTTTCAATTTATTGCCAATAAATAAACCTGTTCGCAATAAACCTGCGGATAATTCTAGGTAGGTTTTGCCCAATATTTTGGCTAAATCTCTATTGGTGATGGCTCCATCACCTGCCAAATTATAAACGCCTGTTTGCTCGCTGTATATGGCTTGGTGCATGCAGGCTGCTACATCTTCGTCCCACACAAATACATAAGGGCTGAGATGCCCACGAATACCCAAAATACGTTTTTTGTCAAACAAATTAGTAATCAAATTATCGGTAGTAGCACCCAGTATAGTGCAAACTCTAAAGATAACTTGCTCCAATTCAGGATTGTTTTTTCTATATTTTGCCAACATTTCTTCTACCAAACGCTTGTGGTCGGAATAGGCAAAAATCTCGTTGCCTCTTGGGGTATCGTTTTCGGTCAACCAATCGGGATTGTCGGCATGATAACCATAAGCGGCTCCGCTAGAGCTAATAATAATGCGTTGCGTTTTGGCTGCCAAGCAAGCCTCTAGTATATTTTGAGTACCTTGCACATCTACTTGATGTTGAAATTCTCTAGGCGTAGATTGCGAATCTAAGATAGCTGCCAAGTGTATCACATGGCTGATTTGATGCTCTTTGAGTTGCTCTACGAGCAATGTTTTATCTCGAATATCTGTTTGCAAATAAGTAACGCCATCCAGCTTTTGGTCGGGTGTAGGGGGCTTGATATCCATTGCCACCAAGCTATTAATTTTGTTGGTTTGTAAGTCTCGTTGTAGCTTGCGCAATACGGTTTGACCGAGATAGCCCAATGCTCCTGTAATAAGTATATTTTTTTGCATGTTTTTTAGATGATTAGTGTGTTAGGGAAGTCTGAAGTCGAAAGTGTTGGAATTAGGGTACCAAAGAGCTTGGTTGCAAAGCTTCGGACTTTGGACTTGATACTTTCGACTAATTTTTATTCCAATTGTTTTTTTCTACTTTTTCGTTGCCAATAAGTAGCCAAACTGAGTCCTGAAATCATGTGCCAGACACCCCACCAAGCCGTAATGATTCCGATGCCGCTCAATTCATTGAAATATTGAAAATAAAGAATAAGTCCAAGTGCAGAGTTTTGAATCCCGACTTCTATAGATACGGTTCTACAATCTTTTTCGGGCAAACCAATGGCTTTGGCACCCCAATAACCAAGACCTAAACCGAGTAGATTTTGTATGGCTACCACAATGGCAAAGGTGCCAATGTATTTTAGAAATAACTGGTAATTCGCCCCCAAGGCACCAATAATAATGATGGCAAAAAGACTAATAGAAATGATTTTCATGGGCTTTTGCATCTTGCTAGCTAGCACGGGGGCATAATGAGAAAGCAACATACCGATAGCAAGCGGAATACCTAGCAGAATGGTAATGGTTTGGAGCATTGCCCAAAAGGAAATAGACACATCTTGTAGCAGGGCGTTGGTTTCGGGGAGCATACTGCCCCAAAAGGCAAAATTGAAGGGTGTCATGACGACTGCTGCTAGCGTCGAAATAGCAGACATACAGACCGAAAGTGCGGTATTGCCGCCAGCTAGATGCGAAAAAAAATTGGACATATTACCTCCAGGACAAGCCGCCACTAAGAGCATTCCTAAAGCGACACTTGGATAAATAGTAGTACTAGGCGAGAGGCTCGCCACCCAAATAAGCAAAAAAGTCAAGGCAGGAAATAGCAAAAATTGCATGCCCAAACCAACAACAGCTCCTTTCGGGTTTTGGGCTACTTGCTTGAAGTCGGCTAGCTTAATATCGAGGGCTACCCCAAATATGATAAAACCCAAGACTATTTGTAGTAGAATTTGGGTCGTATCATTAAATTCTATTGCCTCACCGTTAATGTCCATTTTGAGAAGTTATTTGTCTTTGTAAAGACGTTCAAAATAGGCAATTTTTTTGGTAGCAGTAGCAATTTTCTTATTGTAAATTGGAATTTGTGCCGCTCGCTGCTTTAGTAGTTCTTGTGCGGCTTGAAGCTGCTGCTCGGCTCTAGCTTGGCGTTCTGTTGCGGTTTGGTGCTGATAAAAATCTTGATACGCCTGTGGTGATTTTTCTTCTAATGCTCTGCCTACTTTTTGGCGGGTGCCTGTTGCGTCCGCAATAGCCATCATTTCGGCAGTCGTCAATTGTTCGCCATCTTTGACGCGTTCGAGCCCCTCGTTAACCTGCTTTGATACGGTAGCTATTTCGTCAAATTCTGCTTGATATTGGGTATGTTTATCAAGCTTTTTTTGTGCCTTATCGGCAATAGCTTTTTGTTGCTGTACGGTTTCGGTAGCGGCATTGACCATTTGTTCGGCTCTGCGTATATCTTGTCTGGCAGCCGTCAAGCTATCGCTGTACAGGTTATTTTGCTGTATCCAATAGTTGTACGTAGCCAAAGTCATGAAGCTATCCAATGCACCATTTCCTTGACGGAAATCTAAGTAAAATACGCCTGTCGGATTGGGTGCTAAAAGCAATTGTGTATTTACTTGGACGATGGAATCTTGTTGCTCTATCAATTGAGTAACCCAAGCATTGCCTAAGCCCAAGTCAGTAGCGCTCGTAAGTTCCAAAAAAGGTACTGCCAGTGTACCCGATAAGCTGCCGGTATTGGTTCCCGCTTGTAGGGCTACGTCCACCAATACCGTGTCGCTATTCGTCCAAAGTAGCAAACTGCCCTTGCGTGGTGCTGGGGTAGGCGTGTACGCTGCGAATGGTATTTCATTGGCACTCGCCAAATCAAAGGTGTCTTGCCCTTGATGGTAAATAATTGTGTCGGTAGGAGATTGAGCAAAAGTGCTATTGTTTAGTAGCAAGAAAAATGCAAAGGTAATATATACAATGGTGCGGGTCGTCATAAAGTCAAGAATTTGGAAGCATAAAAATGTAAGTAAGTGGACAAAAATAATAGGGCATTTCAAAGCTGTAATTTTTTTGATTCTTATCGTCCTGTCCTCGCTAGATAGCTAAGGCTATCTAGCTGTGGGAGTCCTCAATAATCAAAAAAATTAACGCACTTTTAAACACCCATTATTTGTGTCCACCTACTTATTGTTTTAAAAATAACAATTTACAACCAAAAACTATCAAATTACATACCTCAAAAAATAGACTAAGGTAAACTTAACTGTAACCGCTCCAAAATGTGAAAAGTAGCTGGACAATAACGCTTGTTGGTAACGTGATACGCCAGATTGCTCGAAAACTGCTCGTCAGTATGTGGATAGGTGCGGCACGCTTTGGGGCGAAATTCGTAAATACTACAATGTTTGTCTTCCAGTAGAAATGGGCAGGGGCTTTGGTTCATCACTTGGTCGCCATCTTCATCTATCGTGACATATTGAGCTTCAAAATCAGCATTCGCCATGCCGAGTTTTTTGGCGATACGACTCACGTCAGTATTATTGACTAGAGGAGGAAGTCCAGTGCAGCAGTTGGCACAATCCAAGCAGTCCAGCTGCTCAAAAACCTGCTCGTGGAGCTGTGCCGCAAATTTATCCAATGCTTTGCCTTTATGCTTTTGCAATTGCTTTTTGAGCTTCTTGTCTTGGGCAGCGGAGGAGCTGCTTTTTTGTTTTTTCCAGTTTTGTATTAGGTCAGACATAGAATATTAGTTGATAAAAAAAATGCTCTAAATTCTGATGAATCCAAAGCATTTTTTAAAAAATATTGTCAGTATTGGGATTTTTTGGATTAAGTTGATTTTTGGATTTCTCCAATTATAAGCTAGAAAACAATCTAATTGCATTCCAATAGGAATCCAAAAATCCAGAACTCATATTGTCAGTATTGGGATTTTTTGGATCAAGTTGATTTTTGGATTTCTCCAATTATAAGCTAGAAAACAATCTAATTGCATTCCAATAGAAATCCAAAAATCCAGAAATCCAAAAAATCCCAATAGGGGTTTACCCCACTACAATATTAACCATACGCTTCGGTACGACAATCACTTTACGAACCGTTTTGCCTGCAATCAAGGCTTGCACCTCTTCTAAGGCTAACGTTTGTTTTTCCAACTCATCTTTGGTAGCAGTAGCCTCAAAAGTAGCCGTTGTTTTCTTTTTGCCATTGATGCAAATCGGATACTCGACCGTACTTTCTACCAAATAATGCTCATCATGTTTTGGATATTGACCATAAGCATGAATAGAGCCTTCGTTGCCCAGTTTGTGCCACAACTCTTCGGTGGTGAAGGGAGCAAAAGGTGCAAGTAGTAAAATTAATGGCGTTAAAATTTCTTCCTTATGACAGTTTAGCTTGCGCAAATCATTGACGGCAATCATGAAGGCAGCCACACAAGTATTGAACGAAAATTGTTCTACATCGTGGTTGATTTTCTTGATAACCGTGTGCAATGCTTTGAGTTCTGCTTTGGTTGCTTTTTCTTTGGTGACCAATAGTTGGTCTTCATTATAAAACAACGCCCAGAGCTTGCGCAAAAACTTAGAAACACCTGTAATTCCTTTGACGTCCCAAGGTTTGCTATCCTCGATAGGACCCAAGAACATTTCGTAGAGACGGAAACAATCCGCTCCATATTCTGCTACCACGTCATCAGGATTGATGACATTATATTTTGATTTTGATATTTTTCCTACTTCACTGTGCGTGACTAAATTACCTGCTGCATTAGTGATATATTGAGCATTTTTGTAATCGCTTCGCCAATTGCGAAACTGTTCGATACCTTCCGCACTCAAATAAGAACTATCGCTGCCATAATCAGATACGAAATCAATCAAGACAGGTATTTGTGTCATTTCTTGTCCTTCATACTCTTGGATTTTGTCGGCAGACACAAAGACCATTTGTCCATCTTGTTTCTCCTTGAGAACATAAGCAAACTCAATAACACCCTGTAACATACCTTGATTGACCAATTTTTTGTAAGGTTCTTTGGTCGGTACAAAACCTAAATCGTACAAGAATTTGTGCCAAAAACGAGAGTACATCAAGTGACCAACTGCATGCTCGGCACCACCGACATACAAATCCACCTGTTGCCAATAATTGACTGCTTTTTCGCTAAACATTTCTTCCATGTTCTCGGGGTCCATGTAGCGCAAAAAGTACCAAGACGAGCCTGCAAAACCAGGCATTGTGTCAATCTCTCTCGTCATACCGCCTTCGTTGACCCAATCTGTTGCTCTAGCCAAAGGGGCTTTTCCTTCTTTGGTCGGTTTGAAATTGTCCAGTTTGGGCAATTCTACGGGTAAATCAGTGACTGCGTGCGGTACATTATTTTTGTCGTACTGAATAGGAAAAGGTTCGCCCCAATAACGCTGACGACTAAAGTTGGCATCACGCAAACGATAGTTAATTTTTCCTTCTCCAATTCCTTTTTCTTCTAGTATATAAATGGCTTTTTTGATAGCCGCTTTTACTTTCAGTCCATTGAGCTCGCCCGAATTGATGAGCGTGCCAACTTTGTCGCCAATCTCAGCACCTTCGTGTGCTGATTGGTCGATAACTTGGATAATACCCAAGCCAAATTTTTCGGCAAAACGAGCATCGCGCTCATCGCCAGACGGTACCGCCATAATCGCCCCTGTACCATAACCAGCCAATACATAATCGGCTATCCAAATCGGCATTGGTTTGCCACTAGCAGGATTGACCGCATAAGCACCTGTAAAGGCTCCTGTTACGGTCTTGACATCTGCCATACGGTCACGCTCAGAGCGGCTATTGGTGTAAGCAAGATATTCGGCAATAGCCGTCTTGTTATCAGCTGTAGTCAAGTGCTGCACCAATTCATGTTCGGGTGCTAGTACCATGAAAGTAGCCCCATAAATCGTATCTGGGCGAGTCGTAAAGACTTCTATTTTTTCGTCGTGTTGGTCTATTTCAAAGAATACTTTAGCTCCTTGAGAGCGACCAATCCAGTTTTGTTGTTGTGTTTTGAGTGCGTCCGAAAATTCGACATTATCGAGTCCTGTCAATAGACGTTCGGCATAAGCCGTGATACGCAAAGCCCATTGTAGCATAGGTTTTTTGGTGACAGGATAACCACCACGTTCCGAAACACCATCTTTGACTTCGTCGTTGGCGAGTACAGTACCGAGTTCTTCACACCAGTTGACGTAGCTCGTTTTTCGATAAGCAAGGCGATAATTCATCAATATATCTTCCTGCTCTCTAGGGCTCAACGCTTTCCAGTAGTCTGCCGTGAAAAGCTCTTCTTGACTCGTGGCGGCTTCTACATTGAAGTTACCTTCTTGCTCAAAAATGGTAATGAGATCACTAATGGCAGTGGCTTTTTGTGTTTTATTGTCATAATAATGACCAAATATTTTCAAGAAGATACTTTGTGTCCACTTGTAGTAATTCGGATCAGAAGTGTTGACCTGTCTGTCCCAGTCAAAACAGAAACCTAGATTGTCGAGTTGATCTCGATAGCGAGCCATGTTTTCGGCAGTAGATACCGCAGGGTGTACCCCTGTTTGGATGGCGTATTGCTCCGCAGGCAAACCAAAGGCATCATAGCCCATTGGGTGCAATACATTGAAACCTTGCAGACGCTTGTAGCGTGCAAAAATATCGCTGGCAATATACCCAAGTGGGTGCCCTACATGCAGACCTGCCCCAGAAGGGTAGGGGAACATATCGAGGACGTAATATTTTGGTTTATCACTCTCATTGTTAGTCTTATAGACTTTGTTTTCTTTCCAGAATTGACGCCATTTTTTTTCGATGGCACTAGGTTGGTAATCCATGTTGTAGTTGCTGCTTTTTTGTTTGAGTAGGTAACGAAAATAAGACAAACTTTCTTAAAAGGATAACAACTTATCAAAGTATTTGCATAAATGCAACTTACAAGTAGTAGTAGCTACTTGGTGTTTGTTTTTTATTTTGCAATATAATAGCTTAGTTTGTGTATTATTTAACTTTTTGTTTTGCAATGGGCTGTTTATTTAAAATTTAGTTTTGATTTTAGTTGGTTTTTTGGCTTGTATAGTATATGTTATAATAGAATTAATAATAAAAGTATGCGATGAAATTAACATTCTTTGAGGTAATAGGCAGTGCTAATTGCTTTTTATCAAAACATTTTATAAATAATAAGTGTAAGAAGAGATACCAATCAAGTTAAGGTTATCTGAATATCTTGGTGGTGCAAAAAACAAAAAAAAACAACACTTATGGATATTGAATGGGGGAGTGCATTTTCTTATATTTATATATTGATTTTAATAGCAGTTGGTATTCGTATCGTATATGATACCAAAGACCCATCGGATGCTTTTGGTTATCTTTTGTTGATTCTGTATCTACCCGTAGTTGGTCTGCTGCTATATTTGGCGGTTGGTATCAATCATCGAAAGCGTAAGATATATAGTCGAAAAATGATTAATAATGCAGAGCTAAAAGAACAATTAGGAGAGCGGATTAGTCGGCATACCGAGTTCATATTGAATAAAAATGAAGCCTATTTTACCGAAAAAAATAAACTTGCCAAATTATTATTGTCAGAAATAGACAGCCCACTTACAGCGGATAATAAAGTAGTATTGTTAAACAATGGCGAAAATAAATTTCCAGCAGTACTGGAAGCATTGGACAAAGCAGAAAATCATATCCATATTGGATATTACACCTTTGAGGACGATGAAACAGGGCGACAGATAGAAGAAATATTGGTCAAAAAAGCAAAACAGGGCGTAAAAGTACGCTTAATGTACGATGATTTTGGGAGCAGAAGCATACGAGGCAAAATGAGAAAACGACTGCAAGCCGTAGGTGCATCTATTTATCCGTTTTACGAAATCAATATTGCTACTTTCTTGACTCGGCTAAATTATCGAAACCACCGAAAAATAATCATCATAGATGGCAAAACAAGTTTTGTGGGAGGCATCAATGTGAGCAATGCTTACGTTAATAAAGAAGAAGGCAGTCAGATGTATTGGAGGGATACCCACCTCCAAATAGAAGGTTCGGCAGTCCATTACTTGCAGTACATTTTTATGAGTGATTGGAATTTTTGTGCCGAAGAAAAAATTGAAGTAGAAGATATTTTGTTTCCTAGTTTTGAGGAGAAGTCAGCAGGGAACAAAATTGTACAAATAGCGGCAAGTGGTCCAGACTCAGACAGTGCTACAATTTTGCATTCCTTGATACAGGCAATCAATATTGCCAAAAAGGAGATTCTGATTACGACACCTTATTTTATACCCAGTGATAGTATTATGAAAGCGATTATGATTGCTTCTTGTAGTGGTATTAAGGTCAAGTTAATCGTACCAAAATCTTCGGATTCAAGGATTGTAGATGCGGCAGCGATGTCTTATTTTGGCGATTTGCTAGATGCAGGCGTAGAGGTTTATAGATACACCAAAGGGTTTATACATGCCAAAACAATGGTCATAGATGAAGAAATAGGAATAGTAGGCAGTGCTAATATGGATACACGTAGTTTTAGCCTCAACTTTGAGGTTAATGCCATTGTGTATAACGATGATTTGGCATGCGAGATGAAAGAAACGTTCTATGATGATTTGGCTCAAACCGTGCGACTGACCAAACAGGAATGGGAAAAACGTTCTGCGGCAGTGCAGTTTTTGCATCGTTTAGCACGTCTATTTTCGCCTATTCTCTAAAAGCGTTTCCATTCGTTTTGGGAGTAGAAATGCAATTTTTTTTAAGAAATGCTAAAACCTAAGAACTATGAAACGAGTATGTAGATTAACGATCGTGTTTTCTTGGTTGTGCATCACTGCAATGTTTGCACAAGGAGAAAAAGTATTTGTCAAATCCTTGACATTGACGACCTCATCTGTCGTAACAGATTTGGAAGGTAAGGTTACTTTTGAGGAATGGGACAAAGATTTTGTACGAGTACAAGTTACCGTCAAAATACACAATACAGAAGAACAGATTATACAACGATTGGCAGCCGTAGGACGGTATGATATAATAGGCGAAAATAAGGACGGCAACTTACTTATCACCATGCCTAAAATAGCGACGCCTGTCCGTATCAAAGGAGTCCTTTTGCAAGAAGAGATAACATATCAAATATTAGTGCCAGAGCGTACTACTACAGATATAATATTGCCATTGCCGAATGGCGAAGGGTTGTAAAATAAGAGCAATAAATAAGAAAGTTTGAAGAGCTAATTTCGAAAGAAGTTAGCTCTTTTTTTTTGCAATAGATTGGCTCGGTTTGATTTTGAAATTAGACAATAGCCATTGATTATTAGGTTTTTAGAGCTCTTTTGTCCGATTTTTGCTAGATGTCGTCCGTTTTGAAAGGCTGTGGTAACCTAACTTTGTAGAGGTAACCAAAAAACTATTTACAAATCACAAAAATCAAAGTATTATTGTATGAAATTTAAAAAGACGACACGCCTGTTTTTGTTTGTTATGGGATTAGCTGCTATGACCAACCTCCATGCCCAGAATGTAGGTATCGGTACCAATACACCCGACGCCAGTGCTAAGCTACATATTGTAGATGCCAACCGTGGTATTTTGATACCTCAAATATCTATTGTAGATGTGGGGGGAGCTGCTCCCGTCACACTACCCGCTACGGGGCTTTTAGTTTGGAATAATAGTGCGACTACTTTAGGTGGTAGTGGTACAGGTTTTTATTATTGGAACGGTGCTCAATGGGATAAGCTATTGACAGGTATTGCGGCAGCTGGAACAGATGACCAGAATTTGACCAATGCTACCCTTTTGGGTGATGATTTGACAATTAGCATCGAAAACGGAAATCCCGTTACGGTAGATTTGAGTAGCTTAGTCAATGATGCAGATTTTGTAATCGGCAATGAGTACAATACAGCGTTTAGTTTGTCAGGAACCGACCTGAGGCTTACTGATGGCGGAGGAACTCGCATAGTAGATTTATCAAGTTTGGGCGGTAGTACGACAGCTCGCAATGGATTATCAACGAGTGGCAGTTTTATACACTTAGGAGGGGCACTTGTCGAAAACACTACAATTACACAAGAATCCTTTCAAATGACATACAATTTGAATAATACGGGCGATTTCAATATTCAAGATAATGGCGTGGATAAATTCACGGTGTTTGATAATGGACGCAGTGTTTTTGGGGATAATGTCGAGTGGCGTGATGGAAATACCACAGGTACTGTTTTAGCCTCTCTTACAGATGATGGCGATGATGGAAGGTTTCGAATCATGGAAAATGGTTTTGTAGCTGTAGACTTAGATGCCAATTCACAATTTGTATTCAATGAGCAAGGACTAGATAGAGATTTTCGGGTAGAATCAGATGGAAATGCGAATATGTTACTTGTAAATGCTGGAACAGGCAGAGTAGGAGTAGGTTTAGGAAATCCTTCAGAAGCATTGCATGTGTTGGGTGGTATGCGTACTACCGTAGGAGCGGTGATTGGAGAGCATCCTACTTATGGTAATCATTCGCTGACAGTAGCCAAAACAACCAACCCTTCTTTGCAATTAGGTACATTGACTTATAATGAAACAGAGGCAGGTCGATTGACTTTCGAAGAAAGAGTAGGGGATTACCCTAATCCCGGCTTGTCTTATTGTGGGTTTCAGTTTGATCATAATGGTGCTACCAATACGCTCTTTCTTAGATCTGCTTGTCCTGCCGAAACTTTCTTAATGACCTTTCAGCGTCAGGGTAATGTAGGGATTGCTACAGATGCTCCAACAGCTGAATTATCAGTCAATGGTACTGCCAATAAAACAGGTGGTGGAACTTGGGCAGTTTTCTCGGATAGACGACTCAAAAAAGACATTAGCAAATTCACAGAAGGATTAGATTTTATCAAGCAAGTGCGTACGGTCAATTTTAGTTACAACGACAAGATGGCTGAAATATGGGGCGAAGACCTCCAAAATAAAAACCGTATCTACCAAGGTGTTATTGCTCAAGAATTGCAAGAAATTGCTCCTGATATGGTGCGAGAAGTAAATCCAGAAAGTGAAAACAATCCTGAAGATGCCGACTATGTAGCGACTACAACAAAAGGCGAAACGTTCTTGGAGGTGGATCCCAACAAATTTACTTACGCACTTATCAATGCCGTACAAGAACAACAGGTGATGATAGAGGAATTGAAAAAACAACAAGCAGACACTCAAAAAGAATTACAACGCTTGCAGTCGTTATTGGAAAACAAATAATGATAGCTAGTAAAAATAAGCACACATTAGAATTTTGAACCAAGTAGCCATGTCGGTTACTTGGTTTTTTTTATGATAATTATAGCCCCAAATGTTAAAATTCTTGAATAATATATTTAATATTGTATAATTAAAATTCAATAATTAAAACTCAATTCATGAAAATATTAGCTACTCTACTGATAACCTTGTTCTTAACTAGTATAAGTACTGCTCAGACAGGGGAAGTACTTCCCAACGATTTTAACATAACCACGACAGGAGCTGCGAATGATGCCGCTTTTGATGCGAATGATGCTGCGATTGCTTACAATAGCACCGCAGATGAATATTTATTGGTTTATACCGCAGATCGAATCGCAGGCGAAGACGAAATATTTGGTCAACGAATAGATGCCGCTACAGGAACGAATCTTGGTGCTGCTTTTCGTATTAGTGTTTCAGGTCCAGATGGTGTTACGACTATTATTGCCCGCAAACCAGATGTCGCATACAGTGCGGTCAATGATGCTTATTTGGTCGTGTGGGAATCAGAACACATTATGGATAGAGAGTACGAAATATTCGGACAACTAATAAATAATGTAGGTGGACTGACAGGAAGCAACTTCAGAATATCGACGATGGGAGTAGATTTTGATCGTAATACAGCTGGCAAAGATGCTAAAGTAGTGGCTAATGCCTTTACGGGTGACTATGCGGTAGTATGGAGTGGTGATGAAATAGATGGAGAAGATGATATTTATTTTCAGTTGGTAGATGCAGCAGGCACATTAAGTGGTAGCCGTCAGAGAGTGTCAAATACAGCAGGAACTGGTACAGGAGTAAGTCCTAGTATTGCTCACAACAGTACTGCTGATGGATATATTGTAGTATTTAGGGCAGATCCAATAGCGGGCAAAGATGATATTTATGTGCAATTACTTGACAAAAGTGGCGTAGTCGTTGGTTCTGTAGCTGCACCTATACAAGTTACAAATCTACCAGCTGCCAATGATGCGAATAGCCCTGATGTAGTGTATAATGCTACGGAAGATAAATATTTAATCGTTTGGGATAGCGATAAAATGGGAGATGATGAAATATTTATGCAGTATATGTCTCCTGCAGGTGTACTGCAAGGCGGAATTGGTAGTGACATACAAGTGAGCCAAACAGGTACTGCCAATGATGGAAAAGATGCTGCTTCTCCTAAAGTTGTTTGGAATAATACGGTCAATCAATATTTGATTACTTATCGTGCAGAAGAAAATGTAGGTGCTTTCGAAATCTATATAGAGGCTCTTGATGCTTCGCTCAATACTCTAGAAAACGACGTGCGAGCGACAGATGTAGGAGTAGCGACAACTGGTACAACATTTAACCCTATCGCACCTATTGCGGTGACTTACTCGACAGGAAGCCAAAAATACTTTATTGCTTATGAAGCAGATGATGATAGTGCTCCTGTGCCTACCGTCAATAGCGAATTTGAAATATTTGGTCAACAATGGGAAGTGCCTACACCAACAGTGCTACCCACTATAGCGATTACAGAATGGATTTGTAATCCTACCGCTACTCAAAGTACAGACGAATGGGTAGAAATCTACAATTACGGAACAGACCCCGTTGATCTTCAAGATTGGCGACTCAAAGATGAAGATGCCGATAATAGTCTAATTTCTGGTACCAGCTACCTAGTAGGAGCAGGGCAATACGTAATCTTGGCGAGGGATAAAGCTAACTTTGAAGCACTTTGGTTAGATGGCTGTCCGAGTCATAAAGTACTAGAGGTAGGAATGGCACTAGCTAATAAAACGGACGAAATAATACTAGAAGATGCGAGTGGCAATGTGGTTTGGTCAGTTGCCTACCAAAACGACAAGACAAAAGGAAGAGCGACCTACTACACAGAATCAACTTATACCAATAGAGTTTGGGGTTCCAAAGCCAGTCCTGGAGTTGACCGCAATGGCAATGATGTAACAGGCACATTGGGCTACGAAAAAAATAACGCCACTGCTGATCCATTGGCTTATACTTCTACAACTGCTGATATAGGAAGTCCGCTCAACGGACAAGTTTTCAATCCTGATTTGGTTCGAGGAGACGCTTTGGATTTTGATGGGATTGATGATTATATTGACTTGGGTAATAATCCTAATCTTAATTTTGATTATAACGAAGCTTATACGATTAGTGCTTGGGTCAAGGTACCAACAGGTACGACTACAAGTGGGCATATTTTATCCAAATTTGATGGCAATACCTTTGCAGGTTGGACGTTTACTTATGTCGGAGCTACAGGAGCGATTGATTTTCTGATGCTGGACCCCGTTACATTCGATTTTTTTGAAGTGCGTTCGGCAGGAGGATTTGATGTGCGAGATGGACAATGGCACCATATCGCTATGAGTTATAATGGCTCTGGCGACGAAACAGGTGTTACCATTTATGTAGATGGTATCGAAAGTACCACTGTCATACAGGCAGGTACTATTTCGGGTTCGGTACAAAGTAATGCTCCTGCATTCATTGGCAACTTCGATGCAGGTACGGAGTATTTTGAAGGGCAAATAGACGAGCTAATGGTTTGGAGTACGGCACGTACTGCTATCGAAATCAAAGCAGATAAACACTTGACTCGCTCTGTCTGTGATGGCGATTTGGTAGCATATTATCAAATGAATGATGGCACAACTGCAACCGTACTAACAGATAAAACAGGAAACGGAAATAACGGCATATTGACCAATATGAATGCCAGCACGGATTGGGTGGCTTCGGCTATCAATACAGGCAATGACGGAGCAGGTAGCTCCATAGCAGAAACGATTGCAGGGATTGCGACAGGTGCTAGCACTCAAAATTTCGTTGCTGCCAATTTAGCAATAGACTTCCTGAACAATAGTAGTATTCAAGATGTGACAACAACCTATCAGGCATTTGTGCCAAACAGTACGAGTGCGGTCAATGGTTTTGCCATTATCAACAATCCAGTATGGACCATCAATTCGTCGATTGCTACGCCTAACTTTGTAGCTAATTATACTTTTACTTATCCTAGTGGAGCATTGCTGACAACAGATGCCAATAAGTACAACTTGTATTGGAGAGCAAGTAATAGCACAGGCGATTGGGCAAAAATTGCAACAGCTAGCCAAGTAACAACTACAACGGTTACGTTTAACGAAATTTCGCAAATGGGGCAGTTTTTAGTGGCACAAAGATCAAGTGATTTGATAACTGATGTACGTGGCAAAATGTATAACTTTGATGGGGCAGATGATTACATAGATATGGGCAATCCTGCGGGATTTAATAGTACCGATGCTATTACGCTAGAGGCTTGGGTCAAAATGGAGTCTATTGGTGGCAACCAAAAAATAATCACTAAATTTGGCGATGTAGCAGGAGATGATTCTTACTCGCTACAGGTGCTTGGAGGAGAGCCTCAGTTTCAGCTCAAATTTGGTGCATGGGAGATATTGGGAGCAGGTATGACCATCAATATCAATGAATGGAATCATATCGTAGGTACGTATGACGGCAACAATATGATTATTTATGTCAATGGTATCGCTCAAAATTCGATGGCTCGCACAGGAAACTTCGATTTATCCACCGCTACTTTCAAGATCGGTGGCTGGCAAGGTGGCGACTACCTCAACGGTAGTGTCGAAGAAGTCAAGGTTTGGAATGTGGCTCGTACACAAGCCGAAATTAGAGCACAAAAACACCTGACCCTATTGGGCAACGAAGCAGGGTTGGTCGCTTATTATCAATTCAATACAGATGCTGCCGTGGGTAGTATTGGAGGAGTGAAAGATGGACTAGGTTTGCTAGATGGCACTACACAAAATATGACTGCTGCCAATCGTGTTGCATCGCAAGTGGCAGTAGCAGGAGGAACTGTTGATCGAATGACAATTGGTGCAGGTGGAGTATATAATTTTGTCAATACCGACGTAGCTATAGAATTTGGGGGGACTACTCCTGATGGAGAAATAGTAGTAGCTCGACTAGAAACAGAAAAACCACACGGCTGGGAATCTATAGGAGGCGATGTAGATAACGAATATCTAGTAGTGGATAACTATGGTAACAATGCTACTTTTTCGCCCGTACAGTACTTGACTATCAACCGAATGGGCTATGTTGCACCAGCAGATGTGGCGAGTCCTTGTACCAACTTGACGATTCACAAACGTGCTAGCAATGACTTTGGGGCAACTTGGGGTGCCGCACTCGGCTGTGCAGATGCTGCTACGGCAGGCAATACTGGCTCGATTAGCTATGGCAATGGTATTGGCGTGACGAGCTTTTCGCAAATTGTAACGGTCAACAATGGCAACAACACAGATTTGCCCGTCGAACTCCTTAGTTTTGATGCCATTCGTACCAACAAAACTACGGTGCAATTAGATTGGGCAACAGCCACAGAAACCAACAACAAAGGGTTTGAAATACAGCGAATGTTTGCAGGACAAACGGAGTTTGAAACGGTTGGCTGGGTCAATGGCAATGGCACAACACCTGTGACTTCTTATTATCAAGAATTGGACGAAAACGGCTCAGAAAGCACCACTTATTACCGCCTCCAGCAACTTGATTTTGATGGCACGGCTACTTATTCTCCTATTCGTTCTGTAGATGGTATGGTCAACGTGACGGGCGGACTCGATGTACTGCCCAATCCGACTACTGGACAGATAGCCGTACGTATCAAAGACAAAGCAACTGCCGCTACTTTTCATATTTACAACAGCCAAGGGATATTGGTAGAAACACAAGAACACAGCTTGTCAGCCAATAACTTGACGGCACTCAACGATTTGTCACACTTGGCTACAGGTGTGTACGTGCTGCAAGTGCTAACGAATACAGGAGTGGTTTATACACAAAAAATCATTAAGCAATAGCTACTAAGTAACCGTGCATAAATAAGTTAATGTAAAATGATGGTCTATTTTTAGCCCATACTTCGCCAAAAAGCCTCGTGATAGCACCACT
>CAKZQC010000021.1 GCA_937139495.1 uncultured Saprospiraceae bacterium | reverse complement strand
AAGACATCATAAAATCTCCCATTTGTAGTTAAATAATACATAATCTTAATATTCATAATTGTCCATTGTCCATTTATTAAAGCTATCACCCTCGTAATTCCTGTCAGCCGGAGGCAGGCATAATTGAAAAATTCCCTAACAACAAAATTCTCAATTCAAAATCATCCACTCTCCATTCTCCATCATCCATTGTCCATTCCAAACCTAACCGTGCATCGTCTCACTCTTCCCATAACTAGTCACCAATTCCGCTTCGAATTCTAAAAACTCTTGCCACATCGAATCCACATCTGTATTGGGAGCGTATTGTTTGGCTAATTTGATAAATGACATGTAATGCCTGGCTTCAGATTCCATTAGACTTCTGTAAAAGACACGTAAGTCTTCGTCGTTAATTTCTTCTGAAAGAATCTTAAATCGTTCGCAGCTTCTCGCTTCAATCATGGCTCCTAAAAGCATTTTTGTAACGAAGTTTTGTTCTAACGATCCTCCTTTTCTAATGAATTTTCTAAAATAGGGTAAACATGCTCATTGAGTTTTTTAGAAATAGTGAAAGGATTTTTTCCTATCATTTTTTTCATTTCTTCAATTTCTTTTTTCTGCGCTTTAATAATATCATCTGCCAATTTTTTAACTTCTGGATCTTGAATATCTGCACGTTCACTTGTTAATATCGCTATAGAATGATGTGGTATCATTGCTTTCATCCAAAGAACATCATCAACTGTAGATTTTTGTTCACGTACTAACCCCAAAGCACCTAAAAAAAGTACCACACTACCTATTAAAATAACAATGTTTTTCTTTTTGTTTTTATACATATTTCGCATAAAAAACCACATAATTAATGCCATCGTAGATATTCCTAGACAGACCATATAAAAGCGTGTTAGACTAAAATATACGTGGTCAAATACATACGTATTTAAATACATTGTGATGTACATTGCTACAAATGAGCAAGCCAACATTATAAAGAAGGTTTTGTAATTTCCTTTGTTTGAGTGTTCTTTTGAATTTTCCATAATTGTTCTTTTTTGTAGAAAGAAGACACACAAAAGTATAGTTTCTTTCTGTTTGTTTTTGTAAAAAAAATTACAAAATATAGCAGTCTAGACTGCTACTACCTACACTTAAAACAATATCATAAACGATGAGTTCATTTTTTGTTGAAAGTTGAGTTTTATCACCAAAAATTGATTGACAAATGGCTATACTTGGTCAAAATCAACGACTACTTTCTCGGTAGTCGGGTAAGCTTGACAAGTCAAAATAAAACCATTTTCTACTTCATCAGGTTCTAGTGCATAATTGACTTGCATATCTACTTCACCTTCTACCAGTTTGGCTCTACAAGTACAGCAAACACCACCTTTGCAAGCAAAAGGCAAATCAGCTCCTCTATTGAGTGCAGCATCTAGCAGGTTTTCGCTACCAAACGGCAAATCAAATACAAAAGCTTTGCCGTCCAAGTTGATAGTGACATTAGTCACCTTTTCTTTATCTTCTTCTTTGACAATGTGTTTTTTGGCTACTTTGCCATCTAGTGGTGAGGTGAATAGCTCAAAATGTAATTGCTCTTTAGGGAAATTGCGTGCTGCGAGTGTATCTCTCACCGCAAAAATCATAGATTCTGGACCACAGGCAAAAACTTCGTCCACCGTTTCTAAATCTAAAAATTTATCAATCAACGTCACGCACTTATCGTTGTCAATTCTACCATTGAGTAGCGGTGATTCCAAAAATTCTCTACTCAAAATATAGTGTACATTCAGTCGTTGAATATGGATGTTTTTGAGGGCTTCTATTTCTTCTCGGAAGATAATAGAACTTACATTTTTATTGCCATAAAATAAAGTGAAACTACTTTCTGGCTCTTGATACAGCACCGCTTTCATGATAGACATCATGGGCGTAATTCCACTACCTGCGGCAAAGGCAACATAATGCTTGTTGTTATCTGCTTTTAGATCCGTATAGAAATTACCCATTGGCGTCATCACGTCAAGTTGATCGCCTATTTTAAGTTTTTTGTTGGCATAAGTCGAAAAAAGTCCGTGTGGCATTTGCTTGACCGCTACACGTAGTTCGCCTTCATTGGGACCTACACAAATAGAGTAGGAGCGACGAACTTCTTCGCCATCAATTGTAGTTTTGAGAGTCAAGTATTGACCCTGAATAAATTGATATTTTTCTTTTAACTCAGCAGGCACTTCAAATGCAATGGAACAGCATTCTCTAGTTTCCTTTTTTATATCTTTTACCGTAAGGGTATGAAAAGTTGGTTTCATGTTATGTATAGCTTGTTATAGAGTCTTTTTTATGGCGAATTATTTTCTAATAATCCAACAAGTCACGAATCGCAGCACTTACTTTTTCGGCAGAGAGCAGCATCGTTTTTTCTAATATTTCGTTGAGTGGAATCGCTGGCACATCAAGCGAGCCAATAGTACGCACAGGAGCATCGAGCGACTCAAAACAATTTTCTTGCACTCTAGCAGCAATACTTTGTGCAAAGGTACAATTGACGGTTTCTTCTGTGACCACCAAGCAACGACCATGTTTTTTGACCGCTTCAAATATAGTATTGGTATCTAATGGATATAAGGTACGCAAATCAATGATTTCTACTTGATTATCAAAGTCTTTACTGGCGTTCAATGCCCAATGCACGCCCATGCCGTAGGTAATAACGACCATAGATTTTCCTTTGTTGACTTGCTCTTCGTCAGCGGCTTTTGTAATCGCAGCTTTGCCGAAAGGCAAAATATAATCCTCGGCAGGCAAAGGCGTTTTGGCAGCCAACGTCCCTGGTACTTTTGACCAATACAAACCCTTGTGTTCAAACATTACAACAGGATTTGGATCATAATAAGCGGCTTTCATAAGTCCTTTAAGGTCGGCGGCATTACTCGGATAAGCAATTTTGACACCCTTGATATTGGCGATAATCGATTCGACACTCGAAGAGTGATAAGGACCACCACTGCCATAGGCACCGATTGGCACACGCAATATCATACTGACAGGCCATTTGCCATTGGAGAGATAGCAAGAGCGGCTCACTTCCGTGAATAATTGATTGAGACCAGGCCAGATGTAATCGGCAAATTGGACTTCTACTATTGGCTTCAAGCCAACAGCAGACATACCAACGGTACTACCTATAATAAATGCTTCTTGAATCGGTGTGTTAAATACACGGTCGTCGCCAAATTTTTGAGCGAGAGTAGCGGCTTCTCTAAAAACACCGCCCAAGCGACCGCCTACATCTTGACCATACAACAAACATTCTTTGTGCTTGCGCATCAATTCTTCGATACCCACTAAAGCTGAATCGACCATCACGGTCGGTATGGCTTCTTCTGGATTGCGAGTTCCTTGTTCCTCGGTGATAGGCGTAGGTGCAAAGTCATGTGTATAAATATCTTCTGGGCTTGGGTCCTCCGCTTCTTGAGCACGCTCAAAATCGGCTTGTACTAGCTCCAGTACTTCGGCTTCTATTTTTTCTATTTCTTTGGTCGTGACACCAGCATCTTTTAGTTGCTTTTGCAATATTGGATAAGGGTCTCTGGCTTGGTGTTCTGCCAAGTCATCTCGATACCATTCCATCCGTACCCCAGAGGTGTGATGGTTGAGCAAAGGAACTTTGGCATGTACCAAAAAAGGTCTTCTTTCTTTACGAATAATTTCTATTACGTCTTGCAATTCCGTGTAGGAAGCAGCAAAGTCGTTGCCTTCTATTTGTCGAGCTTCTACGCCCTTGAATCCTTGTATAAATTCGTACGCATCTTGTGCTCTTGTTTCGGCAGCATTCGCCGAAATATCCCATTCGTTATCTTGCACCAAAAACAAAATAGGCAACTGCTTGAGTGCCGCCATCTGGAAGGCTTCCGACACTTCTCCTTCTGTTACCGAGGCATCGCCCAACGAACAGACTACCACGGTGTTATCATCGGTATTCTTATTGTCAATTAAGCCTGTTTTTTCCTTGTACTGAATACCTAAAGCAACACCAGTAGTAGGAATTGCTTGCATACCTGTAGCAGAAGACTGATGAGGGATTTTTGGTTTGTCATCGTCCTTTAAGCTAGGGTGAGCATAGTAAGTTCTGCCTCCCGAAAAAGGGTCTGATTTTTTGGCTAAAACCTGTAACATCAAGTCATAAGGAGTCATGCCAATAGATAGCAAAATACTATCATCTCTATAATAGGGAGCTACAAAATCTTGTGACTGGAGCTGCATACCTAGCGCTATCTGAATAGCTTCATGTCCTCTCGAAGTAGCGTGCACATACTTGGATGCGATTCGCACATTTTCTTCGTAAGTTTCTGCCATCGTTTTGGCAGTAGCCATTAGCCGAAAGGCTTGCAATAGCGTAGCTTTATCGACAGGAGTAGTTTTGGTAGTAGTTTTTTTTCTAGTTTTAGCTTTGCCCATGGTCTTGTTTAGTTACGGTTCTGGTTTGTCCAAATATACGAATATTTGCCTGCTTTAGGAATCATTTGCTTTCTAATTTTAATAGCAATTGTTGGGTTTATGTTCATGGTATCTACGAATAAAAAAAAGCTGTATCCTCCAGAGGAGGATACAGCTTAATAAAACAGTATTTAAATAATAATTTCACTTACGTGAAATGACAATTTATTGTTTGCTTACAACCAATTTTTTGGTTACAACTTCTGCACCAATAGTGAATTGTAAGAAATAAACACCAGTAGTCAATTCAGTAGTCGCTACTTCTAGTCTAGAAGACTGGATAGTACCATATACTTTGTTGATTACTACTTGTCCAGTAGTATTGATAACACGTAGGCTAACTTCTTGAGCTTGAGCCAAATCAATATCTACCATTGCAATAGTAGTAGCAGGATTAGGGAATACATTCAATGTATTCAATCCAGCAATTTGATCAACACTGATTACAGTGATGTTGACAGAGTCAACACTAGTACAACCGTTAGCATCTGTAACAGTACCTGTGTAAGAACCATTGCTAGTGAAAGTAGCATTAGCAGTAGTTTCTCCGTTAGACCAGCTGTAAGTATAAGCACCTGATCCACCATTACCAGCCAAAGTAGCCGTACCGTTACCGTTGTTGGTAGCAGTCGCCACTAGAGCAGTTGGCTCTGTCAAAGTAGTAGATCTAGTTGCAGTACAACCGTTAGCATCTGTAACTGTTACTATGTAAGTGCCAGCAGCTAGGTTAGTAGCTGCAGCTGTCATTTGGTTGTTGGCAGCAGCGCCCCACATATAAGTGAAACTAGGTGTACCTCCAAAAGCACTAGCAGTACTGCTACCAGTAGCAGCACCATTACAAGTAATATTCACGTTGCTATTAGGATTAATAGTAACAAGTAAGTTTCTAGAAGGCTGAGCAATAGCAACAGTAGCAGTAGCAGTACAACCACTTGCATCAGTAGCTGTCACTACATAAGCACCTCCAGCCAAATTGATAGCAGTAGCACCGATTTGGTTGTTAGTGTTAGCCGCCCACATGTAAGTATATGCACCATTACCACCAGTAGCAGCCACTGTAGCTGAACCAGTAGTGTCGCCAAAACAAGCTACATCTACGGTGTTAGTTGAACTAACAACAACAGCAGTAGGCTCTGTGATAGTGACCATTGCTGTGCTTGCACAGTTGGAACCATCAGTAGTAGTTACGGTGTAAGTACCTGCAGCAAGGTTTAAAGCGTCAGGAGTAGTTTGACCATCAGACCACACATAAGTATAAGTTCCTGAACCACCAGTAGCAGTAGCACCTGCTTCTCCATCTGCAGCAGCATTACAAGTAGCGTTGTTTGTTACACTTGCAGTAGTAATAGGAGCATTTGGATTGGCTACAGTAGCTCCACCTGTACCAGAACAGCCATTAGCATCTGTAAAAGTGAAGTTGTAGTTACCTGCTGTCAAGTTATTGGCAGTAGCAGTAGTTTGGTTCGTTGTGTTAGCATCCCACATGAATGTGTAAGGTGCTGTACCTCCACCTGGTATAGCCGTAGCTGTACCATCTGCTAGCCCACAACTAGCGTCTGTGGCAGAGTTAGTAGCTGTCAACGTAGGACAGATAATAGAAGTGTAAGGACGGATAACAAAATTGCGCTGAAATCCAGCAAATATATTATCAATAGACGTAAAAGCACTACCATCTACATTGCCATATACCGTACCAGCTGTATAGATATCAACTGTAGATACTAAATTCATGTAACTACTAGTAGTATATTCACGAATACCAACGAAAATTTCGCTAGGAGCAAAAGTAAATGTGCTACCCGACATGTTAGTGACAGGTAATTGTAATATTGTACCTGAAGCACCTGTATCAGCTGCTGTTAGTATGTAAGGCTGACTTTGTCCAATTTGATTAGTTGGAACACCTCCTACTACATCATAAAGAACTACTTGGACAGTATCCCCAAATCCATCGCCACCTGGAGCTATGAAAAATAACACAGAGTCCATTTCGCCAGCATTAACCATGTCATAGTTTTGACCAGCAATCAATTCTGTTGTCTCATCTGCACCAACACCTGATAGGAAATTTGCATCATCTCTGGCAAAAAAGTTAGCATCTACCAAGAAAGAATAGCGAATAGTATCATTTGTTGCATCTACATCGTTTAGGGTTGCAGAACTAACGATATATTCAACGGTATGTACTCCTGCATTCAATGCAGTGTAAGTACCTAACGTTAAATTGACACTAGCATTTGGAAGTAATGTTGTAGCAGGACTAGTAAAAGTCTGTTGTAGAGTAGTACCTTCATACACATTGGCTGTGAGTACTGCGTCTGAAGCATTCGTATTACCTACATTAGCTATAGTACCAATTACTGGTATTTCAGCTTGGGTTAGTGGGTAAATTGTATATTCTGCATAGACTCCATTTATTGCCAAATCATCTGTAGGTATTGTGTTTTCCACTACAATATCATCTACCTCTAAGATAAATTGATTATTAGAGTTATTGCGGAAAGCTACATATACACTTTGATTAGCAAAAGCAGTTAAACTAACGATATGATTTGTTATCACACTATCTTCTTCTGCGACAGAAAAAACCATTGTCCCATTAGTAGTAAAGTCAGTCACGACTGGGGTCGTCCCAGCAATAGTGCTAGTTACCCAAACTTCATAGCCATCTCTGTAAGCAGCGTCACGTGCGACTGCATTCCAGAGCAGGTTAGCGTTACTAGCTAAGCCTGTAACTAGTGGAGTAATCAACCAATCATCACTTGCTCCAACAGGATTTAACCAAGAAGTGACGGCTGCAACTGTATCCGTTCCTACAGCAATTGTAGAACCAACTGGTATCCATAAATCATAAGCAGGTATTCCTGCAGCAGCTGGAGACGCATCATTATCAATAATAGTCATATTGGCAGGCATGACTCCACCTGTACCTTCAAAATCCTCTGAATAAAGGACTTGCCCTACTGCTAATTGACTACCTGCCATGCAGAAGACCAAAAAGAGTAGCGTAAAAATGTTTTTGTTCATAATTTAAATTTTTAGATTATAAATGAATGGTGCAAAGATACGGTATTTTTGACACTTATGCTTGCTTTTTTATTGGAATCGCTTTTTAAAAACTAAATAATATAATCAAAATAGTTCTAATTAATCAAATTGATTATAGAGGTGGGGTGCAGGAGTGTAAACCCCAAAATGTGGCAGAAAATAAAAACAATTGAATTGATTATTTTGTATTTTTCTGTTAATTTTGTGCCTGTCGAAAGAATTTTTCGACAAAAAAAGTATTGGGGTTTCCCCATCATTACAATAAAAAAACAACATGAAATTCTTTGTAGATACCGCGAATCTAGAACAAATAAAAGAAGCAAACGATTTAGGAATATTAGATGGTGTTACCACCAATCCTTCACTGATGGCAAAAGAAGGCATCAAAGGTAAGGAAGCCGTATTAGCTCATTACAAAAATATATGTGCTATCGTAGATGGCGATGTCAGTGCAGAAGTGATTGCTACCGACACAGAAGGTATGATCAAAGAAGGCGAGGAGTTGGCTGCTTTGCACAAAAACATTGTGGTAAAAGTACCGATGACTCAAGCTGGTATCAAAGCGATTAAGCATTTCTCGGACAAAGGTATTCGTACCAACTGTACACTTGTTTTTTCTGCAGGTCAGGCTATTTTGGCTGCCAAAGCAGGAGCAACTTATTTGTCTCCTTTTGTAGGAAGAGTTGATGATATTAGCTGGGACGGAATCACTTTGATAGAGCAGATTGTACATATTTATAGCACTTATGGATTTCAGACGGAAGTATTAGCTGCCTCTATTCGCAACCCTATGCACATTATTCAGTGTGCTGAAATTGGGGCGGATGTAGTAACCTGTCCACTCAATGCTATTTTGGCATTGCTGAATCACCCATTGACCGATATTGGCTTGGCTAAGTTTTTGGCTGATCACAAGAAAGTAAATGGATAAGCCTTTTTTTAGGTAGAAAACTTTAGTCTATAAAAGAAGCCACTAACAATCTCAAATTGTTAGTGGCTTCCTTATGTTGAAGTGACTTTTTAAACAACTTCGTTATATTGGTTGGACTACTTCTCTACATCTAGAAGTAGTACTTCTTCGGTCATAATAGTATTGACAATGTGGCTAATCCTGTCGGCTTTTTGATAAATCATGAGGTGTCCACCACCTTCTATTCGCATACAGTCGCCCACAAAACGAATTGGCATAATCTTATCACTCGTGCCGTGTATGTGTACTACGTTGGGGGGTACTTGGTCATTTCTCCAAATGGTAATTCGACCAATTGCCCATTTCAAAAAAGTATCATCGGTCTGTTTTAAAATATTTTTGAGCAATTTTTTTTCTTCTCTACCTACTACGCTAAAAGCGAAATGAGTAAGTGGATTGTTCATTTTGAATAAGCTAGCGGGTATTAATTGATGCAATCGCATACGCCCAGCTGCTCTGAAATAAAACGGCAACTCATCGCTGTGCTTGACACTAGATACCAAGATGACTTTTTCTACATCTATCAACTTAGCCACCTCAATAGCGACCATTCCACCAAAAGAAACACCCAAGAAAACAACTCGTTTGCTGCGATCTATTTGCGGAAGTAGCTTGAAGGCATATTCTTCTATAGTCTCGCCCAATGTAGTTTCTATCCAATCAATATGACGTTGGTTGGGGTGTTCTATTTCGAGCCGCCCAAAAACAGAACTATCTGCTCCTAAGCCACTAAAGAAATAGATTTCGACGTCGGTCAACGCTTCTTGGGATATGTGTTTTAGAGTGTCCAATCCATTATCTTTTTGAGCCAGTTTCTTTTGAGGTTATAAGGTGCGTAACGTATCGGTTCTTCTAGCAAGAAGGAGCGATGTAATACTGACTTTTGATGAGAAAAAGTATTGAAAGATTCGTAACCATGATAGGCTCCCATACCACTTTGCCCAACTCCGCCAAAAGGTAGATAAGGGTTGGCTATGTGCATCAATGTATCATTGACACAGACACCTCCTGAAGAGGTTTCGCCAATGACACGATCTACTTTTTTGTCGTTTTTAGTGAACATATAAAGTGCCAAGGGTTTTGGTCTGGCATTAATGAATGCGATGGCTTCACGCAAATTGCCGTAGGCGATAATAGGTAGTACAGGACCAAATATTTCATCTTCCATCACACTACTATCTTCTTTTACATTATCCAATACAGTAGGGGCTATATACTTGTCAGAACGGTCATGTTGCCCTCCTATAACAGCATCTCCATCGCCTAAATAACTAACAATTCTATCAAAATGACTTTCGTTGATAATACGTCCGAGTGATTCACTTTCTTGCGGATTGTCACCAAAAAACTGCTGCATATAATACTTCAATTTTTCGATAAAGGCTGCTTTTACTTTTTGGTCAACCAATATATAATCAGGTGCGATACAAGTTTGTCCAACATTGACAAATTTCCCCCAAATTATTCGTTTGGCAGTGTAGTCCAAGTGTGTATCGTTATCGACAATACAAGGACTCTTGCCGCCCAGCTCTAAGGTGACAGGAGTTAGGTGTTTGGCTGCTGCTTGGTAGACTATTTTGCCTACTTTGGTACTTCCCGTAAAGAAAATATAATCAAATTTCTCGTTGAGTAGCCATTGTGTTTCATCTACAGCACCTTCTATTAGTCGGATGTAGTTTTCCTCAAAAGTACTATTGATCAACTTAGCAAACAGAGCAGAGGTATGTGGTGCAAATTCTGAAGGTTTGAGTATAGCAGTATTACCTGCGGCAATAGCTCCAATAAGTGGTGCTATCAATAGCTGCATCGGGTAATTCCATGGTGCAATAATCAAGGTGTTGCCGTAAGGGTCGGGGTGAATATAGCTGGTCGCAATGAACAAAAAAGGAGGTGTTTTTACCTTTTTAGGTTTTGCCCATTTGCTCAAATTAGCTAGGGCTTTGTCCAAATCAACCATGACAAACCCAATTTCCGTAGCATAGGCTTCGAACTCGTGTTTGTGCAAATCTTGGTGGAGTGCCTCAACGATAGCATCTTCATTGTCTGCTATTAGTTGACGGAGTTTGCTCAATTGTTTTTTGCGAAAAGCAATTGTTTTGGTGCCGTTGGTAGCAAAAAAATCACGTTGTGCTTGCACAATTCTTTTGACCTCTTTTTGATCGACCGCTAAAGCAGCTGTATTGGTAGTAGTTTCCATAGTAATGTCTATTCTGATTGATGATTTGGTACAAATAGAAATGGTTTTGATGACACATTGTTCATCAAAACCATTAAATATACATTTTTTTAGTTTTACTAAAGGCTACTAGAAGCCATAATCTAAACAATCAGTTGTCCATTCTTTGCTACCAAAGTTAGGAGACAAATTAACGTTTTTGTATTCAAATTTCTCAAAAAATCCTTTGTCATCGTACAATGTCTGTACTAAAGGCAATTTGGTTGATTTTTCGATATAAACAATCACTTTTGCTGCATAAGCAGAAGGAACGGTCAATGTTGTGCCTTTCTTGATGGTACGCGTATAATTTACTCTGTTTTTTTCTTTGATCAAATAATCAGAGGCTACGATTCTTCTAGAGAGTTCCATTAACTTTTGATCTCTATCTGTAGTATAACTAATGTATTTGAATTCCGTAGGAGAGACCAATTGTATTTTGTAACAAGCTTTACCGTTCCAGACGGTTTCGCCCAAATAGGTGTATATATCGTTGCGTGTCTTACCACTAGCCTCTATCGTTTTTTCGAAACCTTCTAACAATACAGGTACAAAAGATAACCCTAAATCATTGATAGTGTGGTGGTTTTCGGAAATAACTTTATTGTCATAAATACTCAAACTAACATTTATCCAAGGCATTCCATTCGGGTTAATGTAAGCGTTATTGCTATTCCAACCCTTGACGTAAAGTAGTTCTATGCCCTTGTCCATATCTTTCATATAGACTTTCTTAGGGCTTTCCTGCATGTGGAATAATAGTTTTTTGGTGATAAACTTAGATCCAAAGCGCTCTCGGCTATGTAGTTCAAAGGAGTATGTTTTTATTTTTTTGATACTGGCTTTCATTTGGTCGATAATGACGACAGGGTCTTGTGCCTTGACTTGAAAGCTAAGAAATAACACAATAGATGCAAGAATAAATTTCATAATGATGATAAGATTGATTGGTAAATAGGTGTAAAAAAAATAGATAGTAACAAGTGTGTTTGTATCTCGTATTAACAAACGGTTAAACTAATGATTAGGTTTGTTGACTGAGCGAAATTTTAGACCTGCTTTAAATATAAAATATGGCGAGGGATGTGATTGGAAATATTGTCAACAGCTATATTTATCCAAAAACGATACCTAAAATAAGATATTGAGCTATCTACCCCAAAAAAAAAGCAAGAAATTCTTTCTGGTAGAAGAATTTCTTGCTTTATATCTGAGTAAGACAAAAGATTAAAGTGTGTCTAAAACTATAATTTTAGACATGCTCGTTAATTACTTGCTTAGTACAATCTTGCGATGAGCAATTTTATCGCCCATTTTTAATTGCAATACATAAACACCGCCCGCATAATTTTTCAAATCTACTTGACGATTGTATTGACCTTCGAAGTTAGAGATACGTTCTGTATAGACATTTCTGCCTAACATATCAGAAACGACAACTTCGATATCGTGTGCAAATCCTTCCATTTCGAATTGTACATTGACAACATCGGCAGTAGGGTTAGGATACACCAGAAGTGTACGCTCTACAAATTTGAGATACTCTACAGATACGCAGTTTTGAACAAAAACGCTGTCTATATAAACGATAGTATCTACGTAGTGAGAAATTTCATACTGTATAGATAGACCACCATTGTTGGCAATATGAATACCTGCACCATCATTGGCTCCAACAGAAATAGCGCCGCCGCCACATTGATCATCAGCATTGAATTCCGCTGTGTCATCATCCCATATCTCGATTAAGAAAGGGGTGTTTTTGAGACGTAATGGACCTGCAAAAACCATAGTGTCAGGAGCGTTTTCGTTGTTTTGTGTATTGCCAATCAAACCAAAGTTAGGATCGGTATTGATGATTTGTGTTGTGTCGTCGTATATAATCATATACATATCAGGCTCTCTATTGAAGATAGGATCAGAACAGTCTGTAGCGGTAACAATAACACGATCTAGCAAATAAGGAAATGTATCAATGATAACTTGCTGTCTGATGGCTACCATACCTGTATCAGCCAAAGTATATTCTACTGAGTCAGGGTTTTCAGATGTAGAAGTTGTTCCATTGCCAAAATCCCAATCATAAGTAATATTAGGCTCGCCATTACTTGGTACTAAATTGTTGATTTGTACAAAAAATGGAGCACAACCACTAGACATATTTGTTGTAAATGTTGCATTCGTGTCCGCATATACTATGAAAGCAAGTGGGATAGGAGGGGTTGGGAATACAATACCTGCTACTTGAATTTCAAGATTAACATTGATGGTAAAAGTACCTGAAGCGGCAGGTGTACCACACAATATAATACAACCATCTCTAGTATCGGGAGCTGTTTCGTTATAAATCATAGGTGCAGGGCGGTCGCCTATCCAGCTCAATCCTGGAGGTAAACCAGTGACGCTAACTACCTTGAAGTAATCTACATTGAGTCCTGTGGGTACACTGGTGCCAGGAGGGGCTACTGCTGCCAAGGGGTCGGTTGTATAAGGAACTCTAAAACTCATAGAGTCCTGATAATAAACATTCTTGAAAGCAAAAGGTAAGGTATCGACATAAATCGTATCGGCAGGAATACCCGCTGGTAGATTGATGGAGCAACCAGGGCATTGAGCCGTAGCGGTCTGCACACTAGCAGTAAGTAGTACTACTAGGAGTGTTAGCATAGTAAAAAAAAAGTTCTTTTTCATATCAATTTCATATTTAGTGTAATAAGTTTGTCGATAGATTGATGATAGTGCTATACTAGGCAAATAATGCAGTATAAGGGTTGTATCTAATTCATTTGCCAGCATAAGAATAACTAAACAAAGTTAATAAATTATCCCATAATTCGGTTTTATGGAGAGGCAATTTGTTATTAAGGGTATACTTTTAGGACTAAATTAAGAACTTTAGGATTGATTCTATGTATTAATAGATTGAGGTGAAACGAATAGAGAAAACAGAAAAAGACTCTTTTAGCCTGAGTTAAAAGAGTCTTTTTGAATAACCTACTTAGTACATAAACTATTCGGTCGGGGTCAACCATCTTTTGCGAAGTGCTAGCTGCTGTGGTGTCGGATTATCTATCATCTTGAATACATGTTGTTTGACGACAGGAATCGGAGTCACGGTAGTACTTAGCAATAAGGGTTTGCCATCACGTAGTACTTCTATTTCGAGCACATCACCTGCTTTGACACTATTCATGTAAGTGAACAAAACACCAGAAACGGTACGAGCGGTTAGCTTCTTGTCGTTCCATTTCAATATAATATCATCTTGTTGAAACTTAATACCTTCCTTGCCAAATTTATCTAGTTTTTCGGCTTTGGAAATGAAGAAACGATCGAGTGAATCAGGCTTAACTACGCCATTTTCGATACCGCCCAAAGAGGAAATTTCCATAATTTCAGCTTCCTCCAAGTATTCTATGCCAAAGGGTTCTACAAACTTATCATAAGGCAATGTTTCTGTACCTTCTACATAGCGTTCAAAGAATTTGCCTAGTTGGCGATAGCCTGTGATAGCGATAATTTTTTCGTACAACTCATCGTCTTTAAACGCCAGATCTTCGCCATAATAACCTGACAAATCTCGAAGTAGCATTTGAATATCGTATTTTCCTTCAGAGAGGCTCATCAATTCCAAATCCAAACACATGGCTACAATAGCACCTTTGTAGTAGATATTATTGTATTGTTTGGAGTAGGGTTCTATCAAACATTTCTTGCTCATTTCTGCCAAAGAAATACCTTGCTTGTAATGCCCTGCATCTTTTATTTTATTGCGCAGACGAGCCAGAAAGTCTTCATCAGTTATCAAGTCGTGCTTCGCTTGCATGTGTTGAGCCATATATTCAATTACGCCTTCGTACAACCACAAGTGCTTAGACATTTTTGGGTTGATGTAGTCAAAGTTATGGATTTCTTCTGAGTGGATATATAGTGGCGTAATCATGTGAAAAAACTCATGCGAAGCAATATCGACTACTAACTTACTAATTTTATCGGCTTTCTCTTCGGTCAAACAAAATACAGAAGAACGAGCGTGTTCCAATGCTCCTACGTTACCTGATTTGTAACCATCGGGCGAGAGATAAATCATAAAAGCATAGCGATCGACAGGTAGAATGTTGCCCATGTATTTGATTTGGGCATTGAGCATTGTCCCAATTTCTTGGTAAATATCCTTGGCGGTAACAATTCCGTTAGGCGAATAAACAGAAATTTGAATATCACCATAGCCTAATTTGAAATTGACGGTATCTGGGATACAGTACATAATAGGGGCATCAACCAAATCGTGGTAATTGCGAGCCAAGAAAATATCTGAATCGAAGTCACCTCCAAAGCGATTGAGCGAAGTGGTTGCATAAAAATTGGACGGTCTATCGAATGTTACTTCAAAGGGGAGGTTTTCGGTTCCTTCAAAAAAACCAAAACAAGCATTGGCACACAATACAAAGTTTTTGCCTGCTTCAAAGTTACTTCCAGATGCCTCAAATACTGCATCTTTTTTGTGTACATCCGCATCCCATGTGTCATCTAATTTGTAAGAGATTTTAGCAATTTTTTTGCCATTGATTTTCCAAGTATTTTCGTCTTGGCGCTCTACAGGCACTTCGTTGCCTCGCTTGTCGTACGCTTTGAGGCTACTCACGAAGCGACCATAGTTGGAAATTTCGTAGGTGCCTGGTATGATTCTAGGAAAATAAAAAGTGGGGTTATCTTGTGTAATACTACTAGGTACAATCAGATCAACAATGAGTGCATCATTGGAAATCCTATTGAGATCTACTTTATATTGATAAGCTTCTGCGTTTTGGGCAGTCAGTGTTGCTAAACTACTCCATAGCATTAGTAAAAAAAAACAATAATATTTCATGGTCATATTTTTTGTACGCCTAAGAAGCTATGTTTATACAATGATAAAAACAAAATAACCTCGTAAGCTCAAAAAGTAAAAATAATAGATAAAAAATAAACAAAGTCAGCTCAAGTAATGACTTTGATGGTCGCAAATATAACAAAAAAACTACTAGGCTCAATACTTTAAAGAAATAGTACGTCCAGATGATAAAAACTACTAAGTTGCTCAAGCTGTTCTGTTAGTTACAAAACATAGACCAAGTTGGTGAATAGCTACTAACTAATGTGTTTTTGAGACACTATAACAATGCCTTATCACACTGTTCGCCAAGCCACCTGTAATACAAAAATGAAGCAGTCGCACCTGCTTCGGAGACATAAAATTTTTCTAAATCTTTTTTGACTTGTCCAATCCTTTTATTTCTTTGAGGGGCGTTGATAGCCTGAAGAGCCAACAAGAATCGGTGCAAGAGCTGCCCATACATAATATAAACTGTTTCAATGGGGCTAGCATAGCGGTTGTTTTGGTTTAGGTTGTAGAGTTGCCTTTCTGCCAATTTGTTATCACCTGTATGATAATACAAAATAGACAATAGAATTTTGGCATAAAGGGCGTCATTTTCGGGCTGTTCTTCTAGGGTTTCTGGTAGCAATAATTCCAACGGCTTTTGGTATTGCTGTTGCAGAATATAACACCAACACAATAGATATTTGATACGATGTACAACCAATGGACTTTGTTTCCATTCTTCATCGCTCTGCTGATACCAATCCAAAGCCCGTTGGTAGTCGCCTATACAAATAATATTGACAAAATAATTGTAATAAAAGCCAGTCCTTTTGTGCGAAACGACAGCATTGGTTTCTATCAATGGGCGATAGATTTTATCCGCTTTTTGGTATTGTTTGAGTAAGAAATACTCTAAGCCAATGCGAGCTTTGACCAATGGTAGTTCTTCTAGCAAGTCGGCATAATTAGGCGACGAGTAAAGTGCCTCAGCTTTTTCGAGTGCTTCTAAGAGTACCTTTATTTTGGCTTCGCCACTCAAGCTATATCCTCTTGTTACGCACCGTAGGTACATGATGACGGCGTCATTTTCGAGTACTTCATTGACTTGATAATGCTTGGTAGCTGGAGCTGGCTCGAAACTAGGGTGTAGTGCTGTCAGTGTCCGACCCAAAAATGCTTGATGAAGAGCTGTTCGGTGATATTGCTCTTGGAGGTAAGCCAATGTATCTTGCAAGCTGTCGGTGAGTAGGGTATAAACCGCTTGATAAATATCGAAACCAATGGGAGCATGCTGCGTTTGATAGTCGAAAAGTAGCTGTACTAAAGTGATCTTGATGTCGTAAAGACGTGCTGTTGTTGCTTTCTTGTAAAGCTTACGCCAGAGTGGGTGAAATAAGTCCTCGGCTTGTCTTGCTAGATAAATACGCAACAAATCTAGTTGATTGTCCCAGTCCTTTATGTTGAATTCTTTTTGCCGTTTGGCAATAACCAAAAAACTTTCTATTTCTTGGTTTAGCAATCGAAATTCATTGCGTAGCAGCGAATCTTTGCTAGTGCTATAAGGTTGCTCAAATACTTTTTTGAATAATACCTTTTTGTCTATTTCTGGATCTTTTTTGAGGGTGTCAAAGAGTATTTTGAGTGTTTTTCGCTTGTGAATATTCAACACAGTCTTGGAGAAATTTTTGACTTCTTTGCTACTTAGCGTGTTGATTAGTTGGTTGGTTTTCAAGGTGATGGTGTTTTTTAGTTGAAAATTAAGAATAGCTTATTTTTCATCACAATTTTGATTTTTTACGCTTGTGGCTACTAATCTAAAGTATTAATTTTAAGCAGTACCAAAATAAAAGTACTCGAAAAATAGCGATAATTTAAAATATTCAAAAAATAATAATTCCCTAAAGAAAAATAATGACAAATCAAGAAAAGATAGATAGGTTGAAAGATAAAATGGAAGAGATGGCGGCAGAGCTCAATAAATATGAAAAATATTTTTTGGAAAATGACGGGCGTATTGATGAACGAGAACAGGTACAATTAGATAGTATGCACCAAAACATACTTGCCATACAGAAAGAGTTGAGAAGAAGAAGTCGGAAACCTGCTAAAGCCAAAAAAGCTAAATCGAATAAAGTCCCAACTACGGTAGAGCAATTTGTTGCTTATTGCAAAACAAAAAACATATCGACAGGTAATAAAATAAAAATTGATAAAACAATAGATATATCTGGGACAGATATGAAAATTGAAATCAAAGCAAACCCCACGATTGTTATTTGTCCTGCTCCAGCTATCAAGGGTAAAATATCAATTCGACTAAAGGGAATCGAAAAAGCACTCAAAAAAGAGATGGGTATGGAGTCAGGTTTTGAGTACGACTTTGATAATCACAATAGCAAACTTGATTTTGAAGCAGAGGAGGTATTCAAAATAGAACTAAATAACGCCGATGGCGTGACTACCGTATATATCGAAGTTAATATTATGACGATAATAACAGGTGCGGCTACTAAATTCCTAGAAGAGTTGACAGGAGGAGTCCTTAAGTTGACTACCAACGGAATTATGTCTATAAAAGGTAAATGGGATAGCAAAGGTTTTGAGTTGGTTAAGGTTGGAGGGGCTATTGCCTTGGGTGTGAAAGCGGATTTCAATAAAAACGAAGAGATAAAAGAAAAACTTGGCAAATATTCACCCGTGATAGAAGCAAGTGCCGCCATCGACATCAATACAGAGTATAATGGTGATAAAATGGATGTAACGACAGCCGAAGGCAAAACAATTGTCAAGGTCAAAATGGGTGGATTTGATTACGAATTTACACAAGAAGGCAAGGGCGAAGCGATTGGTTCAGAGGCGGAACGAATGGCAGCTATCGAAGGGGCGTTGCTCTTGGCAATGCAAGCGGCTACAAAAGAGGTAGATTTGTCAGATAAAAGCATGAAATACCAAACGATAGCCGCTCGAAAAGTAAATGCTACATTTGTAGCTCAATATAGTGGCAATCGTAAAAAAATAGAAGAAAAAATAAAAGCCAAGTTAGCAGATTATTATTTGGTTGATCAGTTGTTGGATGTGTTTGGACCAGGGTCTGTTAATATTGCACACCAATCGTTAATCAAGAAAATTTATAGAAAAGATAAACGGGTACAGAAAGTGTTGAAGTTTTTGAGCGAGGATAGACAATTGTACTTAGAGATTCTTCCAGAAGAAAAAGCAATTGCAGCGGAAGAATCCGCTTATTGGAGGGGGATTTTGCAAGACTACAACACTATAACTGGTGAACTTCCGGTCAATTTACCTTTCTGCGAAAAGTTGTTCAGACGCCTCAAAGAACATAATGATAAATACAGCAGCTATGATTTTTATACAAAAGTAAATCGCAGGGGAGACTGGGAGACGGCTGTGAAAAATGTGTACTATGGAATTGTGGAAACTAAAAAAATGCAAGGAAAATAAATAAGAGCGTGTTTTAAATTATGGTTTTTGATAATTTGTGTAGGATTTTTTTGGTTCAGATAAGCATCCTTTTTTGCTGCATAGCCTTAGCCTGTCTTCCAACGTGAAGTTGGAATCAAGACAAACGGACGTAGGGAGCTATGAAGCAAAAAATAGGTGGAATATAATAGAAAAAGACTTTTCAAATTACAATTTAGTATAAATTTAGACACGCTCTAAACACAGTGCACCTGCGATATTCTAAAAATGGTATTGCAGTTAATACGAGCATACATTTCAAACAGAATATTCCTTAGTAGGAGTATTCTGTTTTTGTTTTATCTCGCTAGTTTACAGCCCTCTAGTTGAAAAAAAATCAAGCATAATAATTCATAGGTTTTTTTATTTCACTATTATTTCCGATATTTAAAGCTTATTATACTTTTTTAAGTATAATGCCGTGCTCTTAAATAAAGGAACTGTTTGAAATAAAGATATGAGTTTCCTTTTTAATATTTATAATAATTTAAATTATCACCAATGAAAAAAACACTATTATTAATGCTTCTGTGCATTACCATTTCTTCCATAGCAATAGCTCAACCAAATATTACGTGGAGTAAAACCTTTGGAGGGAATACCGATGACTTTGCTACCTGCGTGGTTCCTATAGGCGACCAGTATATAGTTGGGGGCTATAGTAGAGATAAGGAGACTTCTGAACGTAAGGCCAATATATTCCTAATGGACAATAAAGGCAAACGTGTCTGGAATAAATTCTACATCAATAAGAAAGAAAGAACAGAAATAACGCATGTATTGATTAGTAAGGACAAAAAACATATCATTGCTGCTGCTAGGGTAAATCCCACTAACAGAAAACCTATATTTATAAGAATTTTAAAGTTAGATTTAGAGGGTAATGTCGTTTGGTCTTCTGAGGTTAGTGACCGCAAGGAGTGGATTTATTGCAATTCTATTGTTGAAAATATGGATAACGATATAATGTTATGTTATGATAAGGAAATCGACAAGGAGCTTAACTATAGAATAGAAATAACAAAAATAAATGCTCAGGGAGAAATAAAGTGGTCAGAAATAGTAGAACATGATGTTGATGATGACCCTATTGGGATGAAAATGATTCCATTTACTAATCAATTTATTCTTGTATCAGAAGCCTCTGGTCCAAAGGCTTCTGATGGTAGATTTCTTATTCGTACACTCAATAATAATGGAAAGGTTCTTTCAACAAAACCATTAGATTGGCTCAATGTCAAAAACTATATTATTGATAACTTTGCCATTGATGCACTTGGAAATATCATATTGTGTGGAGACAACATGAAGGAGGACGATTCGCATGCGGCTATATTTTTGATCGACAAAGAAGGTAATAAAATAATGGAAACTTCTTGGATGTACGGGATTATACCGAACATAGCTAATGATGTTGCTTTTGATACTGATGGTAATATATTGATAGTTGGTGCCATTCACCATGATCTTTCCTTGGAGTCTGACGAAGACTGGGATATGTGGGTATCTAAATTTGACCTTGAGGGAGATTGTATGTGGTCAAAAGAAATAGGTGGAACCTATCGTGACGAAGCAAACTCTGTTGCTATTGGTCGTAAAGGTCAGCTTATTGTAGTGGGGCAAACTAGCTATGAAGAAAATGGTGAAAAAGATGTTTCTATCGTAGAATTAGTAGAAGATGGAAAAGGGATTGTCTCTAAAATTCCACCTAAAGTTTGGGCCGTCATTGTAGGAGTTTCTGATTATTCTGACGACCAAAATAAAAGTGGCTGGGGCGACCTAAGATTTTGTGACGATGATGCGACTCACCTAAAAAATTTCTTGCAAAGCCCTAAAGGTGGAAAATTACCTGATGAACAGGTCAAATTTCTACTGAATGACGAAGCTACTCGTGCCAATATACTAGCTGCTGCAGATGAGTTATATATGAAAGCAAACCCCAATGATTTGATTATTTTTTATTTTTCAGGACATGGAGGACCTAATATTTTTGCAGGACACGACGGTAGTGTTTCCCACACAGAGCTCAAAAAAATTATTGCGGCGAGTGGTGTCAATAAAAGGTTGTGTATTGCCGATGCCTGCTACTCTGGCACCTTCAATAGTGAAGATGTTAAGGAGAGAAGGAAACTAACAGAAGATGAAATGAATCAAAAATACTATGATCACTTAGGACGAACAAGTCAAGGAATGGCTCTGTTCATGTCCTCGGCTAGTAACGAAACTTCTTTGGAAATGGGCTCTTTGCAACAAGGAGCATTTACTTATCACTATGTAGAAGGGCTAAAAGGAGCTGCCGATGCTAATGGAGATAAAATTATAACAGTTTCGGAATTATATAAGTATGTATCAGAAAAAGTGGCAACAACAACATATGACCACCAACACCCTCAACTCAGAGGAATTTTTGATCATGATATGCCAGTAGGTGTTACGCACTAATAGCCGTAACAAAAGCTGCTTACACATACAGTAGTACAATTTTAAATGCCTTCTTGCCCCTAAAGCAAGAAGGCACTTTTTGTTATTTCAGAGTGTCGTTTGTCCCATAAAATAACTGTTGGCAGAATAAACGACTACGTTCGTCTAACTAACTGTAGTAGTTCGAACTAAAAAAATATATTTGGAGTATAACAACATACAAACACAACCTACTAAGTTTTTAGAAGCCTTTGGTAGGTCTTTTATTTCAATAAAAACAACACACAAACATGAGTAAAGAGAAACCCGTAACAGTTCATGCAAAAGTAGGCTTTTTTAAGCTGTTTTTTACTTCTTGCTTAGGAACTATCATTGGACTAGGCATCCTAGTCGGTATTGGAGTAGCCACAGGCGTAGCTATTGGTTCTAGCTCCGAAGTGGAGGGCATAAAACCGAATACCGTACTGAAAATAGAATTTGATGAACCCACCCCCGAGTTGACTAATAACGTAGCACAAGGGCAATTTGATGTAGAAGCAATGTTTGCCAAAAATATTGGACTACAAGACATGAGCAGATTGCTAGACAAGGCAGCTAATGACGATGATATCAAAGGAATTTATTTAGATTTGAGCAATGTGCCATTGGGTTGGGCAACCACCAAAGTACTGCGCAACAAATTGATTGCATTCAAAGCAAAAGGTAAGTTTATTACGGCTTATACGACGATGTACAATCAGAAAAGCTACTATTTGGCTTCTGTTGCCGATTCTGTTTATTTGCACCCACAAGGTGGATTTAGCTTTACAGGATTTGCAGCTCAATTGACCTACTACAAAGGGCTGATGGATAAGATGGGTGTAACGGCTCAAATTTTCTATGCGGGTAAATTTAAATCTGCTACGGAGCCATTCCGCCGTACGGATATGTCCGAAGCTAACCGCAAGCAAGTGACTACTTTCCTTTCGGGAATGTACGATATTTACCTCGACGGATTGGCAGAAAGCCGTGCTGTACCAGCTACTGAATTGTATCGTATTGCCAACAATGGACTTATTCGTACACCTAAAGATGCTGTTCAATACAAATTGGTAGATGGACTCAAATACAAAGATGAAGTAATTGATGAATTGCGTAGCAAAGTAGGTACTGCCAAAGATGATAAATTGGAAGTAGTGAGTATCGAAAAATATTACAGCATTCACAAAGATGACCTGAACCCAAGCAAAGAAGATAACCAAATTGCGGTTATTTATGCCGAAGGTTCTATTGTAGATGGTCAAGGTGAAAAAGGTTCGATTGGTGGCGACAAATATGCTGCTGAAATTCGCAAAATTCGCAAGAAAGAAAACATAAAAGCAATTGTATTGCGTGTTAATTCTGGTGGTGGTTCTGCCTTAGCTTCAGATATTATCTGGAGAGAGCTAGAAATGGCAAAAAAACAAGGTATCAAAGTTGTTACTTCTATGGGTGATGTGGCTGCTTCTGGCGGATACTACATAGCGAGTAACTCGGATATTATCTTTGCCGAAAACAATACGATTACTGGTTCGATTGGTGTCTTCGGAATGATTCCGAATGTACGTGGACTACTCGAAGATCACATGGGTATCACGATGGATACCGTCAAGATTGGCAAATATTCATTGATGTCTAGTGGTAGCAGTCTTTTCTATGAATTTAATGAAGAAGAAAAGCAAATGATTCAGCAGTCTGTTGATGATGTTTATACGGTATTCAAAACACGTGTATCAGAAGGTAGAGGAATGTCGATGGCAGATGTTGATTCTGTGGCACAAGGTCGTGTTTGGTTAGGCAATACTGCCAAAGAAATTGGTTTGGTTGACGAAATGGGCGGATTAGAAGACGCTATTGTTTCTGTTGCCAAATTGGCAAGCCTAGAAAAATACAGTGTAGTGGATTATCCTAAAGCAAAATCGTTTGAAGACAAAATTGAAGAATTTATTTCGGGCGAAAAAGACGAGGGTGTCAACACAAAAGCAGCTCTTCTACAGGAAATTAAGAACAGCATGACTGGTACTGATATTGCAGAATTGCAAGAGGTAATAGAAGCTGCTCAACAGATCAAAGAAATGAGAGGCATTCAGACTAGATTGCCTTATCAGTTGAATATACAGTAAATAAAGCACGTTTAGTAAAGCGTATCAATAATTGATGTTACGCAAGAAATAAATTCGCCAATAGGAGAGGTCAATTATATCTCCTCTTCTTTCCATTACCGAAAGAAGCAAAGTCTAGGACGAATATTGCGAACAAGATACTATCACCTTTCAATACTGACTTCAAGGGAATTTTTAGACCTCCTTTTAGGTTCAAATGACGTGTTTTGCTAGATTAAATACGTCTTTAGGCTGTTTTCGGTGGAACCCCTTGAAGTTTAAACGTATTTTCAAGGGATAGTATTTGCTTGTTCTCCATAATGCCCACATTTTCAGTAGGCTTAGTCCTTGAACGAGATTAGAACAATTCTTTTCTTAATTCAAGACTCAAACTATTCTTGCGTAACATCAGTTAATAAAGCGTTCCCAACTTTAGTATATTAAGCTACTTCAAGGCAACTTGGAGTAGCTTTTTTTTGTGGAAAATTATTTTTTTCATACTTTAAATGGAAATTAATTAGATAAGCTCTAAGTGTATTATTACTAATGTCTATTAATCACCCTCAAAATTTAAATTAATGTTCGGTTTTTTTAACAAAAAAAAAGCAAGTATTCAATCGGTAGAGATACCCAGTTTTGGCTGGATTAATACCAAGAATGATGGAACTATCCAACAGTGGATAAATGAAGAACAAACAAAATCAGTATCCGTCAATTTTTTTGACTTACCACCAGATTTACCTACTATCAAAGACCTGACGACTCTCAGGGCGTTTTATCGGGATCAAGTATTGGGCAGCAATGGCGGAATTATTGAGATAGAAAAAATGGACTTGAAGGGGTTGGTGGCGATAAAAACAATCTTTAAGTTTGCTCAAGAACCTAGCGGAATGAGCTATGTTGCCTGTTTGACTATCCCATTCAAAAAGTGTAGTTATGTAATAAAAATACAAGCACTGGAAGCAGGAATGACAGGGGTAAGAGATACGGTTGTTTATACTAAATTAATGACAGAAGGCAAGTTGCCAACCGATAGTTTTGAGGGTTGGGCGAGCGACCCGTACGACAGCAGCATCGAAGAAGGTAGTTTGATGAATTTGTCCGAAGATAAACAATATGATGCTCAATTTCCGACACATCCTTTGTCGGTGGTTAGAGCATTGCTCCAACAAATGATAGGAGAAGTTAAATTTGGCAAAGAATTACAGCAGATAACGACCTTCAATAAATGATTGAAAAAAGCTACTTCAAGATAAATTGAAGTAGCTTTTTTTGTAGAAAGTTACCTTTAAGAATATGTTTTTTATCCTGCTTAATAGGCAGGATAACACTGGTGGTAGGGGTTCTAAATTAGGATTGATTCACACAACAAGAGTTGGAGGAGCAGGTACAGTATTTCTTATTATAGAAATGTAGCAGAATAAGAGCCAAGGAAGGAACATAAATACTTTCATGGGCTAGTGTGATAAAATGAAAATTCTCATTGATGATCAGCATAAAGAGACTTACCCAACTTACCCAAAAACTAATTTTCAACCAGTTTTTTGTGGTACTATTGGTAGATGCGTAAATAGCAAAAAATGAGATGATTAAGAAAGCCAAATCAATCACCCTCCACCAAGCAGGAGCACTAGCACAACAAGTTAATGAGCAAGTTTGTGCGACGAATATCAAGGGAGTAATAAGGCAATGAATGAGACATAGTGTGCTTGCTAATGCACCGAAAATGTCAGATTGTTTACTTAGGATCATGTCTATCAATTTTTTAATAAGGTGACAAAAGTAAAATTAATCTTCTATTAATGCAACTATGTCGCATTAAGGTTTTGTAATTTTTTTTTATTAATTTGAATTAGAGTGTATTTTTTGAGTACAGGACAAAACTTAAAAAATGTTATTTAAACTGATGAAACCAAGAGAAAGCTGTGAAATTAAGAGGGCATTATGGAGAACAAGCGAATACCATCCCTTGAAAATACATTTAAACTTCGAGCGTCTTATATGGAGATAGCTTGATGCTTGGCATCAACTGTAGAGGCTCTTTTATTCGCCCTAGACTTTGCTTCTTTCGGTAATGGAAAGAAGAGAAGATATAATTGGAACAACTACTTTTAGCCTAGAATACATCCTAAAGTAGGATTACTGTTATTTTACGCTTCTTCAATACCTCCTATGATATAGATCTAAAAAATATGGCGTACTACCTCCAAAGATAATACGCCATAGGTATCAATTTTATTTTTCTACATAATCAGATGAATCTATAAGTGATTTATTATTTAGCAATCCTTCTCTATCCATAAGGTATTCATAATCATAGTGTAGTTTGAAGTTTGATTTGTCTCTAGAAGATAGGTCTAGTCTGCCAACATCATTAATTTTATCCATGGAGATTCCAATATTAGCTCTATCAATATCTATATAGCTAAAGCTAATTAGTTCACCCTCAGAAATCTTACGACTGGAGACACTTTCGCTAGGGTTTCTATCACTGTACTTCCCTTTGTTGGATATATAATCTTTGTATGTATCGCTATTCTCATAGAACCTCAAATATACAGGGAAACCCTGAGCTCCTGCCAGTGTAGTACTGTTATCATCTTTATCGAACTTTGGCAAGTGCAAGTACATAGCCATCTCAACATATTTTTTTATAGAGCTTGAACCACTAGTTATATTTGAGCGAGATGCTCTAGCACTTTCTTTTCTTCTGGCTCTTTCTTTTTCTTTCTGATAAGTTATATTACCATATTTCTGCCATCTGTTATCCCATAATGTTTGGAATTCATTGAACACATCCATTAGATCCCAAACCATAAAGCCAAAATTAATTAATGGCATAAATCTCGCAGGTGAATAACGTAAAGCTCCTCTTAGGAATGAGCTAGAGGTCTTGCGAATAACTTTATTTCTAGCGAGTTTAGTGGTATATTTGACAGATTTGCCATACTTAGTACCCTTATATTTGTTATTGGTTTCCTCAATAAGTTTATCAAGCTCAATGTATTCAGTTTTGAACTTTTTCTGAGCGTTCATCACTCGTTTTTTCTGTAGATCTGTTTTTTGTTTGTGTTCTGTTAGTCGTTCTTCTTGCTCAAAAATTTTGCTTTCTTCTATCTTAATTTTTTTATCGTTTTTGATTTTATTAAGATCGCGTTCTTTTTTTGTTAGCCTTTCCTGTCTAGCTTCTAGGTTACCTATTTCCTCTCCAAGTTCTTCGGCTGCTTGCTCTACTTGTTTACCCTTAAGCTCTATTTTTTTTATATCGTCTATTATTTCTTCTTTTCCTTCTTCTATTAATTTCCTTTTGATGCACTCTACTACATCTAAGTTTATTCGTATTATGATCTGACCTTTAATAGAAAGGTGAGAAATAATACTTAACATAGGAAAGTCAGGAGGAAATAAAGACGTTAGGTAATTTGCATTACTACCCAAAGTGAACGTAAGTGAAGCTAGACCAATTTTTGTGAGGCTAGTATAATCGTTTAAAGAAAAAGAAGCAAAGTCTCTTTTGACACTCAAGAAGCTAAGCTTTGCAGAACATTTAAAAGGACCCAAAGCATCGCCTAAATCTCCGACTAAGCTAGCGGCAGAAATAGTACTGGATACGCTTTTGGTAAAAGTGTTATACGCACCACTATTAGATAAAAAATCGAAAAATACTTTTTTTGTGTTATTATTATAGAGTTCGTCAACAAATGCCTTCTTTTTGCTGAAAGATATAATAATTTTAGGTCCAGCTAATTCTGGTGGCATGACTATGATTGGTAGACTTTTCTTGTTTTCGTCCTCAACTACCTTGGCTTTTTCCTCTAAATCTCCTTTTTTAGTTAGGGCGTTTTTAAAATGTTCGCCTAAATTGATTACTAATTGGTATCCTCCGCTAGCACTACTTGCTTCGGTCATCAATTCAGGACCTAAATCTAGATCTCCCTTGTAATATTCCGCATAAGCATCTTTTAGGTTTTGGCTAGTGATGATGTTGTCTTCATCTTTTAGCTTTTTCAAAACAATACGAATGTGATCACTGTCGTTTATAGGGTCGTTTGTTTGCTTTTGCTTCAGGTCTGTTCGCTTTTCGAATGCTGCTATTGCTGCAATACAATCAACTACTTCTTGACGGCGACCTTCTTCAAAATGTGCTACGGTTGCTTTTAATTGATTTTTGATAATACTTGATGCAATATTAGACGCATCTATAAGACTATCAAATATACCTCCGCCCTCTTGTTGTGTCGTGAACAGCTGTTGTATCAGCAATAATAGTTTTTGATATTTACTTTCTGTTAGTGTATCGACACCAGTGTTTTTATGTAAGTTAAGCCATTCTTGAAGCTGTATCTCCAATAGCTCTAGTTGTTGTTTGTTTGCTGTATTTAAATTCATGATGCTATGGGGTTTTAATTGAGTTCTAAATAAGATTTGAGCATAGGGTCAAGTTGATTGATTTGATTGTCAATAATAGATTTTTTATCAGCCAAATCTTCTATTACAGATTCTATATCTATATTGATATCAGCACTTGCCATTAATAGTTGCTTCACTTTGGCTACGACTTTTTCCAAGTCGCTCATATTAGCTACTATTTTTTCTCGCATAACCTCATAGCGGTCTTGTTCTTTCTGCGAGACTTCATCAAAGCGATCTATGAAACTCTGTCCCGCCACATAGGCATCTTTAGCTACTTCCAAACAATATAAGTTGATGGATTCCTTATTCTTTAGGGCTGGTATTACTTCGTTACTGATCTTTTCGAATGCTTTTCTGTATTTTTTGGATAAAAAGCCCAACTTCTTATCATCATTCATTTTATCAGCTTCCTCATCCATCGTCGCCAACTCTTGTTCTGATAGAACTCCCTCGACATCTTCCAAAAATTCCCCCTTGAATATATTAGGAGAAAATCCGAGCTTTTTGAATAGGTTTTTACCGTTTTTCTTCATTTTATCGGGCTTGCCTTTTCCATCTTCCAATGCGATGTGTAAGGTAGTATCCCCGTCATCAGCTATTTTGAAATAACAATTGCCTCGGGCAAAGTCATTCTCTTTTTTTCGTTCTTTCTTTATCTTTTTATACCATTTGGATATAATACCACTATGCTTTCCTAGTACCATCATGGTACCTATGTGCCCACAAGCAAAATGAAAGTCAGATAATACTACTATATTTGTGTTTCCAAATTTTTCTGCTTTCTTGATTTCTTTTTTGAGTAGTCCAAAGTATTCTTTAAAAGTCATTGAACTAATCTCATTCGGATCAATTTTAGATTTAAATGCCATGTTTTTTTTCGAGTTTTTAATATAAAAGTACCTCAGTTTGTTTATGAAGTCGTTTAACAAGTCGTGATGAATATAACCTTCAATTTAGCTAACAAATGCTTTTTTGTACGTCAAATTGGTGTAATAGGCACTAATATACGACAAAAAAATCATTTTTGAAACTCATTTTTCATTTTAAATCATAAATGGTGTTTTAATTCTATGAGTTTAGGCGCACTCCTTAACCTCCACACAACTCTCCCTAATGAATAAATTTGATCGAGTTTTTTCTACTTTGGTGCTGCTCCAAACGAAGCGAATAATAAAAGCAGCCACTATTTCTGAGCGATTCGGAACGAGTTTACGAACAGTATATAGAGATATTAGTACCCTCAAGAATGCAGGGATTCCTATTATTGGCGATCCTGGTATCGGCTATTCTATCATGGACGGCTACCGCCTGCCGCCTATTATGTTCAACGAAAATGAAGCCGCCGCGCTGCTCACTGCCGAAAAATTTATAGGCAAAATAACTGACGAAAAAACAGCAGCAGATTATTCCAATGCGATGATTAAAATCAAAGCAATATTGAGGACTGCCGAGAAGCAATCTTTGGCAGTATTGGAAGATGCCATCACTATTTCGGGGGGCAATAGCTGGACCAACAAAAACTACCTTCAAGAGCTGTTCAAAGGAATCGCTTCCAAGTATGTATTGGATATGGAATACCAAAAAGCAGACGGCACTACTTCCAAACGAAAATTGGAGCCTATCGGCTGCTATTATCAGTATAACAATTGGTATTTGGTGGCATTCTGCCAACTCAAAACAGCCTATCGAACATTCAAAGTCAATCGCATAACCAACTTACGGCTTTTACAACAGCACTTCGAGGTCGAACATATCAATTTGCAAGATTATATTGATGGACAAAGCGATAGCTGGAAAGTGCAAAATCAGTTTCAGAATATAGAAATCGCTTTCAACAAACGCCTTGCACATTATGCCGAAAGTCGTAAGTATTATTTCGGTTTTGTAGAACAAACAATCGAAGAAAATGCGGTACACATGAAGTTCCAAAATTCTTCTATCGAAATTATGGCACGTTGGATTGTGCAGTTTGGCGACCAAGCTACCGTTATTGCTCCGCTCGAATTAAAAAATCGGCTACAAGCATTGGCAATGCAGTTGTACGAACATTATAAATAACGATCTATTTTAAAGACCGCTTTGCTGCTAGATGTTAGACTTCCGATAATAGCTTTTTATTGCCTTGTCCACCTACTTACATAACTTTTATTATCTAAGATAAAAAATAACCACCCTAAAAACTTACTGACATACTGTTGTCAGTAGCCTGTTCTATCTTTGTATCAATAACCAGCGAGGGGACTTTATTCCCATTTTTTTCACTTTCAAATATTGTAATACAATGACCACACAAGAAGTAGCAAACCGATTAGTAGCATTATGTAGAGAAGGCAAATACGAACAAGCTGTCAAAGAATTGTACTCTCCTGAGATTGTTTCGGTCGAAGCAGAAGGAACCCCAAACAGAACTGTCAAAGGCTTGGACGCAATTACCGAAAAAGGGATTAGGTTTGCGAGTAAATTAGAAAAAGTTAATTCTAGTTTTGTTTCTGATCCGATTGTGGCAGATAATTTTTTCTCGTGTACGATGTTGATGAATGTCAACATGAAGGATATTCCTGTGGCTATCGACATGAACGAAGTCTGTGTCTATACGGTCAATAATGGCAAAATTGTGAGAGAAGAATTTTTTTACGCACAAGAACCAGAGGCTTAGATACACACAGACTTAATGAAGTTGTTTTTTTGCCCCAAAAACAGGCAGCTCCTAAACATAGGAGTTGCCTGATTTTTTTTGTGATAAGCCCCACCAAAACCCTAGACAAATACTAGACCGCTTTGCTATCTGTTCGTTTATCCGTAACTTTGGCTATTCTATTATTTACTTCTATCAGTACGCTTTTTTTTATATGTCTGAACAACACCAACCCCCTACGGCTGCTCCTACCGAGCAACAAAAACTACAAAAAGAGATTCAGCAGCTCCAACAAGAACTAGCTGCCATCGAGCGAAAAAAACAGGACTTTGGCACAGTACTTCGTGGGCATATTAGTGATTTGATTATAGAAGAGCAGGAGCTTTTTGTGCTGTACAAGCAAATCAAAAAAGCAAAAAAAAATAAACGCCTAGAGCAGAAAAAACGTGGCAAAAACTATAAAGAATCAACTGGGGTGAGCGTAGTGACGACCACCAAAAAAACAGCTCTATCGCCCGAAGAACAACAGGAACGAAAAAGACTGTACCGAGAAGCTATCCTGCACGTACACCCCGATAAGTTTTCGATGAGTGAATCGGCAACCGACTTAGCGACAGAAGTAGCCAGCCGACTAATCGAAATCTACAAAACAGGAACATTAGAAAGCTTACGCGCCTATCATGCCCATATATTTAAGGGTAACACGGCGATGGTGCTAGACGATACCGCTACCAAAATAAAAGTCCATGCTAAGGACAATTATTGGCAACAAGAAAAAGAAGCCCTCCAAAAAGCGATAGCTACCGCCAAAAATCACCAACTTTATAGAGTCCTGACGGACTACCCCAATCCATTGACATTCGTTGATGAGCTGAAAGCGTACTACGAAGATAGAATCACGAAACTGAAAAAAAGAACCCGGAAAGGATTGTAAAAATGGACAAAATAGCAAGGATAAAATCTATTCAGAAAGCGACTATTTTAGATACGTCTATCACGGATTTGCCTACCTTTGATTTAGCAGATTTGCAGCTAACGACTGCCGTAGATTTCGAATTGCCCACCAATCTTCGATTGGGACATTTGGCAGAAAAAGTTGTTTCGGAACTCATCAAAGCTTCCGCCAACTACCAAATGATGGAGGAGAATATTCAAATCATTGAAGACAAAAAAACCATTGGCGAACTTGATTTTATAGTAGAAAAAATACCAACCAAACAGCTTATTCACGTAGAGCTGGCATATAAGTTTTATCTATTTGACCCTAGTATTTCTTCCGAAATAATCAATAACTGGATTGGACCGAATAGAAACGATTCGCTACAAGAAAAACTAACCAAGCTCAAAACAAAGCAATTACCGCTACTGCAACACGCCAGCACGCAAGCGATGATAGCCGACCTCGCCACACGTCAAATTTCGCAAGCACTCTGCCTGCTGGTGTCCTTGTTTGTGCCGTATCAATACCAAGCTAATTTTAGTCCCAATTACCAACGAGCCATCAAGGGCTATTACTTGGATTTGGATACGTTTGTCCGTCTGGACAATGACCAAAAAACCTACTACTTACCTGCTAAAAAAGCCTGGGGAATGGAGCCAGACGAAAACGAAAAATGGACAAACTTGGAAGGAATACAAAAACAACTGTTGAGTAGTATGGACGAAAAGCGAGCGGTATTGTGTTGGCAAAAAAACCAAGGCAAGTACCGTACTTTTTTTGTTACTTGGTGGTAAGAAGAGGAGCTAAACAAAGCGCTATACCAAACAAGATGCGAAGCACGTTGAAAGTGCTTCGTACCTCAGACGAAAGGTATTTTGAAATGCTAAATCAATCGCCTAAAAATTAAGCAAATCTGCCAATGGCAAAGAAAAAAAATTTACAACACCCATTATTTTTTCCACCCAACTAAAATTAAACTCAACGAACAGAGAATGGAAGCAACATTTACGACCAAAGAGCGAAAAAAAGAATTTGAAAAGGTATTCAAAGAAAAGATACTTCCTTTGTTTCAACAACACGGCTTTTGCCGACACACCAAAACCTCCAAAAGGCTATTCAAAACATTTGAAAAAGGATTGACGGTATTTGTTTTTTTTGAGTACAAAAATCGTTTTGGGTGTTATGATATAACGATTGCCTACTTCGACGACGATTACGGAACCGTCTATGAAGATAATTATCTAGCGATGGCTTCGACAAAAATGCCCAGCTTCAGCGGAGATAATGTATCAAAACTTAATACCGCTGTTGAGGAATGGCTAGTGCAAGCAGAAGCAAGTGTGCTGCCATTCGTAGAGCAGCATACCACGCACAAGGCACTTGCCGAATCTACTGATTTTTATATATCCAAAGCTCGTGAAACTCAAATTTTGGAATTTTTGAATAAAAAATCGACAAAATAATTTTAAAGCTAAACTGCCTTGCGTAGGGTGTTTTTAGGTCATTTTAAGAAAAATATACAAATAAAATTTCTCAAAAAACGGAATATTTTTTTCAAAGTATTGGAAGTAAAGTAAAAATGCTGTATATTTGTATCGTACACGATATAAACGCAAGCGATATAATTGAAGGCACATGAAAAAACAAGTAGAAACAACACTTACACAAAATATTTTTAGACTTTTATTAGCCTTTTTTATGATTTATGCGGGGTTTAGTCACCTTACTTTTAATCGAGCAGATTTTCAGGCACAAGTACCTGATTGGGTACCATTAAGCAAAGATTTGGTGGTGCTATTATCAGGAGTAGTTGAAATAATATTAGGGCTTGGGTTAGCTTTTTGGAAAAAAAATAGAGCTCTTTTTGGTTGGGCATTGGCTTTGTTTTTTGTGTTGATTTTTCCAGGGAATATAGCTCAGTATCTAGATGGTGAAGATGCTTTTGGAGTATTGGATTCAGATAGAGCAAGATTGATACGTTTATTTTTTCAGCCTGTACTTATCATTTGGGCTTTGTGGTCTGCGGGATCATGGCAATCTTGGAGAGCTACTAAAAACATAAACTAATGGATGATGAACAATTGCGATTAAATAATCAAGTATGCTTTCCGATATATTCGGTTTCTCGTCTGTTGACCAAGGCTTATAAGCCTTACTTGGACGATATGGGTATTACTTATCCTCAATATTTGGTACTGATGGTATTGTGGGAAAACGATGGGCAAACAGTGAATCAAATTTCGGAAAAGCTGTTATTAAATACGAATACAGTTTCCCCCTTGCTTAAACGCATGGAAAAAGCAAACATATTGGAACGTAATCGCTCTAGTACAGACGAGCGAATAGTGATTGTTAATTTGACAGAAAAAGGCTGGGAATTGAAAAAAAAGGCACTGGTTATTCCAGAAAAACTATTGGATATACTGCTAGCTAGAAATGTCCAATTATCGGAGGTGCTCGATTTGAAAGATATGCTTAATGAATGGATTCAGATATTGTCTGATGATAACTTGAATAAATCAAATACAAAATAAAAATAGATAAAATGGAATTGTTAGATAAATTGAACTGGCGATATGCAGCCAAAGCCATGAATGGCAAAAAAGTAGAGCAAGAAAAAATAGACAACATTATTGAAGCCATCTCTTTGGCACCGACATCAAGTGGATTGCAGCCTTTTGAGGTAATCGTTGTCAAGAATCAAGCAATCAAAGAAGAGATTAGACCAGTCGCTTGGAATCAATCGGTTATTACGGATTGTTCGCACCTGTTGGTGTTTGCAGCTTGGGATACGTACACGGCAGAGCGAATCAACAAGATGTTTGATTTGACGAACACGGTTCGTGGATTCGAAAACGAAGGATGGGAAAACTACCGTCAAATGTTATTGGCTAGCTACCCACAAAGAGATGCAGAAGAGAACTTTATGCACGCTTCTAAACAAGCCTATATTGCATTTGCACTGGCAGTAGCTGCTGCTGCATTCGAAGGTGTAGATGCTACTCCTCTAGAAGGGTTTGATCCTGCTGCGGTAGATAAAATTTTGGGTTTGAGAGAAAAAGGATTGAGAAGTTGTGTGATGCTACCTATCGGGTATAGAGATGCCGAAAACGATTGGTTGGTAAACTTGACTAAAGTAAGAAAGAGTAAAGAAGATTTGATAACTGTTATTGAATAATAACCTTTAATGTTTTGTAGAATTTTTAGTTGAAAAGTTTATTACGGGCAATTATTAGAACCTTTCGTTCTAGTGATTGCTTTTTTTTGTGGTGGCACTTTGTGCAAAGAAAAATGAGCGAAAATGAACCCAAAAGGGCATATTTGCGTACAAGCAGACAAATATCACTTATTGAACCTAAAAAAAACAGCTAGCAGATGGGAATGAGTTCCACGTTGATCCGAATAACAGCCAAAGAGTTGAATGCCTATTTAGAAGATTCGTCGTTATTGGAAAAACGAATCTATCAAGACGAGGAAGATGCGAAGAGTATCGACTTGGATAAAAATTGGGACGGGATCCTCTTTTTGTTGACAGGAGGAGGGATTGCTTCGGGACTGGAACACGACTTGGCGAGGATTATATTTAGTGGCAACTTGATTGATGAAGAGCAAGATTTAGGATATGGACCCGCCCACTACTTGACGGCTACCGAAATCCAAGACTACTACACCAAGCTTTCGGCTTTTGGTATCGACGAACTAAAAAACAACTTTGATCCTATCAAAATGGACGAACTCGATGTTTATCCGTCAGGTATTTGGCAGAGAGAAAACGAAGAGGCGAGGGGATACCTCCTAGAGGCATTTGAGGAATTGAAAGCTTTTTATGCCAAGGCTGTGGAGGCAAAGCAAGCCGTGATAAGTTTCATCTGTTAGGAAATAGCCCAATAAGACAGGCTGCTGCGGTACAAAAAATAGGGCAGACTTCTCCAATCTCCGCAAAAGTCTATTATCTTTATAAAAAAAAAATTATGAAATTGAATTTATTGTCTTGTGACGCTCCAAGACCAGACAAAAGAGCCATCGCCCAATGTTTATCGGAAATATCGTCGGATATAGATCCTTCTTTAGCCAACGAATTGACAAGTATTCTCCTACAAGGAGAAGTAATAGATATAGATTTAGATGACAATAATGCTAATTCTGCCATGCGTACGCTACGAAAGCTGAGTATTGATTACGAAATAGTAGAGTAGGCAAAATAATCTCTAATCATAAGGAGTAAATTAGACGAAGTAGGCAACTATTAGGGCAATTGTGCTCTTAGTTGCCTTTTTTGATTGGAACCGAATGTTCTGTACTAAACCGAATGTTAGTAAAAGCGGAAGAGAAGTAATAATAATTTAGAGTTAGATAATGAAATCAAGCATAATTGGAGAATTGATACCAGACCCTTACACAGCAGCTTGGCGAAACTCAAAAAACGTGCAGAGCAAGCAAGCTATTGCTACACCGCTTTTCGATAATCAAGCAATTAAATATTACCTTGATTTTGATGGAAATGAAGCATTAACTATTGAATCTGCCGATGCTGCATTAGCAAATTTCTTTGGGATAGAAGCCGTACTGAAAGAGGTAATTGCAATCAAGGCATTTGAAAACTGGGTCGATTTTAATCAAGCGGTAGGATTATTGGATGGTATTGAGGTTTTTCGAGCCAACGAAAATAGACCAGCGTGGATGGAATATTCATTGAAAAACGCCTTGTGGCTAGCCAAGTTATTGGAGCCAAGCCAAGTTTGGGAATACATCACACCAACAGAAATAATTATTAGCAAAGATAGATGGAATAGAAGTGAAGAAACTTTTGTTCAAATTCTCTGCGACTGTGCTTGGGAGGAAGAGCATGGACTACAAATAATTTTGAAAAATGGAGAAGAACTACTTCGTGTCAGTAATCAAGACGGAGCTTTGTTTTGATGGATAGATGTCTAGTAATAACCTCTAATAGAATTGCAATCGAAAAATACAATGGCAAAAGAAGAAATAGAAACATTTTACCCAACAACGCCACAGGAGTGGCGAACATGGTTGGTCGATAACCACGATAAAAAACAAGCTGTTTGGCTTATGTTTTATAAGAAAAAAACTAAAAAAAAGACCATCTCTTGGAGCCAAGCAGTAGATGAAGCACTCTGTTATGGTTGGATTGATAGCAAAAAGAAGACGATAGATGAAGAAAAATATATTCAGTTTTTTAGCCGCAGAAAACCAAAAAGCACTTGGTCAAAAATCAATAAAAACAAAGTACTAGAATTGACCGAAAAAGGACTGATGACCAAGGCTGGTCTTGCCTGTATTGATATTGCCAAAGAAAATGGATCTTGGTCTATATTGGATAGCGTAGATGCTTTGGAGGTTCCCGCAGATTTGCAACACGCATTGGAATCTTATCCGACAGCACTGGATTTTTTTGAGGGATTGAGCAAGTCAAACAAAAAAATACTGCTCTACTGGGTCATCTCTGCCAAACGGGCGGAAACAAGACAAAAACGGATAAATGAAATTGCAGAACAAGCTGGAGAGGGCAAAAAGCCGAAGCAATTTCGATAAAAGGAACGAATAAAAACCCAATTGATAATGCAAGAAATAACTATAAATTTAGACCTTCCACCCAATCAACGGTGGGATTTTGCAGTAGATTATAGGAATGAAATTAACGAATTGATAGCTTGCTATCAAAAAGATATAGAAGACTACGAAGCCTTGTTTGAGGAGTATTTAGTTGTTTTCAAAACTCAAATACCTGCTGCTTATCTGGAGGAAATTAAGTGCATCGCCAAGTACTGTGATTATAACGAAAATCAAGTGTTGTTTGCTAATCTTTATTACGCATATTGTCAAATATGCGTTTGCCTGCACGGCTTTTGCATACTACCAAGAAGGGGCTATTTGGCATGCTCGAAACCTCGATTGGTGGACAGAAAATGAGGCACTAAAAAAACATACCAAGCTAAGCAAAACAAAATTCAACTTTTTTAGAGAAATAGGTAAGGAACTGGTATAAGAATCGAAAGGCAAACCCAAGTATATAAGTACAGAAGCAGAGGATTGGAATAACTTCATTAAAAAAAAACACCCCACCATGACCAAAAAACATTTAAAAACCCTCCAATAAATACCCGTTTATCTCGAACCGCATTATAGAGCCAAGGAGATAGATCAATTGAAATTGCAACCCAATGAAATCATTCCTTACAACAGAGAAAAAAGAAGCGATGAGCACGACTGGATAGAGATTTATCTGGAAGATGGAAGATTTGCCTACATCGAAAAAAATAAGGATACGTATGTATTATTGAAAAGAGTATTGCTAAAAGATACTATCGCTATGGGTTTTTCTTATACCCTCAAGCCAGGAGTGACCTTAGATGATAAAGAGCCTCTGTAGTACAGGCGATTAATTTGCACAATCCCCAGTTTGAATCTATCAAAAAGTAGTACCTTTGATGCAAATTATTTAACAACCCTAATTAATTATGAATAGTATGCCTTATTATTTATTGCTCGCCATAGTTTGTCTAATGTTTAGCTGTACAGCTACTACCAGAACCACGACGACTACAAAGACAGAAACAACAACAAAGACAGTAGATATTTCAAAAACTACGCCCAATCCTTACGAAGATACGTACAATGATTATTTGGCAGAAACGGAAACTAAAGTGTATTCTTGGTACCAAGGAGTCGCGTCCACTAGAGGAAAAGAAGCTTATATTGTGCGACTTTTTTATCCAGAAAAAAAACAAATAACATCGCTCAAAACGTACGATTACAACAAGAGAACATTGCTGCACGGAGCTTATACAACTTGGTTGGATAGTGGTATCAAAATCACCGAAGGCAACTATGAGAATGGTACTAAAAGTGGCGAATGGAAATCGTATCATTCTACTACTGGAAATGTCAGCAGTCAAGGGAACTATAGAGCAGGAGAGTATCACGGAACTTGGAAAAATTATGATGCGAAAGGCAGAATAAGAAATGAAATTAACTGGCTCGACGGAAAAAAACAAGGTGCCTATATCAAGTACGATACACTCGGTCAAGAAGTAGCTGTTTATGTCTATGAAGGAAACGAACTATCGGAAACAATCAAAGAAACAGCCGAATTTATCGCTCAAAAAGAAAAACAACCCAAGACAGAATCAATGCCTTATCTAATCGAATGTGAAGATATTGAAGAACGAAAGAAGGAGTCGGATAGGTTGTTAATGAAACATATTTATAGTAATATTATGTATCCTGCAGTGGCTAGAGAGAATGAGGCAGAAGGAAGGGCTGTTGTTCGTTTTACGATTACAGAAGAGGGCAAAGTTGAAGACGTACATACCCCCTCAGGAGTTTGCGAAAGTATAGAAAAAGAATGTTTACGGATTGTGCGACTTTTGCCTGATTGGAGACCCGGTATGCAAGATGGAAAACCTGTAAAAGTAAAAATGAATATGCCTATTCGTTTTAAATTGGACTAAAAAATAGGAGGTTCTGATAACTCCGTATCCTTTTCTTCGTGCTAGAGTACCTCAACTTATTATTCAATAAAATAATACCCCCAACTAATGACCGTTTATATTCAAACAGACGAAAAAGGAGAATACCACAACATCAATGCGTTTTTGGCAGCAGCTGGCTTTGAGGCTTTAGGGTTTGAAGTTATCAAATATCAAGACATAGAAGAAGTGCAGTCTGTAGATAGAGCTACTACATTTGTGGGTGGAATAGGCATAATCAGAAAACGGCTAGAACAGTTGGGCATATACACTCCTTACGAGATAGAATATCCTGCATCATTGCGTACGTTTCTCCGCCGCAAAGTATGGACTTCGACCCTCCAAAAAGTAATGCAATCAGGGCAATTTGGGATTTTTATCAAGCCCGTACAAACAAAATTATTCAAAGGAAAAGTAATTGAACGTTTTGGAGATTTCATCGGATTGAAATACGAAGAAGAAGTGGACGTTTGGTGTTCGGAAGTCATACCCGTGGTGACAGAATGGCGCTGCTTCGTTCGATATGGAGTCTTGATAGATGTACGATATTACAGAGGGCAATGGGATAGCCAATTGGATTTGAGTGTTGTAGAATCGGCTATAGCTGCTTATACCAATCAACCGAGTGCCTACTGTTTAGATTTTGGAGTAGATGCCGAAGGGGAGTACTATCTGATAGAAGTCAATGACGGACACAGTCTAGGAAGTTATGGCATGGAGCCGATAGCCTACGCCAAGTTTCTGTCGGCAAGATGGAGCGAACTGGTCGGTGTAGAAGACGTGCTTAATTTTTAAACAACTTTTTTTATAAACCAAATCACTTCCAACAACATGAAATGGATATTTATCGCCTTTTTGGCAATGTCAGTATGGAGCTTACAAGCTCAAAATAACAAAGAATTAGCTTGGAATAAAGCTAAAGAAGCCATCGAACTAATGGATGCAGGACAAATCGAGGAAAGTGTCGCACTACTCGAAGAGTGCAAAAAGCTAGACCCCACAGAACACACCTACCCGTACGAAATTGCTTACGCACACGTAATACAGAAAGAGTATAAAAGTGCTGTTAAGATACTCCAGAAGGTAAAGAAATATGAAGGTATCAATAGCCAAGTCTATCAAATGTTGGGCAACTGCTATAGTTATTTGGGCAACCCCAAAAAAGCCATCAAAGAGTATGAGGCAGGCATGAAAAAATTCCCCAATGCAGGAAATTTGCATCTAGAGAAGGGCAATATATTTTTGATGCAAGAAGACTACAACAAAGCAGTAATGAACTACAAAAATGGAATAGCAGCAGAGCCGATGTATCCGTCCAACTATTACCGCTTGGCATTGCTATATCTTAGTTCGGACAACAAGCTGAATGGGCTTATTTATGGAGAGTTATTCTTGAATATAGAACGAACCACTGCCCGAACGCAAGAAATCAGTGAGCTACTCTATCAAACGTATGAATCCTCCATTAGTTTTGGTGAAAAAGAGGGTAGCGTAACGCTAGATTTTTGTGAGATTACACTCTTTGCAGACGATCTAAAAAAAGGAAATTTTGACCTGCCACTTTGTGCCCCTTTTGGCAAAAATTTCGTTTTAGCAACCATTGGACAAAGTGAAGTAAGCTTGCAATCGGTCTCGCAGATGCGTAGCAAGTTTATTGAGTTCTTTTTTGAGGGCGACGAAAAGGAGTATCCCAACGTGCTATTTGACTACCACCAAAAAATGATAGAAGCAGGTGTGTTTGAGGCGTATAATCATTACGTACTCCAAATTGGAGCTCCCAACGAATTTGAGCAATGGCTCAAAAATAATGAAGAGCAGTATGATGCGTTTGTAGAATGGTACACCCAAAAAGAAAATGTCCTTGAAATAACTGACAAGAACCAATTTTTGGATTAATAACGGATAGTTCTGAAACTATTTGAAATGCCTTATTATTTGTGTCCACGTACTTAAAGCTTGTTTTGATAGTAAGGAATAAAAAATATATTATGAGAAAAATTAACTACTGGTTCCTATTCGTGCTTTATTTTTTTGTGTTAGGGAGTTGTACCTCCCATGAAGAAACAACAACAGTTCAACCAGAACGTATATTTGGGGGCAGTTCTTGCGAAAAGGAAAGAGAGGCAATCCGTAGTTTTGATTTTGAAAAAGAGGTAAGTACTGTCAAAGTAGTCTGGTATGGAGAGCTAGATGGAAGGCTAAATATTAATACTATTTTAGGTACAGTAATCCGTGCGAAAAGCTTTGAATCTATTGAAGTATTAGAAGAAGAAAAAATCTCGGAGCTGTACGAAATATTGAATAACTATACTGTAGCTAAAATATATAGTAAACGTTGTTATATCCCAAGGCATTGCTTATTGTGGGAAAACGAAGCAAAGGAAGTTATTGCATATTTAGAAATCTGCTTTGAGTGCAATAGTACTATTAGTTCTAGCCCTACATTAGACCTTGTCTGTCAAGGTCAAATGGATGAGTTGGAGCAGTTTATTGAACGCTTAGAATAGTAAGTCGAAGTGCCTAGCGGAACTTTTTATAGCATTCTTGCTTTTTTTGTGGAGGTTCTGCAACTATCCCCCCAGTAACGGAATGTAACAATCATTTTTGTGCTAAGCAGCACAAAATCAAACCATTCGTTATATGATGGAATACCAAACCCTTGGTTTTGTCGTTCAGAAAGAAACGTAGATAGATTTTATTATTTAAATATTTTTATACCATTTTTAAAAAAAAGATTAATATGATTAATTTTAGATTGTACTTGCTGTTAGCCTGTTGCCTACTTATAGGCAATACTTTACAAGCTCAAAAAGCAAAGTTTAAAGGCGAAGTAGTCAAAGTCCAAAAAACAAGATTACCACTAAATTATACAGAACCAAGCCGACGTACATATAACCTCTATACGATAGGTTCTTATGCTGCTGCTATCAATCCACATGGCAAAACAATACACGGCTGGACTTGGGATCAAGAAAGTCCTAACCTCAAAGGGGTGGTTAGTGTTTATGGTTTTTCTGTTGCTAAACCAAAAGTGACAACCAAAGCCCGCCAAACCAAAGATAAAGAAGGTAATGTAACTGCCAAATGGACAGAATATACTTACATCAACTCAGCACAAGGTAGAGGTACATTGTACATTTATGGAGAAAATAATCCATTTAAATATAATGCCAAACCAAGAAAGAAAACAAAAGCAGAACTAAAAAGAGAAGCCGCTGAAGCAGCAAAACAAAAAGAATTGGAGGAAAATCCATTTTTGTCAGCAGAAGATTCGGAAGGAGATATTGGAGAAGATGTAGGACTACAAGGAGAGAACCTACCATTGGCGGATCAAGTCAACTTGAATGTCTCAAAAAGTGTCCAGACTAGAGCACATCGTTCTTCCAACGATGCGTATCAAGAATATACTGGAAACAAACAAGCAGAATTAAATAGTTTCAGACAGATGTATCCTGAAATAGCTTATACGAAAGCGATTGGTGTACTGAACCAAAAATATGGCTATACACCTACTGTTTATACGTTTTACCTCAAGACAATGAAGTCGGAAAAACACGACCAATTCAAGATGTGGAATGATGCTTGTCAAGCATCAAAATTGTTATTCGGTAAGTTCAGAGCGAGCGAAACGATCCAAGAAAGTGAAGAAAAATTCAACCCTATTTTGGCTTACTTTACAGGACTTGTCAACAAAATTCCTGATACGGATAAGAAGGAAAAGAAAGTGAAAAAATTTGCTTTTCAGAATATGATGACCATATTGAGCTACTTGGATAGACACGATGAAGTAATAGAATGGTGTACCGAAAACCTAGAGTCTAAAGTGTTGGGTGGGGTTGCCAAAAGAGAATTGAGAAAAGCAGAAGAATTTAAAGCACACCTTGCTTTTCATCACATGACGACACGTCACATGGAGACATTGACCAACGTATCAGATGAGGATATAGAAATGGCTGACGAAGACGATGATGAAGATTAATTTCGGATAGATGTCGTATAGAGATGGGCAACTTATTGGACGAGTACTGTTCAATAAGTTGCTTTCTTTTTTGTGCGAAATCAAAATTGTATTAAAGCTACAAATAAAGTATCTTTGTGTGATTATCCATTGCTTCACGCCAAAAAAAATACGATGAAAAACTTATACGCTATTTATATTTCAATAAGTCTATTGATACTAATTGGTTGCCAAGACAATGATTCGGGCAGGACACCTTTTATTTTGGCCGGCAGCGAATACCAAAGTTTTGAAGTGATCTGCGATAGAGATACGGTGTTGATTAGCAAGGAGGGAATTCGTGTCAAAATCGAAGCCAATACATTTGATTGCACCAAAAGTAGAATGATTCAATTGAGTTTTGCGGCAGCACTAACCAAGGCAGATATGATTCGCAATAAACTCTACACGATTGATGACAAAGGCAACTTTTTGGAGAGTGGAGGTATGTTCCAATTGCAAGACAAAACCAATAATACAGAGACTTTCAAGAAGTTGATTGAGATAGAAATTCCGACCAACACCGCCAATTCGATGATGTCCAAATACATTGCTCAAGAGGAAAATGGTGTACTGGTCTGGAAAAATACAGAAAGTGCCATAGAGCTAGCCAATACCCAAAATCTGCAAAATGGAAAAGCACTATTTATGCAGTACTGCACCAGTTGTCACAATCCTACTTTGCGTTACGACATGACAGGACCTGCATTAGGCAATGTACATTTGTTTAGGGACAGTACTTGGTTATTAGAGTTTACTAGAAACTCAGTTGATCTAATAGAAGCTGGAGATACCTTAGCACTTTGTCTTCTTAGTGCGTGGAGTCATGCACATATGACATCTTTTGAGCAACTCAGTGATCAGGAGATTAAGAATATCTATGAATTTATTGCCAACGAAAGCCGTGTGCAGGGAATAGCCGAAGAGGAAGTCAAATATTTGACTACTTGCGATAATGTAGGGCAAATAAGGAGTGAATTAAGAAATCCAATTTTGACAAATTCTACTAATAGTTACCAATATATTACAATACTAAGTGATCGAAATTGGGTCAATATTGACCACTTACTTTTTACCGAAGATGCCAATCAAATAGATCCTATTGTATTGAAATTGGATAAGCCCTACGAGCAAATGAATATCGTCATGGTATTTGAAGATAGAAATATTGTCATTCCGTTTGTGCCAACAGCTGAAAATCAAGAAGTCTATAAGCTGTTTTATTCCGAAAGCAAAAGTAAGATTAATTTTCCACTAGGCGAGAAAGTAGATATTGTAGCCTATAATGCAGGAGCTGATTTTGAATATACGATTCTGAAAGATTACCAGCCTAACAAAACGGATAATAATCTAACACTTTCGTTGAATAAAAAAGGGAAGACGAAATTCTTGAAGGCAATAGAAGGCTTGTAAGAGAAATTCAAAAAGTAGGAAAGAATCTTTCAAATTTTTCTCAAAGAATAGCACTATTGGAGAACGATTGAAGGTCGAAACTGTTATAAGTCAAATTATCGACTATGACAAAGCTAGACAAGCGAACAAAACTACAAACCAAGACACAAATACAAACGCCACTCTATACGGCATTACTTTTTATTGCCGTTACGACCATACTTTATTATGGGCGAGGCTTGCTGATACCCGTAGCTTATGGGGCTATGTTTGCTTTCTTGGTCAATCCACTACACAACAAATTGGTTAAGCTAAAGCTCAATCGCTATCTTTCCGCTATGTTGTGTACGGCACTTATTCTGCTGTTTGTACTCGTATTGATGTCCGTGCTAGGTTGGCAAATACAGTCGTTGACCGACCAGTCTGACCAAATCAAGCAACAACTCGTCGAAGTTCAGCACAAAGGACAGGATTACATCAAAGAGTTTTTTGGGATTACAATCAGTAGGCAAAAAGAATATGCCGAAGATGCCATCAATAATTTAGAAAAAAATATTGGCAAATTTGTAGGAGGTACTGCTGGTATTCTTGCCAATTTTTTGCTCTCGCTTATCTATTCTATTCTGTTGCTCGCCGAAAAAAAACGTATCCGCACCTTTTTTATTTGCTTGTTTGACGAAGATAATAATGCCGAAAAAACGATTGAACAAACGTCCAAAGTAGCACAGAGCTATCTAGTTGGGCAGTTGACTATTATTGCGATACTCGCTACGATATACAGTGTCGGATTTTCTATAGTCGGAATCAAGTACGCTATTTTGCTAGGCGTTTTGGCGGCTTTTTTGGCGTTCATACCTTATGCGGGCAATCTGATAGGTGGCGGTTTGGCGGCTATTGTCACGATTGCTACAGGTGGCTCACTCACTGAGGTGTTTATTATTTTAGGAATTATTATGGCAGCTCAACTCATAGAATCCTACATTTTGCAACCGATGATAGTGGGTAGCAGTGTCAATCTAAATCCACTTTTTAGTATATTAGGCGTGATTGGATTGGGCTCTTTGTGGGGTGCGGCAGGAGCTGTTATTGCCTTGCCTATGATTGGTATGCTCAAGGTATTGTTTGACCATATTGCTACTTATCAGCCTATTGGTTACTTGATGAGTGACAACGACGAAGAGTCAGAAGAAGAGCAAGAAGAAGAAAATAGAGTAGAGGAAAACGAAGAATCGTAAGAACTACAGCATTGAAATGCCTTATTATTTTTGTCCACCTACTTGCCCTCAGTTGGTATTTCATGGCTTATCGCAATACTCCATCAGCAGCCGTGTCGAAAACATATCAATCAACGCGCTCTTTGCCATACATGCCACTCAATAGCAATCCCAAACCACCTGCTAGCAGCACCAAAATTACAATCAAATCAAAAGCACTCAGACCGTTGAGCGATAAATTGGTATTGGCGATAACGCCAAAAACTAAAGCGACCAGTGAGCCAGCAGTCAGTATCCAACCCAATATATTCTTGCCATTAAAAAATAAAACGCCCACACCCAGCATGAAAATCAATAAAATATAGCCTGAAGTAATGCCTACATTGCCGACTTGATAGAGCGAACGCCCATGTCCAAAGCCTGTATAGACCCGTATTTCTTGTAATAAGAGATACACCCCCCCTACGAACATAATGAATCCCATGATAAAACGTCCTGCCTTGCTTCCCATCTGTTACGGTTGTGTTTGAGTGTGAATGAATTATAAATCTTAGAGCAGGTCTAAGCCTACTTTAATGTAAGCTAATTTAAGCACAATTTTTGTTTAGTTAGCCTTCTAGGTTGGTTTTACATCAACAAAATTGTATTTTTAGTTCAGAATTCATTCAAAATAAATTCAATCTATGAAAATTTTAGTGTTGTTACTACTTTTAACGGTACCTTTTTGGAGTATAGCCCAAGACGATGCCACTAATGGGTATATAGTAGATGCCAATGATGTCAAAATCAAAGGAACGATTATGCCAGCACCGCCTGACCGCTATTCGGCTAAAGTCACCTTCAAAGATGCGGACGGACAAAAGCACGTTTATCGTCCTTCCGAAATCAAATCTTGGGGTTCAGGCGAAACGGTTTACGAAGCCAAAGTCTATAAATTGACCGAAAGAACAGGGCATGCTGTATTTATGAGACGCTTATGCGATGGCAAGGGCAAACTCAAAGTTTATCAGTATTGGAATACCAGTGGGGATCAAGCCTACAGCCAAACTTTCTTGGAGAAAGATGGTGTCATGACGGATGTTCTTTTTGGGCGTTTTCGCAAATTTGCAAGCGAATATTTCAGTGAAGCAGAAGAATTGCAAGCCAAAATAGACAGCAAAGAATACAAAAAGAAAGACTTATTATTGATGGTAGCAGAATACAATCAGTGGTTAGAACTTCAGTGGAAATAAGGAAGTTTGACAACTTGTAGGATAAAATCCAACGGCAAGGCATCAAAAATCGTTTATTATGGTTATACTGCTTCAAGAGCAAAGTAATTTTTTTCTAAAAAATTGGATAGTAATAAGACGATTATGACAGAAACAATCATTTTTTCGGGCAATCAAACCCGTTACGTTGCTGAAAAGATAGCCGATTATTACGGGCAAGCCCTCGGTGATATGGTGGTGCAGACCTTCAGCGATGGAGAGATGCAAGCGAATATCAAAGAATCGGTTAGGGGGAAGTATGTTTTTTTTATACAATCTACCTTTTCGCCTTCCGACAATATCATGGAACTACTACTAATGATAGATGCCGCCAAGCGTGCTTCCGCAGGTTATATCACTGCTGTGATTCCTTACTTTGGCTATGCCCGCCAAGATCGAAAGGACAAACCACGGGTGGCGATTGGTGCCAAGCTATTTGCCAATTTGCTAATGGCAGCAGGTGCCAATCGAGTCATGACAATGGACTTGCACGCCGACCAAATACAAGGTTTTTTTGATATTCCAGTGGATCACCTAAAGAGTGAAACCGTGTTTTTTAGTGCCTTGGACGGACAAGATACCAGCAATTTTATTTTTGCGGCACCTGATGTAGGGAGTACCAAGCGAGCGAGAGCCTACGCACAACACTTCCGTACAGGCTTGGTTATTTGCGACAAGCATAGAGAAAAAGCCAACGAAATAGCAGAAATGACCGTGATCGGAGATGTAGCAGGCAAAGATGTGGTACTAGTCGATGACATAGTCGATACCGCAGGGACACTCTGCCGAGCAGCGGCTATTTTGATAGAAAATGGAGCAAAAAGTGTTCGCGCTTTTTGTACTCATCCTGTGCTGTCAGGTCCTGCTTACGAACGCATCGAAAATTCATTGTTGACCGAGTTAATCGTAACCGATACCATACCACTTCGTCAAGAATCGGATAAAATAAAAGTAATTTCGGTCGCCAAACTGTTCTCTAGAGCTATCCGAAATGTACACGAACACCGTTCTATTTCGGCTCTGTTTGTCGAAAAATCAGGAACTAGCTTATAAAAAATAAGACCAAAAACACACGATTAGCTACTGCGTTAGTCGTGTGTTTTTTATGTGATAAGTTGTTCAATACTAGCAAAAAAGGCTACCTTTGCAGCCTAAACAACTTTATCATTAAAAATAAAAACAAGAAAAAATGCTAAACGGATTAATACACCTACATTCTGGATTTAGATGGATTGTATTGTTGCTTTTGATAGCCGCAATCGTGACGGCTTTTAAGGGTTGGAGAAGCAAAAAAGCATACAGTGGCAGCGACCTCAAAATACATAAATTTACGTTTATCAGTTTGCACATTCAGTTGTTGCTAGGGTTGATTTTGTATGGCATGAACTGGGGCAAAAAAGTCAATTTTTCGGCGATGAGCGATAAAGTAACTCGTTTTTATACCGTCGAACATTTTTCGATGATGTTGCTCGCCATTATCATTGCCTCGGTCGGGTATATTGTATCCAAAAAGAAAACCGACGACACGGCTCGTTACAAGCTCGTATTTTTTAGTTATTTGGTCGCTTTGGTATTGATTTTGGCGGCTATTCCTTGGCCATTCGGTCATTGGCTTGCGTACGGAGGCAAGATGGGCTAACCTATGAATTATCGCAGTCAGATATATCTTATCGTTGTCCTGTTGGTGCTAATTAGTGCTTGTCAACGCCCTCTGTGGAAACAGCAATTAGAAGGATTCAAACCCTACGAAAAAAAGCTATTTTGGTATCAATGGTTCGGGGAAGATCCCCATGCCGCCAAACCACAAATAGGCGAGCAAGTACAGATTGCATACGCACTACAAAAAGGAACTACTATTTTGAGTTCTTCCTTTGGGCAGGGCGAACCCATCTATGTACAGATACCAACATCCGAATTTGATAACGTATTTACCAAGTCGCTACAATTGATGGGCGTAGGCGATAGCTTGCACGTCAAGGTCAAGGCAAGTACTATTCCTGAGCTTTTGGGTAATTATGCCAATCAGTTTGGGGAAGACGATTGGGTTGATTTTTATTACAAAGTATATGCAATCAAAAGCCAAACAGAACTAGATGCAGAAATAGCATATCAAGAAAGCCAAATGAAGTTGGTCAATGAGGAATTGGTGCAAACCATAACGGATTATCAACAAAAAACAATTAAGAATCTCCAAAAGGCAGAGAGCCAATTGGAGTACTTGGTGTATAGTAAGGGCAAGGATAAAGCGGCTAGTCTGGGCGACACGGTAGCCATACATTATATATGCTACAACGAAGCAGGCGAAAAAATTGATGACTCCTTTGGCAGTATGCAGCCACTCATGTTTGAGGTAGGGAGTACGAGCATACTCGAAGGACTCAACGAAGGAGTGCAGCTATTGGCAACTGATGGAGCTGCTTTTTTGGTGGTGCCTCCTAGACTAGGCTACGGCAACTTGGGTAGTCCGCCACTGATCGCTCCCAACAGTACTTTATTTTTTTATGTAGAATTATTAAGTATTCAATAAATGAAAAATTACGCTATTTTATTGCTGCTATGCAGCTTGATTGTGGTTGCGTGTAGCAACAAAAAATATGACCAACAACAGCTGATAGAAGGACACGAAAAAGTAGTCGAAAGAAATACCAGCGATCAGTTTGTGCGAGCCTTGTTAGCAGGGTATATGGAGTACATCGTTGATTATCCTAAAGACGAAAGGGCGCCGCTCTATCTCTACAGAAGTGCCCTGCTGTATTATCGTAGTGGCAATTCGGAAGAGGCAATTATCAATCTGGAAAAAGTCTTGCGAGAGTATCCCGATGCACAACCTGAATCACTCATTGAAAATACTTACTTGACGCTTGCCAAAATTTGTGCAATGGGCGACCGCCAACCAGAACGAGCAGGTGAACTCTACAAAATTTATCAAGAGAAATATCCTAACGGAAACGGTATCAATACAGCAAAGTATTTTTTTAAGCGACCAGAAGAAAAAATAGTAGATCGTATCGAAAAGATACAGCAAGAAATGGAAAATTTGCCGCGTGGTACAGACCCTTCTGAAGCCATGTATAGTGAGCTGATGTTTACGTACATCAAGTATGTCAAAACCAAGCCAGATGGACCTTTTGCACCCTCTTATGCGATGCAGGCGGCTCGTTTGGCAGTACGCCTAGACTATCATTTGATAGCCGTACAGTTACTCGAAAAAATAAGAAGCGATTATCCTGATTATGACTTGTACCCAGAGGCATTGCTACTGCTAGCTGCCGAATACGATACTAATCTGACGATTCATTTGCGTAAGGACAACGTGCCTATGTCAGGTATCAATAACCAGCTTTCTCGCAAGGAATTGCTCCAGCAAGATTTGGTAGCAGAAGGAGGCATTATTTATAAAGAAACCATAGCAAAATTCCCTGACCACGAAGTCTCTATTTCTGCAAGAGCAGGACTCAAAAACTTGGGCAAGCGTACCGCCAAAGTCGTTGAGGAGTTCTTGGCGGAACAAGATTCTATACAGAAAGTATATGAGGCACAACAGCGATAGGTTTAGGTGGAAGTATGTTTTTTTTTGTAAATAGCTATATCATATTTTTTGCTAGCGTTTATACTGGCTACTTTAGTACAGGACAAAACTAAAAAACATTATTTAAAAGTGTAAAACCAAGTAAAAGCTGTGCCATTAAGGGGGCATTATGGAGAACAAGCGAATACGATCCCTTGAAAATACGTTTAAACTTCAAGGGGTTCCACCGTGGCTAGCGGCAATACTTGGTATGCCATACCAAGTATTGCCGTTCACTTCGTTCATCCTTGAAGTCAGTATTGAAAGGTGATTGTATCTTGTTTCGTAATATTCGCCCTAGACTTTGCTTCTTTCGGTAATGGAAAGAAGAGAAGATATAATTGGAACAACTATTATTAGCCTAGAATACATCCTAAAGTAGGATTGCTGTTATTTTACGCTGCTTCAATATTTCCTATGATATAGATAAAAAAAATTTTGTCCTGTACTAAAACTGGCTACTTTAGTTCCTTTATTGTCTTGTATATCAGTTTGATACCCCTCGAATTGATGAAATAAATCAGGACAATAATATTTTTTGATTGTGCTTATTTGCAAACCACCTGTATAATATTTATCTAAATGCTGTTGTATTTTAGGCTTGACGATAAAAACAGGTAAGCTAAAATATTGTTTGTAACAAAAACACAAAAACACAGCTACTGTAGCCATACCTATAACGGCAAAAAAAAGGAGTAGGTAATACATGTTTTTAGTCCTGTTTCAATCCAGCTTCCAACAGTGTTTCAATAGAATTGCCACGTAAGAAGGGCGTATTTTCGGTGCCGTAATAAATCTTACAGTTTGGGAGGAGCCTTTGTAGCTCCGCTACAAAAGCAGTATTTATACCATTGTTTTCATGCCAAATCAATATTTTGAGTTGTTGCAGTTTGGCAATACTAGTAGGTAGCTTACGTCTGCCCAAAAACGACAAGTCAAGGGCAATTAAATTTTCTACTTGACTCAATGCGTCAAAAGCTTGTGACAAATTCAGCAGTCTAGCTCCATTAAGACTAACTACTTGTAGGCGTTTCATTTGATACAATCGACTAGGCAAGCTAGTCAGTGGCAATCTATCCAAAAACAACTTTTGCAATTGTGGCATACGCAATAATACGGGCGGCAATTGCTGAATATTATTGTAGCCGCTTGCCATTTGTGTGTGCAGGTTGCTGATATCCAATACTCGTAGATTGGATAAGCCACCAAAAAAATTAGGCAGCCCTGTTAGTTTATTATCGGTGAGATTTAGTTGATGAATTTGACTCAAATAAACCACTCCAAAAGGAACATCTTGTAGCTGGTTGGACGATAAGTCCAATCGACGCAATGCCGTACAACGTGCCATACGTGGATTGATGGCTTGTATCTGATTGTAGCGAAAGGATAGGTATTTGAGTCGGGTATAGTTGCCAATACGGTCAGGAATATAGTATAAATTTTGGCGGGATAAGTCAAGATAAGTAATGGTGGTATCGTAGGGCGTTCTTGTTTTGTTCGCAATCGGCTGTATCGACTGATAGGCACCTGCTTGCAGAGCTGATGTTTGCATCTGGAAGCAAGTAGCCTCAAACAACTCGGGCAGCTTAGGCACCGATTCTAACCAAACTTGGTGTGCAATATCGTTTTCGGTTTGGGCTTGTTCTTGTAGCAATTTTTTGCCAAAATTGGATAATATAGGGCTGCTTGTTGACTCCGATGCAGGTGGTGGCGATTGGCAGCTAATGCAATACCAACAACTACTGAGCAACAAACCTAAATAACCAATTTTTTTAAATGCTTGCATAGAGTCCACTTCTTTCTATTTCTTCCTGCACGGTAGCAGGCACCCAATAGGCAATTGATTTTTTTTCTCTAATCAGTTTACGAATAAAAGAAGAGGAAATTTGCATCATAGGAGCATCAACCAATGTAACTTTGGGGTGATGCTGTAGCTCGCCCAATTCATAATCAGGGCGTTTATACACTAGCAATTCAAAATCTCGCAAGATAATTTCATAGTTTTTCCACTTGGGAAAACTCGCCAAATTATCACCTCCTATGATTAGTACAAATTCGTGTTCGGGATATTTTTCTTGCAAATAAACCAGTGTATCAATAGTATAAGAAGGTTTGGGTAACAAAAACTCAATATCACAAGCCTTGATATTGGGCTGCTGCCGCGTCGCAATTTCTACCAAACTCAATCGATCAAAATCGTCTGCTAATGTTGCCCTGTTTTTGTGTGGATTATGTGGGGTGACCACCATCCATAGTTCTTCCAGCTGGCTGTGTTCTACCAAGTAGTTGGCTATCATCAAATGCCCTGAATGTACAGGATTAAACGAACCAAAAAAGAGTCCTATTTTCATGAAATATTAGATTGTTAGGTTAAAAGTCGAAAGTCAAAAATCTAGTACACCTTTATTATTTTTCTTCTTCAATAACAGGTGCTTTCCAAGTGCTGTACCCTATTTCTACTCCTTTGGCTTGGTCTATTGCTTTGCCTTTGCGACGCTTGTCGTAGATCAGTGCAAAGGTCATGACAACACTAGTAGCAATGATGATGAAGAGCAAAATACCTGCATCAAAACCTGCTATTTTCAATTCTTCTGGAATAGCATAAAATAACAATACCGTAATCAATCCTCTAGGAGCAATGAACAACTGTGGTACAATATCTTTGCCCAAAAGAAGACGTAAAGTAATGAAACGGAGGATATAAATAGACAATAAAATCAGACCACTAATAATCGCTACTTTGAGGCTCAATAGGGAAGCTAATGAAATGGAAAGCCCGAAAATAACGAAAAAGAATGTACGTACTACAAACGCTGTTTCGACCGTCACAATATGCAAATCCTCATAGAGTTCTTTGGCTTTTGTCTTGTCAAGCCAAGCATTGAGTTTGCCTCTAAAAAATACGCCCACATTACCTATCGTTAATCCGAACGTTAGGATAATAATTAGCGGTGAAAGGTGTATTTTTTTGCCTAAAGAATAGAGTAGTAATAAGACAGAAATTAGTAAAAATAGCTTGGCATGGCTACTTATTTTCTGAAAAATAAGAATCAGAACATAACTGGCTACAACCGAAATGACAATCGTCAGACCTAAGTTTCCGAAAAAACCTAGTACTACATTATCATCAGGAGCTGCTTGTACTTTGTCGAGCAGAAAGTAAAATAACATAATGCCAATAATATCCGAAAAAGTACTCTCATAAACGTGAAATTCTTTCTTGATAGGAGATAATGATTCGACACTCGGAATAATAATAGCACTGGATAGAACCGAAAGTGGCGTAGCATATATCCAAGCCATTTCCATACTCATGCCATCAATATTTTCGTGTAGAATATAGGCGGCTATCCAAGTAGAAGCCACTAATCCAACCAGAGCTATCCCAAAGGCTTTGAGGATAGGCCAGAGTTTTTCGTATTTGAGCTCCAGCTCCAAAGCAGCCTCTAGCACAATCATAATCAATCCAATCGCTCCCAATGCTTTGAGTACAGGCATGGGGTCTATGTCAATTCCAGCTTGTTCCATGGCTATTTTGCCTAATATACCCAATATAATGAGTAGGAGTACAGAAGGAATGTTAGTTTTTTTGGAAACTTCGCCAAAAAAGAAGGAAATAATAATAACTAAAGACGCTAGAATAATCTGCGTATATTCTTCCGATAAATCTATCATGGAACTTAAATAAAACATGCTATTTATATTTTATTGTTTTTTTCTGAAAAGCAAAGTTGTTTTGTGGACTGAATTTCGATACAGCAGCAAACAACCTTAGCGTGAATAACGATGAAATTAGTACGAAAGCGTACAATGGTAATTCCAAGTTTCTATTAAGGCAACAATTTCTTTCTTGTGTCCTCCAGGACGTAGCAGTACTTTTACTTGCAAGTGCTGGTTTTCTTTTTGCTCCACAAATACAGGACTAAAACGAGTATCTAAGTAAGGGGTTTGTAGTAGTTTGTGAAACAAGTTTTGTGTCGTTTCTCTATTGTGAATATCAGTCTTGTCGGTCGAGTGGATATTGAGATAGCAATATTCTTTGGTGTCATTGTCGGCAACCAAACTAAATCCGTCTTGCTGTATGTGCGAGTAGCTGAAATATTGTATGCCATTGGCAGTCATAATATAGATGCCGAGTGCGTTCATTTTATTAATATCGCCCTTGGTACTACCGACCCAAATTCCTTTGCCAATATGAAAGTTGCTGTCGTATTGTAGCAATATTCCTATCCAGTAATTGCGCAGCAGCGGAAAAGAAATAGCGATGACTAACAGCAATAAAATACCGTTCCAGAGCGGACTAATCGCTCCAAAAATACCGATAGCAAGCAGTACCGCAAAAGGCGTGTAGAAAAGTAAAATGCGGCGAAAGATAGTGGTCAAGGTGTTCTTGGTGGAAGCTCCCATCGAGAGCTGATCCAGTTGGCGTTGTACCAGAATCAATACAAAATAAAAAGCCAACAACAAGCCCACTACTAAAAATAGAGCGTACCAAGAAGCATGACCTAGTAAGAATTGTTCCATAAAAATAGGAGTTTAAATACCCGACAACTGTCGAATAGCTGTTTTTTTATTTGTTTAGCAATTGTGCCAAATCACTGATGACCGAAGGCGTAATTTCGATATAATTATCTAGCTGGCGTGTCAGAATGCCTGTATTGACCAGACGACGTACAACTGTCGCATAACGGGTCTTAAAGGCAGGACCAAACAGTTGTCGCAAATGATACTCGTTGGTTCTTTTGTGTTTTAGTACGGTTTCGAGTACCAAAATAGAATCGTCGTTCAGAAAATTGGGCAGCGGCAAATAATCATAGACCTCGCTGCGCACCTTATGTTCATCTATGTAGAGCATACTGTTTGCCCATATATTGAGTGCTTCGCCAATATTTCCCCTAGATAGTTTATAAATATAATTGACGATTTTGGCAAATACATTGGGTGGCAAATCTTCGCCTTTTTTGTTAATCAATTGCTTGTGTGTAGCGGCATGACGTATCCAAATAGCTTGATGTAGTGCTTTTTTGGTAATAACGTTTAGGTTAATTTCTGCCTGAAACGTACGCTCCAGATTCGAGAACTCAAACAGTTGGTTTCTATTATTGACATTGGTTGTTACCACAAAAAACAAGCGGTTAGAAAAACGATCAATATGTTCAATCAGTCCTGCTACATTTTTGTAGAGTGGATGTTTGGGCGACCACCAAAGTTCAAGATTGTCAATAATGACCAAGGAACGTTTGTTGAGTCCGTGGCGAGCCACGATTTCGAGTGCTTCCACCAAGTCGGTCGATAAAGTATGTTTTCTACCGTTGACTTCTACATCTATATTCGGCACGAGCCGAACGACATTGCTACCAAAAAACTTTTGGGCAATCGCTTCCGTAAAAACAGTCTTGCCCGAAAAGCGGTCGCCAGTCAACAATAGAGAACCTCGAATACCTTCTTTCCAACGATCTACTAGCGTTGCTACACGAGCCACTTGTTCGCCTCTACCTCTGAAGAACGAGTCACCAACATAGCCTTTGGTCTGAAAAATATTGATATAATGGACGTTTTCTACATCGGGGCGACGACTTTGTATGCACAGGGCTATTTTTTCCGAAATACCCAAATGATGGGCATACGACCACTTTTGATATTGTTTTTTGATTCTATTCCACCCTTGGTCATACCAAGTACGGCTTACTGCCAACCAATTGGATTGTTTTTTCCAAAGGCGTTGATTGATGGTGGACTGTAACGAAACAGGCAAAAAGTAGCGTTTTTCGTCAAAGATAGGATAGAGTTTAAACTCCTGATCTAGTCTATAATTGACCAATGCGGTAATATCTTGTACATCTTTTTGAGCAGCTTCTATATTGCTTTTGAACCCTATCAGAGGTCGGGTAATATCGTTTATTTCCTTGAGAAGGGTATCTACCCCTTCTTGTTTTTGGAGCGTAATTCTATTCTTGATGCTCATGATAATCATCTTCACACCCGTATGAATGTTCTCTGTGATTTCCCAAATCTCGTACAGCAACGGCAATATTTCGGCATCAAGCCATTGGGCAATCTCTTTTTTTGGCGATACTATACGTTGTTCGAGTAGTCCGCCTCTAGTTTTGAAACAGAGTCGATAAGGTTGTTCGTATTTATCGAGCAATCCGCTCATTTTTTCTTTGAACGGTAAGTTATATTCGTAGTTATGGTAAGTAGCCAGAATGCTATCAATATGTTGCAATAAATCGGTCGAAAAGTGGGCATCTTTTTCCAACTCTTGTTGAATAACCACCAAGCCATCAATTTTGCCCATGACGTGTTCCAGTTCATTGTTGCACGACTCAATATTGCTTGTCACGGTATTCTCCATAGCGACAAAAAGTCCTTTGAGCTCCGCAAAAGCGTTGTAGTTGGTCGCCAATACATTGGCTTGCTCCTCTAGCAATACCAATTGAGCCCGATAAACAGCCCAAGGATTGGTTTGGTGAGCCCAAGATTTAGCTTTCTTGCTGAGGGTGTCAGGAGTGGTTTCTTTTTCTACCGATTGTTGTATCTCTTGACGAGCTTGCTGTAGTGCAGCCAAGGACTGCGACCAGTTCGCTTCTATAACCGCACGGTCATAGACCTGCTCTAACAATCCTACTTTTCCTTTTTGTTGCTCCAGTACTACATCACGTAGTAGTAGTGTCAATTGTTTGATACGATTGACCCACACAAAGTGGAAGTATTGCGACTGTAGCTGTTGATGTACAGGCAGATCAGGCAACAGCAACTGTTCGGCGAGCAGGTCACCAGTAGTCAAGGTATCTTTTATGATGTGGTGCATAGCCGTCAACATCTGTTGGATACGGTGTTCGTATTCCCAATCGAAGCTGCCCCACTCATAAAGTTGGTTAGGAGCATCAAAGGAAATAGGCTCTTGAATGACCGCAGTCGAAATCTCAGTATCAGTAGGTGTGTCCATAAGCAACAATTAAAATATCTAAATCAAAAGGTAGGAGCGCAAAAAATCAGGAACGTAAGTGCCTGTCCAAACCTAACCTAATAGGCGTTACAATTGTTTTGTAGTGGCAATGAAGATAGCAAAATAAAACCTACTAACAAACGAGTAGGTCTGCTAGTAGGTTTAGAAACTAAAAGAAGCGATTTTAGTTTACTTATTAATCGTCTTTAGCTTGCGCTTAATGTCTTCAATGAGCACTTCTTGTCCTTTGATCGTTGCTTTTTGTTCGTCCTGTTCTTTTGCGTTTTCCTCAATCGCACTTTCCGAATTTTTGATACTTTCTTCTGCCTTCGCAATATTTTCTTTTTGCTTCTTGATGTTATTGTCTTCAGCAGTTTTCTTTTGTGCCAATTTTTTCAATTCTTCATTGTAATCAATCAGCTTTTTTTCTTCGATTTTGAGTTGTTCCTCAATCAAATCTGCCGACACCAATAGTCCAAAATTACGAACGATTTTTTCGCCAATAAGGTAGCGTTCAGGATATTCTGCAGCCGAAAGATAGGTCACACCCAAGTTGAACCAAACGACCAATTCAGTGCCTTGTTCGCCTTTGTCGTTAATTTTGGCAGTAATATCTACTGTATTGTTACTCATGTCCTTTACTTCCGCATCGTCCGTGAAGTATTCGTTGGTTTTGCGGTTGTATTTTGTTTTGCCTTTGTAGTCTTTTATGTATTTGCCCCACAGCTTATTGACTTGCTTATAAGAGGTGTTTGGCAATTGTAGTATCAGTGCATTGGCAGCACCTTCGCTCGTACTACGGGTTCCTTCTTGTACTTTTAATTCGATTTGAGCAAAAAGACTAGTAGAAAAAACTAGCAAAAAAACCGTTAATAAGGTCGTTAATGTATGTTTCATAATAGTATTAAATTTGAATGAAAATTAAATTATAAAAAGGAGTTTCAACTCAACAGAGTAATGACTAAACTAGGAGGTTTTATCCTCCTCTTCCACCACTACTGCTTGTTTTCTTTTAGCTTCTCGTTCTGCCTTCGCATTGGTATAGCTAGTAGAAAACCAGCCCATCAGTACCACCGAAAGTACCGTCAATACACCCAACAGGTAGGCAATAAATAACCAAACACTCAACGGTAGCTCAAAGGTCGTATTCCAGAAGCGCACGACCGTAGGGCGGCTATTGTCAAAAATAGCAATCAAGAAAATGATTAGTAGTACGCTTGTCACCACTACTTTGAGTCTAAAAAGCCAAATTTTAAGCATATCTATCTTTTTTGTTATTACAAAATAAAACTAATTACTTGATGATAATGCGTGAACAAAAACGGCACGTTGAAATGAATCAATCTATTAGACGAACATAAATACAAAAAGTAACAAATTCATTGCAAACATAGCTTTTTTCCTAAAAAAAAATAGAGGTTATCACGAATCAATTTCGCAATAACCTCTATTAAAAAACATCTACCTATAGATTTTTAGCCTATGCTAATACCATTAAAAGATTTGGTGATGTCTTCCAACAATAGCCAAAACTCTCCATCATTATCTGCGGGATTTGTTCCTTTATTGACTACTCCTACCAGTTCGTTCTGAGCATTTCGGACATTCTTCTGCTCATGATTACCCCAAGGGTTACGAACCAATAACTGTTTGGTTGGAACAGCGGCTTCATTGTATCTGAATACACTGTACATGTGCGGTCCTACTAGACCGCCAGCGAGTGATTCGCCCGCACTGTGTCCGCTTCCATCGCTTTCGCCCATTTTATCTTTAGAGCCAATGGTTACGAGTTCGTTTTTATCTACGGCAGTTTTTATTTGCTCAAAAAGATTCAATTGTAGTTGAGAGTAAATTCCAGAGCCACGCTTGCCGGGGTATAATTTTTGATTGGTAATCCAATTGATGACCGCTTGTGCTACGGCAGTTTCTAGTTTAGGCAATCCAGGTACTTCATTGCCATCGGTGCCTTTCATTTTTCCGTTGAACAAATCAGAAAAATCATCAATAGTTAACTCGCCACTATAGGTCGCATTGTGTTCTCTAGCGAATAGCTTATTGATACTACCTTTGCTAGCGAACTGGAACCATTGTCTCACTTTAGTCAAGTCTTGACCCAGTATATTATAAGCATTTAGTCGTCTATAATCACTTGTGTTGCGAGCAGCAGTGTAGCCATTGCGTTCATCGGTACTCCATGGCGGCAACACGCCCTGAAGATTGCCTGAACCACCTACAGTTCCTCTTTGTATGCCTGTTAGGTTCGTGACAATATATTCGGCAGGGCTTTCTACTTGGAAAAATAGGTCAGCGTGTGGCTTGCCCGTTAGTACCTCCATAGCGAAACCCCATCCGCCTTCTTTTATGGCATCGTAGCTAGTTTCTTGCGTATTCAAATTGCCAACATAATCACTGAACATACCCGTGAAACCACCTGCTACGTAGGCTTTTTCTAGTATCTGTGTCCAAAGGCTACCCTTAGCAAACATATCATTTCCTCCTGTCTTGGCTACCGATTTTTCTACTTCAAAATAACGTGCTTCAAAAGATTTTTTGCCAGCAGCATTAGCCGTTACATGAAATAAACGAACCACTACTTTCGAGCCTTTATCTTGCATCATATCCTTGATATATTGCGGATCAGACTTGGCTAAACTAGACATAATAGCCATCAAGTAACAATCTCCAATATCCCCTTGTTTAACATCGTTAGGGTGTGGGTCTTTCGGAAATAACGGTTGCGTTGTTTTGACATAACCAGACATAGAGCCTACGCCTTTATCTACATAATAGGTTTCGCCACCGCCATCTACTTTTAGGCGACCACTAGCATCTTCGCTGATTACTTGGAACGTGTAGGGGTCACCTAATATTTGTCGTGAGCCATCTGCCAAATAGAAAGCGGCATTAGCAGGAAGGGTTACAGTCGTATCTACAGTAGGGTTTTGACGATAATGTACGGTTACATTTTTATCAAAATTACTAAAATCGGGCTTTTGTTCCGCTACGACATCGTTTGTCTTGTTTGTATCCTTGCTATCAGTAGTATCGACACTTGCAGAGACACCCAAAGTGGCAAACATAGCTTGGATTTCTGGATCTTCCCAAGCAGCTTTTGTTTCAGGAGCAGCAGCCAAAGGATCTACGGTGTGTACAGGTCCTAGCCCCAAATGTTGACGAATGGCATTGATGTGCGTAACCGACACAAAGCGATGTATGTCTGATAAAAACTGTTGATTGGTCGCCGCTTGTTTTTTCTGCGTGTCGTTCATTTTTGCGAGATACTTCAATAAGTTTTTCGCATATTTTTTTCTTGCTTCTACCAAGTGCTGCTGCAATGCAGGTTGTTGTATATCTATCTGCTTCTGTATTTTTTGTAGTTGCTGCTCGTTCTTTTGTTCCTCTTTCGACTTTTTGCCGAAGTTACGTTTGAACCATCTACTAATTGCATTACTGACAGGCTGCATGGCTTCCATGCGTCTTTCTATAAGTGGCAATGCCTCTAAACCAGTAGCTTTAGTCGGAATTTTTTTGTATTCGTCCCACAACATCAATATAGGAGAAATGTCTTCTATATTAGTGCGACTAGCGATCTGTACATTAGTCGTCTGAGTGGTCAGTTGTCCTTTCAAGGACTGGAGCTTAGTGTGTTTGTCGAGAACAGCGGCGTTTTTTAGATTAGGTTGGTTTTCTGCTTCCCAATTTCTAATCATATCCGAAATATGCCCTGCTTTATCCAATCGCAAAGATACATCTGCTTTTTTGTCGAGCTGTTTGTATTCTTTGGTTTTAGAAACTATCTGAGGATACAGCAAATCGTCTGTATTGTTGGTCGGAAGGTTTATGGCTGTTCCTTCTGGTTGGTTAGAGTTGTCAGTAGCCAATTCTTGAAACTCAACCACCTTGATAGTAGCTGGAATGAGTTTACTCTTTTTGAGTATATTTCTTATTGCATTGGGCTTTGCTTTGCCTTTTTCTATGCTTAGTGTCAATTTAGTTTTATCTTCCGACAACTCGCAAGTACCAATAGCAGTGTTTTTGTTTGGTGGCTTGACGGCATCTTTAAGATACTTTCTCCAACTGCCCTTGGGGGTGCCGACTACCAAAATAGGTTGGTCGTCACCATCAACAAATTTAAAATCTGTTGCGATGAAAAACGAAGTTCCTGCTGGCTGTTCTGCCAAGGTAGCTAAATCTTTTTTGAGCAAAGCTTTGACTTCTTTGAACTTCATTCCAGAAAGTTCTTCTGGTTTGATTTTAATGATTTTACTTTTCATGTTTGTTGATTTATTAGATTGTGCGTGCCGAATGGTAGTAGTTGATTGGTGCCATTCGGCAACAGATACGGCTACCTAAAGAGATAGGAGTATTTTCGATGTAATAAAAAAGAAGTACTAGTTTGCTAGTTCTTGTTGATTGGTTTATTTTTTGCTACTTTTAGCACCATGCAAGCTACATAAATTAATAATAAAAAACAAACCTTTTTCTTATTTCTAGCATAGAAGGGAGCTATCCAAACACAATAAGCTTAAACCTAACTTTAACCGAACGAATAAAAAATAACGATACTATGAATAGTACCAAAATATCACATTTTGACAAAAAAATAGAATTGACATTAGGTCAACGATGCACGTACTTATGTCGTCAACATACTTCGGTGGGGATAACCAGCGATTTTAGTATTGAGCCACCAGAGGTGCTAGCGTTTGTAACCGCTGAAATCACTTACAAGAACCCCAAACAGGAAACAAACCCTGTCCCCGGAGGAGATGATGCGGCTAAGGTTTATATATTTGAAGCAAAAAAAATAGGCACTTGCGAGCTAAAAATAAAGACTTATATGAGGGGCGATGTGACAAGAGAACAAACGATAGCAGTTGTCGTAAAATAACGGAAAATACACCAATAATGTGTTCAACGAAAAAATAAATAAAGTGCTTACCTTTGAGCAGACTAATACAATTATACAATTATGAAATTATTTGACTCTTTAGGTTTTTTGATAGCGGGCGCTCTGCTGGGCGTTTGGGGATATACTACGTATTTTCAGGGCGGCACCCCCAAGGATCCGATGCCTGATGTCAACCAAAGTATCTTATTGGAACGTATCAATAAGGTAGCCAAGTTGATAACAGTAGAAGGGGAGTTTTCTAATATCCACGAATACAATGACTCGTATTGGGCAGATGTATCCATGCTCCGCAAAAAGGCGATTGTCAAAGTAGATGCAAAAGTATCGGTTGGCTACGACCTCAAAAAAGCAACCTTTGATATTGACCCAACACGCAAGATTCTGTACGTACGCAATCTACCTGAACCAGAAGTGCTGTCTATCGACCACAATCTGCAATATTATGACATACAAGAAGGTATGTTCAATAGCTTTACGGAGCAAGAACTATCCAGTATTGGCTCCGTAGCCAAAAAGAAACTTCGCCAAACGGTAGAGCAAGGTCCACTGATGGAGCAAGCTAGAAAGGACGGCATCGAGACCTTAGAAATTATCAAATTGCTCGTAGAGCAAGCAGGTTGGAAGTTTCAGGTGCAGAACGACTTGATACCGCCTACGCTCGATAAGGAGCCTACGCCTCCTGCTCCCGTTCGTATTCCAGATGCTATTGATGTTATTCAAGATAGTATTTTGAATTAATGAAAAGGTTGGAAGTGGTTTATTTTTTCTAACTTTGCCACTCCAAAAATCAAAATAAAATGAGTAAATTAGAATCTATAACCGACGAACAAGGCAATACAATTAGTCCTGTACTGCCAGAAGGTGTTAAGAATTTTTTGATAGACATAGACGGTACGATTACCGAAGATGTCCCGAACGAACAGCCCGAACGTATGGCAACTTGTGAGCCGTTTGCCGATGCCCTGCAAACGATACAGCAATGGTATAAAGAAGGACATCAAATCTGCTTTTTTACTTCTCGTACCGAGGAGCATCGAGCAGTAACAGAAGCGTGGTTGCAGCAGCACAATTTCCCTTATCATAGTCTATTGATGGGCAAACCTAGAGGCGGAAATTATCACTGGATAGACAATCATTCGGTCAAAGCAACCAAGTATAATGGGAAGTTTACCGATCTGGTGATTAAGAAAAAAGAGATTGAAGTATTTAGACGATAATAATGTCTAATCGTAGAAATGTCCAGTAGTCAAACACTTCTCTGGTAGTTTTTACTTTTATTTTTACTAATAATTTGATTAGTTCAATAAGAATACTTACTTTTGTGACCGCTTGAGGAAGGAAGCTTGTATATCAAACGACATACAATGACTAAATTTCTAAGCAGAATTAGTAAACGTAACTTCTACACAAGAAAGATATAAAATCATACAATAATGAAACGTACATTTCAACCTTCGAATCGCAAACGTAAAAACAAACACGGATTCCGTGATCGCATGAGCACCAAAAACGGTCGCAAATTATTGGCTCGTCGTCGTAAGAAAGGACGCAAGAAATTGACTGTGTCTGACGAGAAACGTGGCTTGAAATAAGCATATACGTTGCGTATAATACATTCTGAGTAGTTTTGTCTAAAGCAAAGATACTACTCCCAAATTTTCGTCTAACTCCCTGTGTAGTTAGACGAATTTTTGTAGTTTTGGCATTGCCATTCACTCATCATACTAAACGTTATTACGCTGACTACTACTACATCACCTACTTTTGCATTCCGCAAAGCGGAACGGCTCAAAAGTCGCAAGCAAATCGCTCACCTCTTTAGTCATCGACAGACGGTAGGAGCGTACCCGTTGCGGGTCTTTTTTGCATTGGTTGACCGCCCTGCTGCCGAACCACCTATCAAGATAGGTTTTTCGGTGTCGAAACGTACGTTCAAGCAAGCCGTGAAACGCAATCGCCACAAACGACTGATGCTGGAAGTGTATCGACTCCATAAGCATGGGCTAGAAGAGTGGTTGCTTCAGCAGACCGACCAACAATTGCACTTGATGCTGCTCTATGTCGGCAAAGAGGAGGCAGACTACGAGACCATTCAGAAAAAATATTTAAAATTGAGCGAAAAGCTACAAACTCAACTTTTATTATGTCTGTCTTCCGACAAATAATACGGTTTCCGATCACCCTGTTAGGCTGGTTGTTCGTGGGCGTGATTCGTTGTTATCAACTGTGTATCTCGCCGCTGTTGCCAGCTGCGTGTCGTTATACGCCCACTTGTTCGCAATATGGGCTAGAGGCTATCAAAAAACACGGACCTTTCAAGGGCGGTTACTTGGCACTAAAGCGAATATTGCGCTGCAATCCTTGGGGCGGACACGGACACGACCCTGTACCCTAAAGGTTAAGTAAGTGGACAAAAATAATAAGGTATTTCAAAGCTGTAGTTTTTACGGTTCTTATCGACCAGTAGCACTTAAAATTATCTAACTTGTTAGTTATGAATAAATCAATATTGTGTATAGTAGCTAGTAGTTTACTTGTAGGACTATTGTTTAGCTGTGGTGGTAGCTCTGCCGAGCAATACGCCGATAAATTTTGCAGTTGTTCCTTGGAGTTGGCTAGAGCCAATATACAATACAAAAATAAAATAATTGATCAAGCGGCTTATCAGAAAATAGAGCAAGAACACGATGCGTGTTTGGGCGAAAGTGATCCGCTAGAGGGATTGAGCGATTCGCCAGAACAACAACAGGTGTTTGAGATGGAGTTTTTGCAAGCCATCGAAAAAAAATGTCCTGATATAGCGAGAGATATGGGTTTTTGATAGAACAACTTCTATTAATTTAGGCTATCTTACATTGCTATAGCTTAGACACTTTCCATTTTGTTTTTCATTCAAATCACAACACTATGCCTTTTTTCGGTAAAACATATCTCAACCTGACAGGTTGGAAACTCGTAGGGGGAGCTCCCAAAGAAGTATTTGAACAGTGCGTTATGATCTGCGCACCACACACTTCCAATTGGGATTTTCCGACGACTGTCGCTATTATGAATAGCCTCAACGTGAAGGCAAAATATGCCATCAAAAAAGAGTGGATGCGCTTCCCGTTCAATATTGTATTGGGATCCATGGGCTGTATTCCTATCAACCGCAAACCCGCACAACCAGGAGAAGAAAAACAAAGTACCGTAGGGGCAATCGCAAACTTATTCAAAGAACATGATAAGCTTTGTCTGATGATAGCGGCAGAGGGGACTCGCTCTCTCCGTACCGAATGGAAAACAGGCTTTTATTATATTGCATTGCAAGCAAAAGTGCCTATTTGCTTGGGATACTTGGATTATCCAACCAAAACAGGTGGTATCAATAAAGTGGTCTACCCTACGGGCGATATTGAAGCCGATATGAAAGAAATAATGGAATTTTTTCAAGATAAAACAGGCAAAAACCCTGAACAGTTTAGTATAGACCAACGTTACATTCCTGACAACAAGGGCTAATAAATTAGCTGCTGTTTCTATGTTTTTTTTCAAGAAAATTATTAGTGCAATATGATGAAGCCTATCCACCATGTTTTGTTAGTGGTAGCATGCTCTATAAGTTTGTTATTATTCACTGCCTGTGGTCCATCTACGACGACTACGACTACTATTACCATGCAAGATAGTTTGATCCCATACCATTTAGGTAGCCCTTCCGAGCAGTTCGAATTGCCTAACAAGCTACGAGAAATATCAGGAATTGCTTGTTACAAAAAACGATATATTGTAGGAATACAAGACGAAAAAGGTTCCTTGTTTTTGATAAAGCCAAATACAGGGGAAATTACTGAAAAAATTGATTTTTCGGCTGATGGCGATTACGAAGATTTGGCGTTGGTAGGAGAGGTGATGTACGCTATTCGTGCCGATGGGGTGCTATTTCGTATTACCAATTGGAAAAACAAAAATAAAATTGATACCAAGGTATTGGATACCAACTTGGGCGAACTCAATGATACAGAAGGGTTGACATACCATGCCGAAACCAACAGCCTCTGGATTGCCTGCAAAGCCTCGGCTGCTATTGGCGAAAAGGAACACGAAGAACGAGCGGTTTATCAATATCAACTAGATAGTAACTATTTTGATACGAAGCCACTCTTTTCGATTAGTCGGAAGCAACTCAAAGAATATCTCAAGACTATAAAAGGAACAGAGCGTTACGACGCTATCAAGAAAGAAGTCAAAAAAGCCAAAAAAGAAATGGTCATTCGACCTTCTGCCATTGAGATTCACCCAATAACCGAAGATATTTATATACTTTCTGCCATTGGTAATCTACTTTTGGTACTAGATAGCAACTATCAAATCAAGACTTGTATTCCTTTGTCATCCAAGCAGTTTGAGCAGCCCGAAGGGCTAGCATTTGATGGTCAATCCAATCTATATATATCTTCTGAAGGACGAAAAGAGAAAGCCATGATATACAAATTTGATTATATCAAGTGATGAATTTTCTTAGAAAGGAACACTTTTTAGCTAGGGTCATTTTTTGGAAAAGAATAGAGGTTCGCATAGCTCTTGATAAGACCGCTGTGCTGCTAGATACTAAAAGTTAGACTTCCTGCAATAGCTTTTTATTGTCTTATCAATGCTTTTTTAATAAACTACTTACTTTAAGGCTTCAGGAAATCTAAATTTCGTTTCAATCCGCTGTACTTAGTTCGCTTAACGGCTGATTTCTGAAAAACTTTTCGGAAGACCTCTTCTGTAATTTCCTGCCAGTCGGATTGGGTCATATCGAGCAAATCGGCATGCGGCTCAAACGCCGACTCTTGATGCTTCTGAGCGAAACGATTCCACGGGCAAACTTGCTGACAAACATCACAACCAAACATCCAATTGTCCATTTTTCCTTGCATTTCTTTTGGCAATGCTTCTTTGAGTTCTATGGTCAAGTAAGAGATGCACTTGCTGCCATCGACCCAATAGCCTTCGGGCGAAATGGCATCGGTAGGGCAAGCATCAATACAACGGGTACAACGCCCACAATAATCCTTGATAGCACCATCATAATCCAGTTCTATATCTATAATGAGTTCTGCCAAAAAGAAATAAGAACCTTGTTCTTTGGTAATCAATAAAGTGTTTTTTCCTATCCAACCACTGCCACTGTGTTTTGCCCAATCCCGTTCTAGTACAGGAGCGGAATCCACAAAACAGCGACCGCTAATTTCTCCAATTTGCTCTTGGAGGTATTCCAATAAATCTTTGAGTTTGTGTTTGACCACTTTGTGGTAATCCTTGCCGTAGGCATACTGCGATATTTTGGGTGCATCAGGGTCGGTCTGCTCCGCAGGATTATGATAATTATAAAGCAGCGTAACGACCGATTTTGCCCCATCTACCAATTTGCGAGGGTCAATCCGTTTATCAAAATGGTTTGCCATATAGCCCATCTTACCGTGATGGTTTTGATTGAGCCATTTTTCGAGTTGTCGAGCTTCTTCTGTCAACTCCCGAGCAGCAGAAATACCGACAAATTGAAAGCCCATTTCGTCGGCTTTTTGGCGAAGGAGATGCGTTGTGTTAGTGCGGTGAATATTATTCATTACTAGTAGAGAGTTCTTTGTATTTTTTTTCTAAAATATCGACCGCTTCTAGCGTCAACGAATCTAGTTGGGCGTTAGTGGTCAAGCCCTCTTGTTGGAGTATTCGATCAACTTTTGTGATTGTATTGACGACCGCTACTTGCTGAGTTTGTGCAAAAGACTGTACCAAAGAATTTTTTAGACCGTCGATATAACGCAGTCGACTACTATAGTTTGCTTTCTTGTCTGTTCCAATTATTGCCCGAAATGCTTTTTGACGAGTTGTATCTATAACTATCGTTTTGGCTTCTAGCCAAGCCGCTTTTTTTTCGGAGATAGTCTGATCAATGGCTTGTTCAAAATTCGGATAATCTTTCTTTAAGGTTTGTAACTGTTGGATTTCAGTATCAAAATTTTCTTGCTCTATATCGTCTGGACTCAAGCAAGAAACCATCAAAAAGAAAAGTAAATAAAAGGATAAAAAACGATACATATATGGAAGGTTTTAGAGCGTATCTGAAAAAAATCAGTAGGCAAATTTATCAAAAAAAATGCTCAACACCAATTCCACCATAATCTCTTATATAAAAGTATAAAACCGTACACTTTTTAGCTAGCGTCATTTTTTAGAAAAGAATAAAAGTTAGACTTCCGACAATGGCTTGTCAAGTGATTATTGACTACTTATTAAACAATTTCTATATAAAAGAAGCTCTTTCTCAAATTATTGAGAAAGAGCTTCTTTGCTGAATCGTTAGTACGATAGACTTATTTTATTCTACAAGTATATCCATCCGCTTCATAAGAGTTTTTGTATTCTACATTAGTAGAACCACTTTTGTTAGGAGCTAAAACGCAAACACCGTTGTTCTCAGGAGTAACCGTTTCGTCGCAAATATCTACTGTACAATTGCTAGGGTGTGTACATTCGTAACAGAAAATATTTTCAGTTTTTTCGCAAGAGCTAAAACCTAGAGTTAGGGTAATACTTGCGGCAATCATAATTATATATTTCATTGTTATTTTTTTTTGGATTAGCTAATGTCTTGAATGTTAAAATTTAAGCAAAGCTGTTAATGAATAAGTTTGTTTTCTTTAACCTTTCAAACAGCAAGTACTTTACATTTGTTCTGAAAAAACACACTTTATTTTCAGGAATCAAGCACCTTTAACCAAAATTGGTGGCCATCGGTACTTCTTGCATTTGCCGAAGGATTTTCTATGAAAAATAGAATTCACCTCTATTCTGGCTTAGGCAATACATAGCCTTCTAGTACCAATACCCGCTGACTTGGCACCGCATTGGAATAAACAGTAACAGTAGTTTTTTGATTGCCTAGCTTACCTTTGCTATCGAATTTTGATTGTATTTTTCCTTGCTCCTGTGGAGCGATATCTACAAACGGATAGCTCGCAATCGTACAACCACAAGACCCCTGCACATTGGATATGCTCAAAGGGCGTTCGCCTGTATTGACAAAATTAAAATCGTGCTTAATCACATCGCCCATCGTGATGGTATCGTAGTTGTAATATAAGGTATCAAAGGTCAATTGGGCAGGTAATCGGCTGGGACGTTCTATTTTTTGGACAGGAAGTGCGGTATCTATGGTAGCGGTGTCCAGCAAGACCACCGCAGGAGGTGCTGCAAATTCTTCTGTATTGCTGGTGGTGGTGACTGGTGTCGTCGTCGTAATAGTCGCAGGAGTAGGTGTTTCAGTCTGACAGCTACCCAACAGAAGTAGTAAACTCCATGCACTACTATAAGTGAGTGCCATTTTCATTAAGGTCATAATAACAATATTTTGAAGGGGGGAAATTGAATTAAATTTGTTATTGCTAAGATAGAGTATTATCTTTGGAATCATGAGTAATTTTGTAGTATCCGCCCGAAAATATCGCCCCATCAGATTTGATTCTGTTGTAGGACAACAACACGTGTCCCAAACGCTAAAGAACGCTATACAGAGCGATCATTTGGCTCAGGCATTCCTATTTTGTGGTCCGAGAGGAGTCGGCAAGACAACTTGTGCCAGAATATTGGCGAAGGTACTCAACTGCCAAGCGCCTACGTCTGACATGGAGCCTTGCGACACCTGCGATTCTTGTTTGGCGTTCAATAAAAATGCCTCGCTCAATATCCATGAGCTAGATGCGGCTTCCAACAATAGTGTAGAACACATTCGTGCCTTGATTGATCAAGTGCGTTTTCCGCCTCAAAGTGGGCGCTACAAAATTTATATTATAGATGAGGTACACATGCTTTCGCAAGCGGCTTTTAATGCGTTTCTAAAAACGTTGGAAGAGCCGCCATCGTATGCTATTTTTATATTGGCAACGACCGAAAAGCACAAGATAATTCCTACTATTCTGTCCAGATGTCAAATTTTTGATTTCAATCGGATACAAATAGCGGATATGGTTGCTCACTTGGAGCGAATTTGTACCGAAGAAAAAATCACAGCCGAGCACGAAGCACTCACCGTTATTGCCCAAAAGGCAGATGGTGCCTTGCGTGATGCTTTGTCTATTTTTGATAGAATTGTTTCTTTTTCTGGTGATACCATCGTTTATCAAGATGTTATCGAGAACCTCAATATCTTGGATTATGATTATTACTTCAAGGTAGTAGAAGCAATTCTTTCGGAAGATGTCAGTGCGTTATTATTGTTGTTTGACCAAATTACTCGCAAGGGATTTGATGGCGATATATTTACGGATGGTTTGGCGGAGCATTTGCGCAACTTGTTGGTCTGCAAAAATCAACAAACAATTGATTTGCTCGAAATAAGCGGCTCTATCAAAACCCGCTACCAAGAGCAAGCTGCCTTATCTCCTTTAGCTATGATACTGTCGGCATTGAGTATTATCAATGATTGTGATGTCAATTACAAAATGGCAAGAAATAAACGCCTGCACGTAGAAATGGCATTGATAAAAATGGCATACATTCAGCGAGCCATGCAGCCTAGAGCCATAGCTCCTGCACCTGACGAAAAAAAAAAGGAGCAATTAAGCAATAGCTTGACGCAAGAGTCATCTGCGGTGTATAAAACAAGCCCTCCGCCAGCAACGAATACAGAGAAAAAACCGATAGAAAATAAAATTTCGGACAGCCCCAAGGCAGAAGTAGAAGCGGCTACCGAAGCAGAACCTATAAGCGATACGACTGCGGGTTCTGATGATACGACGGCAAAGGAACCGACAGTGCCAGCAACCAAAAAGAAAGCCTTTGGTGATAAATTGGCAAAAAAAGGAACCAGCAGTCTGCTATCTAAGCTCAAAAATACGATTGTAGCAGAGACGAAACTACCCGAAAAACAAGGGATTCCGTTTACGGTCGAAAATCTGCAAAAACTATGGAACGACCATCTGGGAACAATAGAAAGTAATGCCATGCAAATTCTATATCGTTCTACTGTTTTGAATATCGAAGCAGGCGAACAACCAAAAGTATTGGTTACTTGTTCGGGTGGTAGAGCGAAGGACGAGATAGCAAGAGATCACGTCTTGAAACAAGGTGTGATAGAGGCTTTTCAACTCAAAAACTTACTTTTTGAGATGCACATAGATGCTAGCAAAATAGAAAAGCCGAAACCCAAAAAGATGCTTCCTCAATCCGATAGAGATAAATACGTCCATTTTCTACAATTGAACCCTCTACTCAAAGATTTTCAGAAAAAATTTGCTTTGCTACCGCGCAAAACTAACAAGTAAGCAGTCAGTAATAAGCAGTTAACGCAGCAATCAAAATGGCAGGAAATAGCTTCGGTAAGTTGTTCAGAATTACTACGTTTGGCGAGTCGCATGGCGTAGGACTAGGAGTCGTTATTGATGGGTGCCCTTCGGGCATTGTCATCGACTGGCAGCAGGTACAACACCAGCTCAATCGACGCAAACCCGGTCAATCCAAGATTGTGACACAACGCAAGGAGGATGACGAATTGCAAATTATGTCGGGCATCTTTGAGGGCAAAACGACGGGTACACCCATCACCATATTCATAGCCAATACCAACCAAAAGCCTAGAGATTACGACCATATCAAAGATCAGTTTAGACCTTCGCACGCCGATTATACCTACTTTGCCAAGTATGGCAATAGAGATTATAGAGGGGGCGGACGTGCATCGGCGAGAGAAACGGCTGCCCGAGTGGCTGCTGGTGCTATTGCACAACAAATACTCGCTCAAAAAGGTATTGAAATAACGGCTTATGTAAGCCAAGTAGGTACGCTGGAACTCACCAAATCATATACAGAACTTGATTTTGAAGCCATCGAAAAAACACCTGTGCGTTGTCCTGATTTGCCTTTGGCAAAAAAAATGATTGCTTACATCAAGGACATTCGTAAGCAAGGCGAAACCACAGGCGGTGTCGTTAGTTGTGTGATTAGTGGCTGTCCTGTTGGCTTGGGCGAACCTATCTTTGATAGACTGCAAGCCGCTTTGGCACATGCTATGTTGGGTATCAATGCTTGCAAAGGATTTGAATATGGTTCTGGTTTTGGTGGCGTTTCGCTCAAAGGGTCGCAGCACAATGACTTATTTGTGCAAAACGAAGGGAAAATAACAACAACAACGAATAATTCGGGCGGCATACAAGGCGGTATATCTAATGGAATGGATATTTATTTCCGTACAGCTTTCAAGCCTGTGGCTACGATTATGCAGCCGCAGCAGTCTATCAACGAAGCTGGCGAAACGGTAACGGTAGAGGGTAAGGGCAGGCACGACCCTTGTGTCGTGCCTAGAGCAGTACCGATTGTAGAGTGCATGGCGGCGTTGGTCCTGATGGATTATTGGTTAATGGCTCAGACCACAAAATTCTAATGTCTATCAAAAAAAGTATATCTTTGCAGTAGAAATATTGCAGCTATTTGGCTGCATCTATTGTTCCAATCAACAAAATAAAATAAAAGCGTGGGAACACCAAAAACAGTAGCCTTTCATACTTTGGGTTGTAAACTCAATTTTTCGGAAACTTCCAGTATTGGCAGGCAATTTACAGAGGCAGGGTATCAAGAACTTAAATTTGAAGATCCTGCGGATATTTACGTAATCAATACGTGTTCGGTAACGGACTTTGCCGACCGAAAATGTCGCAAAACAGTGCGTAAAGCCCTACGAAATTCGCCCAATGCTTTGGTGGTGGTGGTAGGCTGTTATGCCCAGCTCAAACCAGACGAAATTGCGGAAATTCCAGGAGTAGATTTGGTATTGGGTGCGGCTCAAAAATTTAGGATACTAGATTATATTGATGAGCTATCGAAGTCGCCCGACAAGGGAATGGTACAGGCTGGAGAGGTCAAAGAAGCAAACGAATTTGTCAATGCGTTTTCGTTTGGCGATCGTACACGCTCTTTTCTGAAGGTGCAAGATGGTTGCAACTACAAATGTTCTTTTTGTACGATTCCGCAAGCTAGAGGAGCTAGCCGAAGCAATACCATTGAGTCGATAGTGCATAATGCTGAAGAAATCGCCGAAATGGGTGTCAAAGAAATTGTATTGACAGGAGTCAATATTGGCGATTTTGGGAACGGTACAGAAGTAATAGAAGGAACAAAGCCTAAGAAAGAAGCGTTATTTATTGACTTGATTCAAGAATTGGATAAGGTAGAAGGAATTGAGCGTTTTCGCATTTCTTCGATTGAACCCAATTTATTGACGAACGAAATCATAGAATTTGTTGCTGACTCGGCACGTTTTGTACCGCATTTTCATATTCCGTTGCAGTCAGGCAACAATAAGCAATTGCAGCAAATGCGCAGACGCTACAAACGAGAATTGTATGCTGACCGTGTCGCAAAAATTCGTGCAGTGATGCCACATTGTTGTATTGGGGTGGACGTGATTGTGGGTTTTCCGGGAGAAACAAACGAAGACTTTTTGGAAACCTACCGCTTTGTACAGGAGTTGGATATTTCGTATCTCCACGTGTTTACTTACTCGGAACGAGCTAATACACCTGCTGCCGAAATGGAAGCGGTCGTGCCTGTTCATGTCCGCAGAGAACGCAACGAGATGTTGCGTATCTTGTCCGAAAAGAAAAAAAGACAGTTCTACGAACAACATATAGATGCCACCAAACCGAGAACACATATTGCACTCATGGAGGGCAAAAATGTAGGTGGTAAAATGACAGGATTTACAAAAAACTACCTCAAAGTTGCCTTGGATTACGACGAAAGTCTAGTTAATCAATTGGTAAAAGTAGAGGTACAAGATTTTGCTGCAATCGACGGTATTACCGATATGATGTTATTGGCAAACCAACTCTAAATAGCAAAAAATGGAGGCTTGGGTAAAAGAATTTTATACCGCACAAAACGACTGGTTTGGGGCGTATTTGGGAGCAATAGAACCGACGCACCACGAGCGAGCTGATTTGTTGGAACAGCTGACCGAAAACTCTTCTGGAGGTTCTCCCAAACGTATTTTGGAGCTAGGTGCAGGAGGTGGACAAACGGCTATTTGTTTGGCAAATCGAGGACACGAACTCACCACGATAGAGCTATTGGCGGCTTCGAACGAACATATTCGTAAGTTGGCAGGTTATTACGAGTTGGAGATGCAGATTCTGGAGGGCGATTTTTATACCTTGCCTTTGGCAGAACAATTTGAGGTGGTGTATTATTTCGATAGTTTCGGAATAGGCGATGATGCCGAGCAACGACTCTTGTTGAGCCGTATTTCCGATTGGTTGACAACCGATGGTTGTGCCATTATAGAGGTCGGTTCTACTTGGTACTGGGGAGGCGTAGCCAAAGGGCAACAACTTGATTTGGGGGTCTGTATGCGCCGACACGATTTTGATGCCGTCAACTCTAGAATTATTGACGAATGGTGGCAATACAACACGCCCGACCAGATTATGCGACAGTCTTTGCGTTGCTATACGCCTGCAGATTTTAAGATGCTACTAGAAGGTACAGGCTTGGAATTTGTTTCGCTACAAGCGGGCGGAAAAATAGATTATAGCACGGGCAATTTTGTAGCAGATGTTCCGCTCAATGAAGCGATGACGTATTTTGTGACAGTGCAAAAAAAATCCTAACTATGAAAGCTAAAGTAGTCGTTTTATTTGTATTAGCAATGACAATTTCTATGCTCTTTGGAGCTTGTCGTCGTCCAGCCCCTGAATATGATACAGGCTTTCTGAAGGGAGAATGGATTCGATTGTCGAGTACGGATAGTCGTTCGGATAGTATGGTAGTCGAGGTCGATATGCAGGAATCTATAATCAAATATGTACCTGCTACGAGCAATTTTCAAGTTGGTAACACCAAATGGCGAAATATTTACACTACGTCTAGGGATCAACTCACCAAACGAGGCGATTTCAAACTCAGTGATTTGAGTGGCAGCAAGCAGGTGTCGGAGTCTACTATTTTTGTGTTGGATGCCAATAATATAGAAGTGCGGAGCATAGATTATCCGAATGCACCGGGAGGTTATCAGTTGTGGACTCGGAAGTTGTAGGTTGGGATTAATCCAACATCTTACGCACAAATCCATCTATAGCAGTGGCATCTTGAATGCCAAAAACAGTGTCAATAATTGCCAAAAAAGCCTCCTTGCTTTTTCCTGCTTCTAATAGCTGTTGCAATACAATTTTTCCATTGGGGCGTTCCAACGCCAGTTGACAAAAAAGCCCTCCAATAGCGTACAAACAAGCTGTCTCTTTGTCGTAAATTTCGGTATTGTTATACAATAAATCTAAGGCATCAACGGTGGGGTTATCTTCCAAATAACGTTTCAAGTTCTGCAAATGATGGGAGAGGGGCAGCTCATTGCTGCCGCCCAAATAAGTAGCAATCCCTTCGTCAAAAACTCGATGAATCGTGCGTGCGTAGCGTGCATACGTGTAGCTGTGCACCAGCTCGTGCGGATACCAAGCAGCATTGTTGCCCGAATAAATAATATTTCGCCAGCTCTCATTTTGTCCGCCATTCTCGAACTTAAACATCGTTGGATTATAATCAAACCCTCGCACTCGAAATAACTCCTGTGGGTGCTGGCACAAATAATAAGTAATATTCAATACTTCGGTCTCAAAAAAATCAGCTAAAACATTGTTGAAACTATCCAGCTGCTGCCCTTGCAGCCTATCAAAGGTGTGCTGTGGCGAAATGATATATTTAATCGCTCCGACTTGTTGTACCTCCCAATCTTGGGTTTGGTGCTGAATAATACGAGCGAATACAAATCGCTGAGGATTGGCAGCGGTGGGCTGCGAAATCGCTAGTAGATTATAAATCAGTTTGATAGCGCCCGTAGTATTGGTATAAGCTAGTTTGACTTGATACGTTTTATCTTTTTCTATCGTAATAATATCTAATAATATCGCTCGCCACTTACCGTCTTCTTCTACCTCATAAATATCAATAAATGGATAACCATAGGTATCAAAATCACTTGCCAACCAATGTATATTGGAGCGTGCATCTTGGTTTTTGGTCAATAAGAATTGACGTAACGTAGTGGCAATAATTAAGCTATTGGTATCGGTAATCGTGTCGAGATAAGGGTTGTACTGCAGAATCGTATCGGTGGGCAATACGGTGATGGTGGCGGAGGTAGGCGTAGCGGCATTCTCTGATTGCTGACAGCTTCCAGCCCACAAAATAACTAGTAATAGTGCTGTAAAAAGGAATTTCATATCGAGCTACTCTTATTACAAGGATAGAAAAGCAATAAAGGCGACAATGGCTATAAAAATAACCAAGATAAACAGGTAGTTGCTGTTTTGTTTGTAAATACTGTTGAATATCAACGCCAAAATCTTGGGCCACTCGTACTTATTGGCAATCGTTTCGGTCGTGAAAAATAAGTATTTTGCTCGCATACCTTTGTTGACGTGGTCGCCATGTTTGCGCAGCATGAAAAAGTTTTCGTTCAGAAACGACAGTTCATACAGTTCGTAACCGCCTTTGTATTGCAATATAAAACCATTGATGTCTATTTCCCAAGCACCTGTTTCGATATTGCCTTCTATTATACGCAAGTATTCGCCAGAGTCCTTGAACACGTGCAGGATAGATTCGTGAAATTCGATGCTACCACGGACTTCTTTCCAACGTCGATTGACGTAGTAATCATAGTCTTGAAGCCCTTCGCTAAACTTCCAGATATAAGGCAACAGGGCATCAATTCCATCGTCCAACGTTTTGTAGTCTTCTGGAAATTCTTCCGAGTTGGTCAATTTATCTATTAGGCTCATAGTTGCTTCTATTTGGTGCTGTAGGTTTTTGTTTTTGGCAATGCCTACAAATATACAAAAAAGTGCTAAACTGGAGCAAATTTTCTTACCTTGGTGATGGACATTTAGAGGATTAGCTTACTAGAAGCTTGACTTTAAAATAGATTACTAGACTAACAGACTCTTAGAAGCTAGATTTTAAAATAGACGTTAAGTCTAGCAGCGAAGCGGTCTAACAATCTAGTAGCGAAGCGGTCTAACTTCTAACTTTTAATTTCTAAAAAATGAGCACACTTCCCAAAGTTTCTATTATCACGGTTTGTTTCAATGCCGCAGATACGATTAGCAAAACCATTGACAGTGTACTGGCACAAGATTACCCCAATATTGAGTACTTAATTATTGACGGAAAGTCAACGGATAATACGCTCGAAGTGGTCGCTAAATATGAAGGTAAGATTGATAAAATAGTGAGCGAAAAGGATAAAAATACCTTTGATGCCATGAATAAAGGACTACAACACGCTACGGGTGATTTTGTGTGGTACATGCACGCCGACGACCAGATTTTTGCTCCTGATACACTTTCTATGGCTATGAAAGATTATGCGGGCGAGGATTTTATTTATGGCAAAACCAGAATGGTTAGCGAGACGGGGCAAGAGCGTTCGTTAGAAGAACGAAAAGCACACCCCAGCGACCAAACATTGAGCTACCGAACCTTGTTGGACGGTATGGTGATTGGGCATCAAGCCATGCTGGTAAGGCGTACAATTGCCCCCTTGTATGATTTGCAATATCCCTTGGTGGGCGACTTGGATTGGGTCATCAATATTCTCAAGAAAACAACTAAAGTAAGAGATGCAGGCATTTATATGTGCCGATTTGTAGAGGGGGGCATTTCGACCCAACGCCGTAAGGCTTCACTACAACAGCGCTTTGAAATATTGGTCAAACACTTTGGCTACTGGGCGACACTCAAGCAACATGCTTGGATTGTCCTCAAAGCAATTAAACGCGGAAGTACGAGGTAGGTTAGAGTTTAGACCGCTTTGCTGTTAGAGGTCTAGTATCTAACCCTCTACTTCAAAAAAGTCTAGCAGCGAAGCGGTCTAAAAATCTAATATCTATCCATCTACTTTAAAACCTATACTCTATACTTCCTTTGATATAAAATGGTGTACCCGGTGTGAAGTGAATTTCCTCTACGGGCGTAGTTTCGTTGCGTAATCTAGATTCGGTCGCAAATTGTGTTTCGTTCCATTGTGTATTGAATAAATTTTGGATTTGTACCCCAAAGTTAAAGCGTTTCCATTTGTACCCAACATTCATATCTACTACCGTGTAGCCTTCTGCTACAATAGAATTATCTTCGTTGGCAGGGCGGTCATTGATGTGACGAACGTGCATACCACCATACAAATTGAAGGGAAGCATAACATTGAAACCACCTTTGAGCGTGAAATCAGGAGCGAGTGGAATGAAGTTTTCGCCTTCCATTTCTTCTACCGAACGAGCGTGTGTATAGTTGGCGTCCAAGTTGACAAACAACCAATCCAAAGGCTGGTAACGGATACTCAATTCTGCTCCTTGGCGTTGTGTTTTGCCACTTGGCTCCACGATACCTGCATCGCCTACATAGACAAACTCTTGCTCCAAGAACAAGTACCAATAAGCCGTATTGATAAACAAGCGAGGAATCGGTTTCCAGATAAATCCAGCATCAAAACCATAAGCCGCAGGCAATATTTTTTTGCCATTTTGAGCTACGACTACACGGGTATCATTGGAGTGAAAGCCTTTGCCCGCTTTGACATACAATTGCAATTGACGAGAATAATTGAAAAGCAAATTTAGCTTAGGGCTAACAATCGCTTTGTTGGCATGCTGTGTATTGTAAGTCGGTACCAGTGCATCATTGTAATTAAAATCAAAATAATCGACACGTACACCGGGATTGATGGTAAACTTGCCAAAGTTAAAATTGGCATTGACGTAAGCACCTAAGTTTGTTTCTCTGATGTCGCCTAAGCTAATACTTTCTAATGTTTGTTGTCTGTTGAGCGTATGCGATAGTTCGTTATTATTGCTTTGGTCAGCTCGTAGGCTAATACCAAATTGGAAATTTCCATCAAAACCTTTGCCCGAAAATAGCTCATTATATTCGCTACTAGCACCAAATATATTTCTGTTTTCGTATTGTTTGATTTGGTCGCCATTGATAGAGTCGTCCAAGAAGAACGTGAAGTTGGAATACAATTCAAAATTGTAATTGCTATAATACAAGGTATTTTTTACGAAACGTTTGTCGTCCAATATTTTATTGTATTCTATCATGACATTGGTGCGGTTGGTATTGCCGCCTTCGGTATCATCAATCGCCCCAAAACGACCAATAGAACCATCGTCTATGGCACGTTGTGGCACTTGCCCAGAGGCGTCCCACTGACTACGGAAGTGCGATAAAGTCAAGCTGACATGATCGGTAGCAGTAACTCTAGCGGTATATTTTCCGAATACATTAATTCTATCGAAATTCTGAGGGCTATCGAAGGCACCATCAGTAGTCAAGTACTCAAGTGCGACATAACTGCTGTGCTTTTTGTTGTTGACTAGATTGAACATACCCAAGATACGAGCCGTATTAAATTGACCGCCTTCTAGCTTGATCGAGCTATAATCTAGATTTTTTTTGGTCTTGAAATCAACATAACCTGCGGTGTTGAAATTGCCTTTGTCGGCATAATAAGTTCCCTTACCGAAGTCGATTCTATCGACGGTTTCTGGAATAACAAAATGCAAATCGGCATAACCTTGACCGTGTGCGTGCGATACGACATTGGCAGGCATGCCATCGACGCTAATGGCAATATCAGTACCATGGTCAATATCAAATCCTCTCAAGAAAATTTGTTCTGCCTTGCCACCTCCAGCATGTTGTCCGATGAACAATCCGGGGACTTGACGCAATATATCTTGCGAAGAATTGACAGGATTGGTTTGTATATCAATGTCCGTAATTAGATTGAGAGCATCAAGTCTGGGCGAAACAACAACCTCTTCCAAGGCAATAGCTTTCTCTATAAATACCATATTGAGTGGTTTTTCGAGCGAAGCGATAATATGTGTTTGAGGTTCGTAACCCAAATGAGAAGTTTTGAGCGTGTCACCTACTTGTATTTTTGGTAGCTCAAAATGCCCTTGCTCGTCACTGTGAGCATGAAGGTCGCTAGATACATTAAATATCAAAACGCCCACAACAGGCAATCCGTTGTTGTCTAATATTTCTCCTTTTAGGATTTGAGCAGTGAGTTGATTTTGGAATAAAACCAAGGCAAGGGCAATCAGTAGAATTTTTATCATGAATGGTATTTTTGTTTAGTTATATTGCTCATGCAACCCTCGACGGACGGATATTGTTTTGGAATGAGTTTTTCTTTTTAGTTAAACTTATAGCCATGCACCTTTTAGAATGCTATCAAAAACAAGTTGGTATTAATAAAATTAGTGGTTTAACCATTGGTTTAACGAAAGTAAATTGGATAACAGTTCGATTTTATATAATTTAAAAGGCTAAAGTTTTCGCAATAATGTCTATTGCAAGAAAAATTAAATCATTATCACACATAAATACAAATTATGAAAAAAGGATTACTAATAGGAGGACTTTCCTTAGGATTGTGGAGTACCGCCTTGGCGCAAAATGTAGGGATAGGGACGAATAGCCCTAGTTCAAAATTAACCATAGTGGACAACTCTGGAAATAGTGTCAAAGTACTAGTCGAAGGAGATAACACTGCTAGGCATATGGAGTTAGCACTACTTAATACAGACCTAGGAGGTGGACTTTCGCTTGGTGTAGCGAATGCCCTCCCGACGTACGGTGATGCTGGGGAAACCTATGTCTATTCCTCTGCTAGAGCACAAGGGTTGAATATCATCAACAACAATACTACAGGTCGTGGACATATTGCCTTTTATGCCGCAGGGGTTCACAGTACGGGAGATGCTGCTTTTTATATTGCCAACAATCGATTTGTTGGGGTGGGTACAGAAAGTCCTACCCATGATTTACACGTAGAGGGATTTGCGAGAGTCACTAGATTGGCAGGCACAGGAAATGGAATGGTGTTTACCGATGCCACAGGTGTTTTGTTTCGCAACAACCTTTCTGGTAATGCAAATGATGTACTCGATGGGCAAGGCAACTTTGTACCTGCTTCTAGTTTTTCTAACGCTTGGGACTTGACAGGAAATGCAGGTACCAATGCCGGTACTAACTTTTTGGGGACAACAGATGCACAAAATTTGCAACTGCGTACGGATAATGCCCTACGAATGGATATCAAGAGCGATGGAGCGGTTTGGTTGGCGAATAGTACTGCTACCTACTTACGTTCTGGAGCTAGTGGTGGTGCTAGAATATTGGGCGAACAAGGTCATACTCCCGCTCGCCCTGCTATTGGTTTTTTTAGTGTAAATGGAGTTGATGATGGCAGTGGTGGTAACGGAATTTATCGCCCCAGTGCCAATACAATGGCTTTTGCTACGGCTAGTTTAGAGCGTATGCGCATCTCTTCGGGAGGCGGCGTAGTGATTGCAGGTACGAGTGCTTTTGGTAAACTAACAGTGAATAGTGAAGAGACAGAAACTAATATTTACAATATAAATGAAGGAACTTCGGGAGGTGTCAAATATGGGGTACTGAATGTTATGCAGACTACTAGCAACAGTGCTAATTATGGCATACGCAATAACTTCACCACTACTTCTACGAACGAAAAATATGGTATGTACAATGATTTTGCAGATGTCAATGGTAACAAATATGGTGTATATAACAACTTTCCGAATGGTAATGCAATAGGAACGATTATAGGTACCTACAACAATGTACAGAACGACGGCACTGCCACTAAGTACGGCACTCAGAACCGTGTACAAGGAGGAAGTGGTACGCTTTATGGCTCCGAAAATATCGTTACCCCAGCTAGTACGAGTACTGGTACGGCTTACGGCGTACGTGGTATCGTCAGCAATACAGGTACTGGCGTCCATTATGGGGGCTATTTTGATGCCACAGGCAATAACAATAGAGCAGTTTATGCTCGAAACACCACTGCTAGTGGTTGGGCAGGTTACTTTGAAGGGAATGCCTATGTGGCAAATAATCTTGGGGTAGGAACCAACGCCCCTGCCGAAAAGCTAGAAGTATTAGGAGCTAGAGTATTAATTCGTAATGGTTCGGACGCTATGTATTGTTCGCGTCATACGGCATCAGGGTTTTCGTTCGAGCTGATAGGGAGCTATCCAGGGTGGGATACCCGTGGTATCTATCTAGGAGGATATAATGTAAACAATACAGGTACTTCGACTTATACGGCTGCTAACAAGGTTTATTGTGGTGGTACGTTTGGTTCACTTCCTATTCATGCTACGGCATTCAATGTAGCGAGCTCTGCCGACTTCAAAAAGAACGTTAGTACATTGACTTATGGACTTAAAGAAATACTACAGATTCGCCCTGTTACGTATCAATATAATTTCGAAAAATCGGGACTTTATAGCGTGGGTTTTATAGCAGAAGAAGTAAGTGCCATTATTCCTGAACTCGTAGCACATCACGACGAAGATGATAATGTGGTATCTCGTGAAAATGGTAAACCTGTAGCCATGGATTACTCTAAAATGACAGCCGTACTGGTCAATGCAGTACAAGAACAACAAGCTCAAATAGAGCTACTAAAAGCAAAAATAGAAGTACTAGAAGCAGCAAATAAATAAAATGCTGTAACTAATACAGAGGAATAAATGATGCTCTTAGCGCTATATTATATTGTAGTTTGGTGCTAAGAGCATTTTTTTGTAGTAACGAAAGGGGGGAAGGGTATATTTTTATTTGGTGAAATTGTAACCAATAAGCATCTGTTTAGTGTTCTTCTGATAGGTTTTAGGCAGTTATTTTTGTTTTGCCCTTGATTTTTCAATTTTTTATGCTTACCTTTGTCCTCTAATCAAATATATTTATAAAATTGCAAGAAGAACTAAAAATGAAAAAACCCGTTGTAACCCTTTCCCACAATACTATTACTATTTTCCGCAGAAGTATTTTTACCGCTTTCACCACACTATTTTTGTTTGGTGCCACTACGATACAAGCTCAAACAGCAGCCTCTCCATGGTTGCCGATGGCTTTCGAAATGCCAACGACTAGCACCTTCGCTTCCAAATACAATACCTTTGTAGATGCCGACAATGATGGTGACTACGACGTGTTGGGTAGAGAAGAAATGTACACGGATCAAATTAGCCATTTGTACGAAAACGTAGGTACCAACAGTGACCCTGTTTATGTAGAGCGTGCAGGGATTGCACCAGCCAAAAAAGCAACGACCAGTGCTATCAACTTGGAGCCAGCAGCTACACAAGACCAATTAAGCGAAGCTTTCTTGCTGTTGGATGTAGCTCAACAATTGTTCTATACGATTGGTCATAACGATACCATGACAACAATTGCACAAGCAGAAAAAAGATAATAGATTCTATTACTTTAAAAAAAAAACAAAGCCGCTACTTTTCTCTAAAGAAAAGTAGCGGCTCTTTTTGTAGTCTAAGGCTATATGTCTAAACCTGTTCGGTTACGAACTTCTACAAATTGTCTAGTACAAAATTAGTCATTTTGTTGTATAAATGCGCTCTAGTATAACCGCCATAAATCCCATGATTTTTGTTAGGGTAGAAGGCTTGTTCAAACGGAATATTTTTCTGGATTAAGGCATTTGCCATTTCCGTAGCATTCTGAAAATGCACATTATCATCGGTCATACCATGTACCAACAAATATTTGCCTTTGATTTGATCGGCAAAGTTAATCGGCGAATTTTCTTCGTAGCCAGCATCATTTTCTTTGGGTGTACGCATAAACCGCTCAGTATAAATACTATCGTACCATTTCCAGTTGATAACAGGCGCGACCGCAATCGCCATCTTGAATATATCATTGCCTTTGGCAAGGCAAAGCGTAGAAAGATAACCGCCAAAACTCCAGCCAAAAATACCAATGCGATCTTTGTCAACAAAGGGTTTTTCTGCCAGTTGGCGAGCCACTTCTATTTGATCCATTGTCTCGTATTTGCCTAGATTTTGGTACGTCGATTTGCGGAAAGCTTGACCACGTGCATCGGTGCCACGGTTATCGACCGAAACCACAATATAGCCCTTTTGGGCTAGCATCTGGAACCACATATAGTTCTGACCGCCCCATTCATTCATGACCGTTTGTCTGCCTGGACCACCATAAACGTACATAAATACAGGATACTTTTTGGCAGGGTCAAAATCGGCAGGCTTAATCATCCAGCCATGCAGCTTGACACCTGCACTGTTGGTCATCTCAAAAAACTCTTGTTTGCCAATATTATACTCTTTTAGCTTCGTTTTGAGGTCGGTATTATCTTCAATTGTCCTGACCAATTCGTTGCTTTTGCTCTTATAGACCTTGAAGGTAGGCGGTACATTGGCTTGCGAAAAGCTATTGACATAATAATCAAATGTACTACTAAATTGTGCTTCGTTGACACCGTCAAGTACATTGAGTTTTCGAGGTTCGCCACCTTCTAGCGATACACTATAAATACCACGATTGATGGCACTCGTTTTGGCAGCTTGAAAATAGATTTTTTTGTTATGCTCATCTAATCCATAATAGCTAATGACATCATAATTGCCTTTCGTCAATTGCTTGACTTTTTCGCCTTTCATGTTGTACAAATAGATGTGATTGTAGCCATCTTCGTCCGATGTCCAAATAAATTGATTGCCTTTCAAGAAGGTCAAATTATCATTGACATCAATAAAATATTCGTTCTTTTCGTGTAGCAATGTCGTTGTTGCCCCTGTTTTGGGCGTAGCGATAAGTAGCGTCAAATCGTTCTGATGGCGATTCAATCGCACGACACACAACTGATTTTCGTCAATCCATTTGATACGAGGGATATATTGGTCTTTTTCACTTCCGACATCTACTTTAGTTGTTTTTTTGGTTTTCAGGTCGTAGATATGTACCGAAACATCAGAGTTTTTTTCGCCTGCTTTAGGGTACTTAAACGTGCTGTATTTGGGATACAATTCCCCATAAAAGTAAGTCATGGTAAACTCTTTGACTTGACTTTCGTCAAAACGCAAGAAGGCAATTTTGCAGCCGTCAGGCGACCAGCTAAATGCCTTGGACATCGCAAACTCTTCTTCATAGACCCAGTCGGCAGCACCATTGATAATACTGTTGACTTTGCCATCCGTGGTCACTTGTACCTCTTTATTTTTAGCCAAATCCTTGTAGAAAATATTATTGTCACGGACAAAAGCAATCATTGTTGCTTTCTTGTCGAAGGTAGCATAGCCTTGTTTTCCAGCCATCGAAACCGCACTAAGGCTTTCTTTTTTTCTGTCCCAGATGTAGAAATTAGCCTTGGAAGAGCGGCGGTAAATTTGTTCTACTTCTGTTTGTAGCAATATCTTTTTTTCGTCTTTGCTAAAGGTATAGCTCGAAAAAACAATATCATCACTTTTATAAATGACGTTCGTTTTTTCGCCAGAAGTCAAGTCATATTGAGCAATTTCCGTTCCTTCCTTAACGGAATAATGCTTGCCATCTTTCATGAAATTGAACCCTGGAACATATTTAGGATAAAAACTGTACTCTTGCCAAAGTTGTGGCAGTTCGATGTTTTTGAGTTGTGCCGTAGCACTGTAGCTTCCCAACAGAAGCAATACAAAAGCCGTTAAATGAATCTTCATATTAAATGTTTATGTTGAAGTTGTTTAAAAAGTGCGTTACGCAACAACAGTTTAAAGTTTGAGTTAAGAAAAGATTTGTTCTAATTTTGCTCAAGGACTAAGCCTACTGAAAATGTGGGCATTATGGAGAACAAGCTAATACTATCCCTTGAAAATACGTTTAAACTTCAAGGGGTTCCACTGAAAATAGCTTAAAGACGTATTTTTTTAGCAAAACACGTCATTTGCACCTAAAAGAAAGTCTAAAAATTACCTTGAAGTCAGTATTGAAAGGTGATAGTATCTTGTTCGTAATATTCGCCCTAGACTTTGCTTCTTTCGGTAATGGAAAGAAGAAGAGATATAATTGACCTCTCCTATTGGCAAATTTATCTTTTGCGTAACATCAGTTATTAAACAACTTCGTTAGAATCTAAATGTCTAAAACAAAGATACATATTTTAGAGCGTGTTTTAAATCCTACACAAATTATCAAAAGCTATAATTTTAGACAGGCTCTTAGAGACCATCAAAATAAGTATCTAGAAATAGAATCCTAGTTCTAATCCAGTCGGCTGTAACTTGTTTTTCCAACTCAAAATTATATTGTTGATTCCAACTAAAATTTTCGATGGTCGCAATATCCGATAACAACAGTGAATTTAGAGGACGATCGAATAGCGAAATCAAGTTAGTTGGGCTACAAGTCGTTTGACGTAGTTCTTGCCATCTTGCTTTGAGTTTAGTTTTGAAATTATCGGAATTGAGCCGAATCAAACGGTTGAATAATTGATTGCTCAGTAGAGCCGTAGGAGCGGTAGGCAGTGCCTCCCAACTGCGTCCCCAAGTAGCATCCATATCCCAAGGAATAATAATAAAAGGCTCTTGTGGAGTTGGCTTGACCCACAGGATATTTTTGCCTGTATTGTCTTGAGCATAAATCGTATTCATCAAAATATAGTAGTCCATCAAGTAGTCTAGTTGAACATGCTGGGCGATTTCGCTATTGAATAGGCTATCGCTACCATGTACGACAAGGTGCCGAAAATCAAAGAGGGGTTGCCAGTTGATGAGTATTTCTTCATCAGGGTATTTTTGTTCCCAACCGTCCCAGATGGGCGTATTGTAAGGGACTTGTTGTGCATGGAGTTGGTCGAATGTAGGTCCTCCGCCTTGCCAAGTATAAGCTTTGTACAATACGCCACCTGGGTGTGTCAGGGCTAGTTTTTCGGGGCTCATGTGTTGATTGAGGGAATAGAGTCCCTGTTGTTCGTCATTGAGAAACAGCTCGACCGCATGAGTAGCTATGGAATAGCAATTCTCTCGATGTCCCGCTATTTGATGCCACAACTCAAAAGAGGTTTGATTTCTAGATTTGGCTTTGTCAATGTGCATCGCATCTAAGATCCAATCTTCTTGTGCGGGTAGGTCAAAAAGTGATTTTGACTTTTCGCTGCCCACATCTGCACGAGACAAAAATTCAAATCCATAGGATTTTTTGTCGAACTGTAACGCACTGCCGCCACGATGCTCTATACCAATGTAGGACGTAACTGGTAGGCTATGTATTGTTGGATAATTAACAGTTATTTTAGCTACTTTTTTAGGCTCATCAACGATTTCTTTTTTTGTAACAACTCGCACAATCGGCAAGTTAGTAAAGGTGAGAGTCACTTGGTAAGGTTCGCTGCCTTCTCTTGATATTTGTACTTGATAGGGTTGTTTATAGACGATATTGCCAAGGTCATTAAAAGCATTGTTTTGGAGTGTTTTTCCTTCAAAAGTTACGGTAGAATTATCTTGAAATTGAACATAAGGACGAAAGGAAGCCAAGGCTTGTGGTTCCAAACTATACCGCAAGGTGTGGTATCGATGCTCCAAAAAACAGTCCTTGTGGTTTAGGCGTAGTAGCAGTGGCAATTCCAATGATTTGTTGGGAGCAGGGGCATATGTAACTTTTTCCTTGTAGCAAGAAGCTAAACTATAGAAGCATAAAATAAGTACTGAAATGGAAAGGGTATTTTTCATAGGGATAGTTGGTAAATAGCTTTGAGAAAGAAAAAAGAAAAAGTATCGTTAGCTTGCAAATTCTTTTCGTAGCCTATACTTAAATCAAAAGTTCCTATTTTAGTCTTGATTTTATCACCTAGCGAGAGTCGTATTTTGTCAAGATAAGGATATTCATCAAGCTCATGCACCGCAATAAACAATTCAGCGGCGGTATGCAATTTATGTTTTTTATGCACTTTCCATTGCATTTTTATTTGATGGCGAATAGTGCTTTTAATATCCGCTAAGGGATATTTTTTTCGACCAAAAGCATCTATAAATTTCTGTTGATACCGAAGACGATAAGCAAGTGTTACTTTTTTGAGTGGTTTTAGTTTAAATTTGAAATCTAGATGATACCGCCAACTATTTTCTTGAATACTTGAACTTTTGCGGTCGTGAATATATCGTACATGTCCACCGAGAGCAAAGGTTTTGTTGATACGATAGCCAATACCTGTTTGAGCCAAGTAGGAGTCTAGTCTGCTGCTGTTGCGAGAGGTACGAACCTGCGTACTCAAAGACCATTCAAATTTTTTGGGTAAGTCTTTTTCTATTTCAATACCTATCCAAGCACCAAGATCTTGTTGTACCTCTATTTTTTGAGCGATAGCTGGTATACTTAGAACTAGTAGTAATAAAATTTTTAGCGTGTGTGACATTTTCTGTTTTTGGGGTTATGGAGTTGTCTAATAATTTCCAATAAGCAACAAAATAATTAAAGTACAAAAAAAGATGAAAATATATACAATAATATTGCTCTGCCTATGCGCAAATTGGAGCCTAGCACAGGGTTCCGATAGGCTGCTAGTACATATAGAAAAAAGGACGACCTTGATAGCAGGAATCTCGAACTACGTAACACTGTTTGTGCTAGGAGATAGCACCACAGAATATATGCCAACAGTAACCGCCCGCTTAGAAACCGCTTATACTTTTAGTTATGACAAACCACCCCTGATACTGACACTACAAAGGCAAGGAAACCAAATTTGGCTGCGTCCTGATAGTGTAGGCGTGGTTACCTTTGTGGTGGTGTCTGTTGGCGACACGCTCCAAAAGACCATACGACCCCTAGAAGGAGTAGCCCGATTAGGCGGAAGATATGGAGCCAACAGCCCCAAAAAGATTCCTGTCGAAAAATTTAAAGTACAACTAGGTATCGTCGTACTACTAGAAAATTATGGAATTGATGCTCGATGTGCGACAGATTCTTTCGATATAATTCGAGTAAATGCAGCTGGTATGGTCTTCCGACATACCAATATCGGAGGACGTTTTGGTGCAGCAATACAAGCCGCTCAAGCAGGCGATTTGTATATTTTTAGAAATATTTATTATCACTGCCCTGCTACGGAGCAGCTGAGAGGGGTAGATATGATTTTTGAATTGGAGTAGGAAAAGCTCTTACATAACCTCTATTAAAGCTGCGTTACTTTTATACCAAACTTTGGTGCTACGCACCGCTATTCGCTGCTCGAATTTCTTCTACAATGTTTTCTACATTTTCAAAAAGCTCTGGCGTGGTCTGCAAATCTTCTTTTGTGAGCGGAAAGAGTTGGACTACTTTTTTTGCTATTTTGATTTTGATTTTGATTTTGTCTTTGACGGAGATATCCAATTGACTACTTTTTTGAAAAAAAATAGAAATAGTAAAATGCATTTTAAATATTTTAGTAATTTTGATAGGATAGTAATTGCTATTTATAAACCTATTGTAGCCTCTAGTTTTTAATAAATTATTGCATAGTAATGCTTTCTTATCATTCGCCTTAAAAACTTTTTTTTCAAAAAAAGTGTTTAAAAAATAAAACTTAACTTAAAAGTGAATTACTTTGTAGTCGTAAAACCAATAAAGGAGTATAGAGAAGTTAAGTTCTATTCTGTAGAGGTAAGACCTAGAGGGCAAGAAGAGGAACCAATTCATACGGAATTTGAAAAGTTCATGCTTCGATTTAGGAAACATGAAGAGGAAGAAGTATTAGATGAGTTCAATGATATTATGGCTAGTATCTCACATATTGGCAACGATAGTTCTCTACTAAGGTACCTCAGAGACGAACAATTAGCTTATGCTTTTCCCGTAGGACGAAATAGTAACTTTGGTGTTAAGATGGTGAAGGCACATTCTAAACTAAGGCTCTACTGTATTGTCTATAATGATTTTGTTATTCTTTGCAATGGTGGACTAAAAACAGCACAAGCAGCTCAAAACTGCCCAAACGTAAAGCCTAGTTTCGATTTTGCTAACAAATTGTTTGGTTACTGTGGAGAGATATTTGACAAAGAAAATATACGAGAAGGAGAAGACAACGGTTTTTATATTAGATGACAACCAAAATTAACAATATTATGAGCAATATATTTGAAGAAACACTCAGTCGAGTGCCAGAATATTCTAAGTTGTTCGTTCAGAATTCTTTTGATATCGTTGATAAAATAATGTTTATATTAAACGAAAAAAAAATCAACCAAAAAGAATTGGCTACCTTGTTAGGAAAATCAGAATCAGAGATTAGTAAAATACTAACTCCTAATTATAACATGACTTTCAAGACACTAGCAAAAATAGAAGCAGCTTTAGAAGAAAAAATAATAAACATACCTCGTCCAGATAAGGACTTCCATAAAATGGCTATCCCTGACGATGAGCTAGATGCTTGTTATTATGATAAAGAGACACCAAGTGAAGTAAAGAGTAAAATTCCAACGAATAGCAATTGGACTATAAATCGTGCTAGTAATATTACCCAAGAGAAACGAAAATTTTATGATAATAGAAGCTGCTAAGAAAATAATATTATGAGACTCAACAGATTTTGGCAAATAAACCTAGAAACTTCTGACATCGCATCGTACGATAATGATTGTGTATTAGATAAAGAGTTTCATTTCACGCCTATTTATGTGGATGAACAAACGGTTGACCTTTTTATTCACTTGCGGTATGTTGTTATAGAAGGCGAAGATATAGAAGAAAGTATTTATCATGCTGATTTTATAAGTACCTTCGATATGACAGAAAGTGCGGAGTGGTTTAAGGTGGGCGAGGACGATCAATATTATATTCAACTTGCCGCTTTTAATCAACTTCTATTTCAAACTATACTTTTGACCAATGGCTATTTGACTTGCCAGAATAAAGGAACCTTTTTATTGAATCATCTTATTCCATTCACGCAAAAAGAGGAAATAAATAATTTAATTGCAGGTTTTTTTGAAATACATACAGGCGGTTTTGTAACATTAGAAACACGAGACTAACTACGCTACATTCGAGCATATCAGCCCTCCAAAAGATAAATAATCTTTTGGAGGGCTTTTTTTATAAGGATAAAAAGGAACTCCAATTTAGTCCGTTAAAAATACAATAGAAAATATATTGAGTATTTTTTGAGTGGAATGTTACTAATCCAAATAACTTGACTTATCTTTGTAATCAACATATTGAGTTAAAAATGAAAGATGAACAAGAAAATAAAAGACATTGCCACTATTACAGCAGGTATCTATGTCAAGCCAGTACTACAAGGAGAAGTCTATTTGATACAGGCGATGGACTACGATCAAGATTTTGTATTGAGAGACGACCTGCACCCTACTATCCTCCACACCAAGACGATCGCCAAAAACACCCTAGAGATTGGAGATATATTGGTCAGAGCTAGAGGCAATCATTTTTTGGCAATACTGTATAGTGGCGAAGTAGCACCTGCCGTTGCTTCTTCTACTTTCTTGATTCTAAGAAATATAGATACTCGTTTGTTGCTGCCGCAATACGTGGTTTGGTTCATCAACCACCCCAAAAATCAGTATTACTTACAGTCGCACGCCTTAGGCTCTTCCATAGCAGCCATCAGCAAAAAAGTATTGGGCGATATGCCTATTGTTATTCCACCCCTACAAAAACAACAAATTTTCGTGCAGGTGACCAGTCTGCTACAACAAGAAAGAATAGTACAAACAGAAATAAATAATTTGAGAGAATTGATTGTCAACCAACAATTATTAAACCTACTAAACAATGACTAAAATAATAGAAACTGCCGACATCAACGGCATGGTATGGAAAGCCTGCGACACGTTTCGTGGCGTCATAGACCCTAGCCAATACAAGGATTATATATTGACGATGCTCTTCTTGAAGTATGTCAGTGCCGTCAACAAAGAAAAAAGAGCTCAATACGCCCAAAAATACGACGGTAACCAAGCGCGGATAGATAGAGCCATGCAGCTCGAACGTTTTGTGGTGCCTGCTACCAGTACGTTTGATTACTTGTATGAGCAGCGCAACGAAACTAATATTGGCGAATTGATTGATATTGCCCTGACGGACTTGCAAGAGCACAACCGAGAAAAATTGAGCAGCGAAGATGGTGCAGGTATCTTCCGAAATATCTCGTTCAATAGCAATAACCTAGGCGATGCCAAAGACAAAAAAGAACGCCTCAAAAACTTGCTCACAGACTTCAATAGCCTAGACCTCAGCCCCTCGCTACTAGAAGACAACGACGTGATTGGCGATGCGTACGAATACTTGATTGCCAACTTTGCGAGTGATGCAGGCAAGAAAGCAGGCGAGTTCTATACGCCCTCGCAAGTATCGACACTGCTCGCCAAACTCACCAAAAGTGAAGAGGGTGCCCGTATATATGATCCCACTTGCGGATCGGCTTCCTTGCTCATCAAGGCAGGCAAAGAGGTAGGCGGCAACAACTTCTCGCTCTATGGTCAAGAAGCCAATGGCAGCACCTGGGCACTGGCGGTCATGAATATGTTTTTGCACGGATTCGATAATGCCTCCATACGCTGGGGCGATACCATCGGCAACCCCAAACACCTAGAAGGCGATAGCCTCATGAAGTTTGATACCGTAGTGGCTAACCCTCCTTTCTCGCTCGATAAGTGGGGTGCCGACAAAGCCGATGCCGACCAGTACAACCGCTTCTGGCGTGGAGTGCCTTCCAAGAGCAAAGGCGATTGGGCATTCATTACGCACATGATCGAATCGGCTTACGAACACAAAGGCAAAATAGGCGTAGTCGTGCCACATGGCGTGCTGTTCCGTGGCAGCTCGGAGGGCAAGATTAGACAAAAAATGATAGAAGAAAATCTGCTAGAAGCAGTCATTGGCTTGCCTGCCAATCTGTTTTTTGGGACAGGAATCCCTGCCGCTATTCTGCTGTTCAATAAAGGCAAAGGCAACAATACTAATGTGCTATTTGTAGATGCTAGCGAGCAATACGAAAGTGGCAAAAACCAAAACAAACTGCGCGAAACGGACATCAATACCATCGTACAAACCCACCTAGATTTCAAGGCAGGAAAACTAGCAGCAGGTGTAGTGACCGAAAAATACAGCTATGTCGCCACACTAGCCGAGCTAGAAGAGAATGACTTCAATCTCAATATTCCTCGCTATGTCGATACTTTTGAGGAAGAAGCCATCGTGGATATTGCTGCCGTGCAGAACAAGATTGTTGACCTAGAAAAAAAATTGGCGAGCGTGCAACAAGAAATGAAACATTATTTAACCAAACTGGGACTGTAAACATGGATGGATTTAAAAAAACGAAGTTGGGTTGGATTCCTGTGGAGTGGGAAGTGGTTCAGTTAGGAGATATAGCATTGTTACTAGGGGGATATGCATTTAAAAGCTCTAAGATGAACTCAATAGGAGGTAATTATCAAGTAATCAAAATGAGTAACATCTATAAAGGCAACTTAGATTTATATCGTAAGCCATCATTTATTAATGAAATAACAGATAAGGAAGAGGATTACTTATTAGGGGGAAATGATATTATAATGTCATTAACTGGTACTGTGGGGAAACGCGATTATGGCTATGCTACCTTAATTAATAAGTCAAAGAATTTACTTCTAAATCAGCGTTTATGTAAGTTCAGTACGAAGTCTAGTACTAGTCATTTTTTTTTGTATTACATATTACAGTCTGAAAAATTCTTAAACACTTTTTATTTTTTTGGAAAGGGGGGGACAGGAAACCAGTCAAATGTAGGTACTAGTGATCTAAAAAAAATAAAAATTCCCCTTCCCCCTCTCGAAGAGCAAAAAGCAATAGCCAACTGTCTAGGGCAATGGGATAAAGCGATACAACTACAACAAGAGCTACTAGCGGAAAAAGAACAACGCAAAAAGTGGCTGCTGCAAGTCTTGTTGACAGGTAAGAAACGATTGCCGGGGTTTGTGGAGGATTGGCAGGAGGTGAAAATCAAAGACTTTGCAAAGCATTTGAGTATTAAAAATAAAGCAAATAATACAATTATAGTTTTGTCGTGTACTAAATATGATGGATTGGTACCATCACTTGAATATTTTGGTAGGAAAGTATATGGAGATGATTTGAGTAAGTATAAAATTGTTCCTCAAAACCATTTTGCTTATGCTACTAATCACATAGAAGAAGGCTCTATTGGGTATCAACCCAATTATACAGAGGGTTTGGTTAGCCCGATGTACACGGTTTTTAAGACGGATAAAAGTGTACATGACTCATTTCTATTTAGAGTCTTGAAATCTCACCGACTAATATATGAATATAATGCTAGAATGGAGGGTTCAATAGACAGAAGAGGAGGGCTTAGATGGACTAATTTTTCATTAATAAAATTAAAGCTTCCACCACTAAAAGAACAAACCGCCATAGCCGCCATACTCAATAAAGCAGACGAAGAAATAGCCTTACAAAAAGAAAAGCTAGCGGAGCTAGAAGAGCAGAAAAAAGGCATGATGCAGCAGCTACTGACAGGCAAAAAGCGATTGGTGTAGGTGCTAAGTATTAATTAAATCACAATAAATTTTAATCCATGGCAAATTTACAGTTAATAGGAAGTTTACATCAAAAGTACGGTAACGAACAAAGCCGTTTAGCACGATATTCCCGTCAACTAAACGAGGGGTTTAATCTAGGGAAAGATAGAAAGACGCTTAATTTTTCACTACAAAATATTGAGCCATCTTTTGTTCCCTACTTCAAAGAAGGAGTTTCCACAGAAGTTGTCCTTCTGTATATTGATGTTTGTGATTTCTCAACGAGATTTTCGAGTCTGTCAGGGAAGGATATAGGAAATTATTTCGACCAATATTATGATATTATAATACCCACTATTCAAGAATATGGTGGAGAGATAGACAAAATTATGGGCGATGGAATTATTTGTGTATTTGGCGCGCCGTTTAGGAAGGTGAGTATTCAGCAAAATACCAAATCAGGATATGACTGTGCCAAAGAAATTATTAAGAAAACCAGAAATACAAAATATTCTAGTAAGGTAGCTATTCATCGTGGAGAAATAAACTATTTCGAAAACAAGACGGGACTCTATGAAGAGTACACCATGATAGGAAAACCACTAACAGAATTATTTCGATTAGAATCTATTAGCAAAGGAGAAACGATTAATTATTATAGTGAATTGGAAATGAAGAATCAATCGGAAAGAGACTTTGATAGTCCTCGTATTGTTGCTCCTCCTCTTAGGAGTAATTCTATACTGACTATGGCTTATGATAGCCCTATTCCTCCTCAGCTCAGAAAAATCAATAACTATGAGAGAAGGAAAGAAATATGGGAAGAAACAAAAACTAAAATTGAAAACCTCAAAGGGGTTGACTTCAAATCACATTCAGCCTTGCAGCTAACTTATAAATACTAGTAGATGGTCAATGAATTAATAAAAAGAATAGACGAAGATGTAGCAGATATTCTTAACACAGGTTTTGAGTACAGTGCTACTCGTACTGTTCCGAGTTCAGAGAAATCTGGATTAACCTTTGAGCGAGGAGAAGTCAAGAAAGGACAAACCATTTCTACTTGTGTTTTATTCGTAGATATAAGAGATTCTGTTACGATGTCTCAACAGTATGGAGTTAAAATAATGGGTAAAATTTACACGGCATTTACTAAAGCAGTTATCAAAGCGGCTCATCATCACGGCGGTTCTGTACGCAACATAATAGGCGACAGAGTGATGATCGTTTTTCCTATCGAAAATTGCTTTAAGAATGCCATTGATTGTGCTGTTTCAATAAATCATGTTAGTCGGAATATCATGACGAAACACTTTAACAATGTTAACTTCAAATGCGGTATAGGCATTGATTATGGAGAATTGAAAGTAATCAAGGTAGGTTTAGGGAAACAGGGAGTAGAAAGAACAGAAAATAAAGGACTAGTATGGGTTGGTAATCCTGCCAATATTGCTTCTAGATTGACTGATAAAGCTAATAAAACAATTACCGAAGATTATTACTTAGTTAAGTGGCATGCTTATAATTATTTTTATATCACAGGTATGAATTCTCTGTCAATGTATCCAAATTCTACAAAACCCCAAAATAATTCTCTTTACAGTAATAATGAAACAATTAAAGAAATGACACCAGCGGACTTTGCAAGTCGAGTTTGTACAGATAATAATGGCAAACTATATTTGACAGGTGGGAAATTAATTAGCTTTGAGAAAAAAACTAGAGAAATAGAGTTTCAGCCAATCTTAATAACTAATGAAGTGTACCAAGGATTTAGAAGAGATTGCCCTAATCGTTATAGCATAAAAAATAATTTGTGGACAGAAGTAAAACAGCATATTAAGAACGTTCAATCCAAGGTGTATAGTGGAGATTTCTTTTGGAAAATAAATTAACAAACTATGAATAGTGATTTACTAATCGTATTGCAAAACGTGACAGAATGGTTAAAATTTGCAGAAGCTAAAAATACAGGTTTAATTGCTTTTAATGGAGCTTCTATATTTGGGCTTACGGCACTTTTAGGAACTAAAGTGGTAGAAGTTAATCCTGCTTTTTGGTGGTGGGTAATCTTGTCTATTGTTTTATTAATAGTTTCAACGATGGTATCGCTGCTTTCTATGATTCCAAAATTAAACATAGTGAAAGAAGGAATTGGATTTGCTAAGATTAAAGGTGGAGAAGAAAATATGATTTACTTTGAACATCTAAAAGAATTGGATAGTAAGAAAGTTTATGAAGGTATTACCTGTGAAGTTTTTGATGAAGCTTCACTATTAGATAAAAACTTAACTGGGCAAATAATACAAATCTCAAAAGTAGCCAGTAGAAAATATAGCCATTTTTCTATAGCTGTTTGGGCAACATTATTCGGTGTTTTCTTGCCAGTAGCAATACTATTAGGCTTGAGGTCAATAGTAGTAAATTTTCGTAAAAATTAAAAAAGCATAAAAACAAAAAGAACATGAAAACGCCCTCGTTCCAAGAAGACCATATTTCGCAGATACCCGCCCTACAATTGTTGATCAATATGGGCTATACCTACTTGAGCCCAACGGCTTGTTTGGCGGCTAGAGGAGGCAAGACTTCTGGAGTACTGCTAGAAGAAGTATTGCGCGAGCAACTGCATAAGATCAATCAAACACGGATTTCGTCCACTCGCACAGGCGATTTTTCAGCTGCCAATATCGCTACTGCCATACGAGCACTACGAGAAATAACGGTGGTAGAAGGCTACGCCAGCACGGTTCAGAAAGTATATGATTTGCTAACGTTGGGGCTCGCCCTAGAACAGTCGATAGCAGGCGACAAAAAGAGTTTTACGCTGCACTATATCGACTTCAAAAATCCAGCGAATAATGTATTCCATGTGTCGGAAGAGTATAGCGTGCTGCGCAATGGCTCCAAGGAGCATTATCGACCCGATATTGTACTGTTTGTCAATGGTATTCCCTTGTCGGTGATAGAGTGCAAGCGACCCGATATGAAGCAGCCGATAGCACAAGCGATTTCGCAGCACTTGCGCAATCAGCAAGAAGATGGTATCCGAAACCTATACAAATACGCACAACTGTTGTTGAGTGTTGCCACCAATGTAGGGCGATATGGCACCAATGGCACCCCCGAAAAATTTTGGTCGCATTGGGAAGAGAAATTCAAAAGTGACACGGCTCAAAAAGAATATGACAATACCTTATTGGCATTGAAAAACAGACCGCTTTCGGAAGCGGTCAAAGAGCAGCTTTTTGGAGAGCGGTTTGGATATGTTCGAGCTGCTTTTGATGCCTTGGCAATGGAGTCCGTTTTGGTAACCGAACAAGATGTTTATTTGTATGGCTTGTGTCGTCCAGATCGGCTGTTGGATTTTGTGTTCAATTTTACGGTATTTGACAATGGCATCAAAAAAGTAGCTCGCTACCAACAATATTTTGCGATAGTCAAGACGATGGATTTGGTGCGTCCACTACAAGGAGGCAAGCGCCAAGGCGGAGTGATATGGCACACCCAAGGAAGCGGCAAATCACTGACGATGGTGATGCTAGCCCAAGCGATTGCGTTGGAAAAAAACATCAAAAATCCTAAAATTATATTGGTCACCGACCGAACGGATTTGGACGAACAAATCACCAAGACCTTTCAAAAATGTGGGCTGCCCGTGGAGAATGCGGCTACAGGTGCCAAGCTCGTCACACTGCTCAAAAGTAACAGTGATGCCGTTATTACGGCAATTATCAACAAGTTTGAGACAGCAGTCAAAAAGATAAAAGAGCCGTTGACGAGTCCCAATATTTTTGTATTGGTCGATGAAGGACACCGCACGCAGCATGGTACATTCAATATTAGTATGCAAAAAACGCTGCCCAATGCTTGTTTTATTGCCTTGACAGGAACACCCCTTTTCAAGAAAGACAAAAGCACGATGAACCGTTTTGGCGGTAAATTGATTGACTATTATACAGTCGATAAAGCGGTCAGAGACAAAGCAGTGGTGCCGTTGTTGTATGAGGGCAGGTATGCCAAACAACAAGTCAATTCGACGCCAATTGATCATTATTTTTCGATGATATCGGAGCCACTGAACGACTACGAAAAAAAGGACTTGAAAAAGAAATTTAGTCGTGCCGATCAGCTCAACCAAGCGGAGCAAAAAATCTATGCCCAGTGTTGGGATATTAGTATTCATTATCGGCAAAACTTTCAGGGGACAGGTTTCAAAGGGCAATTGGTCACGTCCAATAAAGAAACGGCAGTGAAGTACAAAAACTTTCTAGACGAAATAGGAATCGTTACATCAGAATTAGTGATTTCGGCGCCCGACGATCGAGAAGGAGAGGACAGTGCCTACGGCAAGTCTTCCGACAAAGTCAAGGCATTTTGGAAGCAAATGATGGACGAGCATGGCACCCCCAAAAAGTACCAAAAGAATGTAGTCAATCGGTACACCAATACTCCTAATCCAGAATTAATTATTGTAGTCGATAAGCTATTGACGGGGTTTGATGCCCCCTGCAATACCGTATTATATTTGACAAGAAACCTAAAAGGGCACACCTTGCTACAAGCCATAGCAAGAGTCAATAGAGTACACCCCGACAAAGATTATGGGTATATTATTGATTATTATGGTGTATTGGGTGCTCTGGACGAAGCCTTGGATTTGTATGCCTCTTTTGATGATTTTGACGAAGGCGACCTAGCAGGCACTTTGACGGACATCAAAGAAGAAGTAAAAAAGCTGGCACAGAAGCACAGTGAGTTGTGGGATATATTCAAATCTATTACCAACAAAAAAGACATAGAAGCCTATCAACAACTATTGAAAGATGAGGCAATACGAGCGGTATTCTATGACAAGATAGGAGCGTACGCCCGCATTCTTAAGATGGCATTGTCCTCTATCGAATTTCATAACGCAACCAAGCCGCAAGAGATAGCTACCTACAAGGCTGATTTTGCTTTTTTTATGAAACTAAGAAAAGCAGTAGCACAACTGTACTCCGATAAGATTGATTATAAAAAGTATGAAGGTCAAATTCAAAAATTGATTGATACACATATCACGACAGAAGGAGTAGAAGTAATTATTGAGTTGGTCAATATATTTGACAAAGATGCTTTTGAGGAAGAGGTCGAAAAAACAATCGGAACCAGAGCCAAGGCGGATAAAATTGCCTCTAGAACGTCCAAGCATATTTCTGAAAAGATGGAAGAAGACCCTGCTTTTTATCGCAAATTTTCGGAGATGTTATTGGATACTATTCGAGATTTTGAGGAGAAAAGAATCAATGAATCGCAATACCTGAATAGCGTAAAAGATATTATGCAAAAAGTACTATCTCGCACCGACAGTTCTGTGCCCGCTATACTAGCGGATAAAGAAGTAGCGAGAGCGTTTTATGGGATTACGATCGAACACCTCAAAGAAAAATTGTCGGATAGCGAATTTCGCAAAAAAATAGCAGCAGAAATAGCCTTAGCCACAGATGCTATCGTCAACAAGTACTTAGTCGTAGATTGGACAAAAAATGTAGATATTCCTAAGAAAATGATTTTTGAAATTGGTGATTTTCTAATAGATGAAGTCAAGCAAAAATACCAACTAGCCTTGAGTTTTGAGGAGATAGATACAATAGCGGAACAGATTATAGAAGTAGCCAAAATTAGATATAGCCAATGATAGATACGATTCAGTTTGGTTCTAAAGAAATCGAATATCAAATTGCTTTTGTGGATCGGAAATCTTTAGGGATAACGGTTACACCTGATATGGAAGTGTTAGTCAAAGCCCCAAAAGATACAGAAATAGCGAAGATTCGGTCGAAAATAAGAAAACGTGCCCCTTGGATTATCAAACAATTTAGTCATTTTTTGACCTTTCATCCCAAGTTGGTGAAGCGTCGTTACATTAGTGGCGAAACTCATTTATATTTGGGTCGGCAGTATTTGCTCAAAGTAACACTTTCGGACGAAAACAAGGTGAAATATAAAGGGCGTTATTTAGAGGTATTTACAGACGATAAAGCGAAAGCAAAGAACTTATTGTTGCAATGGTATAGAGCTAGAGCCACCATCAAATTTTTGGAAGTTAGTCAACCATTAATTCAGAAATTTAAACAATATGGAGTCGCTCCGAGTAGTATTCAGCTTAGAGATATGCCCACCCGTTGGGGATCCTGTACGCCTCAAGGAAAAATCATTCTAAATCCAGAGTTGATCAAAGCACCCAAGGCTTGTATTGAATATGTAATTGTACATGAGTTGTGTCATTTGCTGCACCCCAATCACACACAAAGTTTTTTTGATTTGCAAACTAAAGTAATGCCTGATTGGCAGAAATGGAAAAGGAGGTTGGAGTGTTTGTTGGCTTGATATAAGTTTAAGTAGAAATAGCTCCCAAAGGGAGCTATTCGTTTATTAGGCGTTCTAATTTTTCTATGAAAGGGCATTCACCCATTTTCTTGAAAATCATACAATTTTTAATTTCTGTACATCGATTGGCATTAACAAAACTGTCTTTTTTTAGTTTCATGGCTTTACCATCGTCTGAATCTTTGAGTATCCAAAAACCTTTGTCTAGATGACTTCTGTTCGTACCCGTAATCATACAAGAATAAGAAGCATCTGGATAGGCTTCTATAATGACGACAGGTCTAGGCTTGGTATCGGAAGTATCTTCGAATGGAAAAGCGGCAAGCACTACATCACCAGGGGAATATTGGGGCATAATTTAGTAGATTGTAGTCTATAATTCGCCCAAGGCCATTGCTTTAGCATAATCAAATTCGTTTTCGTCCTCTTCAAACCATTCTTTGATCGGTTGATTATTTTTTTCTTGTACTAATAATTGCTCATATGTAACAGCTTCTGGGAGTAAGCAAAGTTTTTTTGCTAATATTAACGTAAAATTATCGGTACTCTTGATGAATGAAATAAGTGGAAATAATAGTAGTCTAGGAAATAAGCCTAATTTAGTATTTTGAAGTTTTCTACTCCCTCCTGATATATATAGTAACTCATACTCTTTTTTGAGAGCATTATATTCTTTATCTGTTTTTAGTTGTAAATCTTGCAATTGCTTGCATCTTTTTTCGATTATTCTTTTCAAATAAGAAAAAAAGCACGCTAACCCAATCCAAATAATTGGAAAAAATAAAAGAACTAGCAATACTTTAATTGAACTAGCAATACTTTTAGGTATCAGTTTTTGACTATCGGTATTGCTTGCAGTGCCATAAACACCATAAGCTACACCAGTGATGTTCTGAAACGGGTTGCTAAAATTATTAGAAGTAATTGTTGCCATAGGTTGGTACAATTTTTTTGATTTATTATGAATCTAAGGGCGGGCGTGTGGTATGTGATTTTTATTTATAGGTTCAAAAATCAAGTTGCTTTTGTATACTAAATGCAATTATAATGCGAAACGTTTAATAATATTGCATTATTTATGTGATAAAGAAACAAAAAAAAATGATGCTTTTCTAAAATTTCATTGCTTTTAACAAAAGTGTATAGCTTTTGGAGGGTTACTTTTTGGTGCCATGCCAGATGGTGAAGTTGCTGTTTTTTGTGGTACTTTCATCAAATATTTTGGCAACAAAACTTTCACTATTATCAAATAGATGTAATTCGAATTGTCGATTAATGTCTTTGCTCTCGTTGTACCGACCACTTAATACCTTGTAATTCTGATCCCCACTTATTTTCTCATCTATGTTTGTGTAAGTAAAAGTGACAGCTCCAAAACCTGTATTTTTAAACTTTATTTTCTTTTTACCTTTTACTTCTATGATTGAGGTTTTTGCCAAGGTAGTTTGAAAAGCAGTGTCTTTCTCTACTACTGTAATTTTCCAATAACCAACCCATTCTGATAAATCAGCCGTTGTTTTTAGAGGCGATTTTCCAACAAATATCTTAATTAATAGTAGAAGAAAAACGGTTATTAATATAAATATTGGGAAGAACCGCTGGAAGAACTTAATAGTATTTTTATTAGTGATTTTAAGGATTTTTATGCCCTTAAAAGAGAATCCAGTCAAGCAGACTGCAAATAAGACAGCAAAGAAAAATGAACCAAATGCTAGTTGTTGCAAGAGGTGAAGTTCTGCGAACAGGGAAAAGTACTCCATAATATAGGGGGGATAAGAATGATTCAAAAGTAGGAATACAGGCTACTCTATCTTAATGTCACTTTCAACGATCGTAATGCCTGAAGTACTAATATATGTATTTTTTACAAAAAAATAGACTAGCATCGTATTGAAACAAAAAAAGGAGTCTAAAATCGTATGATTTTAGACTCCTAATTAACAGTCGGGGTTGCAGGATTCCCTCGTCCTGTCCAAAAATCAATCATTTGATTATCAACCACTTACGCCCTCGCGCGTATGGGCTTGTACTTCTTTTTTCCTTTATATATATAGGGTATAGTGTGAATGTGTGTATTTTGTTATAGTTCTTTCTTTGTCAACGAGTTATGAGCCACAGAACCGCCCCACACTTAACGGCTGTACCTCTTTTTTGCTGATAATTAAAAATTCCATTGAACGTCTAGTACCACTTCTAAGTCTGACACAACAAGGTTTAGAGTACTAGGGAAGCCTGAGCGATAGGTGTTAGGATTGAAATTCAAACCCACCATGTAATCATCGGAGCTAGTTGCATCATAATCCCAAAGTCCCACGGTGTAGTTGTTGCCGTTATTGTTTAACGTAACAGGGAATCCTGTCGAAAATGGTAAGTCTTGACCTGTTACATCTGTGTACGTGAAACCTGATTTAAATTCTGTTGTGGTGGCAGTAGTACCTGTACTAAAAGTAACAAATACATCTGCTCCATCATTTAGATCCCAACTAGCCCCTCCTGTTTGTACAACAGGATATTTTGTGACTGTCATACTTAAAACAGACATTGAAATAGGCGTTTTTGCAGTGCCACAATTCGCTCCTGTATAACCTGTTGGACAATCACAAGTACCATTAATGCAAATTCCATTGTTTAGGCAAACGACATTGTAGCAAAGGTCTTTCACGGAGCAATCAAAACCGCTAGTACCTGGAGGGCAATCACACAGCCCATCATCGCATACGCCACCGTTGTAACAGGTAACGTTTTCGCAATAGTCTTTTTCTTCTTTTTGGCAGCCACCAAAGGCTAATCCTAACGCTAAAAGGGCAAATAAAATAAGGTGTTTCATAATGTTAAATATTTATAAATGAATTAATTGTTTACGTAGGTGGTATTTATGATTTGTTATTCAGCAGCTGTTGCAATCGCTTATTTTCGTCTGTTGCTGCTTTTAGTGCCTTTTCTAGCCTTGTTATTTTTTCCTTTTGCAATTGTATTAATTCAGCATGAACGTCGAAATTTGACCCTTTTTTATTGGTATTATGGCTAGTGTTGCAGTTATTTGTATTACCATCGCCATTTGCATTGATAGTCCTATTGTCTATATTTTTTTTAGAGCTATCTCTCATCATAGTACCCTCTCCTGTCATTATCCAATCAATACTCACACCTAAGTCTGAAAGCGGTTTTAATAATACTGCACTAGGTAGGCTTTGTCCTTTTTCAGCTTGTGATATAGCTGAGCTTGAAACATTGATTTTTTCGGCTAATGCCTTCGCCGTTTTAAAATATGTCGTTCTGTATGATTTAATTCGTTGGGCTATACTCATAACTTTTTTTAAGTAAAAGTGATTTTTATCCGTTTTGCTTTGTTTTTTAAGTAAAAAGGATTATGTTTGTGAAGTCGTTAGGGAAAAAGCATTTTTTGTATTTGCAAAAACGAATTTGCAAAATAGCAAAAAGTATTTTTTTAAACGAGTTTTCACAAAACTAATTGGGGAATTTGGAGTGTGAACAAATGGAGGGGCAACAGCTCCTCCATACTTCCCCACATCAAGCAAATTTTATTATTGAGCTAGGAATCCGCAAAAACGGTAACGGTATTGCTATGTCTAGTTATAAGTATAAAAACAAATCAAAAATGTATCCAAAAACAATAAAATCAGAAGTTATTAACGGTAAATCTTTTAAAGAGTATTGCGAAAGTACGTTGCCAACAACTGTTTATAATAATTTGACGGTCAAACTAGGCTTATCCGCTCCTACTGTACAGAAGTACCTCAGAACACCGCAAACAATGCCTTTGGAAGTGTTGCAGTTTTTCGCTCGAGCGTTGGATGTCGAGCCTTATTTTTTGGCTGAATGGTTTGAAGCTGGCATGGATAGAGTTACGGCCCGTGAATACAAAAGGATAAATACTAGAAGCTTGTCTATACCAAATGGTTTGTAAGCAAATAGCAAAGGAGTACAGAAAGATATTTTTAGAATAAAATTCCCCAAAAATGCAAGTATCATTATTTAGAAAAACATTCGGACGATTGGACAGCGACAAAGATTTGTATCAAATCTTTGCGGACATCAAAAAAGGTGTTCATATCGCTCAAATTATGCGATTGCGTGAGCTACTGAAGCAGGACAAAAAGAAGTATCAGGCTGCCAAGGTCGAGCTGCCCTGTTTTACTATATCGGGTACATTCTTGGAGAATAAAGGAGCAAAAGGATATGGTCCACCCGAGAAAAAAGGATTAAAGAAATATAACGGAATAGTCGGACTAGATTATGATGGTTTCACAACGGATAAGGTCTGTAAAATGATAGAACGTTGCCGACAAATTCCTTATACCTTGGCAGCATTTGTGTCGCCTAGTGGCAAAGGGTTCAAGGTGTTTGTTCAGACCAATAACAACAACCACAAAAATCACTTTGATTGTTATAAGTCGGTCGCAGCTCACTATGATGAGGTATTGATGGAGCAGCACGATTCTAGCGGTTGCAATATCAATCGTTTGTGCTATCTCTCTAGTGATGCAGATTTGTACCTCAATAAAAAAGCTCGTGTATTTGGTTTTGTACCAGTTGTACGAGAGGAACAAATAAAACCTACTATCAATTTTGATGCAAAAATTGAAGCTGGTAGCACGGGCGAATATTTGGCTAAGGCATTGGCTAGAATGGAAACAAGGTCGCTTTATTATGTAGAAGGACAACGTCACAATTATATCAAATCCTTTTCGGTAGAATGCTATAATTATGGAATAGCAGAAAGTGATTGTTTGGCTTTTATTGATGATAATTTTTTGACGGCAGATTGTCAAGTTGATAAGGTGGCCCAGTTGGTCAATAATATTTATAGTAATAACCAACAGCCGTTTGGACTGTATCAGGAATGGGCGAAAGTAAATCGCCCGAAAGGTAAAAAGAAACAAGCCACGCCCACACCTGCTGCCCCACCCCAAGAAACAGAAATAAAGCTTTATCAAGAGCATAAGCTAGATAATGGCATTATTGATATTCCTAAAATGCAAATTGATGAGTGGGGCGATTTGCCAAAGGCGATACGAGCAAAATTAAATCATCGTCAACGGTTGGAGGATACACTAGCAATGTATTTTGAATTTCGTATCAATACACTAAAAAAGCAAGAGGAATATAGACAGCTAGGAGAAAATGGCTGGAAACAATGGAGAAAGATAAATAAAATCGAATACAACTCTATTGTCTTAGCACTAGGCAAGGCAGGTGTATTGACATCAGCACCGCAAATAGAAAGTATTGTACTTTCTCATTTCAGTAAGCAAGAAAATCCGTTAAAATCTCACTTTGAGAACTTCGCTGGTAAACTAAAAGAAGGCGATAAAACCGACTATATAGATAAGCTAGCAAGTATAGTAAAAACAAGTGCAGAAAAAGGACTTTGGCAACGAATATTCAAAAAGTGGATGGTTGCGAGTGTCGCCAATGTGTATGTGGAAAGACATTGTACTAATCATCAATGCTTGTTGTTGCTATCTCCTGAACAAGGATTTGGAAAGACCGAGTTTTGGTCAAGCTTGTTTGATAGTGATTATACATTTACAGGACACGTCAATTTCAAAAATAAAGATAGTACAATCATGTTGGCAGATACTTTTTTGGTCGTGCTAGATGAGCAATTGTCTGTATTGGAAGATAAGAAAGAGCTGGAGCAGCTCAAAAGCTTTATCACGTTGCCGAAAGTAAAGGAACGCTGGCATTATGATAAGAGTAGCGAATTTGCTCCACGTGTTGCCAATATATGCGGAACAGCCAATGATATAGGGATACTTTATGACGATACAGGCAATAGACGTTTTTTGCCGTTTCAGGTAACTGAAAAAATAGACCGAAATAAAGTATCAAGTTTAGATATAGCAAAAGCTTGGGGGCAGGCTTACCAGCTATACAAAGAGGGTTGGTATTATCTACCAACCAAGACCGAAAATGCAGAATTAGATGCCTATAAAAAGCAGTTCAAAAGGATTGACGATGTCCATCACTTTATCAATGAATTATTTCATCCGTATGACCAAGCAATCGCCCACCCTACTGAAACGGAACATCTATTTACATCTGCGGAAATATTGGAGAAAATAAATAAACGCTTCAAGCCGAAAGACCTAACGGTGCGCTTAGTGGGATCAGCTATGAAGTTGCTAGAGTTTAAACAACGAGATGTAACAAGACCAACAGATAATAGACGTGCTAGATTTTGGAGTACGAAGTTGGGAGGACAAACAGGCACGCTGGAGGAATCAAAAGAAGAAACTATAACAAACTAAACTATTATGAGCAAAAAAAGAGAGTACGAGTTGGAGCAAGTCAAACCTGCTGAATTTTTAGAAGCGGTTCAAAATGCTATTTATTGGGATGAGAACTGGGTGCTAGCAGCAACCGACCCCAAAACAAAAAAAATAACCTACATAACGCCTACGCTAGAAAATGTAGAAGCCTTAAAAAAAGGATTGGATGACCCCATCGGTACAGCTGAAATGATGCTGGAGCAGCAGGATGAAATAAACATAACCTTCAAAACAATAAAAGCATGATAGGCAAAAAAGAAAAGGTACATCGTATCAATGTCAGTAGTTTGGATTTTCCGCAGCTAGTAGCTGGAGCTGGACAAATTAAAGTGCCAGCAGGTAAGTACGAGCGAGGAGATACACTCCTACTGCTGGAGTATGACAGCAAGAAACTAAAGCCGACAGGAAAGACAATAGAGCGGTGGGTGTACAAGGTGTTGCGCCAAGAAGAAAAAACTATGTATTTGGTATTGCTAATCAATAGAACGAAATAAAATTCAATCCATCAAAACGGGGGCAGAATAGCTCTAACTACCCTACCCCCTGAAAAATGTAATCCGTAAAATTATGAAAAATGTAGTAGGAAATCCGTTTGCACGGATAAGAAAAAATAAAAACATCGAAATTCTGCGTCAAACGCTCGATAGAACGCTTGAGAAGAAGTTTGAGCATAAAAGCTTCGCTGACCGCTTTAGGTTGGCAAATATCGCCTTTTTGGGCGTTGGGTATGTCGCCCAAATCGCCAGCTTAATAACAGCATTCACGATGTTATCCTTTTTGTTTGAGGGTATGCCAATGCTACTGCGTGGAGTGGTGGCTATTGTGGCAGTTTTGTTTATAGAGCTAATCAAACGAAATAGCATGGAGGACGTATTTAAAGGGGCGTTTCAATATAAAGAGGTGGAGCATTTTCCCGCAATACTGGGAATAGTTGCCGTATCTGCTAGTATTTACATATCTGCTCAGGGAGCTAAAATATTGCCTAGTATCTTGTTGCCTGATCCCATCTATCAAGTACCTACTCCTACTTCGCCCGATGCGATAAAAGCGGATTTTGGACAGCGTATAGCTGCGGTGCAAAAAATGAGAGACAACTGGGCAACGTCTCGTCAATGGGGCGGTCGCCTATCAAAGGAAGACGGTGCAGTTATTAAGGCTCACAATAACGACATCAAAGCACTAGAGATAGAGCAAAGCGAAGCATTGAAAGAGTTAGACGTTCAAAACAAAGCGTTGCTATCTACTGCCCTAGTAGATAACGAAAAAGCAACCGCCGACACCACCCAAAAAAGAGAAGGACTAAAACAAAAATTAGTCATAACAGCAATAGGCTTTGAGTTGGTGTTTTTGTTCTCCATGGCTTGCTCGTGGTGGTATTATAATGAGTGTAGAAAAGAACGAAAAGAGCAATTCAGTAACAGTCATGTAGATAACGCAAATTCGGTGTTTTTCAATCAAGGCACAGCAGCACCAAGCGTCCAAAATGTAACGCCGATTGGTTTTAAGTTCGGCGGTGGTTCGTCGAGCAATCCACCCGATGCCACCGACGGTTCGACGGACGAGAATTTGCTCCAACAGCCTATAAATACAAGCAGTTCGTCGAACCATCGCCAAAAGGTTGGCGACTTGGTCAAGTGTGCCAATTGTGGGAGTATGTTTGTCGCTAACGCTCACAATCATAAGCATTGTACAAAAATTTGCAAGAAAGAATACCGCAAAAAATCGACGGTTTAGTATTAAATAAAACGCCCCCACCGCCTACTCGTAGGAGGGGAGCGGTGGGGCTTAAAAAATAGGTAGTTATGATAACGAATATAGAAAAAAGGATGGTGATTGAACGAGAGATTGAAGAGCTAGAGCGAGAGATTGAAAAAAAGAAAAGAGATTTATCTGAATTTCCAGATAATCGTGGAATAGTCGAAAAGGTGTCGCAGTTTCTTGCTGGTTTCGTTGCGATGTTGGTTTTTGTTTCAAGCTTAGTGCTTGGGTTTTTTTGTCTTTTTGGGATTTTAATTGAAGCACTACTAAATAATCAATCATGAGTGGGAATGTACAACAAACTGATTTGTTTGGAAATATTGTAAAAACGAAGGAAAAGCAAATTCAAAAAAGTTCTAATTATCACTATATAAGAGAAAAGGTAACGAGCCTAAGTGGCGGACAATCGTCTGCTATGATTGAGTCCTTGTTTCCTGCTGACCATCTTGTATTTGCATTGGTGCGAACAGAGAATAAAGATTGCTTATTTCCTGACAAAAAAATCCGACAGTTGGTATCGGATAAGATAGGGACTGAGTTTATCGGAACACTAGAGGATGACATTATTATTTATACAATGTTAGAGCTGGAGCAGCATTTTGGTAAAAAAATAAATTGGGTGACTGGATTAACTTATGAGGGGTTGCTGCGTAAAAAATTTGGTTGGCTTCCTACGCTACATCGTCGCTATTGCACAACTTATCTAAAGATAGAACCAATTTTTAATTGGTGGTACAATGAGTTTAATGCAAATCCTGTATTTATGAATATAGGCTATCGGTTTGGTGAGCATAGACGAATATCTAAAATGCTAGATTCAGCTACACCCCAAGGTTTGAATACTTATAAAACGACTTTTGGTAAAAATAAAAGAGGTCAAAATAAGTGGGAGTTAGTGGAATGGCGAAAGCCATTATTTCCGCTTTTTTCTAATGGAATTGATAAATCAGATGTGGTAAATCATTGGAGTGGTAAAGGTATCCCTTTTGCTAAGTATAATAATTGCGTAGGCTGTTTCCATAGGAGTCCTGCATTGTTAAAAGAGATGTGGGAAACTCACACTCAAAAAATGCAAACCTTTAGTGATTTTGAGCAACTAGGTAAGGGGCGATTCAAAACCAATGTAACTTATGAAGCCATTAAAAATGCTGAGTTTTCTAGTCATGTTTTTGATGAAATCGAAGCGGAGGGATGCAGTAGTGGATATTGTGGATTTTGATTAAATAAAAACGCACCACCGCCTGCTTGTAGGAGTGGAGCGGTGGGGCTTAAAAAATATAGATTATGGTAATTTTTTGCAAAGGATTTCTTTTTAATAAAAGATTAGCAATAGTCAGCTCTAATAAGTGGAAAAGAGGCACAAAAATTCAATTTTATGCAAATGCGTTTACAAAACGTTTTAAGCAAATAGATCACGGAATATGCACCGATGTACAACACATAACAATATTCGAAGGTCACCTAGAATCACCTGAAAAGCACGAACATTATCATGTGTTCGTAGATGGGGCTAGCCTGAGTAGGGCTAACAAGTATAAATTTTACAGACATTTATCAATGTCCGTGCATAGCTTTAATAGTTATGCTAAAAGGTTAATTCAATTATCTTATTTGAATCGATCGACTGGCTATTATGAAGGTAGATTGATCCATTGGTCGGAGGATACGGAATATTTATTATAGGGCTTAAAAAATAGGTAGTTATTGATACCAATGCCCAAGCGGCTTGCTGCACCGTCTGAATGAAGCCCAAACGTTGTGGTTCTAGTCCATACAGCAGAAGTACCGCACCTTCTCTTTCGAGCAACCCTGGTATATATTCTGCCACCCAATCTTCTATTTTTTCTTTATTCCAATGCTCATTATTCGTTTCGATAATTGCTTTGAATAACTGCTCAAATGTCTTGTGTGCCAAATTACCTTTGAGTGGGTTGCTCATAAGGGTGTAGTACATTTCGCCAAAACGCAATGTCTTCTTCTGCTTCTACATAGACTTGTATCGGTTTTGCCTTTCCTGTGGGAAGCAAAAATGAGGCATCATTCCAATAACTACTGTTAAAATTTTCTACAATATCTGTCGCCATTTTAAGAAGGAATTGTTGGAGTCATCAAATCTTGAATATTAAATACCTTATTAAACCAACCTTCTGTTAATATTGCAGGAGAATGCGTGGCAATAATTAA
>CAKZQC010000020.1 GCA_937139495.1 uncultured Saprospiraceae bacterium | reverse complement strand
TTGATTGACTCATTTTATAAAATAAGATTGTATTCCGATACCGTCAATGAAGTCATTTGATTAACTTTGAACGTGCTGTTGTCTCTTTCTGTCCTCCCAAAATGGTAGTTACTTATTTTGGAGTTCCTGAAAAACAAGATAAAAACAAAAAAACAACTATGAGAGGTTATCCAAATGCGGCTACGATTGAGCGTTTCGACAACAGTCAAGCCGTTTATTTGGAAGAAAAAATACGAGATACCGTACAGTTGGTCGTCGATAGCGAACAGGTGTTGTAGGGTTTTGAGTTCGTTATAAAACGAAGAACAGCGATTGGCTTTGGAAGCTCATCGCTGTTTTTTTTTGTTTTATGATGGTGTGAATATTAAATTACTCCCCCTTGTTTCTTTGGGCTATATACTTTCTAAATATTTTATTAGAGTTTCTTATCTGTCGATTAATTTCAGGCTTTCCCATAATTCGTCCAGCACGTTTGACATGACTAATATAGTTACCCAAATATTTTTGATTCTTACTTAATGGACTACCTTTCGTTTCCTCTAATTTAGCTATTGTATGATTGTATCTTCTCTTACTTTTAACCCCTTTAGTTGTATAACGAATAGCAAGTTTGCGATAATAGAGTGTAGCAGAATACTTCGGCAAGTCATTTTTTTCTTCATACTTTCTTAATCGTTTTACTTTCCGTTTTATTCCTTGCTTCATTTTTCTATAATAAGCTGCTAGGCTTTTAGAGCGAATAAGCGTCTTGTTACCATAGAATTCAAAACCTAAGTAATTTAATGGACGATTTGCATTATAGTCTTCTCCATTTTCATCTTTTATAACTTTTTTACATTCTAGCTCGCCATTAGCCCCATAATTAAATAGACAAATTTCATTCTTATCTTCAGCCATCTCTAAATCACTCTTTTTTATTTTTTTATCAATAAACCTTCCTACTTCTTGCCTTTTATCATGAGGACAAACAACCAATATATCGTCAGAATAACGTCGATACAAACCACCAAAAGACTGTACACGTTTTAATATTTCCTTATCGAAGTTAAGCAAATATAGATTAGCGAGCACAGGACTGATAGGTAAGCCCTGTGGAATTCCAGTCATTTTATTTTTATACCTGTTTGAATTTTTATAAACACGTACCTTCCCATCTTTAATATGCTCTCTAAAATCTTGCGGGCTAGAAAATAGTGCTTTTACGCCTTTTTCATTTCGAATAGTGGCTAGTCTTTTTTCATCAAATCCTCCATGCTTTTCTCTAAAATCATCTCTACGAACGTAAGAAAAATTGGTAATGGATTTATAAATATTGTAATGGTCTTTAGGAAGTGTTTTTTTGCCTAATACTTTGCACCACATTTTTTTGAGCTGTTTATGACTAATGTGGTCAAAGAAGCTTTTGATATCGAAAGTCAATACACAGCATTCACCTTTGGCTTCGATGTATTCAAATACCTCTTTAGCGAAGTGAGTACTACTCTTTCCTTTATCAGAATTTTTTTCTACGGGAATAAATCGATAAGCAGTAATACAGTCTGAAAGTTGAGGTGTCTTCTTTAAAAACTCTATATATTTTTTCAGTAGAATTTCCCGAGCGTAATAAGCGTAAATATTTGCATCTACGTGAGTAGCATAATAGATATTTCTTATCTTTTTGGTGGATACAATCTTTCCTGTTTTCTTATCGATTTTCTTATGTCTTCTTTTGGAGACGCAATCAATAGTACTCTTTTTGTATCGTCGCTCTACAAGCGTTTTGTGTAATAACGGGAAAAAAGCATGTTTAGCTACCAACCTTGGACGACTAACTAATGGATAGACTTTTTTCTCAATTACTTGCTCTGTCAGATGAAGATATCGTCGTGATTTATACCAAGATTTTTTTTGTTTTTTAGGCTTTGACATGAAGGAATAGTTGGGCGTTAAGAATAAAAGCAACAGTGTTCTTTGCTACTCAACGTATGAATACAGAACGTTGAATTATACTGGTGCATAACGCTATGACCGCCAGCCTGACATAGTTTGACTACTATATCTTTTTGACTACTGTATCTTTTAAATGGACTATCTTGACAAGATAATTGTTACCTTTACAAACACGGTATTGAGAGAAGAACACAACTTATTGAAGCTGTTTGCTCTCTACTACTCTCCATATATGCCTAGAGCATGGTTATACCTTACTAGCTATATGGCTGTTATATTAACACAAATATTAATAAATCAAAATAATCTCATGAAATTTCATACCTTACTCCCACAGAAATTTTATACCTAATAAATTAGTAACTTCTTAAATCCACTGCATGGACGGAGTAAGTAAAGTATCTAGTACCCTATGGTCTTTTTCAACTGCAAGAACAATATCTAGCAAGAACACTGTTGAATTGCAATATAATAATTATATTGGTATCTAGTATTATTATTGGACCTATAATTATAAGATATTATGAATCATAATTACCCTAATCTCAACAATATCAAAATTGGCGATTTAGTTTTATTCAAACCCAGTATTGACAAAGAAAACCTTACCTTGCTTCAGAGCAACAAATCTTTTGATTTTGACAAAAAAACTCCTGTTTTATTGATTTTATCTATCAAATTAGAGAATAATAATACTCGAAAAGCATGTTGCACTTGGTACAATATGCAAGAGGGGAAATTTGAAGAAAAGTGGTTGCGATTAACATTGCTTTACAAAATACCTAGCAGCTCGGAACTATCACAAATCAAAGTTAATGAATCTGTTGTTATTAAAACCTATGCTTTTTATCAACAACAAAATCAATTATCAGAGGTCTCTTTCTGTCCTCCCAAAATGGTAGTTACTTATTTTGGAGTTACTGAAAAACAAGATAAAAACACAAGTAATAAGCAGTCTAAAATAGTAAGCAACAAACTCATAAAATGTATGTGGTACAATACTGTCAGAAAAACTTTTTCAGAAAAAGTCTTTCCAATAGAAGCACTTCAAGTTATCGAATAAAAAAAGCCATATTGTCTGATTAAGTCAGACAATATGGCTTTTGATTTCAAACTCTAGATTAAGCTTTCAGCAATTTAGCTCCAAAAAAAAAAGCACCAAAAAGGACTCCAGCTCCCATCCATTTATCCAAATCACGGGACTGTTTTTTGCCTGTACAAACAACACTGGTCAAGTGTTGACAATTAGAACTGAGAACTTTGTAAGGAAGTTGGTACGCTACAGCATCTAATCCTCTCTGAATAATTTGTTCAGGACTGTAAGAACAAGGAGTATTCTCCCAGAAAATCTGCATACCTTGAGCAAACTCGTTTCCATTCACTATACTAGCCTTTCCCTGTGTTGGATGATTATGGATATAAATATCCACACGTGTATTTGGGCACTTTCCCAAATAAATACCAGTATGGCTTATAGCGCCTCCAAATTTAGCTCTTTGTACTATTCTACCTGAATCTTGGTTTAATTCAATTTCAAAATTATTGTTGTATCCATTCTGATACACAGTCAATAAATTACCTTGTCTTAAATTGTAGAAATCTGCTTTCATAAAAAATAGTTTATTTTAAAATGTTAAAAAATAATAACCATTTTTCATCAAACATAGTTCCATATATATAATTTTGACAAAATATTTTGCACCGTGTTGGCAAATTTCTACAAACCATACTGTTTATACGCCTTCATCGTATTCATCAAAAGTGCCGTGACCGTCATAGGCCCTACACCACCAGGGACAGGTGTGATGTAACTACACTTAGGCGCGACTTGTTCAAAATCAACATCACCCACCAAACTATACCCTCTTTGGGAGTCATCATCTATCGAATTGATGCCCACATCTATCACTACTGCACCTTGCTTGACCATATCAGCGGTCACAAAATTGGCTTTGCCAATCGCTGCAATCACAATATCGGCTCGCTTAACTTCTTCGGCTATATTCTGGGTGCGACTATGCGTCAACGTGACCGTACAGTTGCCTGTGGGCGACTTCATGGATAGTAAAATACTGATTGGTCTGCCGACAATATTACTTCGTCCAATGACGACACAATGTTTGCCACTAGTAGGTATTTGGTAGCGCTCCAGCATCGTCAATATGCCGTAAGGCGTGGCAGGAATATATTGTGGACTGCCCTGCACCATTAGTCCCATATTGGTCGGGTGAAAGCCATCAACATCTTTGTCGGGGCTTATTGCCAAATTAATAACTTCTTCGGAGATGTGTTTGGGCAAAGGCAATTGAACAATATATCCATCTATTTGGTCATTTTGATTGAGATCATCAATCACTTTTAGCAATTCTTCTTGGCTGATATCAGCAGGTTGTTGCACCAAAGTAGATTCAATTCCTGTGCGCTTACAGGCACGCATTTTATTATTGATATAACTTCTGGAAGCAGGATTTTCACCCACCAACAAGGCTGCCAAATGTGGTTTTCTATGTCCTTGGCTGGCGTATTGATCTACTTCCGTTCTTATTTCTTCTTGTATGGTCAATGCCAATTGTTTGCCATCTATTAGTTGCATCATATTTGTCTTAAAAAAAGTTAGGTAGTTTTTTGTGTGGTAGTCCTCTTAGAGTGTGTCTAAAATTATAAAACCGTACACTTTTTGTGTTAGGACTAAAAAAATAAAAAAAGTGCCACTGATTAAACTGATTTGCACTGATTTCTTTTCAGAATAGGGGCTAAAAATCACTTTAAGTTATTGAATTCCTTCTTGGAAACACGTTTTTAATAAAGACTCTTAAATAAGTTATTGTTGGAAGTCTAACTTCTAATACCTAACAGCAAAGTGGTCTTATGTAAGAGCAACGTTAATCTTTACTCTTTCCCCAAAAATGACGCTAGCTAAAAAGTGTATGGTTTTATATCTAAAACAGACTCCAAATATAAAAGCCACTCAAAGGTATTAAAGTTATTTAATATCCTCAAGCGGCTTTTGTTCAGCTTTCGCTTTTTTTTGTCAAGTGTCGTACTGGATTTTACATACCCATACCACCGCCCATTTGCTGCATTTCTTCTATGGTCGTTTCGGTATAGCCAGAAGGAATAGTCATATCAAACACCTTTTTATCTACTTTCGATAGTGATACTTCGCTTGCTCTCATCGTCATTTTCATACCAGATTGCTCTATTGTCCAAGAAAGTGGAAAACCTTTGAGTCCACTAAACTGCATGTTTACTTTGTCCAAGTGAGCAGGTTTGATTTGTTCTGTTACATACACGATAGCTGGATCATCCAATCCGTCCATTGTTACGTGTACTTCTTGGCATTTGTACCCTGCTATAGTCTTATAATTATTAACATATTCTGCTTTTTGTGGTTTTTTGTTGACTTGCTCTTTTTCTTTTTCTTCGAGTTCTGCCTTGCTCATTTTGGCAGCTTTGCGTTGCCCCATCATATCCATAAGCATCAATCCTTCTTTCTTGTTATTATCTACAATCATATCTATTTTCATCATACCGCTCATCATATTCATTGCCATTTTAGCATTATCTGGCGTGAAGTAGATTTCCATAGTAGAACCATTGAGTGCGGCACCAGCAGCACCATCAGCAGTAATATCATATACAATATGCCCTTCCGATACTGTTTTGGCTCCACCAGCAGTAGTTTTTTTAGAAGAATTACACGAAGTGATGGTCATGGCGACCAATAGGATAGCAAAAGTCCCTAGTTTGATTAGATTTGTCATTGTTATTATTGGTATTATAAATTTGATTAAATTTGATTTTCTATTCCAATTTTCAAAGTTAGTTTTTTTATAACAGAACAACTAAAAACTGCTAAATATTATTCTAGTCAAGTTGTTGATATTATTACCAAATATAGACCTTAAAGTTCATTTTTATACTGTAGTTTTGTACTCTTATTTTTTATCGTAACCATTAGACATTATAACTTTTTCAGATGACCACCTTTCTTTCTTCGTTTGCACGAATGCTTTTTTTGATAGCTGTATTAGCTATAGCAAATACAGCCACGGCACAAAATAAACTCGAAAACGCCCTCAATAGTTTCATCAATGACCCCGAATTGACCTATGCTTCAGTTAGTTTTTGTGCGATTGACATCAAGAACAATCAAATTTTTGCAGAACGATTTGCGAACAAAGCCTTGATTCCTGCTTCTTCTATGAAAGTAGTGACCACTGGTACCGCATTGGCTATCTTGGGCAAAAACTATACCTTCAAAACGTATCTAGAATACAGCGGTTCTATTAGCAACGGCACCCTCAATGGCAATCTTTATATACGAGGCACAGGCGACCCTTCGTTGGCTTCGCCAAAAATGCAAGGCGTACCAAGCAAACAGCAGCTCCTACAAATCTGGGCAGCAGCGATAAGCAAGGCAGGAATCAAGAAAATAAATGGGGCTGTTATTGGCGATGGTTCTTACTTCGAGGACGAAAGTATTCCACCTTCTTGGCAGTGGGGCGACATTGGCAATCATTATGGGGCAGGTGTTTCGGGTCTCAATTTTCATGATAATTTGTACTTTATCAAGTTCGAAAAAAATAAAAGCTATGGTGCTACGCCCAAAATAGCAGACACCGACCCCATCGTGCCTCAACTCAAATTTGACAACGAAGTGACTAGTGCAGGTAGCAAAACAGGCGATAACGCCTATGTTTATGTTGCCCCTTATGGCACAGAGGTTATTGTACGTGGTACTATCCCAAAAGGAACAGGTAGTTTTAGTGTAAAAGGAGCCGTTCCTGACCCTGAACTTTTGGCTGCTGACCAGCTCTATCGCACCTTATTATCTGCTGGTATCACGGTGAGTCGCCCTGCTACTACTATCCGCTTATTTCTCAAAAAAGAGAGCCGCAAAGTAATCCATACGCATACTTCTCCGAGCCTACTTGACATTTGCAAACATACCAACGAAGAAAGCCGCAATATGTATTGCGAAGCACTCATCAAAGCGATGGGCAAAAAGGTAAAAGGGTTGGGAACAACCGATGATGGCATCGCTGCGGTTATGGATTTTTGGAGAGGACGTGGACTAGACATGAAAGGCTTTTTTATGCTAGATGGCAGCGGTCTTTCTGCTAGAAGTGGTGTTTCGACCAAAATAATGGCTCAAATCATGCGAAAAATGTATGTTGATAAAACTACTTTTGGTGATTTTTACAATCAATTGGCAATAGCTGGCGTATCGGGTACGCTCAAAAATGTAGGGCGTAATTCGGCTGCTGACAATAATGTACACGCCAAATCTGGCTCCATGAACCGTATCCGAAGTTATACGGGCTATGTCACGACCAAATCTGGCAAAATGCTTTCTTTTAGTATTATTATCAATAATTATTCTTGCTCGGGTTGGGCTATGAAAAAGAAGCTGGAGCAATTGATGATTGCCATGGCTGAAACCTACTAAATTTACTTTCTTATTTTTTTTGTCATGAATTGGATTTTCTTCTTCAAAGCCTTACATATCATTGGATTTGTAAGCTGGTTCGCTGGTTTGTTTTATATCCCTCGTTTGTTTATTTACTATACGGAGGCACTCGATATGGAAGAACCCAGACGCAGTATATTGACCGAACAATTCGGCATTATGCAAAAGCGATTGTACAAAATAATCATGACGCCTGCCCTATTCATTACCTTTATTGGTGGCTTCGCAATGGTCTATTTGTATGGTCTTGATTGGTTTCGGTTCAGTACTTGGCTACACTACAAGCTACTGCTCATCATAGGATTAGTAGCCTATCATATTGCTTGCGGACGTATTATAACACGCCTCGACAAAGGCGAAAAAGTAATGACTTCGACACAGTTGCGATTGTTTAACGAAATAACGACGCTTCTTTTAGTAGCGATTGTGCTTTTGGCTGTTTTCAAAAACTCGCTTCAGTTCATATATGCTTTTGTAGGGCTATTCCTATTTGGAATATTCTTGGGCATGGGTGTCAAATGGTACAAGAAGATTCGTGAGCGTGCAGATAATTAAAGCTGATGTAACTGACGTTACGCAAGACAACCATCTACGTCTTTTCTTGTTAAAACAGTTGCTTAGAGCGTATCTAATAATTATAGTTTTTGATAATTTGTATAACACCTTCATCAAATTGCAAATTAGTATAATTTTAAACATGCTCTAAACATCAGCGACCACACCGATTTATTTTATTAATTATAATTACTCCTATGTACTCTTACTCCGATTTTTGGCAATGGTTCACGCAACACGAGCAGCAGTTTTTTCAAGTTATCAAAGAAGATAATGATATTGAGGAAAACTTTTTTGTGCCACTTGGCAATGAGCTGAACAAAATACGACCAGGGTTTTATTATATGGCTGGACTCCAAAAGGACGAAATAGCAGAACTCATATTGACGGCTGATGGCGACATCAAAAACATTGTTTTTATAGAAGAATTGTTGGCTACCGCTCCCCAAATAGATAATTGGGTGTTTACGACGCACAAACCGGCCATGGACATCAAGGACATTAAAATCGGTATGGCGGGCTTTGAATTCAACAGCGATAAGCTGTATTTCTATGCCAATGAACTACCTTATTATCCTGACGAAATAGACATTACAGTCGTTCACCCTGATTATACAGAAGATAACGAAAGTATGATTCTAAACGGGGTTTATATCTTTCTGGACAATGCACTAGGAGAAATCAACTTTGCGACGACCATTGATAACCTCACCGTTAGTCACCCTGACCAAGCAGAACAGCCATTAGTTCCCATATACAAACTACGTGATTTTTTGGTCTGGCGACAAAAAGAATTTATCGAAAAATACGAAGGCAAACGCTACATTACAGAAGAAGATAACTACAACACCTTTGAAGCAGAGCTGGACAATGGCAATCCTTTCTTTGCACTTATCAATATGGATTTGTTGGATTGGGATGCGAAAGCATCGCACCCTTGGATGCTGAGTATAGAGCTTGATTATGGCAACACCCCCGAACATCAAGGTATGCCACACACAGACGAAGTACTCCAATTGCTCAATGACATAGAAGACAACATCTCTAATAAATTGATAGACAAAGATGGCTACCTCAACATTGGTCGAGAGACTTCGGCGGGTATTCGTACCGTTTATTTTGCTTGCAAGGAATTTCGCCATTGCTCCAAGGTTTTGTCTTCTATTCAGGACAAATACGAAACAATGATGTCCATCGACTATACCATCTACAAAGATAAATATTGGCGTACATTCGATCGTTTTTTGCCTAAGTACTAAGAGCAGCTGATTGTCTATACTGTTCTTATTTTTTGTATTTTTGCGGCTACGAGTGTTTTCTAATTCCTTAAAAATCGTGTTGCTAATGCAAAAATATATTTGGTTATTTGGTTTATTATTGCTTATCAGCAATACGCTACTAGCACAATTTGCCCCTCCTGTTGGGCAGCCTGGAACTACTGCTATCTACAAGGATTCTAGTAGTATTGTAGCTTGGGCAACTACTGCAACCGTCTTGCGTGGCCCACAAGATATTCGACAACCCAATGGCGTATTAGCCACAGGAGGAACGACGGCTAGTGCTTTGGGCAAGGCAGGCGACGGCAATGTATTGAGCTTGGGCGACGGCGGAGTCGCTACCCTTACTTTTGCACAGCCGATACGCAATGGCGTGGGAGCAGATTTTGCAGTTTTTGAGAACAGTTTTAGTGCTACATTTTTGGAATTAGCTTTTGTAGAAGTCAGTTCCGATGGTATTAATTTTGTTCGCTTCCCTGCTATTTCCAATACCGATACCACCGCACAAGTAGGCTCTTTTGGGGCGATTGATGCAACTCAAATTTATAATTTGGCAGGAAAATATCAAGCGAACTATGGTACGCCTTTCGACTTGGCAGAATTGGCAGCCGACTCTGCCCTACTCGATATAGACCAAATTACGCACGTCCGTATTATTGATGCCATTGGCTGTATGCAAGATAGTTTCGCTACTAGAGATAGCCGAGGCGTGAAAGTCAACGATCCTTGGACGACACCTTTCCCATCTGGCGGATTCGATTTAGATGCTGTTGGCGTATTGCACCAAAGTGCAACTATCAATATAAAAAAAATTGCTCCAAGCTATACGCCTTTAGCTATTTATCCCAATCCTGTTTTGTCAGGACAAACTATCTATTGGCAACAGCCACTAACCCAAGAAACGTCCTACCAAGCGACTTTGTATTCCTTGCAAGGACAAGTAATAGAGCTCCCCCACTCCGCACTTTCCACTATTTCATTACAGTTGCCCCCCTCCTTGCCTAACGGTATCTATGTATTGCAATTACAGAACGAAAAGGAAATTTTGACAACCAAAATAAGTATCCGCTAACTATGAAAATCCTAATTATACGGTTTAGTTCTATTGGTGATATTATATTAACAACGCCTGTTGTGCGCTGCTTACAGCAGCAAACAGGAGCAGAAATACATTACATCACCAAGCAGTCTTTTGCGACACTTTTAGTTGCCAATCCTTATATTTCCAAAGTGATTGGGGTGGATACTAGCCAAAAAGCAGCACTCAAAGCAACTATTCCGCAGCTCCAAAAAGAAACCTATGATTATGTATTGGATTTGCACAAAAATTGGCGTTCGGCTTCTATTCGACGTCACCTCAAAGCACCTGCTGCGGTGTTTGACAAGTTGACTTGGCAAAAATTCCTGCTGACGCAATTTCATATCAATAAAATGCCTGATTTGCATATTGTAGATCGTTATATGGCTGCTGCCCAATGTTTTTTTGACATCAAAAACGATGGTCTAGGATTGGATCATTTTATTCCGCCTAGCGAGTACCTACCCTGTCAAGAAGCAGATAAACAACTAGTCACTCAACAATATATTTGCTTGGTGGTTGGGGCGGCACATTTCACGAAGCGAATCCCTGTACATAAGTTGGCAGAAATTTGTAATCAAACCACCCAAACAGTAGTATTGATTGGTGGGAAATCAGAAATAAAGCTAGGCGAAGCCGTAAAAAATGACACCACTAATCTAAATGTGATCAACTTGTGTGGCAAACTCAATTTGCATCAATCTGCAGCTATTATTGACCAAAGTAATCTAGTTATCGCTCCTGATACGGGCATGATGCACATTGCCGCAGCTCTCCAAAAAAAAGTAATTTCCGTCTGGGGAAGTACGACACCTAACTTAGGTGTTTTTCCTTATTTGCCCGCTACCGCCCCTACACCTGTTGTCATCGAAAATACTTCCCTGAAGTGCCGCCCTTGTCATAAATATGGCAAAAAAGCCTGTCCCAAGGGACATTTTAAGTGTATGCTGGACTTAAATGTAGCAGAGGTTATCGACGCTGGCAATTTATAATAAACTGTTGGGAACAATCCTTGTTCTATGAATAGTATTAGAGGTTATTACGAATAAGCTGCTGTATTTTAGTCGCTTTTTCTCTAAACTCTGCAATAGATTGTTTATTTTTGCAATTCAAAAAAAATACGAATAGATTATGGCTATCAAAATAACAGACGAGTGTATTAACTGTGGTGCTTGCGAACCTGAATGTCCTAACAATGCCATTTATGATGGCGGCGTAGAGTGGGCTTATGCTGACGGAACAGGGCTATTAGGTAGCTTCGAATGGAAAGATGGCACGACGAAGGAAGCCGATAAAATGCGCCCTCCAGTGGAAGATGATTTTTATTTTATCGTGACCGACAAATGTACAGAATGTGTAGGCTTTCATGAAGAGCCACAATGTGCCGCCGTTTGTCCTGTCGATTGTTGTGTCCCTGACGAAGATAATGTAGAAACAGAAGAACAATTGTTGCAAAAGAAGAGCTTAATGCACTTGTAACAAATTCTAAATTCGCTATACCATAGCGTACATAAAGAAGCGATTGATAACACTAAGTTATCAATCGCTTTATTTTTTGTCTAGGACAAATATTTTTTTTAGAATCTGTTTATTCTCTAAGGTCAATAACCGTTACCCCTGGATATTGTGCTTTATCAAATTTGAATTTACTACTGCTCGCTTTTTGATTTTTCATTGTTTCTACCTCAAAAGTATAACGGCTACCATCATCACTAAACACTTTAGCTGATTTTAGTTTTTGTTGTGCCTTATCCACTTCGATTCTGATTTTCATAATCTCCGATTCTTCATCTAAGGGTTTGAACTCAATTTTGTAGCCTTTGCTGTCTTCGCCTGTTATGGCATAAAAATATTCATCGTCAGCTTCGTGGATATTTAGAATTTTGGCAGGTGATAATATTTCTTCTCCATCTGGATCAAAGTCATTAATTTGCACTTCATTTTGTTTCTTATTGTACATCCAGACCGATTTACCATCGCAAATAATTAGGTTGCCATTATTATCAATGTAATATTTATCACCTTGCTGATAAATATTACCACTCTGCACCTCTTTTTGTTTACCAAACTCCATCGTGAGTTTGTACTCAATGTAGATCCCCCCTTTGGTGTCGTAGCTGTCTGCCAGTTTTTTTAGTATTTTTTTGGCTTCGGGATCTGATTTTTCTTCAAATTTCTTGGGTTGCTGTGCTGTAGCAGCAAAAGCAATAAACAGAAACAGAACAATATTAAAATACGCTTTCATGGTTTTATGTTTTTGTGTAAAAGTTTTTTGATGTTTGATGATGCGTTTAATACAAATGAAATGCCAAAAAAAAAGCAGGCGAATTAAGAAATATAATTTCCTAATTCGCCTGCTTAAAATGAGCAGAGACACACGAGTTGCTACGACTACCTACCCTTGCTTGCGTTAACATCTGGGGGAATTCAGTAGGAGCTTACCCTGCATCTCCAACTCAAGTGTAAATATAAGGCGAGTTTTTGAACTGCGCAAGCTTTTCTCAAAAAAAGATGAATTATTTTTCCTTTTGCCTTTTTCTAAACAAGAATAGTCCTCCTATTGCTAGGAATAATCCCCCTCCCAAGAAGTAAAACCAAGTCCAAGAACTTTTGGTTTGCAAAACTACTGGACTTCTATTGCCCAACTGTATGAAGGCTGCCCAATAAGCAGGGTGTGTCGCTATTCCTTCTGCATGCTCTATATAATATTTTTTGGCTTGTCGCAATGCTTCATCTTTAGGCTGTCCTTCACTTAAGTTCTGATAAAAGTGTTGCATAATTACAGATGTAGAATTATCATTGACTTGCCACAAACTAACAACCAAAGAAGGCACGCCTGCATACATAAACGAGCGAGCTAAAGAAACTACCCCCTCTCCTTGTTCAAACTTCCCGTAACCTGTTTCGCAAGCACTCAAAACAACCAAGTCGGCATTCAGATCTAATTGTGCAATTTCATCCGCTTCCAAAAAATTATCTTGTAAGGTATCGTAGTTTTCGGTGAACGCTAAACTGGATAACAAGGGTTTTTCTTTATTGAGAATACCATGCATCGCCAAATGTATAATGCCATAATTACCAGCCTGCTCCTTAAAACTCCCCTCATTGGCTGCTGCTCCTACATAAAACTCCCCTTGTAAAAATGCAGCTAGAGCGTTAACTTCTTTCTTGACGGCAGGTATAGCCTTCAAGTGCTGACGAATAGTATTGATACGTGCTTTGCGCTGCATCGTACTATCTATATCCGATTGATCATAAGTAGCTGCATAAGCCAATACTTGATGATTGTTATTACTACTGGATTTATTTCTATCACTACTATACAGTGTAGCTGAATAATGATAACTGATAGTGTATTGGTTCATTAAGTAAGGCAAGTCTTTATATTCTACCCGTTGTTTTATCGTGGGTTCTGTCAAGAATACCTCAAAAGGCAAATGCCCAAGCTCTCCATCAGTGATAATAACAAGACGCTTAATAGCAGCTTTATTGACAAGTGCTGGAGCAACCATTTTTTCATAAAACCATTGAGCAGTGGTTGTGTATTCTCGAAAGTTATTTTTTGAATTTTTTATCACCTCGTTATAATTTGACAAACTCTGGCGTAATTCTTTTATTTTTCTTTTGAGTTGCCCAGCAGTTACTTCTATCTTGAACAATTTTCTATTTTCTCGATCAACTGCAAATAAATAAACCATACTATCCACTACAAAATATTCTAGCAAGCACGTGTTTTGCTCCATACTCTGCTGTACGTTTGTTATAGTAGCAATCTTATTTTCGTATTTGAGTTCGTAATAATCAGGGTAATTAATCTCAATATTCTTCTGGAATTTTTGAATGGCGGTACTAATGGCAATTCTTTTCTCTACAATAGATTGCGAAATTACTCCTTTGGGCTGTTCTGCTATCGCTTTCTCTATTGTTGCTTTTTCTTTTTGCAATCTCAGTTCTTCCTGACTCAAACTATCTGGCAACCTACCAATTTGTCGGACATCATCTCCTTTGAGTGCATCTAACAATAAGATAGATTTGTTCTGTTCTGCATATCCAAAGAGTAATGGAAAATATACTTGTTCATCTAGTTGCATTCCTGCTTCTATCGCCAAGCTTGCAAAAACAGCGACAACAGATAAGTTATTTAATTTATCTTTCTCGCTAGTAAACTCTTTGCGCATATTATTACTAATTTCTAACCCTATTTGTGTTGCTTCAAATGCTAACTCTAAGTGTTTTTTATTAGAATCTAAGTCATATTCTAACAAATGAATCTCATGGACTAGCTTCAATCCTGTTAACACTTGATTCGTGACATATAATTTCTGGTCAACTAGTCCTTTTAGGTTATTTTCATCAGCTTGATAGCTTGTATCTACTACTTGTGCATTAATCAAGCTATAACTATACTCTTTAGCCTTTTTGTAAGCCGCTTTTTCTATATAAAAATCAACTAATTTAGATAAAATATTACCATATTCTGCGTGTTGTGTTTTATCTATGTCTTCCCAGATTTTTTTTGCTTGAAAAAAAGCTTGCAATGCTTTTTCGTCTAATCCTTTTTGGTGATATAAACTAGCCAAGTATGCCAAGTTTTTAGCAAACGAAAAATGTTTAATACCAACTGTTTTTCGCCAAATACCATCTGCTTCTAGCAAGTACCTTTCAGCTAATTTGTAGTCTTTTTTGTTATCTAAATAAAATGAACCAAATGACATGGCGGCAGCAGCATAATCCTCATTATTTTTTCCTCTGTCTTTTTCTCTAATCTGCAGAATTTGTTCATAAATAGCTTCTGCCTTATCATGATTTTTATAACGACCACTCCTGTAGATAAGCACTAAATTGTAGAGTACACTTGTCGCATAAGGGTGTCCCTTCCCATACGACTTCTCTATAATATGCAGCGCTTTGAGCGAGTGTGCTTCCATTTCTTCCAATCTACCTTGTGCCTGCTCCACGGCTGCCAAACCTAGCAATGCCTTAGCATATTTTATATCCTCCTCACCATGGTTGGTCTTGGCAAAAATCGCTAAGTCCTCAAAGTAAGGCAGTGCCAAATCAATATCACCTGTATTGAAATACATTGCTCCAGTGCTATAGAGTGCAAATTGATATAAATCAATACTCGATTTATTTTTTTCACAATATTTCAGCACCTTTTGGTAAATTTTTTCTGCCTCCGAATGCTCCAACTCTTTTTCGTACACTATTCCCAGTTTGAGAAAAGCACGTTGATATTTGTCAGATATTTCACCTTCCTCTCTAGCTATACCTGCTAATAAGTCCAATTGGTTTTTTCTTGCTAAGTCGTATTTTTGTCCTTTTAAATATACGTTAGTGAGATGCGCCCTAATCACTTGTTGTCTAGCTGGAACTTGCTCCCATAATTCAATTGACTTGAGTGCCGCTTTCTCAGCAGTCTTTTGGTCACCAATCCAATTTTCCAATTTTGATATATTCTCCCATATAGTAGCTTGTATGGTATCGGGTTCTGTTGTTACCAATGGCAACATTTTTTGAGCTATTTGATAAGCGTCTTTATATCTTCTCTTTTTTATCAACTCCTTACACTCTTTATTTAGGGAAAGATACTGTTCGCTTTGTGCCTGTACTAATGAGGTAGTGGTCAATAGAAAAGCAATAAAAAGTAAAACTTTAATTTTCATAATATGCTATTGTTAATAACTTGGATCAAGTAATTTTAAAATATGCTACAATAAACCTTATTACGAATTGGATTGTATAAAGGTGAAGAGATCTTTTCTTCGCCATGCGAAGTAATTCGCAATCAGGTCTAATAGAGGTAATTCCATAACATTTTCTTTATTCTGGATATAGAGTAAAATACAACTAAAGTGCTCCATAAAAAAAGGTCTTGAAGTAAATTACTTCAAGACCTTTTGAATTCTATCTATACAAATTGGGGCTTATGCCTCAATCGTAATTTTACTAATTTGCTGTAAATTCTGAGGATCCATAGCATCATACTGGAAGATACCTTCTTTACCTACCACGATTACTGTTCCGTTCTCTTCATTAGTGATTACGTCATACGCTTTCAAGATGTCTCTATCAGCGAATTTCAAGTTATCCAAAATAGCATTTTTGTCAGCTATATCAAATACTTTGAATCCTTGGTTACCATCACATAAATACATGGTGTTTCCTTTCACGCTCAAACCGTGTGGGTTGTGCATTTGAGAATTGCTTACCAAAGTAGGGTTTTTGATATCAGAAATATCAACTACATCCAATTGGTTGATAGCACGGTCGCAAGGACCTCCACTGCGTAGTGTTACGTAAGCATAGTTACCTTCTACTACTACTGGATCACACGCTACTGCATGCTCAAATTTACTCAAGAAACGTGGGTTAGTTGGGTCAGTATTGTCATAAATATACATTCCTTCTGTTCCACCAATAAACAATTGTCCTTCATGTGGAAATACAGTTTCTACATTAAAATCCATTGCAATAGAATTGATTTCTTTCGGGTTGGATGCATCAGTAATGTCATAAACAAACATGGTGTTGCCGTCCAATACATATAGGTTGTTCTCTACAATCGTGAAACGAGCCATAGAACCACCTGCACCTACAGGATTTCCACCGCCATTGCTACCGCCTTGAGATACCGCCATGAACTGCGTACCTTTCATACCCAATCCTTCGCCATTGAAAGCCATTCTTTCTTGCTCTCTGCGTTGTTTTTCAAATATTTTAAACGCATTTTTCACGCGCTTTACTTCTCCTGTTTTGCTATTTAGCGTTACCAAATCCATGTAGCTATCTGCATAGATAATGTCGCCTTTCATCGCTACATCTACGTTACCTGGAATATTAACAAAACCTACATTCTCTGGCTTGGCTGGATTAGCATTGTGTACCAAGTGAATACCTTTGCCCATTTCGTTGATCAAAATCATATCTTTTTGGATATAGATTTTACCGGGATTTTTCAAGGCACGAGCATCTTGTAATGCAATGCCATCTTTGCGGAGTTCATCAGTTGTTTTGTATGTCAATGAATTGCCTGAATCAGCATCGCTAGTACAACTAAATACCAAAGCAGATGCGGCTACAGCAGCTCCAAATAAAAATGTCTTTTTCATTGTAGTTTAAGTTTACGATTTTTCACAAAAAAAAAAAAAAATTGTGTATTGACCAGCGGTCAATAAAAATCTAAGTTTTAATAAATTGAGTAATTAATGGTTATTTGTATATAAATATACAACTTATTTTAGATAATTGCAAAAAATAAATTGAACACCTTTTCAATAAATCATATTAATATAACCAGATTTTACGTGGTAACGTTCCATTAAGTTTCATTTATTTTTGAAACTTTCTATTTTTAACAATTTCTGTTATCAAATATACGAATACTAATACATATTCTATCACAATAAATAGAGTATTTTCTTGGAACTTAACTCCTTGATAACTACTGTACGTCAGTGCTATTAGAGCACTCCAAACGATAACAAATCGATAATTGGTTAAGACAGAAAACAACACCAAAGGAGCAATATACCAAGGGTGAACGACTGCCGCCAACAAGAAATGCAAGCTGTACAAAACCAGTATTCTAATCAAAAAAAGCTTGAAATTTGCTTGAAATTTGCCAAAGAAGGACAAGCTCAAAATAATAAAAACTTCTACTATTGGCAGTAGCTTTCGCAAATAAGCATACCAATCTAATCGCAACAAATCTTCCACCCATTCCTTATCTCTAAAGCTATCGTGATACTCCCAAATCCACCAATATTCGTTGATAACCACGTATCGCAAAAAGTAGTACACACTCGCGTTGAACTCAAAACTAGCAAAATATAACGTAGTAGAACGTTGAATTTTTAGCAATAAATCTATATCCAAAAAGGGCAAATAAACGATAATTGTTGTTGCCATTACGATACTTCCATATACGATACTTCTTTGCCACACTTGCCACAACTGTACGGGAATACTCTTTATTTTTTCGGCGAAGTTATTACCTTGCCACCAAGGCAAATCTGTTCTGCGTAAGTAACTAAAAAATAAAGGCAACAAAAGTAGAGGAATCAATTTGGCGAGTACCGCCCCCCCAAACGCCAAGGCAGACCAGTGGTTTTTCTTATCAAATAAGTAGTCTATCGCCAATACCATAAAAAATATCATGGCGTATTCTGTATGCAAATTCCCCGTCAATTCTATGACAATCAATGGATTGAAAGCATACAAAAAAAGTACCTTAGGTGCAATCCCTAGTTTGGGCAGTAGTCTAATTAATACCTTATATATGCCCAATTCAAATAGGAGGATAATCAAATGAAAAACAACAAGGTGTGCGAGTAGATTATTGCCAAACAAAAAACCACCTACTGCTGCTATCAACTGCATAACAGGCGGATAAACGGAGTAGAAATGAGGCGAGTTGAGCGACTCCAACAACGACTCATTTAAATAGGACTGCGAGACAACCTCTGTCGGCAAATAAGCATAAGGGTTTAGTCCATTCGCTAGCAAACGCCCGTCCCAGATATATCGCAAAAAATCATCGGAAAGTGCTGGTACCGCCAACAAAAACATTGCCTTGATGGCTATCGACAAATATAGATACTTGGACGCATCGAATGCTATTTTGCCTTGATGGAGCTGCTGTGCCCAATAGCCATACAGCACAAAAAGCAAAGCATAAACACTGATAAAAAATTCAAAATTTTCTCTAGGAATCACATAGGCAATCAAGCCATATCCAAGAGCGGACAAACCTGCCAAGGCATAACTTGCTTTCATTAAAGTTGTTTTAATTAGAACAAATTATTTAGGCGTTTCAATAGATTGAGGAGTAGCAATCGTTGGAATATTGATGGGTTCTCTTTTTTTGAGATGGTCCTCTTTTGCTTGAAAGTACATTTTGAAAAAAGTAGGCATACAGTTCGTAGAAAGATCGTTTTTGTTGGAATTGGTCAAAAACACAATGCCAATATCTTCCTTGGGACAAAAAGCCATTTCGGGGCGATAGCCTCGTACCCAACCGCCATGGTACATTATTTTGTTCTCTCGAAACAGAAAGGCACGCCAACCCATCGCATACGATGCTTGTGTCAATCCAGGAGCCCATGTTTCGTAATAATCCGAATCTTCATTCATGGGTATATTCACTTCAAAAACTTGTTCCAACGCTTGTGGACTAATCACTTCTGGATAGTGTCCGAGCATAGCGTTGAGCCAAATCGTCATATCTGCTAGACTCGCATTGACACCTGCTGCTGGTGCTACATTGTACCATTTAGTACGAATGTCCCCCGATTTCCAATAAATTTTGTCAGTCGGTGTGTGTGGCATCGCTCTATTTTCATTTTTCATCATGCTGTTATATCCTGTTGATATATTCGGCATTTGGAGCGGCTTAAAAATAAGCGAATCGAGCATTCGCTCGTAGCTGTATTTTGTTTTCCTTTTGACTACATTACCAATGGCACTGTAAATTGCATTTTGGTAAGAATAAATTTCGCCAGGTTTATTTTCGATAGAAGCTTTGCGCAATTCTGCAAATACTTCCGAATAAGATTTACCTGATTGTATGGTTCTCGACAAAGCATACTTGCGCAATCCTGTGGTATGGCTCAGAATGTGACGCACCGTCATACTATCAGTCTGGCTACGTGTTTTGAGTCTAAAACGAGGTTCTAATGTTTTGATTTTATCTTCCCAATCAAATGCTTTTTTATCGACTAAAACGCCTGCTAGAACTGCTGCAAAGCTTTTGGAAATAGAGGCAATCCGATAAACCGTATTTTCATTGATAGTATCCAAACTACCGACCTTCTTTACGCCTGCTGTGTATTGATGAATTACTTTACCATCTTTGACAATAGCATACGCTACACTCGGCAAATTGAGTGTATCCATAGCTACTTCGATGTACTGCTGATAAGCTTCTAGCACCTCGCTGAGGTGTTGCGCTTCTCTTTCTTCTTCACTTATTACAATTTCAGCAATAGGTATGGTATGCAAATCCTTGTTGCTATTCGATTCGGCTCGTGTACAAGCCGTCAGCAAAATGGTTAAGGATAGTATCGCTATACCAGTTATCAGACCTACTACTTTCATATTTTTTATAGTTGTTGTTTTTTTGAAAAAAAAATCTATTATCTATAACTACTTACCACCAAAAAAAAAGCCAACCTTGCGTGCATCTTCCGATACTTTCACAATGTTGGTTTTTTTCTGTGTAAGCAAATTCTATTCCCCCCTAAGAGCCTATCTAAAACTCAGGTTGATCATTCGTTAGATTGACAACGTGTGTTTCTATCCATTGTCCTTGTACACGCAATATTTTTTCGAGCAAATCACGTACACAACCTTCTCCCCCTTTGAGGTGCGAAATATAGTGACAAATGTCTCTTACTTCTGGAGCGGCATCAACAGGACTCGTTGCCAAATGCACTAAACGCATACATTCGTAATCGGGCAAATCATCGCCCATATAAGCTGTTCTGCCAAGGTCTATTTGGTTCGTTTCTATCAACTCGTCGAGTACTTCTAGCTTGTCGTGAACCCCACTATAAATATCAGATTGTTTGACCCCCAAGCCTACCAATCGCTTGGTAACACCTGCGGAGCTACCGCCCGTAATCACAATGATGTGATACCCTTGCTGAATAGCATATTTGATAGCAAAACCATCTCGTGTACTCATCTTTCGCATCAGTACACCATCTTCGAGTATATAAACCGAACTATCGGTCAATACGCCATCGACATCTAAAATAATGGTAGAAACATCTGCTAGTTTGTCTAAAAAACTCATTGATTATTGGTTATCTCTCCATTCATAAACCCATTTCGCTTGGATTAGCTCCAAGTGCGACTCGTTACAATCTTCCTTTTTGCCTACAAAGTTAGGTACTTCCAAGATCCATTCGAGTAGCTCAGTGAAACGGATTCTATAGATTTTTGATTCTGTAAATTCGTCCCCGAATTTTTCGTATAAACCCATGGCAATATCTTCGTGATCTTTCCATTCGATGGGCAAGTTTAGTTCAAAACTCATATTATTTTTGTTTATTTTGTGTGTTGGGTACTTTTTCCTAATGTTCGTGTCCGATAATCTGCGATTGGTCTGGAACGAGTATTTCTATGATAGCGTCTTCGTCGTCTTCAATGATTTCGCATTGGCAAGCCAATCTAGATTCAATATGTGGACGAATCGCTCTATCAATAAAATCTTCTTCTCGGTCGCTAATTTCTCGAAGTAGCTCATCACCTTTTTCTACATAGATGTGACAAGTACTACAAGCACAAACACGCCCGCAATTGCTATTGAGGTGCATGCCGTTATCTTCCACCAAATCAAGGAGATAATCTCCCAACATTGCTTCCACTTCTAAGTTAGGAAGCGTTTTATCTTCAAATTTTAAAATTACTTTTGCCATTATTGTTTTATGTTATTTACCTGCAAAAATACAATTTAATGTCATTAAGTTGTTTTAAAACTGCATTAATCTAAAAGGAAATTCTTTTTGTGACTACTTCGTGTCATTCAATAGGTCAATTAATGTGCGTGCGTGATGGGAATAGGTGGCACAATAGTGCCAAACGCGACGCAGGAGCGGTCGAGTGAATAGCGAGCCTATGGACGTAACGTCTCCTCGAGGAGGACACGCCCTCCAATAAAAAAACAATAGAAATGCCGTTCATGACATTTCTATTGTTGTAATTATTTGAACAGTTTTTTTGTATGGAAATACTACACGTCCATTTCAGGTACACCGCCTTCAGGTATCACCAATTTGCCTGCTGTTTTCGCTTGTATCTCTTCTACGGTCACCCCCGGAGCTCTTTCGAGCAAATGGAATGCTCCATCTTTGATTTCCAAAAACGCCAAGTCGGTGACTACTTTTTTGATGCAATTGACTCCTGTGAGCGGCAATGTACAAGCAGCTAATAATTTAGATTCGCCCTTGCGGTTGGTGTGCTGCATCGCTACAATAATATTGCGTGCGGCGGCTACCAAGTCCATTGCTCCACCCATGCCTTTTACCATTTTACCCGGTATTTTCCAGTTAGCAATATCACCATTTTGAGCGACTTCCATCGCCCCCAATACTGTTAGGTCAATGTGTCCGCCTCGTATCATCTCGAAGCTCTCGGCAGAGCTAAAAAGAGAAGCACCATCTAGTGTAGTTACTGTTTGTTTGCCTGCATTGATGAGGTCGGCATCGACCTCCTCTTCTGTTGGGAAGGGTCCCATGCCCAATAGTCCATTTTCTGACTGCAAAAACACATCTATTCCTTCAGGAATATAGTTGGCTACCAAAGTAGGAATACCGATTCCTAGATTGACGTAGTACCCGTCTTGGAGTTCTTTTGCTATACGTTTGGCTATGCCATTTTTATCTAATGCCATGATTATTTTTTTTTGATTGAAGTTGAAATGATTTAGCTACGCACGGTTCTTTGCTCAATACGCTTTTCGTAATCTTTGCCTACAAAAATACGCTGCACATAAATACCTGGCACGTGTACATTATTAGGATCCAGTACCCCCGGTTCTACCAATTCATCTACTTCTGCTATCGTTATGGTGCCTGCACGAGCCATCATTGGGTTGAAATTACGTGCCGTTCCTTTGAATAATAGGTTGCCGTGTTTATCTCCTTTCCATGCTTTGACTATCGCAAAATCTGCCTTCAAGGCAGTTTCCATGATATAAGGTCTTCCGTCAAATTCTTTGACTTCCTTCCCTTCTGCTACTTCCGTACCATAGCCCGTAGCGGTATAAAAAGCAGGGATTCCTGCTCCACCTGCACGAATACGCTCCGCAAGTGTACCTTGTGGTACCAAATCTACTTCTAGTTCACCTGATAAAAGTTGACGTTCAAATTCAGCATTTTCACCAACATAAGACGAAATCATTTTTTTGACTTGCTTTTTTTGCAACATCAATCCAATACCAAAATCATCGACTCCAGCATTGTTAGAAATACAGGTTAGTCCTTTTTTTTCTGCGGCTACGAGAGCCGTAATACAATTTTCGGGAATGCCGCACAACCCGAATCCGCCCAACATGAGTGTCATATTGTCTTCGATACCCTGAATGGCTTCGGTGGCATTAGCTACTACTTTATTCATTGATTGTTCTATTTTTGATGTGTCTGCAATCAGACTTTATATTAGAATAGTAGAGATTATTGATTTCTAAAATTCTCTTTTTTCTCTTTTGAGCAATCCGCCCATCCACAAGATAACAGAAATGAGGATATAATTAAGAATAATGACACTCAATGCTGCACCAAACTCGAATAAAATGAGGCAAGCAATAGAGATAATAATAAATGAAAAACGTACTTTATTTTCATTTAAACTAAGGCTTTTGAACTTGAAGCTAAACATCGGTATTTCTGCTACTAGCAGGTACGCTAATACACAAGAAGTTGCTACCAAGAAAATAGTATTAGTCCAGATTTGTTGAAGTCCATAATAGTTGTTCGGTGCTATTTCTAGCAATAAAATACCGAGTACAAAAATAGTACAAGCAGGCGTATTGAGCCCTACAAAACCTTCTGTTTGTCGGGTATCCAGATTGAATTTGGCAAGACGCAAGCAAGAAAAAACGGTCACTACAAACCCTACTAGCCCTAAATATGTGCTGGTATCCGAAAAATTGATCATCGAGATACCTTCTGCTTTGTTGATCATATAAAAAAGCATCATACCAGGTACTACACCAAACGATACCATGTCCGCCAAAGAGTCCAATTCTCTACCCATTGGCGACGACACTTTGAGCAATCGAGCCACTAGCCCATCGCTATAATCTGCCAACAAACTAATAGTAATAAAAATAGGAACCAACGTTAATTGGTCACTCAATATGCTGAGTACCGTCAAGCAACCACAAAAAAGATTGGAGAGGGTTAGTGCGTTTGGTAAGTGTTTCAGTACAATCATAAATATAATAATAAAAGGTGCTTTATTAGAGGGAGTTCCATCTGTCTCTAACGGCTACAATACTAAGCAACTTAATGTTGCCTAGCAACGCCTTGTTTTATAAAAAAAATTGGGAAGGACTGCTACTGCAAGCCTCCCCAATCTACTTGGTACCATCGTACCGTATGGTTATTTACATAATATTGGCTACCACCAAATCTTCGTTATCAGAAGCGAAAAGTGGGAATTTTGCCATCTGTTCATTAATTTCCGAACGCACGTCTTGTATCAAGTCGTCATTATCAATATTGGTAATAATTTGATCAATCCATTTTACGGTCTGGACACAATCCTGCTCCTTGAATCCTCTGGTAGTCACCGCAGGAGTACCGATACGGATACCTGAAGTAACGAAAGGCGATTCGGTATCAAAAGGAACCATGTTTTTATTGACGGTAATATCTGCTTTGATTAGTGTGTTTTCGGCATCTTTCCCGTTCACCCCTTTACTTCTCAAATCAATCAGCATCAAGTGGTTGTCTGTACCACCAGATATAACCTTGTAGCCATGCTCCACAAAAGCCGCTGCCATTGCTTGTGCATTTTTAGCTACTTGTTTTTGGTAGGTCACGAACTCTGGCTGTAGTGCTTCATGAAAAGCTATTGCTTTAGCGGCAATAACGTGTTCGAGTGGTCCTCCTTGTGTACCAGGAAAAACACCACTGTTGAGCAAGCCGCTTATTTTTTTGAGGTTACCATTTTTGAATTTCAATCCCCAAGGGTTTTCAAAATTTTCACCTGTCAGAATCATTCCACCTCTAGGCCCACGCAATGTTTTGTGTGTGGTAGTGGTCACGATGTGACAATATTCGAGGGGGTTTTTGAGCAATCCTGCTGCAATCATACCAGCAGGGTGTGCCATATCGCACCACAAAATAGCTCCTACTTTTTCGGCAATCGCTCTGAATCGTTCGTAATCCCACTCACGAGAGTAAGCCGAAGCACCACAAATAATCATTTTGGGTTGTTCACGAATAGCCGTTTCCTCGACCTTGTCCATGTCTATTAACCCTGTTTCTTTTTCGACACCATAAGATACAACTTCGTAAAGCTTACCCGAAAAGTTGGCTGGAGAGCCATGCGTCAAGTGACCACCATGCGACAAATCAAAACCCATTACTTTATCTCCTGCATTGACACAAGTCAAATAAACAGCAGCATTGGCTTGAGCGCCAGAGTGTGGTTGTACATTGACATAAGCGGCATTGTACAACTCTTTGGCACGTTCTATTGCCAATGATTCTACCTTATCCACTACTTCACAGCCGCCATAATAACGCTTGCCGGGATAACCCTCGGCATACTTATTCGTCAAGCAAGTTCCCATGGCTTCCATCACTTGTCTGCTGACAATGTTTTCGGAAGCAATCAATTCAATACCAGCACTTTGTCGGTGCCATTCTTGTTGTATCAGTTGAGGTATTTTGGTATCTTTCAACATAATAAAGCCTTGTTTTTTGGTCGAAATTTTTTGTTGCCAATGAGGGCGACTAACAATTTCTATGGTGTTCAAATTTGAATACGTTAGGTATCTATGTGGTCAAAGATATGAAAATAGCGTTTATTTCTTCTATTGCTCTCTAGCATTTTTTGTTATATTTCAATCCCTTGGATTTGTCTGAACCCAAAATAAACAATTGCACCGCTTGAGTGTTAGTATTTTAGTGGAAAGTTATACCTTTGAACTCCACTATTTCATATTACTACCAAAACCACACTATAAAACAATCTATGAAAAAGAGAGACTTTATCAAGACATCAGGACTACTTACTTTTGGGACAATCATCGCTCCTACTATGGTGGGCTGCAACACAACAGAACCTCAGAAACCAGTAACAGAAGAGAAAGAAGAAGAGAAAAAATTTGTACCATTCGAATTGCCTGCGTTGGGCTATGCTTTCGGTGCGTTGGAGCCTAATATTGATGCTCGTACTATGGAGATCCACCACGACAAGCACCATGCAGGCTATACGACTAAATTCAATAAAGCATTGGAACAATCACCCTTGGCAGGAGAAGATTTGACGGCTATTATGGCGGCTATCAGAGATAGTGACGAAGATACCAACTTGCGTAACAATGGAGGAGGTTATTACAATCACAAATTGTTTTGGGAGGTAATAGGACCAAACCAAGGTGGTAAACCAACAGGTGATTTGGCAACTGCAATAGATGCTAGTTTTGGTTCTTTTGACAATTTCGCTACGCAATTTAAAGACGCAGCCAAAACGCAGTTTGGGTCAGGTTGGGCTTGGCTCGTGAAGCAAGCTGACGGAAAGTTAGCCGTATCAGGTACTCCTAACCAAGATAACCCATTGATGACTAATATTGTCGATGTAACAGGTACTCCTATTTTGGGGATTGATGTGTGGGAACATGCTTACTACCTATATTACAAAAACAAGAGAGCGGATTATATCAATAACTTTTTCAATGTTATCAACTGGAAAGTAGTTGGAGAAAAAATGATGCTAACTAAATAAAACGCACTACATTTTTAGCTACTTTGAACTAGCATAGCATATACGATAAAATATAAATGGGTCAGTTACATAATGTAACTGACCCATTTTTTATTTGGTTGTTATTGTTATCTATCTACTAGAAGTAGAACAATACAAATACAGCACCATTGAAGTTATCTACAGTTCCAGAAACAGTGTTTCTAGCAGCTTGGATAGTTTCTCTGTTTACAACAGTACTAGTGCTAGACTCGTAGTACTCATCTACGCTCATAGAACGGAAAGTATGTACATAACGAATAGTATAGCCAAATTCTGCACCAATAGACATCTTAGGAGCTACAAAGTACTCTACTCCGATGAATGGACGGATACCAAGACCAAAAGTATTGTTACCTTGAGTCAAGATTTGTCTTGAACCATCAGTGTTAACGTTACCATTGAAGTTATAAGAAGTTGGTACTGCGTTAGTTGCAGCATAACCGTTACCGTAAGAATATTTGTTAGTATTTTCTGTCAAAGACAAAATAACATCACCACCAAAGTATCCTTGGATTCTACCAGAACCACGTCTCATTTCGTATCCACCTGCTAGCGTGTAGCTACCAAATGCAGAAATGCGAGTATCAGTTACCATTGCTAATGGGTCAGTTGAAGCATCATCAAAAACCATTCTGTTGTCAGAAGTAGATGAGAAGTTAAAACCGAAGTTAGCACGGATTGCAGTAGATTCAGTTAACATATATTTCCCCATGATGACAGAGTTGCCAAACATGCTGAAAAACTTGTTAGAACCTGCATACGTGTTGTTAGTAGATCCGTTGAAAGAGTTACCGAACCAATTGAAAAATGGAATAACGTTTACTCCTAATCCAATATCACCTGCTTCAGGAAGAATAGGCTGTCCGTTTTTGCCTTTTAGGTCTTGTGCTTGGGTAGTAGCAATCGCCAAAAGCGTCACCAATACCATCAATGAAATCTTTTTCATAGTATATTTATAGGTCATTTTTTAGATGAAAGAAAATTTAATCTGATTAACTAAAATAATAGTTAATTTAGGATAAAAACCCTAAATACTGCTTAGTTATAGATGAATTCTCTTTTTAGTTCAGCACCTTCGAAAACAGTAACTGTTTGGTCAGCAAGCGTGTAGATAACACTTTCTTCTTGGCTTTCTGTTCTTGAAGTCAACGTATTGTAGAAGTTAGTTTTCTCCATCAATTCGATGTCTGCAAACTTAACAGTGTAGTTTACTGGGTCACCAATAGCTGGCAATTCCATAGTTACAACTCCACCAGCAGCTACAGTCGCTGAGTAAGTTTTCATTTCGTAATTTTTCCCTGATACAGGGTTCAATTGCAAGTTTCTTGTGTCAACTACAAACTGTACAGTAGTTCCAGCAGGTACTGTTTCGTATTGAGTCTGGTTAGCACCATTGTAAGTAGTGTCATTGGTCATGTCGTTGTTCACTTCCAATTTAAGAGTAACCATAGCTGTGTTTGGCTCTGTTACTGTAGTTTGAGTTTTTGTACAAGAAGCGAATGCTCCTACCATCAAGAATGCAACTGCTGCAAAAAATAGATTTTTCATAATCTGTTGAATGTTGGGTTAAATAAATAAATAAATAATTAATTTTTTTTCGAACAAAAACTACTCCAAAACGTTTTATAAACCCAAAAGGTTAATTAATGACGTAGCTATTGTGTCGCAAATGTATTCCTAAGATGTTAATATTCCTAGTAAATTTAACATATTTTTTCTCTCAAAACGCTTTTTAACTTATGAAGAAGACTTCATAAGTTAAACGTTAAACTTTTAGCTCAATAGCCTATTCCATTTTATATTCTAGTAGTAGGAAGTATCATAAAATATAAAAACAGACCTAATAAAATTTGCAAAACAAAAATACTGTACACTGGTAGCTGAAATTTTCGTTTGTAAGTTTTGTGTCGCCACAAATACATTGCAGCCAAGACACCTACACTCCCACCAATCGCCGCTACACAATAAAAATGCTTCTCGGCTATACGTCTTTTTTGTTTTTTTGCTTGTCGCTTATCCCAGCCCATTGCCACGATTCCATACAAAGAGCAGGCAGCTATCCAACCACTAATTACCCATATTATTGTTGTCATGACGCTTTTTTTTAAAATTTGCCTCTCAATGTCACGATTACATTCATACCTGGAGCACTTACCCCCGAGCCATAAGGGCGATAATGCCAGTCCAATAAATTCTCTAGTCCCAAGTTCATCGAAAAGTGTTTCTGAAACTTAATACTCGCATATATATTGACAGTAAACCAAGCTGGTGTTCCTTCTGGAAGTGCTTTCTCCAAATTTTCAGAACTATCGTCTGAGTATTCCGCCAAGCTTTTTTCTCCATTAAAACGCACATTAAAACGTGTCTCTATCATTTTGCGTTTGAATCCTAAATCAAATTGCCCATAAATAGGCGGAATATGTGCCAATGGTCTAGGCTCGCTACCTAAATCCAATTCTCGACCTTCTGTATAGTTAATCCCTGCTTTCATAAATACATTGGAGGTAAACTCTACATACAAGTTGCCACTAAATCCCCAAATGGAAGCTCGTCCTGCATTGACATTGGCATGCACATCATAAAAATCACCATCATAATACATGGTATCCACTCCGTTGAGTGCATAAGGCTCTTGCAGAATGGCATCAAATAGTAATGTATAAAAGAAAGTACCACTGATGCGAGCTTTCTTGCCAAACTGTTTCCCTAAGGATGCTTCAAAGTTGACGGATTTTTCGGGTACCAAATCAGGATTCGGAACCGTCACATCACTGCCCTTTGCTCTTATTTTTCCGAAATCGTCAATATTGGGCGTACGATAAGCGGAAGCCACCGCTGCATTGAATTGATACTGCTGCCCCATATCCCACGCAAGTGCCAAGCTACCTGTCAAAGCACTGTTGTTGGTTACAATTTCTTGATACGGAAGTCCATACAATTGTTGATTATTGAAATTTGCCTTCAAGGCGGTGTAAGCGTATCGAGTTCCTGCTATTATGTTGGCTCGCTCGTTGAGCTTGAGGCGGTAACTGGCATACACTTCGGCTGTGGACATGGTGCTACCTCCATCAGGATATCGTGTCCCCAATCCTCTAGTAGAAACCAAGCCTGTTTCTATATTTTCGGTCTTGACAGACGAATTGACTATATTATGTGTCAATTGTACGCCATAAAGCAGTTTTGATTTATTTCTAAATTGCTTCACCAAATCTGTATTCCAAGTAAATACATAGACATCTTCTTGCTGATAACGGCGGAGAGGATCATCAAAATTACGTGTAATTCTATCCTCGTCTATTTTCTGAAAAGCAATCGTGGTTTTTGCTGTATTGAAAAGCAACAGACTATCCGATTTGATATTGGCTGTTAACGCCGTCAACAAACGCTGCTGAGGTCCATAACTCCATTCGGCAAATTTGAGTGTTTGATTAGTAATTTGTCCATTGACAAAATCTACACTGCCTTCTGTCAACTGATCATATCTAGGTACATTGCTACTCGTGGAGTATTGTATATTCAGCAAAAAATCAAGGTTTTTATTCGGCTTAAAACGTATTTTCTGAATGGCGTCCAATTGGCTGTAACCTGTACCGATTTGTACATTTGGATTTTCGTTGACCGCAATACTATCTTGGTCGCCATTACGCACCGCATAAAAATACCGATTCCAGTACTGCCCCATATTTGGGCTTGTTTTGAGTCGCCCTGCTCGCATGTCCTGAAACGCACTATACGTAAGGCTCGTGTAAGCAGCTATTTTCTCATCTCCAATATTAAAATCAACATGTCCTGTCGCTTCTCTACTTGCAGAAGAATAACGTGCATAAGCGTTGGCATCTACTCTCTTTTGCCCTTCCCCTCTTAGGCGTGGCATTTTGGTATAGAAGTGCATTACGCCCCCTAGTGCATCGCTACCATACAGTACCGCATTGGCTCCATGCAAGACCTCTACTCTTTCTAGAGCGGCATTATCTATCGTAATGACGTTTTGTAAATGTCCACTTCTATATATGGCGTTGTTCATTCGGACACCATCAACGACCATCAATACTTTGTTTGCCTCAAAACCTCTAATAATTGGGCTACCGCCCCCCATTTGGCTTTTTTGTACATAAATATCGCCACTTTGTAGCAATACATCAGCCGTATTTTGAGGGTTCAATAGCTCAATATCCTTTTTGTCAACAATTGTCATTTTAGAAGGTACTTCTTTTAGGTTTTCGTCGTAGCCACTTTGCGACTTGACTACAATCTCGCCCATCATCGTGGGTGCTAGCACCACCACCCCATGGTTGGCACGCACTTCATGTATCGTCAAGGTTTGTGTGTGATACTGTATGCTGCTGATGTATATGCTGCTACGCATGCCAATATCCTGCAAAACTACTTGTCCATCTAGGTTCGTTTGTTGCTGTGTACTAGAATCTATTTTGCCTGACGGCAATACCTCAAATACACTTGCTCCAATTACTTCAAAACCATCTTCGTCAGATATATATAAGGTATCGCTGTACTGTGCCGCACCATTCGTACTCGCAACCAATAGACATACGAAGGTTAGGAAAATTATTATTTTCATTTTTGCTATTTGATAATTTCGTGAATGAATATGGCGTAGCCAATAGGTAGCTTATTGGGAACCATTAAGCATTTTTTGTTAAAATTGCACTCTGAAATAAGGCGTGCATGTGGGGCGTACTTGGAACGTCAAACCCAAAGCAGGTACTACTTGGCGGTGTGTGACACTGTAGTTCATTTGGGGCTGTATTGACAAACTCAAATCATCGCTGATGTCAAAACTCATCAAGTGAGCATCTACAAACGCATCGCCAATCGTTAAACCATAAAAAAGCACCGATAGCAACAAAAACGTTTCTGAATTGGAACGAGCATCATCTCTTAGTATCTTCAGCGATGCGTTATCTATAGAATTTGGGGCTATCAATGGACATTGATAATTCGTATTGGGGTCGCTATCTACGGCTTGTAGGTAAGCTTTGCGATAACAACGATAGTCTATATGATTACTTGCCCACAGATACCCCAAGGCACCCAATCCGCCATACACGATAGGCAGTTTCCAATAGCGTCGGTTGTATATCTGCCCCATTCCCGGAATGAGTGCTAAGAGGGTCGCTGTTTTGGGGTTGTGGTTGGCAGGCAGTGTCGCCAAAAACTTTTGATGCCGAGCTTCTTTTTTAGCCCTTCTGGCTGTTTTTTTGGCAATATGTAAACTGTCGGTATTCGTAGTGGAATCTTTTTGAGCATGGCTTTGAGTTTGAATGCCAAATAGAAGTAGCATTAAGACAAAAAAAGAAGAATACATGGTTTTGGTCTGAGACACGGTAGCTATTTTTGAGGACACGTATATGATTTGCAAAGGTACTGCTGCACCACAAAAGTAACAACAATTGTGGCTACTTGTCATAGCAAGCCGCAAAGTTTGACACAAAAATAATGCTATTACTTATTTTCTAATAAAAATTGCCCGTATTTGCCATGAATTGCAAAAAAAACAGCGGTTCTCTTATCGTTTGTCCTTCTTTATACAAATATTGATTGCCTTCGGTATCGACCATAGGTATGTGCGGGTTTTTCAAAATATGAGACTCATGTATCACTTTATTCTGCATGAAATTGCGAATTTCAGCAGCATCTACCCCAATACTCGCTCCCAAATACTGTCCATATCCTACATATTGTTCTACTCCTACTGCCAACACTCCTGAACCAAACTCGCTATAAGGAGCGTTTGCCATTTCTCTATATCCATATTTAGAGGGAAAATTAGCATCGTCCATTACCCTACTAGTACCCTCAGCATACGGGTCGCCTGTCCATGCTGCATGAATCGTACTGAACTGCGTATTTTGGTAGCGATAAGAAAGCACCATTACACCTGTCCGAAATTTGTCTTCATTTTTGAACACCATAAAGTCATTTTCCACAATCATTCTCGCCCCGTATGCACCTAGCCCTAATGTAGCAGTTCGCTGGCTAGTTTGCACATTATCCCAATAAAAATTATAGCTGTACCCAACCGAAAATGCCCGTCCTGTCTGGTGCCCAACTTCATGTATAAATGGGTTTGGAGTGGTATATTTTTCGCCAAAGGCAGCCACTAACCCCAATCTCAACTGCCCTTCCCAAGAGGGTTTGCTGATCGCAAAGGTATTGAAATTATAATAGCCTGCTACCTGTACATTGGCTTGCACATATTCCTTGTGATAATAAAGCTTTGCCATCAATCCTAAGCGGTTGAAATGACTGCCTATATTGAACGAAATGCCGACCTGTCCGCCCAATCCTTGTACTACTTCTATTTGTGCTGTTGCCGTGTGACTGATTATTATAAAAATACTCCAGACCAAAAACCATTTTCTCATTATACAATACTTGTTTCGATGTTCTTAATTGTCATGAATTGTTGATACAATGTTGCTGTTTGTTCCATTGTTGCAGATAAATTGGCAGCACCATCGAAGTCGAAGAATACCATCAAAAAGTTTTCTACCGAAGGTGTTACGCTTGTGCGAACACTATCGGAAGTAGGCGTACCAAAAGCTCCTTTTTCATCGTTTAACACTGGTAAATTTGCTATATTATATTCCCCCTTGCCAATCGCATTATAGGGTGTATCTTCTTTGCCAATATCCAAATAAATATCGCCTTGTATTTTGTTCAGATCATAGCCACCAATCGAGAAAGCAGTTTGGATAGAGACCAAATTGAGTGCATCTACAATTGGGTTGATTTGATACATTCCCTTGCCTTGAACCACACGTCGAAGCAGTGCTTCTGCCGATAGTCGATAACGGCTAGGTGCTTTGCCCAATGCTCGATAAGATTGACGAGCCGCCTGCAAATTTGGCAACTGGCTAATCTCGTCCGTTTGCAACACCGTAGCAATCTCAGCCGAAATAGTTTCTATTTGTTGTTGCAATGCTTCACTTTCAGATACATATTGAACCGAAAAAGACAAACAGCCCAAGCGTAATTTTGGACATTTGGAGCGAAGCCCTTTATTTATTTTTATATTTTTCATGGATAGATTAACTTTCAAAAAAGTGTTGATAATTGGCGAAGATACTATAATTTTACCTGAAATTAGTACGGAATATCACTTTGGAAAGGTTGCCAATTGAAAGAGAGTATTATATTTCGTCCTTCAATCAACGTATATCCGTGTTCGCAAATAAGAACATTCCTTTCCAACAGCGTGTCTAAATTCCAAATAGCTTTATCTGTTATAATATCGGCCCAATCTTCTGCCTCAAAAAACTTGTTGGGAATAGTACCATCCAATTGCCATTTATCAATACTATCTGGATGTACTTTGAGGGCTATTTTGTACGACCAATCCGAAGGACCTGCTAATATCCCTGTAGAATTATCCTGATAAACAATATGAAATTCAGCATCTTCCACTTCCGTTCTGAGCTGAAAGTATTTTTTCAAAAAAAGAATCTTATCTTGGGTATTCCCCAACGTTTTGCTATACGTGTCTGTTGTTTTATTATTGCTAGAGCAAGATACAAACACCACAAAAATAGCTATCCAAAAAATATATCTAAGTTTTATCATTCCTAAACTATCAAATTATGTCCAAAGAAAAAGAAACCAAAAACGTCAACCAACTTTGGCATTCTGCCATTCCCGAAAATATGCACTTGGCACTGAATATCAGTCAATCGAATAATCTTCATTTAGACACCAGCGATTTTACCAAAGCCTATACTTATTTGGCAGATATGCACGTCCTAAAACAAGGTTTGACTGATGTAATGGATATGCTAGCTGCCTTTGGCAATTGCCCCGCATTGCTACTAATGGGCGAGCTGCCAGTGCCTGATTTTTCTTTCGAAAAAGTAGCTCCGTTCTTTGAGCAATTGACCGAAATCTCGCTTTCTACTTCTATGCTAAAAGAATATCCTACGTGGATACATCATTTCCAACAAATTCATACGCTAAGAATAAGAAGAACAGGAATTAGCAGTATTCCAACCGATTTACTTCCATTGCCCAACTTAGTTTATTTATCAATGGAAAACAATGATAAACTGGATACACTTCCCGACTGTTTTGATCTTTTTCCTAAGTTGCAATACCTGAATTTGCAAGATAGCCCGATTCAACGATTGCCTGATAGTTTTTATACTTGCAGCGATATTATTAAGCTAGATATTAACCGAACACCACTTATTTCGCTATCTCCCTTAGTCGAACAATTGCAGGAATTACAGGCATTAGACTGCACCTCTACGGCACTGACCAGCTTGCCGATACAACTCAGCAAACTACCAAAGCTTAGCTATCTCAAAATCACAGACACACCTTTGCTAGCAAATGCAGCAGCATTTGATGATTCTGAAATGGGCATTATTGGTGGACATCGAAACGTCGTCAAATTCATCAAACAAGTTATTTAAAGCAAGCGTACAAATTGTCTATTTTTGAGGATATATTTGGAGTGTCCAATATGGACAATTTCGCCCTCTTTCTTTTCGCTCAAATTCCAAATATCACTTTTGAGGGTGTGCAATGAGCCACCTGTACGGTGTGCAATCGTCAAGTATTGCTCGTTGACATCTGCGTCTAGGTTTTTGTAAAAATTATTGGTTTCATCGACACCACACAAGATAACCCGAACAGGTTTTTCTATTTGCGTAAGCAATGCCATATCTCTTACATTAGAATAGCTGTCTGCTATGAGAATAATTTCTGTCACAGCCGCTTTTTTTTGCTGTACATGAAGCACTGCTTCTAGGTCATTTTCTGGCGGTTCGCCACCGCCCAAGCCGTTCTGTATCGCTTGCTGCATTGTCTGTACCACTAGTGGCAAATCGTTCTCTAGCCCTTCGCAGCCATACAAACCACCTGTTCGACCAATCTGTTTGGCGGAAGCCGCTTTGCTATCGCCATCATTGAAAAACAAGTAGGCTGCCCCTGAGGATTTACCCTCCGCTGTTTGTCGCAAATTGAGGGCATGCCAAATCAATACTTCTTCCAAATAGGGGGTCATACTTTCGGTCACATCGGTGACTACCGCTACGCCTTCCCAATCTGTATTGAGCCGAGCCAGAACCGACAAAATTGGTTTTTCTTTTTCTTCAAAAAACTGTGGGTTTACTTTGTATTGTTGCTGATAAGCCACCGCTTTGCCTTCTACCGCTTTTCTTATCCGAAAGGTTCTTTTCTTGATTGGAATCGGCAGGTCATTTTTGACCAAGAGGTCAATCGCTTTATCTTTATAAATAAGTTCTAGCGAATCCATTCGCCTAGTCATCGCCTCTTGTTCTGCTAGCGTAATAGCGTCCCGTTGAGCCGCCAAATCGTCTTGTAGCTTTTGGCGGTCAGCACGCTGCTGTGTGGACAATCCTTGATAAATTATCGTCTCGATAATCAAATCGCTTCCCTCCTCCAAATATACTTTCCGAGTATCAAATCGCTCGTTGGTCGATTCATTGAGCGTGTAGGTGTCATCAATAGGAGCTAATATCTGAGCGACTCCCCATTCATTGGTTATCCCTTTATATTGTTGGTTGGTGGTGGTGCTTTGCACCCAAAACTGTTCCCCTGCACAACGCTTTTGCTGCATATCTTCGAATATAAAATTGAAGAGTGCATTTTTGACAGAAGGATACTTCGGCATTTCTTTTTTGCGTTCAAAACGCATCGTTTCCTGCCACGCAGCATAAGGCTTATTGGGTATTTCAAACTTGTAATAATAAGGTGCTCCTTCTAGGCTCACCATATAGGCGGCATTGATAGGCAAATCAATGGTAGCAACGCCATTTTTTTGGGTTTTGATCGTATATGTTTTTCGAGTTTCGCCGCTCTTGATAGTCAGTTTTTCTATTATTTTATTAGGCAATCCATTGGATTGCACCAAGCTAATCTGCACTGGAATTTTGATAACAATACCACTACCCTCTTTAGGAATTTCGTAAAAAGGCACAGGAATATCATGTACTTGATAGGTCTTTTGGTCAAGCTGAAAACTAGCAAAGTTTTGCCAATTGTGCAGATGGATAGTATAAACTTGATTGATCGGTAACAATATGGCTACTTTTCCGATAGAGTCTGTTCGGACGTTGTACGTTGCCTTCGTTTTTTCTGATTGTATCTCAAATCGCTTGTTTGGAACTGCTTTTTGATTGAGTGGATTCGTAAATGTAAAACCTACTAAAGCCTGTGTTTCTGTTGGCTTCAAATCGTGTTGAGCCATTGCCCCAAAGGCAAACAAAAAAAACAAAATACTATAATAAAAAGTGGTCGTTGATGGCATAATAAAGGAAGGGTGAATGAATAGAGGTCATTAGCAATATCTTCTTACCAAAACGCTAATTTTGAGCCAAAAAGTACAATTTGTTAGTAGATTATTTGGCATATTGCTAAAAAAAGCCTAAAATTAAAACGCTAAAAGAGACAGAAAGGCAAGTACTGATTGTAAACAAACTACAAATAACTACTTCTAATTCATACTAAAATAGAATTATTTTCCGTTAAGATACAGCTAGCTTTTCATAGCACTTCCCGTTATTGCTCCACAAGCAGCAATACGACAACTATCGACAAAAAAATTACCTGTCGTAGTCTTAAAATTATCTTTTACTAACAAAAAACAACTTAATTCTCCTGCAATGAAAGTACTCACTTGTTTGTTTTTATTTCTCTTGACGACGCAAGCCGTTCAAGCACAAGACCAAAATCAATCCATCGCCACAGCTACTGCTGACATCCACAACGACCCGATTACGGGTACGCCAGAAGAAGACGAAATTGACTGGGCAAATTTTGAAAACGAATTGGAAAACTTGCCTAAAGAAGCTTGGTCGTTCCAACAAAACAAAGCAGGCAATTTATTGTACATTGATTTTGAAGTATTGGGCAGCAAAATGGAACGCATGACCCTACAATCTACTCAAAACGAGGTGATATTAATGGCTGACAATCACCTTTTTGATTTGCCCATCAATACAATTTATGAGCTAAATTTAGAAAAATTGCCGATAGGTACTTATCTTGTGGAGCTATACACCATAACTGGTGACATTATTCAGAAAGAAATAGTGGTACAGTAGCCTTATTTGCTACTTGTTAGCCTCAAAAAACATAGAACCTTTTGGACTTATCAAACTACATAGAACAACTACTTTACGCCAATGATTGTGTTATTATACCCAATATTGGTGGTTTCATCGTTAATTATGAAGCCGCAAAGATTGATTTTGTAGCACAAGAGTTGGCAGCTCCTACCAAGGAGGTTTCTTTCAATCCTAAGTTGGTTTCCAACGATGGTCTGCTTGCCAATCATTTGGCACAAAAGGAACATCTCGACTACAAAAAAGCGGCAGAAAAAGTAGCTAAATGGAGTAGTCAAATTGAAGAAGATTTATTCAACAAAAAGATTGTTTATTTTCATAAAATAGGCAAGCTGTACTTCAACTCTGATTCCAAATTAGAGTTTGTGCCAGAACCGACCAATTTCTTATTGGACGTTTATGGATTGCCACATATTGAGTGCCGCCCTGTACTACGCAGTAAAGAATATCTAAAAGAAGCTGTGACTGCCTCGGCTGCTAGCCAAGCTACAACAAGCACCGCTTTGGCTCCAACCAAAAATAAAAAAGCATTATTGCCACTAGCTGTATCACCGAAGCTAATGGCTGCCGCAGCTGTTGTATTGTTACTATTTTCGACTCCTTATTGGTGGGGCAGCTGGTCTAGCAATGATTCTAATACAACAACTGCTATTGCTGCAAAGCAAGACAAAACTACAAACGATACGCCTACCACACCCAAAAGTACCTCAACCGCTTCTGTTTTTCCATCGTCCAATCCTACACCAACACCTCAGCCTTCTGAGGAAAAAGTAGATACTGTGGTGGTAGAAAAAATAGCTAAAGAAGTCGTAGTTGTTCAAGAAAATAATGACAACACTTATGTCGTTGTCTTGGGTGCTTTCGGCAACAAAAAGAACGCCACTCGCCTAGCTAAAAAACTAGAAAAAGATGGCTATCTTCCTGTCATAGAAATGACTGCTAGCGGTCTCCATCGTGTAGGGGCAGAAATTATGTGCAACGCCTCCGAATTTGGTACGCACTTCTCTTACATCAAAGATCATTACAACAAAAAAGCTTGGGTCGTAGAATAAGTAACCTCATTCGACTAATAAAGTAAAAGTTATAAAAAAAATCCCTTGTTTGGCAATTGACCAAACAAGGGATTTTTAGATTCTATATCTATCTAGCGTCATACTAGAGTTCATAAATAGCTCCATACTTTTCTTTGACGTACTTCATGAAATACTCAAAATTGAGCCCCTCGCCTGTTATGCGTTTGCAAAGCTCCTCGCTTGTATATTTTTGTCCGTACTGATGAATATTTTCATTGAGCCATATCCGAAGTGTAGTCAAGTTGCCTTGAGCAATTTCTTGCTTCAAGTTCGGCAGGTCTTTTTCTGCTTGTGCAAAAAACTGTGCGGCATACAAACTACCCAACGAATAGGTTGGAAAATAGCCAAACAGAGCTTCTGACCAGTGAATATCTTGCAAGACTCCTTGTGCCGAATCAGGCACCGTTATGCCCATATAATCCTGATACAATTTATTCCAAACCGTATCCAAATCCTTGACGGCAATACTCCCTTCTATCAATCCTTTTTCTAGCTGATAACGGATAAGAATATGCAAATGGTAATGAATTTCGTCCGCTTGTATACGTATCAAGTTTGGTTTCACTTGATTGATAGCTTTGTAGAATCGCTCTAGCGTAATATCCTGCAACTGTGCTGGAAATTGCTGTTGTAATCTCAAAAAATTGGCTTGCCAATATTCGTGGCTCAGTCCTACATTATTTTCCCAAATTCTCGATTGGGATTCGTGAATACCCAAAGAGGTAGCCATGCCCATTGGCAGACCATAATATTCGTCTTTTAGTCCTTGCTCATACAGTCCGTGACCGCCCTCATGAATACAAGAGCTAATCATTTCGAGTGGCTTATCTCGTAGTATTCGAGTGGTGACACGCACATCAGTCGCCGAAAGGCTCATCGTGAAAGGGTGTACCGATTTGTCTTGTCGCCCTGCTTCAAAATCATAGCCCATTTGCTCTAGCAAGAACAAACCGAGTTTCCATTGTTCGTCTTCATCGTAGTCTTTATCCAAAAAGGTATTTTCTGTCGCTTTGCCCTTTGTGCGAAGTTGTTTGGCAAAAGCTACTAACTGCTGCTGTATGTCCTCAAAAAGTACGTCCAACTTGGCTACGGTCATTCCTTTTTCGTACTCATCTAGTAGTGCATCATAAGGGTGTGCCTCATAACCAATCAGCCTTGCTTTCTGTTTCAATTGTTCTATCAATGCCTCCAATTCATTGGCAAACAAACCAAAATCTTTCGCTTTTCTAGCTTTTACCCAAGCATTGGAAGCCGCCGACTTGATGGTAGAAAATTGTGTCACAAAATCCGTTGACAGTTTTTTAGCTTTTTGCAAATGCTCCCAACTAAGTGTTATGTTGGCTGCTTCGTTTTCGCTCAATCCGTTTTTACTTTCATACAACGCATGAATAAGTTCATCCAGCTCTTTTGCCGTTGTCCACTCATGTGCCGTAGCGGTAAGCGTAGCTATTTGGCTGGCTCTTCTGGCAGCTCCCTTCGTTGGAGCATTTACCTCAGCATCCCAGTGTAGCAATGCCGTAGCACTATTGAGGTCTTGTATTTTTTGCATAGCCAAGACGTATTTCTGATACTGTTCTTGGCTGTTTTTAGTAGGTTTCATAATCCTTTGAGATATAGTTTAATCAATGGTATCCACAGAGGGATATTCTTTTTTTAGATAAATACTCAAGCCTAATAATACCCAGCCCACCACAAAAAACAATCCTCCTACAGGAGTGATTGGACCAATAATAAACATCCAGTTGTCCAGATGCCACACATGTCGCAACGCGAGTAGATAAAGCGAGCCAGAGAAAAACAAAATACCAATACCAAAACAAACCGCAGCCCTTCCAATCCATACCGAAGGATTGATGTCATTTTTTGCCCAAGCTGCTAGCCCCAGAAGGGCAATCGTGTGGTAAAACTGATAAGAAATACCTGTTTGGTAAACAACAAGTTGGCGAGCATCTATTAAGTTGCGTAAGCCATGTGCTCCAAAAGCCCCTAACAAAACGGCTACCGCTCCAAACAGACTGGCAGCAAGCATTATTTTTTTGTAAACAGTCATAATTTAGTCGATTAATTCCCCCAGTCCTTGTCTTACTATTTCGATTTCGCCATCGGTACAATCTACCACAGTGGAAGGCTCCAAACCTCCTACACCGCCGGCAATAACAACATCAACTAAGTTTTTGTACATGTCATAAATATCTTGTGGATCGGTTGGATAAAGCTCATATTCTTCGTCCGTTTTCTTGATAGAAGTGGACATAATAGGCGAGCCCAATTCTTCCAATAGAGTTTGTACAATTGGGCTATTGGGGACACGAATACCAACTGTCTTTTTTTTATTTTTGAGCATCTTCGGTACTTTATTACTCGCATTGAGAATAAAAGTAAACGGTCCTGGTAAGTTCTTTTTCATTACCTTATAAATGGTATTGGAGAACGGTTTCGTGAACTCCGAAATATTGGATAAATCCAAGCAAATAAACGAAAAATTAGCTTTTTCTGGCTTAATGCCTTTTATTTTGCAGATGCGTTCTACGGCTTTGTTGTTGGTAATATCACAGCCCAAACCATACAGCGTATCGGTCGGATAAATAACCAAGCCTCCTTTTTTGATAATATCAATCACTTGCTGGATTTTTCGACCTTCTGGATTGTCTGGATGTATTTCTAAGTAAAGTGCTGCCATTTTATAGTTTTTTATATTGCAATAAATAGAGGTTATTACGAATTACTCTGTATGAAGGTAAATAGAGCGTTTTTTTTTGATTAGTGAAATAAACGCACACGCACGAGCGAACCCAAAGGGTAAATGTTTAGAGAACATCTACCGAAGAATGCCACTCGTGGATTACATAGCCTTAGCTATGAAGTCGAGCATTTATGCTACTAATCAGAAAAAGATATTTTCTTTGCCATACGAATTAATTCGTAATAAGCTCTAATGTGATACAGATATAACTGTTTATCGGCTAAAGTAGTTTATTTTTTGATGAAGTTCATTAAAAACCAAAGTAAATCAAGGATATAGAGACAGAACATTTTCATTCTTCTTGCTGTTGCAATTCAAACACTCCTCCCCAACCATCAACACTTTTTATACACTTTACTATATTTATTACATTATGAAAAAACTACTATATACCTTTGGTTTTGCAACCATGCTATTATTTTGTTTGCAGCAAGAAGCCACCGCACAAAAAAATTATAACACAAGCGTAGGCTTGCGTATCGGAATTGGTTACGGCATTACCGTCAAGCATTTTTTGTCGGAAAGTGTTTCTATTGAAGGCATTTTTAGCAGCCGTTATTACGGTGCAGGAAGAGGCTACGGCAGAAAAAACTACAAATATGGCTACGCAGGTTTTAACCTTACCGCTCTTATCCAAAAACACTGGTCGATTGGAGAAGTCAGAGGACTCAACTGGTTTATCGGCGGTGGTGCGCACATCGGTGGTAACGGCTACGATGGTACGCCTTATGCCGTGATTGGTCTTGATGGCAATATCGGCATAGAATATACGGTTCCCAGTGCGCCTGTTACATTCCAACTCGACTACAAACCAAGTATCAATTTCTATACGTATTATGACTTCGGATATGACGAAATTGCGTTGTCGATTCGATATGCTTTTTAAGCCATTTTGAAGTTTATTAAAAAAAAAGCGATAATTCTATGATAGAATTATCGCTTTCTTTGTTAACTATTTTGTTAGTCTAGAACTTAGGATTGAGTACCAAATTGATACCAAATGGTCTAGCACCTGGATTGTCCAAGCGGTTCATTCTCCACATAAAATCAATACGTACCATCTTGAAAATATTTTCTATACCAAAACCTATTTCTGCATAAAAATCAGGTGCCGTTACAGAAGCTGGAATATCAATTACGGTTCTATTATTTTCGCTAATCGTACCATACAATGCCTTGAACATAAAGATGGTACGCCATTTCAATTTCTTAATCAATGGGACGCTATTGAGCAATAAACCATCGAAGTGATGATCTACCCAAACGGCTCCATAAGTATCACTGACAAATTCAAAATCGTTCAACATTGCGTAAGCGTGTCCGTTTCTAACGATCGACTGATTGCCTAAATGTACGGTCAATACAGGATAAGGAGCATTGCCAAACGTTGTGCTACCATGCAATTGATAGTTGGTATAACCTAGTGGTGTATTCCAACGATGACGCAACGAAAAGTCAATTTTGTGGTAGTCATGATCTCCACCCAATATTTTCATTCCTCCAGTATATTCCAACTCAATAACAGGGAAAGGCGTACCTAAAGAGTACCTTTTGAATCCTGCAAATGTCTTCCAATAACGCTCTTTGTGTCCCCAGTGCAATCGAAAACGCACTTCCGAAGAATTGAAAGAAGGCACCGACACATCTCCATCATTGCTGGTGAACTGAAATCCATTTTCTACCGAATAAAAACGTCTCCAACGGAAACCTATTCTAGTATTGAGTCCCATCATCCAATCTTTTTCATGATAAATGGTCGCCTCTCTTATTTTCATCAATTTATCGAGTGGAGCAAATCCACGTGTAATTGAAGAGATAATATTATCGTTGGTCAACATCTCATTTTTCTGCCCCAACATCTCAAAATCGTTCTTGTACCAAACTGAAAGTGTATGCCATTTTCTGTTGGACGTAGGCAGATGAGCGACCGTTTTCATACCATATTTCCAGACCTCATCTTTGAATCCATAAGCAGCATAGCCACTTACTTGCACTTTGTCGCTCAGTGTTTTGGAGGTACGCAGCCCCAACTTGAGACGTAACCCCTCTATACTATTCCAACTTACAAACTGTGGCACTTGACCTATTTCAACAGGACCAGCTTTGAGATGCGCCGTCATACCAGTGTACGCCAAGTAGTCCATAAATTTGTAAAAAGGTGTCTTTTGTATAGAATCAACCATCGTGTAAACGCCTGCAGCAACAGTATCTAATTTTTCGGGACGATGACCTTCCCAATAAGAGAGATCACGATCGGCAGAACCTTCTGCCCACTGCATTTCTTCTCCCTTGAACGAATTTTCTTCCAAGTCCGTATCTATCGCCAAATCATAGCGTTTGAGCTCTCTACGAATACGTAATTGGTTCTTTTTGTTACGGTCTTTTCTGGTGCCAATGTCAATAAAATCAACCTTTGCCGTTGTCACTAATGTCTCTCTATCTTTTACCCAGTATTTTTGGTTGACGTGCGTATAATATTGTGCAACATTGATCGTCTGAATATGATTTAAGGCTATATGCGGCGAGATTTCCATCTCAATGGACTCAATACCAAAAGTTGGTTTGTGTACCCACGCATTGCCCAAAAAAGTAAAATCTTGCTTACGCTTGCCCACAAAAGTTAGCAAGTAGTACTTGTCGCCATCTCGCTCTGTACTATCCGTCAAAAAATAATTATAACTCAAATTGGAAGTTGCCGAAAACGGTCCAATAAAAGACTTTCCAGCTATAATATTAATATTTTTGTACGGATCAATATTATCGAGCTCTGAGCCAATAAAATCAGACATGGATTCATTTTTCATACCCGAAAAACGATCCGCTAACACACGTTCTACGCGCTGATTGGGCGAACTCTGATGAGCAATTTCCACAATCGTTTCTTTGTTCAACATAGGCAAATAAGTATTGCCGTTATCTTCCGTGCGAATATAATCCCGCATAATGCTCAGCTGCTTGTCAAACATTTTTTTGTTCAATAATTTCTTGTCTGGATTGTACCAATCAAAGCCTGTTTTGATGTAATCTTTGTGGTAATAATTGTTAGCAGAAGTCATATTATTTTCGTCCTTGTACTTCACTACATTTCGCCACAAGGCAATCGCTGCCGTGTCAATTACTCTCTTTCTTCGCTTACTTGTTGTGACGATTACTACATCGGTCGTCAGTTTAGTTTCTTCAAGCGTAATATTAAAAGTTTGTACTTTTCCTTGCTGAACAGCTACCTTTTGACGTTCGTAACCCAATAGTGCAAATACAATTGTATCTACTTTGAGGTCTGTACTCAGCGAGTAATTGCCGTCCATGTCGGTCGTCATGCCTGTAGAAGTACCCAAAAAATAAACATCGGCAAAAGGTAACCCTTCTTCCGAGTCGCCATCAATGACGATACCTTTGACCACGGTATTTTGTGCCATAGCAGCCCAACTCGTGAGTACAAATAAGCTTGTTGCAAGTATTGTTTTTAAATTAAAGGTTGTCATTTTATAGTTCATTTGATAATTTTATATTTCAATATAAAAAAGCAGTAGAAACTCTATTTTTAGCTGCTACTTCATAGTAATATTTAGGCATTTTTCGTACCAAAAACAAGCCACTCTATACAATATGATTGTATGAGTGACGAATGCTATCTTTGGAGCGAAATAAAATAAGAAAAAATGTCTTATTTTAACCTACTACATTGAAGTTGTTCCTCGTTTATTGCGAATAAGCAAACTCAATTCTACTGCAATATTACAAAAAAAGGGTTGCTCCCTGTACCAAGAGCAACCCTTATTAACACATTTAAACTATAAACTATTTATTCAAACTAAAAACCTTCTATTTATTTACTGTATTTTGATTTGATGCTTCACTACTTCTTTCTCTTTTTTGGGTACCGTCACAGTCAAAACACCTGCTTCATAACTTGCGGTAATTGCTTCTACGTCAATTTCTTTTTCGTCCACTAAGAAAGTTTTGGAGAACGCTTGGCGTACAAATCCTTGGTGCGTATAAGTCACCTCTTTTTTCTTTTGGTCCTTTTTTATAGCTGCCGAAATTGTCAATTTGTTCTCTTCAAATTTGATGTCAAAATCAGACTTCTCAAATCCTGCTGCAACTATATCTATCCCAAATGCTTTTTCTCCATTGCTGATATTAATAGCTGGAACCGTTGTGGTTTTGGTAGGTACACGGTGGCGGTGCAAGTTTGCTTTAGTAGCAAAATCATCCGCAAAAAAATCGTTGAATAAAGTTGGGAAAAAACTGTTTTGAGCTGGGAAATAATTTCTTTTTACGCTTTTCATAATAATTATATTTTTGGTTAGACTATCTATTGTTTTTTAAAATCGTGTCTTACAATTCGTTTTATTTGCAAGTACACTCTTCCTTAGTCAAATCCAATACCAATTGAAAAAACGGTAAAAAATTAGTTTTTTAACTGTCATAATGGCATTTTACCCACTTTAAACACTGCCAAAATGGCAAATTACTGCCAATTCATTAGTTTCTGATAGAAATACGAACTTTGAAACTTACGCTGATAATGTGCAACGGCTTGTCCTTGGAGCTGTGGATTTTGAGCTACTCGCACCGTATATCCTGCTCCATCATCTGGAAAATAAACTCGATTCTGCAATATTTGTATATAGAAATAGAGCTTGCCTTCCCGCTCTTCCATATAAATTTGTCGATTGAGTTGGGGCTGCATTTTTTTGTATACTCGCTTCGGGTACTTGCTCTGTAACAATTGGACGAGGTGATCAATAGCAGGTTTGTAGATTTCGCTCCGTGCCTGACTACTCCCAAAAGCATAAGGGCTGAGGGTGGTTATCGCCTGCTCCGACTCGCCCATTGCTTGATAGCATTCTGCCAAAAACAAAGCATCTCGCTGTTCGTTTTGCAATCGAATGTATTCCCAACCATCATTGACCATTGCCAAATAAGATTCATGATACTCCAAGGCTGCTGTATATTGTTGTTGTACAAAGGAAACTTGACGCAAGCCCAAATAAGCTTTTATTTTTTCTTGCTCCGCCAATAGTCCTTCCGATTGTTTGTCCGCTACAAATTCCGTTTCAATAGTCTTCTGATAATACATCACTGCCTGTTCGTATTCTGTATGGAGTGTGGCTTCTTCAGCCAACAGATTGTACAGCCGACTACAATATTCTTCTTTTCGGCTTTCGTATTTTTGCAATGCGAGTGTTGCCGCTTCATAGCGGTATTGCTTGCCTTTTTGTGCCAAAATAGCCTTGTAGTAATCCATGATAATACTGCTATCTAGTGTGACTTTCTCCGCAGCTTGAGGTTCAGGTTCTGATTGAGCGTTTAGTAGTGGCGAGCAGCTCAATAATAATATAGCTATTAATAGGTAGTTCATAATTATCGTTCATTAGAGGTTATTGCTGGAGGTTGTGCTTAAAGCATGTCTAAACAAGTCGCTCCTATTCTAAAACTAGCAAAAGCAATCGCTTATTGCGTAAGCTACGAAGACCCACAAAAAAAAACAGCTCAACACGGAGTGCTGAACTGTTTTTTGTAAGTTTACTGAGATGAGAATATGCTATTCTTCTTCTTCACTTTTGTTGATCAATTTCTTCGCCTGTTCTTTCCATTTTTTCTTAGAAAAACCAGTGCTAAAACCACGAACGCTTTCGCCTAGTGCTTCTGCTTTTTTCTTGGTCAAGTTAGCAATATCTTCAAAACTACTAATGCCATTTTCAGCTAGTCGTTCTGCCATTTTTTCGCCCAAACCAGATATTTGAGTCAAGTCATCTACAGGCTTAACAGCATCTTCGTCGTCGTTTTCTTCTTTTGTTTTTTTGGAAAAAACACGCTCCATGGCGTTGGTGAAAATATTACCTGTTTTTTCGATATCCTCTTCTTTTCCTTCTTTATTCGATTTTTCGCTTTTTTTCGCTTTCTCGTTTTTCTTTTCCTTTTTAGCTTTCTTTTTTGACTTGGCTTTAGGGGCTTTGGCTTCTCCTGCACCTATTTTGTCAATTTTGGTTTTATTTTTCTTGAAAAAAGACTCTAGGTCTTCTCCACTTCTTTTCTTAAGCTGAATGTTCATAATGCGTTATTATTTAGTTGTTTTGGAAATCAAGTAACAACAGTACTTACGCCCTACTGCCACTTACTATCATAACAGCTTTTTTGCTGTAATTGTTCTATATTTCTGAATATTGTTATAATAATACAAAAAATAGAGATATAAAAAAAGCCTTTTTACAGAATATTCTGTAAAAAGGCTTTCAAAAGGTAGAAAATTCTACTATTTCTGTCTCAACAAACTAATTGGCATTCTTTTATCGTATTCGCCATAAATAAGAGGGTGTTGAAACCCATATGTAAAGTTACGTACATTCTTATCAATAAATTTGTAGAGCTCTTCTATATCAATGACGTTGTCCTTGACACCATCTTCGTTTTCTAGGTTGGCAGCACCTTTGAGTGCCTGTATGAAATAATAGCTAAACACACCTTGTTTGAGTTTATTTGCCTCTAGCGATATTTCCTCCGAAGCCGATGACATGACTACCGCCAAGCCACCTTTTACATTCGCAAAGCTCTTGTAATAGCTTTTGATTCTATCTCGTACATTCTCTGTAGAACGAGTAGCCACCGAAAGTGTGTTGGTGCCATCTTCTTTATAATTGTCCAAATATTCTTGGTACGCGATGACACTATTCATATCAAAACTACCTGAGTGACAAGCATCTGCTACACACAATTTGTATTTGGCAGGGCTATCTTTGAGCAATGAATTGACCAAACCATGATAAAGTAAGTTGCCGTTTTTGCCATCATAATCTACTGGCAAGAAAGCCCCATTTTTGCCATGTCCAGCAAAATAAAATAAAATTAAATCATTGCTATCGGCTTGCTCAAATAATTCGGCAGCTGTATTTGTAATGTTGAACGCCGTCGCTTCATTGTCTAGCAATAAAGCAATTTGGTCTTCTGGCACCGCTCCACCTTCTACACTTCTGAAAAAAGCATAGACATTCTGTGCATCGTTGCGAGTAAAATTCAAATCAGAAAACGTATGATAATCTGCTACACCTACAATTACTGCCCAGATTTTCATTTTGTTAGTGGCGTATTTACCCTCTGCAAATTCGCCTGTATCTACGTGTCCGTTTTTGTGGTAATAAGAACCTTTGCCATCAGGCAATCCATTCTTGAAGTATCCTTTATAGCGGTCGCCTGTCGCAAATTTAATTTCGCCAAAACCATGATACAGCCCTTTATGAAAGTCGCCATTATAAACATCGCCTCTTTCATCTTTAGATTTGCCATAGCCTTCCTTGCAGTTACCAACCAAACATTCCGATTCGATTCGGTTGTCCATGCGTTCTACTAGTTTCCCGTTTTCCCATACGCCCGACTTGATTTTACCGTTTTTGCTTACTCTTACACCGATTCCATTAGGGCGACCATCGAGCCATTTGCCTTCATATTGATCTCCATTCGAATAGATAAAACGACCTTTTCCCTTGCGTTTGCCATCTACGAAGTCCCCTTCATAGCGTCCTTGGTAGGTCTTACCAACATAATATTCGTAAGCTCCCCAGCCATTTTCGCAATTGCCTTCTACACAGCCTTTTCCTTCTTCTTGTGCTTGTGTTGACCAACTAGTCAAAAGCACGAGTACCAGCGTTAAGATTATATTGTAATTCATTGTTTTGTGGTTGTTGTGGATACCAATATGTCTATTTCCAATCAATAGAAGGTGACAAATTCATCCTTGGTTTGATTGTATATCTCTAGTCTTTAAATATGAAATTGTTTGAAAAAATCATTCTAGACATAAAACATACAAATTATTGTGTGTTCTTGTTATAAATATAGTGCAAATATTGTGCTAAGTGGTTATCCCAAAGGATTATTTTATTTTTTAGCGTATTGCAATGATTATCCATGTTAAGAACAGCCCTAATATCATTTTTATTTTCAGACTACAGGGGATTACTATCCCAACAAAATTTATAAACTTATGTCTAGTTAATTGCTATTGTGCTATATTTTGACTAATATTGATGTATGTACATCTAATGTAGGTAAGTTTAATTGCTAAAAGTGAACTAATGAGAACGATAAAAAGAAAAATAAAATCCCAAAAAGTGAACATGGGAGGCATTTTGTTAGATCAACCATTGCCCGTAAGGGGAATTGACCAAATTGACCCTTTCCTGTTGGTACATCACTGGAAAGACACCTTGAATAGTAATAGCAAAGAATCATTATTGGGTGTGGGACCGCATCCACATCGTGGTTTTGCCCCTGTTACTTTTATCTTTGAAGGGGCGTTGCATCATCGGGATTCGGTTGGTAATAGTAGTATTATCCAAAAAGGCGGTACGCAATGGATGAATAGCGGAAAGGGGATTGTACACAGTGAGCGTCCACCCAAAGAATTGGCAAAAAGCGGAGGTGAATTTGAAATTATCCAGTTTTGGGTCAATGCTCCAAAATCTCGCAAACTCGATGATCCCAATTATCAACCATTGACAGCCGAAAAAACACCAAAAGTAATATCGGCAGACAAAAAGGTTAGTATTGGCGTGGTAGCAGGTACTTTAGCGGACAAAAAAGGAAATATTGACACCTATTCTCCGCTCCTAGTACTGCGCTTGGATATGGAAGTGGGTGGAAAAATTGATTTTGAAGTGCCTAAAGATTATAATGCTTTTTGGTACCAACTGGACGGTAGTACGCTCGTCAACGGCACTACTGTCGCCGCCAAAGAATTGCTTTGGTTTGATAATAATGATAGCCAAATGCAGCTTGAAGTGCAAAAAAGTGGTAGAGCTATCCTACTCGCTGGAAAACCGCTCAACGAACCTGTCGCTACTTACGGTCCTTTCGTAATGAATACCGACGAGGAGGTCATGCAAGCTATACAAGATTATCAAGCTGGAAAGATGGGTACGCTGAAAGAAGTTTTTGAATAGACGGCTAGATGCTAGAACGCTTCGCTGGTAGATACTAGACTTTTTTTTGCCACCTGAAGTGTTGATGGTCTAAAGTTTTAAGTCGGAAGTCGGAAGATGCTGTTTTAGATTACTAGATGCTAGAACACTTCGCTGCTGGATGCTAGACTTTCTGTACGAAGCTGCTAATTTGGTAGTAATTTTTGGCGTGGAGGTGCATAGCTGCTGATTTTTTTTGGTTTTTAATTTTGCTCTGTCTATGTACAATACTCTTAATTAATAAAAAATTGGAACATTAAAATAAATCATTAAATAAGTAAAATTACATTTCTATGCAGCGTCGTTATTTTATCAAAAACACTACTTTAGCTAGCCTTGGCTTGTTTACTTATTCGCCCAGCTCATTTGCTCCGTCTGCAAAGAATCAACTATTGACGATTGGCTCACAAGCACAAGTTAGGCACGGCATTTTTTATTTGCCTACAACTGCTAGTTCAGTACAGGATTTTACTTTGAATATTCGGCATCAGCGTTTTTTCAAGAATGGGTATCAAGCTAGTTCCGAAGATTTGATTTGTTATACCTTTGCGGTGGCGGACAATAACTATCAGTTGAGCAGCACAGGAAATAACTATCATCTATTGCTGGAAAGCAATAAAAATGCTATCTTGAATAGCACGAATGACAATTGGAGCGATTCACAAATAAGCGTGCAGTTGTTAGAAGCAGGTAAACTTCTTTGGTTAGAACAGGAAGCCTACATTTTGCCGTTTCACGCCAGCACCATTATCAACGGTCGAGCATTGGACGACGGTCAAATCATGCAATATCAAACTATTGCAGCACCATTGCAAAGTAATCAGGATCTCCTTATTATTACCAAATTAAAAGACGAGAACTCTTCACAACAACCACTTACCTAACGGTTGTTTGCCCCAACCACAATATTGTGACAGGAAGTCACAGCAAGATTTAAGCGTTGTCTTATTAGGTCTAATCTCTATCCTAAATAGTCTTGACCATAAGACATAATCTCTAAGCTGCTTTGCTGATATTTTCGGCAGGGCAGTTTTTTGTTTTTGTAAATACTCGCTCCTAACTCTGTTTGTTTTACAAACTTGTGTATTTTTACGTTCAAGTTCTCTCTATTTTCCTATGTCCTTTATATTGCAATATGTCCACATCAACTACTGCTCATTTATTTTTTAGTGTCTTCAAAAAAGTTCATTTTTCAGACGCCACTTTTGCCGAAAAACTGAGTACACACAACCAATATTGGAGCAAGCTTTTTGTGGCATTGAGCAAGGAGCACAATATTCATTTTACGACAATGTTTGCTCGTATTGCTTTTGTTTGTCATGAGCATCAATTGAGTCCCGCCTTGCAATGGCATATCCATCAAGTTCGCAACAAAGAACGAGCGATAGCTAGCAGCAAATTACCGATAGACGAAGCTACTTATTGGAACTATTTCAAGACCATTCTGTACGCTACGGCTGCTTTGTGCCAATCGGCAATCCCTGCTGAATTGCAGGAGTTGATTCCTACACAAGAAGAACAAGAACCGCTTACGCCTGTCAATTTATTGCATCAGCAAGAGCGTATCGACTATCTGCGAATCGTCGTGTTACAAGCTGATACCAAGAAAGAATTATTGTATTGCCAAACAGCAAATTCTTACGAAAAAATAGCGGTCAAATACAACGAAAATGCGTTCAATGAGCAATTTAACACCACTATCAAAATTGTGCTCAATGCCTATGAAAATGTAGCAACGCTCAACCTACTAGATGTCCGAGTTAAAGACGGTATTTATTATCCAAAAAGAATCATATTGGAGCCTGATTTTTTGATGGATGTTAGTGCTATTTCCGAATGTTTTCAATCCTTTGGAGTAGCTCCAGAGTTGTATTTGCTCAAAAAATTTACCCCTTTTACGTATTCCATTCCGCTGATGTTGGGAAATATTGCCAACTTCTTTTTAGATGAATTGATGCACGATTCCGATGTTTCGTTTCCCGAAATATTTCCAAAGGCATTTGGACTCAATCCGCTTGCGTTTGCTACTTTCTCAGACAAAGAGATTAGAGAAATATACCAGAAAAGCCAACGTCATTTCACGACCCTGCGCGTAGTCGTAAAACGGACACTCAAAGAGGTCGGCATTGAGCCCAAGGATTGCTATTTGGAGCCTTCTTTTTATTCTGAAAAGTATGGTATCCAAGGTCGTTTGGATATTTGGTACAAGCCTGCGGCTTCTCAAAAAGCAGCGGTGATAGAGTTGAAAAGTGGCAGTCCTTTTATGCCGAATCGACATGGCTTATCGGTCAATCATTATACACAAACGATTCTCTACGATTTGTTGGTGCGTACTGTTTTTGGCGAGGAAGTTGACCCGAAATTGTATATTTTATATTCCAAGCTGGATATAGATCAACTCAAATACGCCCCTACCCTACAAGTCCAACAAGATGAGGCAATTAAGCTACGCAATCGTTTATTGGGTATCGAAAAAATGTTGCAAGATTTAGATAGCGATTCGCTCGACAATCTTAATTTTTTGGATCAATTAAGTCCTGATTCTATCAAAAAAGCAAAAGGATTTATTGCTAGAGATTTGCGAGATTTTGCCACTACGATGCAGCAAGCAAGCACACTCGAACGCTTATATTTCATGAGTTTTGTGAGCTTCACGGCGAGAGAACACCAACTAGCAAAAACAGGCGTAGCAGGCAGCGACAAAAACAACGGTTTGGCGACGCTTTGGCTCGATGATTACACCACCAAAGAAGAAGCATTTGACGTACTTGGCTACCTGCAAGTAGCAGACAACAAAACTCATGAAGATACGCCCATTTTGGAGTTTGACCGAACGGCTCAAACGAACTCATTGGCAAACTTTAGACAGGGCGATATTGTGGTCGTTTATCCATTTATCAAGGAAGGTGACAATGCCCTAAGCAATCAAATATTCAAGGGAACCTTGACTGCTATTGACCAACAAAAAGTAGCCGTTCGTTTGCATTGCAAACAATCTAATGATCAGTTATTTCAGGAAGTGGAATATTGGCATATCGAACACGATATGATGGATAGTGGATTCAAGGTACAGTATCAAGCTTTGTTTTCGTTTCTGAATACCAGCACCCACAAAAAAGAACTCTTACTGACCAGTAAAGCACCTCAGAAAGTGGAGCCAATAACTCTTGATTTTTTCAATCCAAACTTGAGTACAGAACAGCAAAAAATATTAAAAAAAGCACTCGCTACCAAGGATTATTTTCTATTGGTCGGACCTCCTGGCACAGGCAAAACCAAATTCATGTTGGCGGAGCTTGTCGAGCAATTATTGAAACGCTCCAACGAGCAAATATTACTATTAGCGTACACCAATAGAGCCGTAGATGAAATTTGCGAAGCCATACACAGTTTTGCACAAGCGGACTACATTCGTATTGGCTCCGTTTATTCGACGGATCCCGCTTATCACGAGCAGCTTTTTAGTGTACAAACTGCCAAAGTCAAAACCCGAAAAGAGCTACAAGATATTATTGCTGATAGGCGGATTTTTGTCTCTACCGTGGCATCTATTGCCAATAAACCAACCTTGTTGCAACTCAAAAAATTCAACACCGCCATTATAGATGAAGCGTCACAAATACTAGAACCCATGTTGGTCGGTATGCTACCACATTTTCAGCGTTTTATGTTGGTCGGAGACCACAAACAACTACCTGCTGTAGTACTTCAAGACAAAGAACGCTCTGCCATACAACACCCTGCCTTACAACGAATTGGACTACACAATCGCCGCAATTCACTCTTTGAACGACTTTACCATCAAGCAGAAAAAGAAGGTTGGAATTGGGCTTATGACATGCTACATCATCAAGGTAGAATGCACGAAGATATAGCCGCTTTTCCAAGTCATTTTTTCTATGATGACGAACTCAAAGAATTGCCGACAGAACTACCCATTAGTGTCTGGCAACGGACTCCGCTAAAGTATGCTATTGCGGCAAGCCCCAACCCACTTTTGCAGCTGCTGGCACGCAATAGAATGGTCTATTTAGAGAGTGAAAGTATCGCTAGTCAAAACCCCAAAATCAACCTCAGCGAAGCGAAATTAGTAGGCGAAGTAATTGCTAATTTTCATACTATTTATCAAGAAAACAATTTAGATTTTGATCCGTCCAACATTGGCGTTATCACGCCGTTTAGAGCACAGATAGCACAAGTTCGGCACACCTTGGCACAGTACCAAAAAGGCTACGAAAACTGTACTATCGACACCGTAGAACGCTACCAAGGTGGTGCTAGAGATATTATTATTATTTCGTTGTGTATGAACACTCCTTTTCAGCTCGAAAGTATTGTGTCGCTTTCCGACGACAAACGAGTAGATCGCAAACTCAACGTAGCACTCACTAGAGCCAGACAACATCTGGTATTGATTGGCAATCCTGAATTGATGCAGCTTGATGAGCGTTACCGCAATTTGATTGAGTGGATTGCACAGCAACAAAAATAGATTTAGTGGCTATCAGCCAACTTTTTATGCTAGTTATTTGTATCTTAGTCATGTACTCCTGATACCCTATGTGGTTATCCTGTTTTTTGTTTCTCTACACCTTTTACAATTTACGATTTTGAAAATAGAAATTGCTCACGACACACTTGCCAAAAAAGTATATGCCAAAGCAGATGCTAACGACAAAGCTCGCTTGCGTGTTGCCAATGTAATTGCGACTAATTTCTTGATTTATCAAGAGAATAAAAAACTACTCAGCCGAGAAGATTTAGCATATATCCAACAATTCGAAGACGAAATTGTACTCTCTGATGCGGAGCAAAAATTTATTGATGTCAGCAAAAAAAGAGTCTGGCACTGGACGATTGCAAGTATTATTGGTATTGCAATAGTCATTATTACGTTATTGGTTTTTTCGGGTTCTACTTTTAGAGCCAAAGAAAAACTACGTGCCACCAACACCACCCTAACAGGAACTAACCGAAACTTGGTAGAGGCAAAAGATTCGATTGAGCAACTGCTTAATAATGAATATGAACTCAAAGAGCGTGTCCGCAAACAAGATAATTTGATTAACAAATCAAATGCAGAACTCAAAGAAATGGCTCAGGAACTGGAGATATTGGTGCTAGAACTAGAATTCAAAAATGACGAACTTGAAGAAGCATATAGCGAAATAAAAGGCGAAAAAGAACAGCTGGATAAAGACAAAACTAAATTAGCTGGTGCGTTGCAAAATAAAATTATAGAAAATACATTGGCAGAAAAAAAATTATCCAACAGCCAAAAATCACTCAAATTGAGTAGAGAAGCACATCTATTGCTTAATAACAACAATGGTTCTCCGACCGAAACACAAATCAAAAAGTCGTTTCAGTTGGCTCGTGCTGCTTGGGACTTGCTTCCTGAAAACAGCCAAGCAATGGACGTTTTGAACGAAATAAAAATAAAAAAACTACAGCAGCAAACCAAAGGTGGTTTTTTGGATAGCGAAGAACCTAAATATACCTACACTCAAAGCAAAATAAAGCTTATTATAACGCAACTAGATAGCAAGTATGGCAAATTATCTACTTCTGAACTCAAACGTTACTACGACTAAAGTCTAACTATGAAAATAGAGATTGTACACGATTCGCTTGCCAAAAAGATTTATCAATTGGCATCTAACGAAGATAAAATGTTGATTAAAATCAACACCTTTATCCAAAATCGTCATCTCTATTATGAAGAGACCCAGACGTTATTGAGCAAGCGAGATTTGAAGTATATCGACCCCTACCTAAGCAAAACAACACTCTCTCCCGAACAAACAATATTGATTCGCAAAAGTCGCCAAAAAGCCTCTTCTGCTCGTGTAGCATTTATTGCGGTTCGTGTCTTGTCGCTTGTTGCCATCATAGCAGGTATCATCTGGGGTGTCACTACTACGATCAAGTTGCTTCGTACCAAAGCATTAGAAGAAAAAAAATTGGCGTATGCAGAAAAGCTTTATAAGCAACGTCAACAAGATGAAAACACCAAAATAGCCACGCTCAATAAGACCAACTTAACCGAACAAAATATTGGCGTACAGGATACCATTCTGCTTCGTATGCTTATTGCCCGATACGATACGGTACAACAACAACAGCTGGAAGACGAAAAATTACGGAACAGAGCACAGTCCGCCACCCTTAGCAATTTGGCAGCTACGGCATTGAGCCAAAAAGATAAAGGTGCCGCACTACAACTCGTAGAAAAAGCATTGAAACTGAATGAAAAAAACAGTCAAGCCCTATTGGTATTAGCCGAATTATCCAATGCTGACCTTTCTGATTTTGTAAAACAAGAAACTAAGGATATTATTAGTCAAACGCGCAAAAAAATAAAAACAGGAACGCTTGAAGTCGAAAATATGTTGGCAATTTTTTCGGAAGATAACGAAGTGGGTAGCAAAAAAAACAAAACGGTAGAACAAGCTATTGGCGATGCGTCAAAACGTGTTCGCCCAAACGAACAACAGCCGATTGCTAAACCAAAAATGCTGAAAGACCTCAAAAAAGCTCCTAATCAGCATCCTCCCATCGCTACTAAACCACCAACCCCTCCTACTGCGGGCGGTGGCTCTCGAATAGAGAATATGCCTACGATGCCCACCCCCAATTTGGAACCCATTGTTGGGACTGCCATTAGCAATCAATCCAATACCAATCTGCCCTGTGCCTTCGTACAGCAACAAACTAGCAAATGGACCGACTTGGACAATAATCGAACAGCCTTTAGGTACAGCAGTAGCCAATTGCTCGAATTTCAACTCCGAAAAGAAACTATCGCTCCTGTTGAGATTCGCTTAATGTTGGAAAATGGCAAACAAATCATATTTAGTGATTTGCAAAAAACAGTAGTGGATAAGAAAATTCAACTTAGTTGTCCTATTTCCACTGCTCAAAAAACGGTTCTACAGCAAAACGCCATTAAAGAAATAATACTGGTGTTGCCAAAAGACAAAACCGCAACCATCGAATTGACAACCAACGGCTTACTGACATTGCAGAAAGCAACGACTTGCTTCTTGCAATAAAAATCCATTAATTACTCTCGCTTTTTTATATTTTTTGATTTTTGTTTAGTACACATGAAAGTAGAATTAATACACGACAGTCTCGCCAAAAGCATTTACGATAGAGCATCGCATGATGATAAAATGCTGATCAACATCGCTACGTTTATTCGGGAACGTCAATTGTATTATCAGGAAGAAAATGTATTGCTTTCGCAAAAAGATTTGGACTATATCGACCCTTACGAGGAACGTTTATTTATCGAAACGGCTACGCAAAAATTTATTGACAAAAGCAAATCTAAGATTATAAAGGCACGCAAGAGAAGACGACTTTTAGTCGGTCTTTTTCTATTTTTCCTGTTCGCTATTTTGTGTTATATTTTTTATTACAACATGGAATTGAAGGCTACTAAAGAATCTATTTTTGAGGCAGAAAGAGGCATACAGTCCGAGCTAGCTTACCAACAAAGAAAACAACAGGAAATCGATTCTTTGACACAACTAACCGTAGAGACCAACTCGATTGACCTGTTTGACACCAGCTATGTCCAGAATTTGATACAAAGCTATGATTCGCTACAATTAGCCAGCAAACAGATTAGAGAAGAACGCAAAATAGCCCAATCGACGACCTTGAGCAGTTTAGGAGCAATTGCCCTCCAACAAAACAATATCAAAGAAGCGTTTGAGCTTACCGCCAAGGCATGGCAACTCAACCCCCAAAACAAACAAGCCATTGAACTAATCGAACAAATAGCCCTATCTGACGGCTTAATTGATGCCTACACCGCCACCGTGCCAACCGCCAATTTGATAAAATTGGAAGCCACCAAAAAGAATCGTCATCCACTCAGCGAAGCTGCTATGGCAGCCATATTTGAGGAAGAAAATAAAATTTCTATACAGCTGCACATTCCTTTGTCTGACAAGACTACGACTCCAAAAAAATAAACAATGCCAACTTCTACTTTACGCAATTGCTATGCTCTTTTTATTGGTATTGACCAATACCAATCGCCTATTAGCAACTTAAATGGTTGCGTGCAAGACGCTAGCCGCATGCAAGATTATTTGCAAAAAAATATAGATACCACCGCTTATAATTTCCATCCGTTAGCACTCCTTTCTGGTAGCGATATGCTACCAACTCGACAGCATATCATTAGCTCTATTCAACAACATTTGGGTCAAGCTAAAGAGGGCGATTATGCTATTTTGTTTTATGCTGGACATGGTTCTACCCAAAAAGCTCCTGCCTACTTTGAAGAAACAGACAACAAGTTTCAAGTACTTGTACCTAGTGATACCGAACTTTCGCCAGAAAGTACTGTTCCTCCTATTTTGGACAAAGAACTCCGTCATTTGTTCCATCAAATTAGCACCGTCAATGGAGCAAAATTAATCTTTCTGCAAGATTCTTGTCATGCTACGGGAGCGTCTAGACTAGCCGAGCAAGTAGCACAAGTTACCAACAAAATAAAAGAAGTACACTCCTTGTTAGCTCAGCAAGATACAACAGCTACCTCCACCGAAGAAGCTCCCGTGGCTCGATTCACTACGCCTGTCAATTCCGATAGTATGCTAGACGAGTGGCTAAATACTTCTAGCGAAGACTTGGCAGCTAAATACACCGCATTTAATACCGCTTTGCTAAATAAAATTCAGGATAATCTACAACACCCCACCATACCGATTGATGAGCTACTCCCTTTGAGTTCGCATATTCATTTGGCGGCTTGCGCCAAACATCAATTTGCCTACGAAGTCGCTCCTTCTGGTGGCGTTTTTACCAATAATTTACTGGCAGTACTAGCAGCCAATAAAAACAATATCAGCTATCAAGATTTGTTTGATAGAGTGCGTTTGCAAATTGGTGGCGTGTATGAACAGTCGCCTAGTTTGTACCTGCCTGACAGTAATTTTCAAGCTCGATTCGAGCCTTTCTTGGGCGACTTGCTACGCAAAAATTTGACACAAAAAAATACAGTAACCAACAACGCCTTGGAAGGCTTTAGTTCTTTGGCGTACAACTCCGAAAGAGGTTGGCATATTGCCACTAGCGAAATGACCTTGCTACCAACATTGAGCGAAAAACTACCTTACATTCCCGTGGAAGTTTTTTATCAAGGCAATTCGCCCAAAGGCAAAAGTAATGCCCGTATTACAGCGGTTTCGGCTACCTATAGCCAGCTTACTTTTGAAGCGGCGGCACCAGCTACCAGCGAAGCTGCTCGACTTTTGGTGCTCATTCCTGCGGTTTACTTGCGGAAGTGGCGTATCAAAGTAGGCATTGACAAGCGTCCTGCTACGGCTATTTTTGAGCAACATTTTCATGCCAATAATCGAACCAAAGAACGCCAACTTGGGCAACTCAAATTGCAATGGGTAGCAGATTGGCAGCAAGCCGATTATTATGTTGATCAAACTCAAGATTGGTTGGCATTGTATCACAAAGATGCCCCCCAAACGATCATTAGCAAGACTTCCGCCGTAGCTATCGACGATTACAGAATAGAAAGTGTCATTTGGTTGAGTGATAATTCTGTAGCCACTTGGCATGATGGCAGTATTCAGCCCATTGCGATGCCTGAAGCCTTCGACTTGACCGCTCTAGAAGCCAGCACGCCTATTTTGACAAAGCTCCTAGCGGCTTTTGATGCACAACAACAGCCTATAAAAGTGGCAGCAAAGCCACTCGACAATGCTCTACAACAAATCTTTCCTGAGCTACTAGATTCTAGCCCAGAAATAGCGAATTATTTTGCGGCTTTCGTCAATTGGCAACCCATAGAAAAAGCCGATTTTAGCCTACAAACACAAGCCGACGGTTGGGAGGTTCGCTCCATCATAGAAAACGAACTTTCGCCCTTGCCTCTCTTCGCTAAAACCAAAGATTTGAGCAAAAAATCTGCCTTTGGTTTATTGCGCAGCTTACAAAAAATAACAAAATGGGAAACCGTCAAAAATCTATATAATCCGCTACAACTAGAAGCTCTAAAAGCTCATCGATTGATTTTTGATTTTACTTTTTGGAGTAATAAAGAAAAAACAGCCGCTCAAAAAATTCAGATTGGGACGCATGAAGCCGACGAGTTTGACGACTACGAGCGTGGCGAAATTATCCCCATTGACATCGCAGAAGATAAACCGTTGTTCTTTAATATTACCAATCAAACCGCCTTGCTATTTGACTTGAAAATCACACATACGCAAGGCTCGCAACCCTTATATTATTCGACCTTGTTGCTAGATGAAAATTTTGGAATTTTGCCCTTGCAACCTGATTTGGGTTGTGATTTATTGCCGCCACAAGCGGTGGCTCAACTCCATAATTTGCGACTCGACAAACCGCTACAAATGCAGCAAAACAGAGCGCTGCTACCTGATGCTATTTATTACGTCAAAGTATTGGTTGGTTTTGAGCGTTTCGATGTATCGAGCCTGCTCCAAGCACCGCTTCCGCCACCTGCCAAGGTGCTAGAAGTAGCGACCACCGACGGCTCTACTAGAGGTTATCAAGTACAATTGCCTCCTACCAAGACCAAAGCGGGACTTTGGGGTAGCTTTTTGTTTCCTATTGTGGTGGAATAAGGTAATTGGGGAGCGTTCTAGAGTTTGTTTTTGGTCCAAACTTCCTTGCCTCTATCTTTGCCATGATTGGCAATACCAAGATAATTTTCGGAGCGTATCAATTTCCATTCGCCTTGTCTTTTGTCCAAGACAAAACGTATTGTTTTCCATTGAGGTTTACCTTCAAATGTCACGTAATAACGTGTCTTTGACACTTGTTCAATTACCTCCTTATCGCAAGTATTGATATGGTCGTAACGGGCAGGTTGTCTGAAATTCAGACCCGATATCGTTCGGTTTTGTTTGCCGTACGCATATTGCTCAAACAGCTTATTGAAATCATCTACAAAGTGAGCATCTCTATAAGGAATATCCTCAAATGCTTTGGCTTCTAACGCGTCAGCTTGCTGAGCAAATACACGACATTTTTCAATAATTTTTAATGTTTCTTCCATCTATTTTGATTTCCTTAAATACACAAATACACTCAAAAAGAAGACAAAAAATGTCCAGTCATTGACCCCATAAATAGAGTAAAACATGCCAGCCATCATATCCGCTTCATACACTTCAGAGAGCTTATTATTCAGTAGCCAATTGATCCAAACACTCCCATAAATCAACTTTTCTATCGCAAAAACCCCTACCAACCACCTGACCTGCTGAAAATCCTTGGCAATAGCCATATACGCCAAGCCCCAAACCATAATCATCATCAACCCAAAGTTGGACATGACGACAGGATCGTACTGTGCAATGACAGGATTCGTAAAAAATCTAGAGAAAATCAATACGGACATATTTGATATTCCTGCAAAGGCAAAGCCTTTTGCTAAGGTGCTGTGTTGGATAGCCATTGTTTAGTTGTTGTTCTGGTTTGGTTATTAGATGACTCTAATACAGCACAACACGATCAATAGTTTTCAGAAAAAGTAGCAAATCTTGTATGTCTTGCTTCTCTTCAAATACTTTCTTGAATACTAGCCTTGTTTTATTTTTATACGAACGAAATTTGACTAATTCTTTGTTCTTCAAAACCGCTGCTAAAAAAGGATTACTTAATAGCTTTTTGCAGGCTGTCGCATCGTTTGAACGAATGAGGTAATGATAAAAACGATGACTTATCTTTTCATTCTTAAAATCAAAAACGGCACTCAATTGCGATCCCAAGTTATTGGGTACGATCTTGATGGTAGGCAAATTTCCAGTTACTTTTTGAGTGACATACGTAAAGGTCGTAATTGGGGCGAGTCGAGGGATTAGGCTGCCTTCTGCGGACTGTAATTGTCGGACGGTTACTATATTAGTGGTATTCCCTTCCGACCAAAAACTAAACTTCACCTCTACCCTAAATCCATTGTGTACGCCTTCAAAAGCGGATTCACTATCTAAGGTACAGTTTTCCCAATTTTCGTATATTTTCTTGTTTCTCGCTACTGGATTGGCGTATTGTGGGTGGTCTTGGAAGAATTGGGTTATTGGTGATTGGTGATTGGTGATTTAAGTACTAATTATCGAGGATAATGTACTAATTTATTTAATAATCACCTGTATTGATAAATCTACCCTTTACACATGTCCATTCATAATAAAACCCTCTGTGATTTCTATCCATTCTTACTGAATTATCAGTTATTTTAGCTTCACATGGAAACATTAATCCACCTAAAAAATTCCCCATTAATTCCCAATTCTCCTTTCTATAAACATGTTCTTGTCTAGCAGGTGGATAATATTTGAATACGTTTACCTGAATAGCATTGTCTGATAGAACTTCATCTTTAACTGCTATAATAATTTCATCGATCCCATCATCATCAAAATCATATTGTCCAATAAAATATTCATTGGTATTCTTAGGAAAAAAATATTCCCCATCACCTGATTCTAAACCTATATCAAAACTTACTGGTAGTTGTACTGTAACATTCTCCTCAAAAACCACTCTAAAAGCTAAACCTACCTGTTCGAAACGTACTGTTATTTTTTTAGGTGCAATAATATCAACTGGAAAACAAAGTAAATATTCGCTTCCTCTCTCTGCTTGTTTACAAGAGATCTCTATGCCACTTGCTCCCTTTATAAAAAAATCCGAAGGTTTAATTTCTACTGGTTTATCTACTCTAAAATCTGAAAATTGCTCCTTAAGTAAATTCAAAACTTTCAGAGTTTTTTCAAAATTATTTATCTCATTCAGTTTAGTGTATAAAATAGGAAAGTCAACAATGTGAATAGCTTGATCAAAAGTAAATTTATTTTCAATTATTTTATCAAGACTTTTAGTTGAATATTTTTCCTGCCTGCCAACTAGAATAAAAATATATACCTCTTCATAGTTTTCATAATGCTTATTTTTTTTATACTTCAATAAAGTGTCTTTTATTTTCCCTATCTTCTTTGTAGAAGTAACTTGAATAGCTATTTTTCCAGACCTATCTCCAAGATCAATACTATCATAGTTTTTACCCTCCTGATAATTCAAATTAACTAAATCAACATCATATATGACATTGAAGATGTCGATTAGAACATTTTCTGCATGAATATTTATACTGAACTCTGAATTCTTGTTCTGAATTTTCACTTGTTCTTTAAAGCGAGATAAATACTTACTGACTTCTTGTAATACGTATTGTTGATTCATCTCTTATCCTTTTATACATTCATCTCCCCATAAAATGAGCTATTAGCAGCCTCTCTACAACCAACCCACAATAACATCTCCCTTAACCATAGGCGTAAGCGATTGTATTTTCGAGCCTTGCGTTTTGATATAAAACTCGGCTGTTTCAGTTATAGAAATAACGAAGACATTATCTAGGTCAATGTCCTTTTCGAGTAAATTATGCACTAAGTCGGGGTACTCTTTTGCTGCATACTTCCAAGAAGAAGTACGATTACCTTTTCCGTTTGACAAAGCACTCCTTAAATTCATAAGTTTTTGGAGGCGAGTATCCAACAGCATAGAATCTGCTTCCGTAGAACCTCTTCTCAGTTTTTTGCTATCCAAATAATATTCATCAAATATAAAATCATTACTTAACGCCTTGTCACGCAAGGCATCAAAAAATGGCTCTAAACTATTGATACCTGGAAAATCGTTCGTATTTTCTACTACTACAGGATTGCCTAAATCACAACTTGCAACTAACAGTAGGAGCCATACAATGCCCCCAACTACAAAACGCTTTACACTCCAAACCTTCATGTCCTTCTATTTTTTGGTAGGCAATCTGCCCTGATTCCAACTCCTAAAATTAGTGCCTAAATCTCACCAAACCCCTCAGGATTCGCCTCATTCATCAAGCCATAAATCTGCTCTACCACATCTTCCACACTTGGCTTGATGAAGTAATCCGCATCAGAGCCATAAGCAGGCGGCACATCAGCGGCACTAATCGTAAGCGGCTCCGAATCGAGGTAGAAATACCCTTTTTGTTCGACCAGTATTTTTTGGAGCAAATATGCCGTAGCACCACCACCAAAATCTTCGTCTAATACCACTAGGCGATTTGTTTTTTGGAGCGAATCCGCTATCATTTTATTCGTGTCAAACGGCATGAGCGATTGCACATCAATCAACTCCACCGAAATGCCCTCTTCCGCTAGTATCGTTAGTGCCTCTTCCGCTATGCGAACACAAGAACCATACGTGACCAATGTCACATCGCTGCCCTCTTGTAACACCTCAGGAACACCCAACGGCACTCTAAATTCGCCTACATTATTGGGCAGTTTTTCTTTGAGGCGGTAGCCATTGAGGCACTCAATCACCAAAGCAGGATCATCGGACTGCAACAGCGTATTGTAGAAGCCTGCGGCTTGTGTCATATTGCGAGGCACGAGTACACAAATCCCCTTCAAGCTATTGAGAATCATGCCGATAGGCGAACCTGAGTGCCAAATGCCTTCTAGGCGGTGACCACGGGTACGAATAATAGCAGGAGCCGCCTGTGTCGCATTGGAGCGATAACGCAGCGTTGCCAAGTCGTCCGAGAGAGCCGACAAGGCATAGATCAAATAATCGAGGTACTGAATTTCGGCAATTGGACGAAGTCCACGCATCGACATACCGATCGCCTGCCCCATAATCGTCCACTCACGGATTCCAGTATCAAAGACTCGCTTTTCGCCATGTTTGTCTTGCATTCCTGCAAACGCTTGATTCACATCGCCAATTTGTCCGACATCTTCGCCAAAGGCAAAAACCGTAGGGTTCTGCTCCAAGTGATAATCAAAACAAGCATTGAGAATATCAAAACCGTTTTTGAGCGGTGCTTTGTCGTCATATTCCGCCGCTAGAGCGGTTACTTTGTGAGCCGCATTAGGCGTTTCGCTGTACAAGTGCGAGTGGTACAAATATTTATATTGTTCCGTCAATTCGTTGACCCAATTTTGTAGCTCTGTACGAGTGGCATTTTTTTCGTTGCGCGTCACGCGCAATATATTTCTACCCAACATGACGATATCTTTGACGGTAGCGTCCATCGCACGTTCTAGTTTCTGTTGGTATTTTTCTACGGCTTTTTTGTTGTTGCTTTCCGCCAATAATCGACCAAATAAATCTTTGGCGGTTGCCAATTCTTTGTCGATAGGCGTACGGAAGTTCGCCCAAGCTTGCTTGATGCTTGCTCGCACTTCTTTTTTGACTTCTTTGGCTATTGCGTCTAGCTCCTCAGCGGTGGCTATTTCGGCAGCAGTCAGCCACAGTTTCATTTGGCGCAAGCCATCTTGCTCCTTCTCAAACGCTAGACGAGCTTCGTCTTTGTAGCGTTCGTGCGAACCTGACGTAGAGTGTCCTTGCGGTTGCGTACACTCCTCTACATGAAACAGACACGGGCGGTGCGTTTCTCTTGTTTTGGCAATACCATTATCTATGGTCGCTCTGAGTTGGGCATAATCCCAACCTTTTATTTTGTAAATATCAAAGCCTTTTTCGCCTGCTTCATTCGCCTGAAAACCTGCCAAGGCTTCCGAAATACTACCTTTAGTTGTTTGGTATTCTCGTGGCACCGAAATGCCGTAGCCATCGTCCCAAACGAATACCGCTAACGGCACTTGCATGACTGCAGCTGCGTTCATGGTTTCCCAAAACACACCTTCGGAAGTACTCGCATCGCCAATCGTCACAAATGATACTTCATTTCCTTTGTCAGAAAAATCAGTGGTGTTCGATAACTGTTCTGAAGCACGATATTGCTTAGAAGCTAAGGCAATACCCAAGGCTCTAGCCATTTGTCCGCCTGTGGGCGAAATATCAGCCGTTACGTTTTTGGTAGCGGTATGGTTCAGCCAATTGCCTTGTTTATCTATCAGTGGCGTAGAAAAATGCGAATTCATTTGACGACCTGCCGAAAATGGCTCTAATTCTGGATCGGCATGGGCATACAGTTGAGCGTACAGTTGCTCGACAGTTGCCAATTCAGACGCTAACATAAAGGTTTGATCTCGGTAATAACCCGAACGAAAATCCCCTTTCTGAAAAGCACGCGCCATGGCTACTTGAGCAATCTCTTTACCTGCTCCAAATATACCAAACTTGGCTTTTCCAGTCAATACTTCCTTACGTCCCATCAAACTAACATCTCTACTAACACAAGCTGTTCTGTAATCTTCTAAGGCTTGTTTTCTAAATTCATTGCTATAAGTCGGGGCAGCCGCTTTGGAGTTGGTTTTCGTTCTACTCATAATTATGTTGCTTTTTTCTATTTCTATTATGTAGGCACCCTTTCGGGCAATGCTATATTGGTATTGGGGCAAAAATCTCGATTCATTGTAACAAAATACTCAAATCGTTTGTTGAAGTTAAACGCAAAAATATACTATTTTTTCAGACACTAACCAATTTTTGGAGTCTTTTGTAGTGCGAGCGTTTCAAAAATAATGTTCTATTAATATGACTTTGGCACAGCTGTTGAAAATAAGGCTACTAACAAAGGCTTGTTTGGATAGAAAAAGAATCAAAACTAAAGCTTTAGTTAAAAAAACTACTAAGCCTTGCATATCTACTATTTTTTTGTCTATATTTGTATAACAACAAGTCAAAAAACTTAATTTTTGTTTTGTGGAAGTCTTACCAAACACTTCCCCTTTTTAAAACTAATTTCAACTAAAAATAAATCATTTATACTATGAAAAAGATATTTGGAATGATGGTCGTAGCACTTTTGGCTACTTCTTCCGTTTTTGCTCAAGACATCAAATTTGAATTGTACCAAGGTGACAAAGCACAAGCGACCGATTTAGCTTCAGCAGATGAGCGTGCAGGTGCCCCCTTCAAGCAAGCAGGAGCTACTACAGAGTGGAATTATGGCACCATTGTAAAATCTTCTACGGGTGTTCGTTTTTTCAAATTCACCAACACAGGCGACAAAGCATTGCTTATCACCAATGCCAAAGGAAGTTGTGGTTGTACCGTTCCTTCTTACCCAAAAGAGCCAATTATGCCAGGTGAGTCTGAATACATCAAAGTAAAATACGATACTAAACGTGTCGGCCCTTTTACTAAATATGTCACCTTGACGACCAATTCGGTAAGTAATACGACTACTCGTCTCAAAATAAATGGCACTGTAGAAGCAGAGCCAGAAGCGATTCCATCGAGCCCAAAAACAATGTTCAAATAAGCTCTTCTAATCTAAACAGAAACAAGAAAAGTCAAAAAAAATAATGCGTAACTAATTTTTGGCTTCATCTTTGAATTAGACTAGACAAACAACATAACTATTACACAATAATTCATCTAATATTTATAAAAATTTATACCATGAAAAAGATATTTTCATTATTTGCCGTTCTCTTTATATTCGTTTCTTTTGCTTCTGCACAAGAAATCAAATTTACAAAATATACAGCAGGTGAAGCCTCTGACGCTAAATCAGCTATCGAAAAAGCTGGTGCAGTATTGAGCCAACCAGGTGAAAATTCATCTGAATGGAACTATGGTAGCATCGAGAATGCTTCTACGGGTATTCGCTACTTCAAATTCACCAATACAGGCGACGCTCCTTTGATTATTTCTGCTGCTAAAGGTAGCTGCGGATGTACTATTCCTTCTTACCCAAAAGAGCCAATCATGCCAGGTGAAAGCAATTTTATCAAAGTAAAATATGACACAAAACGTACAGGTGCATTTACGAAATATGTAACATTGACTACTAATTCTGTATCTAATGCAACTAGCCGTTTGAAAATATATGGTACAGTAGCAGCTCCTGCTACTAACAACGCTCCTGCTGTTGTTGCTCCTACTACTGGCAACTAAAGTTTAAAAGCGTTCTGTAAAAAGTACACGTAAAAAAAGTAACCAATTGACGATTAACGTTAATTGGTTACTTTTTTTTAAATCACCCCTATTGAACTAATTCATTAGTTCAACTAATTCGGTAGCTATGCAATGCGTTTATTTACTTCTTTTCTTTTTTGCAATAACTTATTCGGCGAAAGCCCAGCAGCTACAAATAGACTCCAATGAGTTGTTTATTGACTATGGCAATATCCTATTGGGAACACCAACCAAACGCCTATTAACTGTCCGTAATATTGGCGAAGCCCCCTTGGTACTGACGACATTGAAAGGCAACTGTGGTTGTTTAGATTATGGCATCATTGATCAAGTAATTATGCCAAATCAAACAGGCAAAATATACATCGAATATAGGTGGCAAAGTATTGGTGTATTTACCAAATATTTCACACTCTCCACCAATAGCAAAGGCGAAGCCATGACAAGAATCAAAATAAAAGGGCAGGTAACAACTCGTCCCTATTTCTTTTGGAATGTTTTGAGTTGATTACTTTCAAATGTCCATTCGGGCGTAATCAATTCTTCTTGAATTTGACTAATTGCATACCAAGGGGACAGTTCCAAGTCATGGAAATTATTGACAATATGAATACTTTGAGCAGGCATATAACTCTGCCCCAACAAGAACACCTTTTCGTCATTATCCATACTTTGAGCCATATCCAATACGATCATGGCATGCCCTGGAAAACCTCCTTTGATAAATACATCACCAACTTGCATATTCTCTAATCGACGTACGTTCATCTCTTGATTTAGAGACGAAGTGCCAGCGTACAAATAAATACTTTGTAAATATTCTCTGAATACGAAGTACGAATAATCCGCTTTTGCAGCTTCATTTTTATTGCTAAAATAGACTTTATTACCTTTTACTCTAGGGCGTTTTCCCACTACCCAATCACTATAATTAATCGTATGCCCACTGGTGTAATTAAAATGAATATCGCTGTATTGTTTTTTGGAGTACAAATACTCTGCCCTCAATCGCATAACCGCATCTGCACACTGCTGCAAATCTCTTTTGCCAATATCTATATTGACCACCTGATAAGCCCCTGCTTGATATGACTTGACCGAACCATCGTGCAGCTTGACCGTAGTGCCTTTGGGCAACATGGGCAAAAAACGTAACCATTCGGCATAACTGCCTTTTTCTACGGCTATTCGGCGGTAACGATGTGGCACAGGGACTTGAGCAGACAAGGAGGTTTGTATCTGATAATCTTCGGTCAACCAATGGTACTGCCCATCAAAAGCAATCGCAATGGTATCTGTGTTGGGCTGCCCATTATCCAACACAATCCGCTTCGTAATCGGGTCAATTTTGGCAGGTGCCGCAATAGCACTCGCCTGTGGCAAATTCTTAATATCTTCTTCTGATAAGATCCGATGAGCCATTCGGTCTTGGCAAGCTACTCCAAGTAGCGACACTAGCACTAAAATACTGTATTTCAACATATTACATTGGGATTAATTTGGTTATTAATTAAGGATAATTTCAACTTATTATAGAAGTTGTTTAAAAAGTCGTCAATATTTAGCTTCACAAGCTATTGTTGAAAGTCTAACTTCTAGTATCTAACAGCAAAGCGGTCTGACTAGACGCAGCGTTAACTTTTATTCTTTCCCCAAAAATGACGCTAGCTAAAAAGTGTACGGTTTTATAAACTTCATTACTCCAATTCAAAAGTAGCACTCACAGCAGGCAAAATTAACACATCGTTGGCATCTCTATATTCTACCATACATTTATGTTTGCCCTTCGATAAACCTTGCAAATAATGTGGTTGATTATTGCTAACCTTAAAAGTATATTGATTATCAATGATAATCTGAAAATATTCCTCGCCGCTTCGTTGTCTGTTCCACAATAGAAAATCAACAGGAATTTGGTCAGAACGTTCTGCCTTAAATACCCCATAAGGCATATTGTAAATAAGAGTAGGACTTACAATATTACTACTTTTTGCCAATTTTTTATTTTTTATTTTCATTTGTTTGACCAATACACTATTTGGGTTCTTAATCGCCACGCGATAAGAATGGTTAATAAAGGCAAACAGTTGATAATCTCCATCTTCCAACCCAAAATCAAAAACGTTGGTATTACTTAATACGTGCCGTTCATTATTAATATTAAGGTGTACGTGCGTGGCTTTTTTGTAGTGAGCCAACGCCACATTCCCCGAAAGTTCGGAGCTGCTCCCCAATCGAATGCCATGTACACCAAACACTACTTGTCCGTCGTCGTAGCCATAGGACTGCATTAGAGCCGTTTGGTCAGTTTCCGATTCGGGTGATAGCTCCATCGGCAATAGCTTTAGATTAGGACTGCGTGGATAATTTTCAGAACCAACCGCCACTTCATTTGTTACGTTATCGTTTTGGCACCCAAGGGCAAGCAATAAAATCGTTGAGAATAGTAATATCTTTTTCACTTTATTTAATTTTTATTTAATATCTTTGTACTGTTAAGATTAAGGATAGTATAATACACTAAATAGGGTTAAATCCTTAAATGTTCTTAACTTATAGGGCGAATAATTTTTCAAAAGCATAATAAACTCCTATATTTACACTTAGTCTTTACATATTTTTTCTATTAATTACATTTATTTTATACCAGAAACTAACTTCTAAGTATATAAAAAAATCATCTACTAAATGAGATTCTTAAAAAGTTTAACGATCGGTTTGCTATTAGGTGCTAGTGCTACTACGGTACAGGCGCAAGATATGCACTTTACCATGTTTGACATGGTGCCTCTAGAATTAAACCCCACTTATACAGGTTATTATTCAGGAACTTTCAGAATTGGAGGTTTATACAGAAGCCAATGGGGCGGTTTATCAATTAGTCCAGATGGTTTTGGTTCGGTAGGTGGCTTTTCGGGCTATCAAACTCCTTCTGCCTATATTGATGCACCACTTGCTCCATTTCCCAAAAAGGGAAGAGAAGGAAACGTTAAGAGTTGGATGGGTGCAGGATTGAGTGTCACGATGGACAAAGCCAATGGCGGTCTATTAGACGACAGTGGTCTTTCTACACTTCGTGCTAGCTTATCTTTGGCTTATCACTTAGGTTTGGGCGAAAACGGCAAAACAATTTTGTCTTTTGGTCTGAAAGGTGGCATCATGCAATTCAGAACAACTGCTGATCAGTACATCTACGAAGATGCGATTATAGCTAACGGTGGTACTACTACTCCAGGTTTTGATCGTACATTAACATCTGAAAGCCTACAAAACTCTAGTGCTACGGCTCCAGATTTTACGGGTGGATTGATGTTGAGTCACAGAAGTCGTAATATTAGATTTCAATTGGCAACTTCATTGAATCACTTTACCACTCCAGAATACAATTTCTTGGCTACTGAAGCCAAGATGCCTATGACGTTATTATCTAACTTCATCATGGAGGCAGATTTAGGAAAGCGTTTCCAATTGAAGCCGCTTCTCTTCTTCCACAATATATTGACTCCTTCTGTAGGAACAGATGGTGGGTTTAGTGCTTACGAATTGAATGCTCAATTATTATTTGGAATTCACTTCAATAGAGCAAAAGATATTACCATGTACTTAGGTGGTGGATACCGTGTATCTGATGCAGCTATTGCTCGTGTAGGTATCGACATCAAAGGATTTTCATTTGGTTTTGCTTATGACATTAATTTAGGTGATGGATTGAGCTACAATGCTTTCGCTAAAAACAACCGTGGTACAGCATTCGAATTGGGTGTTTCTTATATTGCTAAACTTTACAAAGTAGCAGTAGTAGAAGATGTCTTGTTCTGCCCACGTTTCTAATACAATAATTGATAAAATTAGAAGCCTACCATTAGATAGGCTTCTAATTTTTTTGAGCATAAGCAATTGATACCGTTTTAGGTTTAGATACTTAGCGCAATTGCTTTATACAATGTTACTGATAACATTGATAGATAATCCAACTACAAACAATTTTATATAAAACTCATTTTTAAGAATGAAACTTACTAACCTATTTATCCTAGCATTGGTCTTTATGACCCAATATGCTTTTGCTCAACCTACGGGTGGTCAATTGCCTGACGAAAAAGTGGAAGCAGTGGCAACCGAGCTAGACGAAGCAAACGATACTTACAATGCCTTGTCTTGGTACATGAAATTGTACAATCGCAATACGAAAGATGTTACGAATATCTATAACGTTGCGAGAACACATGACCGCTTGAGAGATTATGACCAAGCAGAAGAATGGTTCAAAAAATTGGTAGATGAAGGTGGATCTACTAAGTATCCATTAGCTCGCTACATGTATGCCGACGTGATGAAACTAAACGGTAACTATGATGGTGCTATCACTGAATTTGAAAAATTCAAAACAGAATATGCAGATGATCAACCAAAAGCAGCTTACTACAAAGAAATGGCAACAATTGCTGTTGATGGAGCTAAGTGGACTAAAGATCAACTAGAAGCGAAAGAAGAAACACTCATCGAAAATATGGGTACTAGCATTAACTCTGCTTCTACAGAAGGTAGTGCGTTTCCTATTGGTCGTGAAAAAATTATTTTCACTGCTTTGCGTACAGATTCTATTATGTTTATAGAAAAGGTAGATAAAGAAGATACTAAATTTGCTAAAATCTATACATCAGATGCTAGTGATAAAACTTGGTCTAAAGCAGAAGCTTACGAAAAAGAAATCACACAAAAAGAAGGTTTCCACGTAGCTCAACCTACATTCAATACGGATATGTCTAAATTCTACTTCGTGCGTGCTACCTTGACTGGTAACTCTCTAGAGAATAGCCGTATCTATGTAGCTGACTACAACGATGGTGCATTGGGCGAGGCTAAATTGTTGGAACTCAACTCTAGCCAGTACTCTAACAGAAACCCTGCTGTGGCGATGTGGGACGGCAAGGAATACTTGTTATTTAGCTCTAACATGGAAGGTGGAAAAGGTGGTTTTGATATCTGGTATGCAGAAATCAACGAAGATGGTACTACGAAAGCACCTTTGAATATGTCTTCAATCAATACAATTGGTGAAGAAATCACTCCTTTCTTTGACGAAAGAGACAATATGTTCTACTTCAGTTCTACTGGTCATCCAGGTATGGGTGGTTATGATGTTTTTGTGAGCGAGCGTAACACCAACAACGGTGAAATGAATACTCCTGAAAACATGGGCATGGGTTTCAATACTCGTGTAGATGATTTTGGTTTTATTATCAACAAACAAGGTATTGATGATTGCTACGGTTATGTAGTTTCTAATCGTCCAGGTACTACTTCACTCAAAAGTGAAACTTGTTGCGATGATATTTTCTCTATCATTATGCCAGAGCGTTGCGATATTTACGCTAAGGTAAATGTAGTAGATGAAAAAACAGGTCAACCAATGAATGGTGCTACGGTACAATTGGTCAACAAAGAAACTGGAGAAGTAGTTGATGAGCAAACTAACACAGAAGGTAACGAATATGTATTTAACTTAGCAATGGGTAACAAATACGAAATACGTTCTAAAAAAGATGGTCTTGAAGGTGGTATGGTAGAAATTGATGCTACTAAAAAAGCACTTAAAATGGCTGGTTACGACATCACTAAACCAATCGAATTGGAAGAGCAAGTAACACTCCAAGAATTGGGCTTGATGGTTCGTACTTTCGACAAAAAATCAAACGAAACACTTGACGGTGTAACTGTAACCATCTTTGATGCAGAAACGGGTAAAGAAGTTAAGAAACAAACACTAGATGGTGGCAATGAATTTGCGTTCAACCTACCTCGTGACAGAGATTACAAAATCTTTGCGAAACGTGCTGGTTATATTGCTGACAGCCGTGTAGTAGCGAAGGAAGACTTAGCCATTTTGCAAAAAATGTACTTGACTCCTCCCCCAGTATTCTACAACGCTTACTTTGATTTCAACAAATCAAACATTCGTTCAGGTGCTGCTGATACTTTGGATATGGTTGCCAATACACTTAAGGACAATCCTGATATGATTGTAGAGGTACGTGGTCACACCGATGCTAAAGGTACTGATCAATACAATGATGCATTATCGGAGAAACGTACCAACATGACTATTGACTACCTCAAAAAGAAAGGTGTAGATGTTACTCGCTTACAGTCGAAAGGATTTGGTGAAAAAATGCCTGCTGCTGACAATACAAAAGCAGATGGTTCGGATAATCCAGAAGGTCGTCAGTTGAACAGACGTGTAGAATTCAAAATCATTGCTATGCCTTCTTTGGGTATTGGTGCTGACTTGGAAGACGTTGAAGATACTGAAAAAAAAAACTAACTAATACAACCGTTAGTACGACTACTACATCAAACAAAAAACCTATCACGACGCTAGCATTTGAGCAGCCAATGATGAAAATAGGACCAATCAAGTTTGGTGAAGCAAAAGATTATACGATTGAATTTACCAATACTGGTGAAAACGATTTTGAAATATTTCACTTGCAAGGTGGCTGTACTTGTACCGAACCTACTGATTGGTCAAGAGGTGCTGTTAAACCCGGTCAAAAAGGATTTATCAAATACCGTTTTGATTCTAGCAAAGCAAGTGTACAGAAGGATTACGGTTCTTCTATAGAAATATATGGCAACGTAGATGGCGACTTGATTCTTTATGAAATAGAAGCAAACGTTGTTAAATAAAAACGGATCAACCTTATTGTATCCATTTTCATAAAACCACTCTAATTTCGATTAGAGTGGTTTTTTTAGTTATTTTTGTACCTATGAACGATTTTGAACCATACTTACAAGCAGGACAATTGACCGATAGCGACCACCCTGCGATCATTGCTTATGCTCATCAGCATACAGTAGGAATACTAGACCCAACCGAAAAAATAATCGCTTTGTATTATGCCATCAGAGATGGATTCCGATACAATCCTTATCAAATACTATTGGAGCCTGATGCCTTAAAGGCAAGCTATCTGTTGACAAAAACAGAAGGTTATTGTATCGAAAAATCAAATCTACTGGCAGCTTGTGCTAGAGTACTAGGTGTGCCTAGTCGGTTGGGGTTTGGCAATGTGACCAATCACTTAGCTACTTCCAAATTGGAAGTAACCTTAGGAACCAATCTATTGGTTTTTCATGGCTATGCCGAATTGTATCTGAATGATAAATGGGTAAAAGCAACACCTGTATTCAATAAAGAGCTGTGTCAATTATTGGAGGTAGCACCACTTGAATTTGATGGAAAAACAGACGCTGTTTTTCAAGAATCGGACAAGTCAGGCAAACCATTTATGGAATATAGCCATCATTATGGGACATACAGTGATGTTCCTTTTGATCAATTCAAAGCGGAACTCATTCGACATTATCCCCACTTGTTTGACAACGGAAAACTTATCAATAAAGCGTTTGCTGTTGACCTATAATTCAAAAAAGTTGCTTTTAAAAATCACCTTATAATACTTTCTACTATGGCTGCTGAACCAACTAGCTTTTCTCTATACCAACTCAATCAACATCTTCAACGTGTGCTGGCATTCAATATGCGACAGCCTATTTGGATCAACTGCGAAGTATCGGAAGTTGGCAATAGTAAAGGTACCGTTTATTTGTCGCTGGTGGAGCGAGCAGGTTTTGAACTCAAAGCTAAAGCGGAAGCAATGATTTGGCGGAAAGACCTCAAAAAAATCACCGCTAAAGTGGGGGATTCTCTCTGGTCTATTCTACAAGTAGGGCGACAAGTCCTATTGCAGGTTCAAGTAGAATTTCATGCTTATCATGGTATGAAATTGGTCGTAAAGGATATTGATGCTAGTGTTACTATCGGACAATTGGAATTGCAACGACTAAAAGTTTCTAAAAAGCTAAAAGAAGAACAGTTTACAGAACTGAATCAGCAACTGCCCGCCCCTACGGTGTGGCAACGATTAGCCATCATTTCTTCGTCGAATGCCGCAGGCTGGCAAGATTTCAAAAATCAACTGCTACAAAATCCTTATCAATATCAGTTTGAATGCGAACTGTTTGAGGCAGCAATGCAAGGCGTTAATTTGTGTAGCGAAGTGATTCACCAATTGCAGTGCATAGAAGAACGAAAAGATGAATTTGATGCCATTGTTATTGTGCGTGGTGGTGGCGCACGGTTGGACTTGATGGGATTTGACGATTATGACTTGTGCGTAGCCATTGCTACTGCCGAGCTGCCTGTATTGACAGGAATCGGGCACGATGTAGATGAATCCTTGGCAGATTCGGTGGCTTACCACCCACTCAAAACACCTACCGCCGTAGCCGATTTTCTGATTCATCAAACTCTAGTATTTGAATCGCAAGTGCAGCAATTGCAACAGCACATACAACAAAAACTAGCTCAGAAGTGGCAGCAGGAATACACAAAAATTGAAAATATTGAGCAGCAGCTCCAACAATATTTAATACAAAAGCTCCGACAGGAAGAGCTAAAAATAGCGGCTATTAGCGAAAAACTACAACTGCTCAATCCGCAACAAATACTGCAACGAGGTTTTGCGGCGGTACTAGATAGCCAAGGCAATATGCTATCGAGTGTTGCAGCACTTCAAGAAGGCGAAACCTATACCTTGCAGCTCGCTGATGGTACGGTACAATTTAGCTTAAAATAGTGCCTACGTGCAGCTTGCTAAACAGCATCGCTAAGACACCCAAATAAGCAGCCATCACCAACTCGTACGAAAAACCTTCTCTAAATAATACAAATCCAGCCAACACCGCCGTAATCCCAACAAGTGCATACGTCAAAAATGACTTCTTGCCTGCTAGGCTCGCATACCAATTATAAACAATAGAAGTCACCACCAAAAAAGGAAATATCTGTATAAACAATTGCACTTTAGTGCTAAAACTACTTGCCTCTTGTCCAAAATAGCCAGCGATAGCAATCCCCACTATTGGAGCAATTGCCAACAACAAAAAAGCAGGCGGAAGCAGTACAATAGAAAGTTTGGATAACGGCTTAAAATTGAGTATTGCTAATAAAAAACCGACTAATACAGGGGCAAACGCCCAATCATAATCGTGTTTGAGTACGCCTTGCAGTATCATATAATTGATTCCTAAAGCTGCCAACCCACAGATGAGTCCAGCTACTAAAACTCGACCATAGGTATATTTTTTGATTGCTGCCGTATTTTCTTTTTTTGCCATGATAAAAAATCTTTATTTAACTCGGTACATGGTCACTGATATCGCCAATTTGATTTTCTTCTTCTCTAAACTCTTTGAGCTTGGGCAAATCTCTAATAGACCGCAAGCCAAAATGCTGCATAAATTTTTCGGAAGTGGCATACAGTAACGGTCGCCCTGGATCATCCGAACGTCCTTGAATCTGCACCAGCTCTTTTTCGAGCAGTTTACGTACGGCATAATCACAGTTTACACCACGGACGCGCTCTATTTCCGACTTTGTTATCGGCTGTTTGTAAGCAATCAGCGAAAGGGTTTCGAGTGCCGCTTTCGACAGTTTCTTTTTGCTTTTTTGCTGGAGCAATACCGCTACGGTATCTCCTACACTAGGCTTCGTCAAAAACTGATAGCCCCCCGCTATTTCTACAATATGAAAAGGAAAAATAGCTGCCAAATACTTTTGTTGAAGGGCAGTTATTTTGTTTTGAATAAATGTATTTTCATACTTTTCCTCGGTAATGGCAAACAAGCATTGGCGAATTTCCTTCAGTGAGATAGGCGATTCGCTCGCAAAAATAAGTGCTTCGATATGTAGCGATAAATTTTCCAAGAGTTGGCTATTTTTTGTTAGTATAGAAGCACAAAAATAACTAGGAATGTTGAAAATAAGGTATTTCGCTACAAAAAATCCTTTTTTTTGGTCGTTCGCTAAAATCTTTGTCAAGTAGAAGCCGCAAATCTTAAAAAAAATTGTAATTTTCATACCAATTACAAAAACATAAACCCCGTACAATTTATTATACATAAAAGGTTGTTCAATAGAACTGCTTTTTTATTGTTCATGCTATTAAAATCAGTTTATCATGATGATGAATTACTTTGACAAAGTAAAGGATTATTTACTAGAGTTAAATTATGAAATTACTTACGAAGATGCTGCCGAAGGTATCGTAAGAATTACAAACGAAGAAAAAGGATTATTTGAAATGATACTGGACTGTGAAGGAGAAATCTTGGTCATGGAACAGCATATTTTTGATATAGAAGATGCAAATGATGCACACGTCTATAAGCGTTTGTTGCAAATCAACCGCAATTTCATACATGGCGCTTTTGTATTGACAGAAGAAGGAGGAAAAATATTGTTCAGAGATACACTCCAATTATCAAACTTGGATTTGAATGAGCTGGAAGCTTCTCTAAATTCATTAGCATTGGCGTTGATAGAAAATACAGACGAATTATTGACTTTCGTTAGTGTTCCTGCCTAAGCCGCCCTTATTATTTTTGAACTAAAATTTGTATAACCAATAAAACTTATAGATATATCATGTGGGAATTTCTTAAAAGACTATTTAGAATAGGAAAAGCAGAGGCTAACAATGCCGTTGACAAATTGGAGCGTCCTATCACAATGACCAAACAAGGCATTCGTGACCTCAAAGTGGATTTGGACGAAAGTCTAAAAGCATTGGCTCAAATCAAAGCGACTGCTATCCGCACTAGACGTGAGGTTAACAACCAAAGAGAACAAGCAGAAGATTATAAAAAGAAAGCTAGAGCCCTTCTCCAAATGGGAATGGACGGACGCAAAGACGAAGCAGAAGCGAATCGCTTGGCTTCTGAAGCAATGGCACGTAGAGAAGAAGTACTCAAAACGTACCAAGTTTCTTTGGAAAACCAAAAAAGATACGACGAAATGGTATCGAAAATGGAAAATAAAATCCGTACACTCAAAAGCCAAGTTGGCAAATGGGAGAACGAACTCAAAACGCTGGAAGCTCGTGACAAAGCCAGTAAAGCTACTGGTAAAATCAACAAGCAATTGGCTAACATTGATTCTTCTGGAACATTGGCTATGCTCGAAAAAATGAGAGGTCAAGTAGAAGAACAAGAAGCTCTATCTGATGCTTATGGCGAGATGGCTGACACCACCAAATCTATTGATGATGAAATCGACAAAGCACTGTCTGATTCTTCGTTGCATGGTGCTGCTGCTCTTGATGACCTAAGACGTGAAATGGGTCTTATCAAAGACGACAAATTGGAAATCAAAGAAGAAATCAAACTAGAACAAGAAGATAATCTAGGTACTGAAGATAATTCAGGTTGGGACAAAATGGACTAATACCTCTGTTTCTACTAGCTAGAAAAATGGATACAAAAAGAGTCAATGCTTAATTGCGTTGACTCTTTTTTTGTCTTGAAGTGTCGTCCTAAAATATAAAACCGTACATTTTTTATGATAGGACTAAAAAAGTGCCACTGATTCAACTGATTTCTTTTTGGAATAACCTCTAATAGCTCAACAAGCTATTAGAGGAAGTCTAACTTCTAGTATCTAACAGCAAAGTGGTCTTAATTAAGAATAATCTTAATTTTTATTTTTTTCCAAAAAATGACGCTAGCTAAAAACTGTACGATTTTATATCTTGAAATAGGTCATTATTCGGCTAGCACATTTTTTTTGAGTACTTTTGTGACCACTTAACCAATCTACGATACTATGCACAACGATACCAAATACGATTTTCAAGCAGGCGCTACCCTATTGGTCGATAAACCAATGGGTTGGACTTCCTTTGACGTAGTCAATAAAATACGTTTTGCTTTGCGCAATAAACTAAACGTAAAAAAAATAAAAGTAGGTCATGCAGGCACGCTTGACCCTTTAGCAACTGGCTTGTTGATTATTTGCACAGGGAAATTCACTAAAAAAATAGACAGCTACCAAGCTCAATACAAAGTCTATGAAGGTACTTTTCTTTTGGGTGCTACCACCCCTTCTTTTGATGCAGAAACAGAACCCGACCAGACTTTTGATACCACCGAATTATCGATAGAAAAAATAGAGGCAAATGTAGCGAACTTTGTAGGCACTATCGAACAAACACCGCCTATTTATTCGGCGATTAAAGTGGATGGACAGCCGTTGTACAAAAAAGCAAGACAAGGAAAATCTGATGAAGTTATCATCAAAAAAAGACAAGTAACGATTGATAATTTTGAAATTGATGTTGCCAATTTTCCAAGTATTGATTTCAAAGTACAATGTAGCAAAGGTACGTACATTCGCTCGCTCGCTCATGAGTTTGGCGAAAGCCTAGAAAATGGAGCTTACTTGACTCGATTGGTACGTACACATATTGGCGAATATGCCTTGGCAGATGCTTGGAACCTAGATGAATTGATTGCGTTTATTAATGAAGAATCGAAAACTGTTGAAGTATAGTAAAAACAAAGCCCGACTAAAATCATAGTTTTAGTCGGGCTTTGTTTCTAAAGTTATATTTCCTATTTACAACTACACCAATCCATTGGAAACTCCAGCAGCATTACACAATTTGTACAATACCCTAGCACCTACATTGCCGTCCCATTCGGTAGCCGTGCCTACTTCCGAGAGATCAAAGCCGATAATTTTACGCCCACTAGCGACCACCTGATGAATCAAATAAAACGTTTCGTTCATTTCTAGTCCGTCGGGTACAGGCGTACCTGTATTGGGGCATAGTTTGGGGTCTAGCCCATCTATATCAAAACTGATATAGACTTTTTGTGGCAGCTTATTGACTATTTCTTGACAATAGGCATCAAAGCTTTTTTTGTGTGTATAAGCACCTGCTCGTAGCATAGGCATTGTATATATTTCTACTCTATTTTGGCTTGCTTCTGCATATTCTATTTCTTCTTCGCAAGCATCTCGGATACCGACTTGTACGAGCTTGCTAACCGCTTTATTTTGTTCCAGCACATTGTAGAAAATAGAAGCGTGCGAATATTCAAATCCTTCATAAGCTTTGCGCAAATCGCAATGAGCATCTATCTGTAAAATACCAAAATCAGCGTGCTGTTCTGCCAATGCTTGCAAATAGCCAAAAGGCGTACTGTGGTCACCTCCAACCAAACCGACCAATTTGCCTTGCTCCAATAGAGCCTTTGTCTTCCGATACACCCAATTATTGAGGGATTCACTGGCTTCGTTGACCTGCTCTAATCTTTCTGCATCAATAGGCTGTTGACTTTCTAGGGCATCAATATGCTGCGTCGCCAAGGCTCTTGTTTCTTCACTTTTTTGCAATACAATTCCTTCCATCGGCTGCATATAAATGCCAATTTTCCAAGCATTGGGATAATCCCAATCGAGCAAATCAAGCTGATAAGAAGCATCTAATATATTTTGGGCGGCTTGAGCCGTACCTGCGGCATACGACACGGTTGCCTCCCACGGCACAGGCACCAATATTAGGTTGGCAGATTGCTCATCATAAGGCAATCCTATAAAATTATCGTTGTGTATAGCGTACCCACTTGGGTCAAATTTTTCTACAGACATTTTGCTTACTATTGAAGGCTTAAAAAAGTTGTTTATCACAATTACAAAAATAAAAAAATACTACTACTCTTGTCTGCATTATAGCATAAAATTGTATTTTGTCTATCCAAAATATATCGACCATGAGTACCGACCAACACCCCTATCAATCCTACAAAAAACAAGCGACCCTATATCTTTTCATCTCTATTGTAGTCGCCATTGGCAATACGCTAATTATATACCTGACGCTCCGAGAGAATTGGGACTACCTACTTCGTAACAATTTTTCTTATTATAATAATTCTTACCGAATTTCTATATTCTTACTGTTAGGTATGCTTGGGTATTTGTATTGGGTTTGCCGCAAAGGCTATCTAATCTATGCCACCTACAAGCGACATCATCACGAGAGTGATTTTGAAGAAAAATGGTGGGCTGCTTTATATCGTTTTTCTTGGAATTTTTTGATGGGTATATTATTGAGTATCTTGTTGTTTATTTTTGTCATTACGTTTGCTTAATCGAAAGGCTTTTTTTTATGGAATACATACAAAATTATATCAATGGAGCATTGGTTGCTCCTCAATCGGGCAACTATATTAACAACTACGAACCAGCCACAGGCAAGGTTTATTCGTTGATTCCTGATTCGGACGCCAACGATGTAAAAGTGGCGATACGAGCTGCCGAAATTGCTTTTCCGAGTTGGTCACGTTTGCCAATAGGCGACAGATCCAAAATAATTGCAAAAATTGCCCAGCTGATAGAAGAACAGTTGGAACCATTAGCACAAGCCGAATCTACGGATAATGGCAAACCTGTTTGGTTGGCTAAGATGGTCGATATTCCTAGAGCTGCCGCTAATTTTAATTTTTATGCAACTGCTATTCAGCATTATTCGGCTGATGCCAATGCCATGTCGAATACCGCTATCAACTATACCTTACGTGATGCGATTGGTGTCGTTGGCTGTATTTCGCCTTGGAATTTGCCGTTGTATTTATTTAGTTGGAAAATAGCTCCTGCCCTAGCAGCTGGCAATTGTGTGGTAGCCAAGCCTTCGGAAATAACTCCAATGACAGCTTATTTACTTTCCAAAATCTGTATAGAAGCGGGGCTTCCTGCTGGCGTACTCAATATTGTGCATGGCTACGGACACACCGCAGGCAATGAGATTGTAAGCAATCCTGCCGTTAAGGCGATTTCGTTTACGGGTGGCACCCAAACGGGAAAAACGATTGCTAAAATAGCCGCTCCTATGTTCAAAAAACTATCGTTGGAGCTTGGGGGCAAAAACCCCAATATTATTTTTGCCGATTGTGATTATGACAAAATGCTAGCGACGACCATGCGCTCTTCGTTTGCCAATCAAGGACAAATTTGCCTGTGCGGTTCTCGGATTTTTGTGGAGCGTCCCATTTATGAGAAATTCAAAAAGGATTTTGTTGCCAAAACAAAGGCACTCTTAGTAGGTGACCCCAATGATGCCACGAGCAAAATGGGTGCCGTCGTCTCTAAAGCACATCAAGAAAAAGTATTGAGCTATGTCGAGCTAGCCCAGCAAGAAGGTGGTACCGTACTCGCTGGTGGGCAAGCCGTACAAGTAGCTGGCAGATGCAAAGCAGGTTATTTTATAGCTCCTACTATTATCGAGGGTTTGGCGTATGATTGCCGTACCAATCAAGAAGAAATATTTGGTCCTGTCGTTACGATTATGCCTTTTGATACAGAAGCCGAAGTACTACAATACGCCAACAGCGTAGAGTATGGCTTGGCAGCAACATTATGGACAAGTAATGTGAGCAGAGCGACTCGTATGGCTCAACAAATCCACTCGGGTATCGTGTGGGTCAATTGTTGGTTATTGAGAGATTTGCGGACACCATTTGGGGGCATCAAATCTTCTGGTGTTGGCAGAGAAGGTGGGTTTCATGCACTCGATTTTTTCACCGAACCGAAGAATGTTTGTATTGAATATTAAGGAAGTTATCCAGAGTAAATTATAGCACCACAGCAAGCATCTTATTTTTTGCCACTATTTATTTGGCTTCTAATTTCTAAAAAACTAACCGCTAGTATCTAATTTTTATAATACTATGAAAGCAATACGCAAAGTCATTTGGATTGGTCACTTATGGATAACTATACCTGTGATTTTGCTATTGCTGAGCTTGCCGCTTACTTTTTTATTATGCACGCTTTTTTTACTTAAAGAAGAGCAGTTTTGGGTTGTTTTTATGACACCTGCCTTCTTCTTTTTGTCTTACAAATTAGCAACATTCTATTGGGCGTATATGATTACTAAATGGCGGTTGTATGCCTTCGGCAAAATCCCAGTGCGGAACTGGATAGCCCTCTATGAGGCCGCTATCATGGGTAAACTAATTTGGCGAAACAATACAAAATGGACCAATAAAGAAATACGAAATGCCATAGAAGATGAACAAATTGGACACATACAAGATACCATATTTGACCTACACCAAACGGCTAGACAAATGGCGTTTTTGACCACGCCTTATACTATTTATTATCCTGCTCGAAAAATAGAAATCATTGGGGAGTTGATTGGTATTGCTTTATTATTTTCAGCTCCTGTCATACTAACAGGCATTGGAGATTTGCGTATTTATTTGGGGGTACCTTGTGTACTTTTTGGATTATTTCAACTCAAAAACTTCTATTATTTGCCTTATCTTTTTTTGTCGGATATTCCAATATTGACCATCAACGAAATTGGTATTCATCTTTTTACTGCTTCCAAGGAAGAAGTAGTTTATTGGCATCAAATAGAAGGCATCGCAAATTTCAACATCAATACTCGCCTCATCTTTTTTGATATGCAGCAGTCGGACAAACGTCGAGTACTCAACCTCTCCAAAGTGCATATTGATAGTACGTATCAGTTGTTGTTGGAGTTGGATTTGTCGTGGAAACGATCGGTGCAGTGCAATTAGAGTTAGGTGGGTAGCAGAAACACAACAAAGTGTTTATACAGTGCGATTTCCATGCCCCTCTATCTCCACAACCAGCATTTTCATCAATCCAATAACTCGTTCGATATGCTGTCGAATAGATTCGTCCGTTATGGCATTAGCCATATAATAATGAAGCATTTTTTGGTCTAGATACAAGCTCCCCAAAAGGGTCGTTTCTTCCAATCCTTTTACAATCAGACTATTGCCTAATAGCTGCTGCATCGCTGCCTTGTTGGTCGTTGTTATTTTGTATGTTGGTAGGGTTGTGTCATTGATGGCAACTATCGGCTGTGCCGTATTGGCAAGTGGGTCTTTTTGAGCATATTCAGGACAAATACTAAAATAGAAATCGACCGAAGTCGTCAATTGCATACTTACAGTCGTTTCCATCTTTTTGCCCTGGTGTCCGAAAGGTACACTATCCGTGACAAGTTGCAATAGACTGCCTTCATAGTTACCCACTGCCGTTGGGTAATTATTGCTAAACAACCACTCGCCTATCGTTGGTATGGTTGCTTCCAATTGGTACTTTTGTGCCAACAATCTAAAATTATTTTGCACCTTGTAAATGTAAGCAAATACCAGTCTAAAACTAAAATATACTACGGCAACACAAACGATAGCAATGCCACCAATTAAGAATATATCTTTGTCCATATCTTAAAAATGCGTCTGATAAAAATCAATAATCTTCTCATCAACCAATATATCTTGTGGGCGAAGTGGCTGCCGTAGAACAATGCCCTGCAACGTAGTGCATCGACTCAGTGCAACATACGTTTGACCGTACTCAAATGCCCCTTTGCCCATATCAATAATCACTCGTTCAAAGGTTTTCCCTTGGCTTTTGTGTATAGTCATTGCCCAAGCTAGACGCAAAGGATATTGCGTAAAAGTACCAATACTTTTGGTGTCTATTTCGTTATTTTTGTCAATAGAATGCTTGATGGCTTCCCACTCAAAACGCTCTACCTCTACGACTTGTATCGTTCCTTTGGGTGTCAATATTTCTACCCGAATACTGTCTTGTGACAAGTGTACAACCTTGCCAATAGTACCATTGACGTACCGTCTTTTTTGGTCATTTTTGAGGAACATCACTTGAGCCCCTACTTTGAGTCGAAGCGGCGTTTCGGCAGGCATGGCACGGACATCGCCCGTGATAGTTGCTAGGTAAGAATATTCTTCTGTATGCAGTGCATTTAGTTTGGCTTTGTTGATTTCATCTACCTTGGCATTGCGAGCCGAAAGTATCACGTAAAAATCTTCGTCTTCCAAGTCCGTTTCGTGCCGCTCATTGAGTGTCATGAGGTCATCTTCGTCCATTCGCTTGAGGCGAATAGCATCCAACAACCGAATAAATTGTCGGTTGGTTTGTCGGTAAACGTGTCGTAATTCTATCATCTGAATATTGACGAAAGTCTGAAAAACACTTGCCGAAAAGAAATAAGGACTTTCGTAATTTTCTTGGAAGTGCCTACGCTCTTCCATCGAAGCAATCACAGGTGGCAATTGGAATAAATCGCCAAAAAATATCATCTGAATACCACCAAAAGGAAGCGTTCTATTTTTGCCATTGAGTCGCAAAAAATAGTCAATTTGCTCCATCATATCAGCACGTACCATTGATATTTCGTCAATGATAATAGCATCTAAATTTTGATAAATTTTGCGGTTTCTACGTTCTTTTATTTCCTCTCTTTTGAGTGGACGAGGCGGAAAACCAAAAAAAGAATGAATGGTTTGCCCACCAACATTGAGTGCAGCAATGCCCGTAGGAGCCAGTACGGCTATTTTTTTGCGAGTATGTTTTCTGAAGAAACGCAACAGCGTAGATTTACCTGTCCCCGCCTTTCCTGTTATGAATAGACAGTTTTTGGTATGTTCCATTTCTTTCAATGCTCCTTTGAAATCGAGGCTTAAATCTATTTTTTCTTCCAAAATATGTGGGTATAAATAAGGAATGAGTTTTTGACTATTGCCAAAAACTCACCCGTTTAGAGCATGTCTAAAATTATAGTTTTTGATAATTTGTGTAGGATTTTTCTGTTAGATGAATGCAACGAACCCTTTAGGGTAAGTATCCTGCGGATACTTAGAGGAATGAACCACTAGTGGGCTTTTCATTGCCATTGCTGCATAGCCTTAGCTATGGAGCAAAAAACAGGTGAAATATAACAGGAAAAGGCTTTTCAAATTAAAAATTAGTATAGATTTAGACACGCTCTTAGTACGAATGATAAGAATACATTAATCGTTTAGCTCAAACAGTCGCACCAAGTATCCAGGGCGAACAGAAGAAACGTGTGTATTCGTAAATTTTTTGTTGATGACGGTACAGCTTTGTTGCGAAAACAAGAAAATATAAGGGTGTTGTTCCGTTATCTTCTTTTGCAATTCTATATACATTTTATTGCGTTCAGTTTCGTCGGTAGTGATTCTAATTTGGTCAATAAGTTGGTCGCTTTCTGGGCTACCAAAACCAACATAATTACTGCCGTCCACCATTGATTTGGAGTGCCAAACTTGCGTAAAATCATCTGGCATTGGCACACCTCCCCAACCCAAACATTTGAGCTCATAGGTTCTATTTTCTATTGCTCGTGTTAGTACATTTCTTTCCAATCCTCTCGTTTCGATTTTCACTCCTATGCGTTCTGCTTCATACTTGAAATTAGTTGCTAGGTTTTTGTAGAAAGAATTGCTTTGCAAATACACTATTTTGAGTGCCAATTCTGTTTTTTTGCCATCAATAATTTTATCCAGTACATTGTTGCCATCCGTATCTGTCCAGCCCGCCTCTTGCAGTAGTTTTTTGGCAGCTTCCAAGTCAAACGGCACCACAGGTATATTTTTGTCATAATAAGGTTTGGCAGGATTGACAGGTCCATTGGTGACCGTACCAAATCCATCTTTCAAATCTCTGACAACGGCTTCTTTATCTATCAAGTGCGAGAGTGCATGACGCACCCGTACATCTTCCAGTTTTGGGTTTTTCATATTCATACCTATATAATAATAGCCAAAAGTATTGGGTGTATGAAAATTATAGTCGTCCACAATCATCTTGTTCTCTTTGAGTTCCAAAAATTTTTGAGCATTAATAAGCGTCATTACGTCTAGCTCTTTGTCTTTGAGTACCGCAATCGAGGAGTTTTCGTCAGGAATTACTTTGAATACAATTCGTTTGGGGTTGGCTGCAATATAAGGAACATCAACTTGATCGCCCCACCAGTCTGCTTTGCGCTCTAGCACCACGTTTTGGTTGGTGTTAATTTCTGCCACTCTATAAGCTCCTGCACCTGATATTTTTTCCGCTTTTTTGCTAAACTCTGTATTGAATGCCGCCCCAAAATTTTGCAATTTTACATTTTTGAGCAAGGTCGATTGTTGTGTCTCATCGTGGAGCTCCGCAACCGTAAACTCCGCTAAGTAGCCTTGTGGATCGTAGAAATATTCAGGCAATACATGAAAACTTCCTGTTACGTCTTTGGCTATGAAATAAGGCTTATTGCAAACGAATGTAAATCTTCGATTGTTATTTTCGTCTATAATGACATCTTCTACAAAGTCAAAATAACCTCTCAATGAAGCGGCATTTACCGTAGGGGTTTTGATTGCCTTGATAGAAAAAGCAACATCTGAGGCTAAAATTGGCGTACCATTGTCCCAAGTAGCTTCTGGACGTATTTCGTAAGTCAAGTACATCGTGCCATCGGGCTTATTTTCGATAATCGGCAGTGCTTTGGCTAAATAGGGCAAAAATTCTAAAGTCTGTTGGTCTCTTTCGAGCAACTGCATGTGTACATTAGGAGCTAATATAGCTGTAGCTATAGCATCTATTGCCAATACGACATTGTAATTGCTTGGCTCTCCTACCATGTGAATATTAACCGTAAAATCTCGGTTAACAATCTTGGTTGCTTGGTTTTGGGTGCTGTCTTTTTCGATAGTATTACCCCCCTCTCCTTCTTTGGGATTAGGATCACAGCTACTCATTGCCCAAAGGGTCAAAAAGCAAGTAATTATTAATGGTATTTTTTTATTAAAAATTGTCATGATATGAATTGCATTGATAACGGAATGGTTATGAACGAGTCTAGCAAATAAACTTATTGTTTAATATTATTGATACTGGCTGTATTCAAGATAAGTATTTTGGTAAACAATACCCAAAATTGTCCGTTTAATTAGAAACAGAAGGTAAAGTGTACTATTTGTGTCCACACAAATTTATAAAAATAATGCGGTACTTTTGTTATAATCAATTATTTGTAGCTATTGCAATAGCTTAGGTGCTATTGTGACCCAACTCAACGTGATGAAGAAGAACGAAGAAGAATCAGAAGAAAAAGGCAAAAAAGGTTTTGTCAATCCAATTGACAAGGATAAAATTGCAGAAAATCCGCACTTGTTGCCTTATGCTCATACCGTAGGTGGTGCAGTCATACGCCCTATGGATAAGGGCAGAACCAAAGGGTTGGCTGTAGAAGCCATGCACGAACAAACCAATATGCAGCTTGATCAATTGCGCAAGCAAATGGAGTTGATAGCCAGTCAAGCTCAAAAAATACAGAAACGAGTAGAGGTCTCGGAAATGATTTATAGTGCCGATATTGGTTTCAAACCACTAATCAATCATGTCTATTACCTTTATCAAAAAGAAGACCTGACGGCTGTACTTTCTGTCATTGGCGACCATGAATGGGGACGCTCTGGCTGTCCTTACCCCAACTTTTTGGCACAAGTCCGCTTATTGGCCGATCATACTTGGCAAATACTAGAAGACCACATTCCATAAACAAGCTGTTTTTTTTAGAAAAAAAAGGGGGTACAAAATATAAATATTTTGCACCCCTTACTTGTGTGTGTGTGTGTGTGTGTGTGTGTCCTTTGCGATAATATTTTTTATCGTTTGCTTACTTTTGAGCTAGATACTTGGTTACCTGTATTAGGCTGAATTGGATCTACTATGATAGAACCGTCCTCACCTAACTGATATTCGCCTCTTCCCTGCTTGTTCGCTCTAGATACAGATACTTGGTTACCTGCATTGGGCTGAGTTGGATCTACTATAATAGAACCGTCCTCACCTAACTGATATTCACCTGAAGTTGTTTTTTCATTTTGCGACTGCAATACTTGCATATTAATTGGTGCCACAGTTGGCTGTACAGGGATAGTTGCTTTTTCTTCAAAATCTATCAATTCGTCTTTTTGACAACCAACAGTTAATAAAATAGTAAGGGCGAAGAAAAGGATATTTAGTTTGTTCATGACTTTTGTTATTTTGTTTGGGTGGTGTGAAATTTTGTAATTCTTTGTTTGTTTTTTAATAATTTGATAGTGCAAAAGTAGGTCATTGCCAAACAGAAATCCAGAAAAACAAATTAAGTGATTATAAACAAAACAGCCTATTAAAGTAACCCCCATTTTATTGCTAAATTGTGTCAATTAACCAACCTTTTTATGTTAAGAAGGCATTTATACCAAAGAAGTACTTTACTTTTGAAGCAAAAAAGATATTTTTGCAAAAACAACACGATTTATGACCAAGCAAATTCGATTATTTTATGCCTTTTTGTTTACATTCTCTTTACTTTGGACGGGATGTATCAAGGACAGCAATCCGCCACTTCCAGCCTACGTATATGTTGACAATATCTACCTAGAGGTAGCCAACGATGGCAGTCAGGGCGGAGGTTCTGCCAATATACAAGATGCTTGGATAAGTGTCGATGGGCAAGTATTGGGAGCCAATACCCTCCCTGCCGTTACATTCCCTGTCATATTAGATGACAATTTCCCGACCAATACGATTCGTATTTCTGCTGGGATTGCCGAAAATGGGATTGCCAATACACGCCGTATTTATCCTTTTTATCAGCCGTTTGAGATGGTTGTAGATCTGGAAGCAGGTCGTACCGATACTTTTGCACCTGTATTGACCTATGATAGTACTGCCACGATACGTATTATTGAGGATTTTGAACCAACAGGAACCGTTTTCAGTACCGACTTGGACAATAACCCTAATACGTTTATGCGTCGGCAGAACACCGATGTATTTGAAGGCAATTATTCTGGGGAGATTGTGCTCGACAGTGCCAACTTGGAATGTATAGTAGCGACTTCCGTCAAATATTCTCAATTGCAGCCCGTAGGAACTTCTTTTCCTATTTATTTGGAAATGGATTACAAGACAAATACCGCCCTTAGTGTCGGTATTATTGCCCATTATACCGATGGTTCTACTCAAACTACTTATATTGCAGGAGTCAATCCAAATAATACTTGGAATAAAATCTATTTCAACCTAACCGAAACTGTTTTTGCTGCTGAAGCGGCACAGTACAGTATTGTGTTACAATCTATCAAAAGTCTTGATACCGATAAGGCGGCTATCTATGTAGATAACATCAAGTTATTGCATTTTTAATTTTCCTTACGGTTATCCAATCTTATTACGCACACTATGAAGTTTACTTCAAGCCTACCTAAGGGCGTAGCCCTTTATATTTTGAGCGATTACTTAATGGCAGTATTGTCTTGGGTGGTGTTTGTGGTTTTTAGACGGGTGTATATTGAGGATAGAGAATTTTATTGGCAACTTTTTGAGACACAAAGCTTCCTGTATGGACTCTTGATTGTGCCCATTATATGGGTTATGTTTCATATTGTATTCAACAGCTACCGAAGTGTCTATCGAATGTCTCGACTGTCTGAGTTAGCTCGCACTTTATTGGTAAGTTTTGCGGGGGCATTGTTTCTATTTTTTGCTATTCTCCTCGATGACTTAGTCAATTATATGGGCGGCTATCGCGGCTATTATCTATCGTTTTTGGGCGTTATGTTCTTTCACTTTTCCCTGACGGCTTTCGCCCGAATGGTTATATTGACCATTGCGAGCCGACGTATTAAGCGAGGCAAGTTCAGTTTCAATACCTTGTTTATTGGGCAACACCCCAAACTAGAAGAACTCTATCAAGAAATCAAGAATCAGACACACAGCCTTGGTTATCACATATTGGGCTATATCAATACAACACCCAATACAATCAATCCACTGAAGGAGGTGTTGCCACAGTTGGGCAACTTATCTGATTTGCATCAAATAATAGAGCAGCAACATATCGAAGAGGTGATTATCGCATTGGCTCCCAAGGAACACCACCAACTCAAAAGCATTTTGGGCATCTTGGATCAGCATAGCCACAAAATCGTCATCAAAGTACAGCCCGATATGTATGATATATTGATTGGAAAAGTGCAGATGGCGAATGTATATGGAGCGGTATTGATCGAAATCAAAACGCAGTTTATTCCCTTCTCGTTGCGACTTACTAAGCGAATGATAGACTTGCTCGTATCGAGCTTGGTGTTGTTACTCTGTAGCCCACTTTATCTATTCGTAGCGATTCGGGTCATGTTATCCTCCAAAGGACCTATTTTTTATGCACAAGAACGAATTGGGAAACACGGTAAGCCGTTTATGATTTATAAATTTCGCTCCATGTACACCGATGCCGAAAAGCTAGGCCCGCAGCTTTCTTCCGATGAAGATAATCGCTGTACGCCTTGGGGCAAAAAAATGCGAAAATATCGACTAGACGAAATTCCACAGTTTTGGAACGTCTTGATTGGAGATATGTCCTTGGTTGGTCCTCGTCCTGAGCGACAGTATTATATAGACCAAATCGCCCTAAAAGCTCCTCATGTACATCAATTGCATAAAGTCCGCCCTGGCATTACCTCTTGGGGACAGGTCAAATATGGCTATGCTTCTAATGTAGATGAAATGGTGCAGCGACTCAAAATTGATATTATGTATATCGAAAATTTGTCGTTAGGGCTCGATATTAAAATTCTTTTTTATACTGTTTTGGTTATATTGAAAGGAAGTGGAAAATAGCTAAAACACTTACTTTTCATGCAGGCAATACACTAAAATTACTTCATGTAATTGACATTTCACTTCTATTCAAATGTTAATATATCCATTAGGCGAAAAAAAAAATTATCTTTTCATAAAGATGACTTAAAAAATCATACTTTTGACCGAATTTTACTTGCATTTGAATAAAAGACATTATTACAACTTAAGTATGCTCTGCAAAAGTAAATAGATATTATTAATTTCGACCAAATAAAAAATAAATCAATGAGCAATGCACTAGGAAGACACATCTTAGTAGAATTTTATGGCTGTAACGCTGAAATTCTGAATGACGTTATTGTCATCGAAAAATCAATGGTGGGTGCTGCTAAAGAAGCAGAAGCGACCGTTATCAATTCTACTTTTCACCACTTTTCGCCTTATGGCGTGTCAGGTGTAGTAGTTATTCAAGAAAGCCACTTAGCTATTCATGCTTGGCCAGAATACCAATATGCAGCAGTAGATGTTTTTACTTGTGGTACAGAAGTCAACCCTTGGATTGCTTACGATTATCTCAAGAAAGCTTTTGAGGCATCACACGGTTCGGCGATGGAAATCAACAGGGGGCAAATTGATTTGCTCAAGCGTATAGACGTTGATTACCTCAGTAAGGAAAGAGAAAATGCAGAAGAAGAGCATAATCCTGCTTACAAGCGTGATGTATGGTTTACAGACAAAGATGACAACGTAGCTTTGTCTTTGCGTCACACAGGCGAACTGTTGTTCCATGCCAAATCGGACTACCAAACGGTACGTGTACTCAATACCTATGCCTACGGCAAGATGTTGACGATTGACGATATGGTTATGGTCACCGAAAAAGATGAGTTTATCTATCACGAAATGATTAGCCACGTGCCTACTTTCATTCATGGCAATGTCAAAAAAGCATTGGTGATTGGTGGTGGTGATGGTGGTACCGTCAGAGAACTTTTCCGCCACAAAGGTATTGAAGAAGTAGTGATGGTCGAAATTGACGAAAATGTAGTGAATGCTTCCAAAGAGCACTTCCCTACCGTTTCTTCTGCGTTTAGCAATCCAAAATTGGATCTCAAAATTGCAGATGGTATTGATTATCTAGAGAACGCCCCTGCCAACTCTTTTGATTTGATCATCATTGATGGTTCTGACCCAGAAGGTCCTGCCGAAGGTTTGTTCTCTGATAGCTTCTACCAAACGGCTTACAATGCCTTGCGTGAAGGTGGTATCATCTGCTTGCAGAGCGAAAGCCCGATGTTCAATACCGAGGCTTTCTTGGAATTGAATGCTTGTTTGAGCAAACTATTTGGAGTAGAATCAGTTAGCCGTTACTTGGCATATATTTCTACTTACCCGTCAGGTATGTGGAGTTTCACAATTGCCCAAAAAGGCAAAGCGATCGAAACAAATGCCTTCGATATGGTTAGCTCTGCTATTTTCTCTCAACAAGAAAAATTGCAATACTATACACCTGATATGCAGTTGGCTGCCTTTACTTTGCCTCCATTTATTCGCCAGATGTTGGCAGATAAACTAGCCGAATAATAAATAGACCACTGTTTAGCATAAACTTTATTGATGGAGTGATTAATTATCGTATTTATTATGGTCATTATTCACTCCATTTTTTTTGCTTTTTTTCTCTAGAAATAATAGAGGTTATTACTTCAATAAAATCACCACTCCAATGAAAAAAAACATTATCTATAATTCTCCCGACGCTCCTATTTGTTTTCTTAACCGTCCTGACACAAATTGGAGGTATCATCTACTTGTTGAGTAAATGGTTAGCTCCAAAATGGCAGCGAAATTTCAAGCTAAAAACTACTCTAGTCTTTATCCTGCTGTATGGCATTGCTACGTTTTTTGTTGTGCCTTTTTTGGCACCTCTTTTAGGTAGAGAAAAAGTAATACACACGGAAGGTATTCGCCCGACCAATTATATGACCGTCGTCCTGAATAGGAATTATGTCCGTCCTGCACTCAATGATGTATTGCAACAAATGGAAAAAGATTTGAAAAATAGTGGTGTTGATATTCGGTATTTAGATGCTAACTTTCCGTTTATCAATGGCTTCCCTTTACTTCCACATTTGAGCCACAAAGATGGCAAAAAAATTGACTTGAGCTTGATTTACGAAACCAAAACAGGCGTACTAACCGACCGACAACGTTCTCGTAGTGGTTACGGTCATTTTGAACCGCCTAAGACTGGCGAAAAAGACCAAATCAAATATTGTCTTGATAATGGTTATTGGCAATATGATTACCCCAAATACTTAACATTGGGTAGTATCAACCCAGAGCTTATTTTTTCGGAGCGAGGCACCCAAAAACTGATAAAAACAGTACTTGAACAGTCACAAATAGGCAAACTTTTTGTGGAACCACACTTGCAAGACCGCTTAGGGCTTCGACACAAACGCATTCGCTATCACGGCTGTCGTGCTGTCCGCCATGACGATCATATTCATATACAACTGAAGTAAGTAGCCGTGAAAAATAAGTTAATGTAGAATGATGGTCTATTTTTAGCACGGCTACTTAGCAGAATATATTCCAATTAGAGCATGTCTAATATTTGAGCCTATGGAGGTATTAATAGTCAAAAAAAATGTATTTTTGTAGAAATAAAAATGATACACTATGTTATACGATAGATATGTTAACCCACTGACCGATTTTGGTTTCAAAAAGCTATTTGGTACAGAACCAAATAAGGAATTATTAATCGACTTTTTGAATGCTTTGCTAGACAAAAAAATAGTAAACTTAAATTACTCAAGTAATGAACATGTTGGACAAACAAAAATAGATAGAAAAGCTATTTTTGACTTGTATTGTATAGGCGAAAATGGCGAACGATTTATTGTAGAAATGCAAAAAGCAAAACAAAACTACTTTAAAGATAGAAGCGTTTACTATGCTTCTTTTCCGATACAACAACAAGCGAAAAAAAAGGAATGGAATTTTCGTTTAGATCCTGTTTATTCTGTCGGAATATTAGATTTCGTGTTTGAAGATCATCGCCACGATCCTGCTTTGATTCACCGAGTAGATCTAAAAAATCAAAAAGGCGAGACCTTTTATGATAAGCTACAGTTTGTATATATCGAGTTGCCCAAATTCACAAAGACACTCGAAGAGTTGGAGACGAAACTCGACAAATGGCTCTATGTATTCAAGCACCTCGCCTTGTTGGACGAATTGCCCGTGCAACTGCAAGAGCGCATTTTCAAAAAACTATTTAAGATTGCCGAAATTGCCAAATTTAACCCCACCGAACGACAAGCCTATCAAAATAGTTTGAAATATTATAGAGATATTAAAAATGTAGTGGACACCTCTCGCGAGGAAGGGCGCGAGGAAGGACGTGAAGAGGGGCGCGAGGAAGGGCGTGAAGAAAGAAACATAGAAGTTGCTAAGCAACTTAAAAAAAATAAAATAGCAGTTGATATCATCATCGCCGCAACTGGATTGACAGAGGAGCAAATTGCGAAATTGTAATCCCCTTGCTAGACTTTTTTTCAAAAAATAGATTTCACTTTTCAAACAGAGCTGCATTTTTCGTGTTATATATATTTGGAAGCACCTAAGCACAGAACAATATGGCAGACAAAACGACCTATTTTTGGTTACGAAGAGATTTAAGATTGGACGACAATCATGGACTATACCAAGCCCTGAAGGCGAGCACTTCCGTGCAATGTATTTTTATATTCGATACGGAGATACTCGATGACTTGGTCGATAAAAAAGATGCCCGAGTTACGTTTATACACGATACTTTGAGCACCATACATCAACAATTGCAAGAATTAGGTGCTGGATTATTGATTGAGCACGGCAAGCCTATTGAGGTTTGGAAAAAAATCTTAAAAAGTACACCCATTCAAGCAATTTATTGCAATAAAGATTATGAACCTTATGCCCAAAAAAGGGATAAAGCAGTGGCAGAATTAGCCGCCGCACAGCAAGTCGATTTTTATGGGTTCAAAGACCAAGTCATCTTTGAAAATTTAGAAGTTTGCAAAAAAGACGGTAGCCCTTACACGGTGTTCACACCCTATTCTAAAGTTTGGAAAGCTCGCTTGGCCGAAAAAGAAACCGAAACATTGGAGCATTATGCTATTCAAAAACTAGCAGCTAACTTCTCCCAAAATACGGCTTTGACACTTCCTACTTTACAAGCTATAGGTTTTGAACGGAATACCACTATCCAGTTTCCTGATACAAAAGTAACTCAAAAACTCATTAAGCACTACGACGAAACACGTGATTTTCCTGCACTAGAGGGTACTTCTCGCTTAGGGTTGCACTTTCGGTTCGGCACGATTAGTATTCGCCAAAAGGTAAAAAAAGCACAAAAGTTGAATGCTACTTTTCTGAATGAATTAATCTGGAGAGATTTTTATGCCATGATTTTAGCGAATCATCCAAAAGTAGTTGATCATAGTTTCCGTGAGAAATACGATTACATTGATTGGCGAAATAACGAAAAAGAATTTGAATTGTGGAAAGTCGGCAAAACAGGTTATCCGCTGGTAGATGCAGGAATGCGCCAACTCAACGAGTCGGGTTATATGCACAATCGAGTACGTATGGTTGTCGCTAGTTTTTTGTGCAAACACCTTTTGATTGATTGGCGTTGGGGTGAGGCTTATTTTGCCGAAAAACTATTGGATTATGACTTGGCGAGCAACAATGGAGGCTGGCAATGGGCAGCAGGTTGTGGCACTGATGCTGCTCCTTATTTCCGAATATTCAACCCTAGTTCGCAACTCCAAAAATTTGATAAACAACAAAAATATGTAAAAAAGTGGGTACCCGAATTTGGTACTGACCAATATACTGCCCCTATTGTGGACCACAAAGAAGCACGAGAACGTTGTTTGCGCACTTACAAAGCAGGTATCAACCGTCAATAAGCATATTATTTTTTCTTTTGATTAAAAAAAAGCAATTCACTATAACTTTTTTTCAAAAATTGGTGTTAGCAACAATATTAGGGATGTATAATAAGAGCATGCTGCAAAATACTTTATTGTTTTTTCACCAAAAAAAGATAAGTTTCCCTTTTAATTTTTACTTTTGCACGCTTTTAAGCAAATCAACTACTAACATTAACAAAAAAACTATTTCAGTCAAACGGCTAATTGCCTATGACACAATTGTTTGTATAAAAAACTAAATATTATGTATTGGACACTAGAATTAGCTTCGCACCTACAAGATGCTCCTTGGCCTGCTACACGTGATGAATTGATTGATTATGCTATCCGTTCGGGTGCACCAATCGAAGTAATCGAAAACTTGCAACAACTAGAAGATGAAGGAGAATTGTATGAAGGGATAGAAGACATTTGGGCAGATTTTCCTACCAAAAGTGATTTTTTCTTCCCTGAAGATGAATACTAAACAAAACTAACTAGCACTCTTTTTAGTAGTGCCTTTTATCTTAAGAAAGCCATCTCAATTGTTTGCAATTGAGATGGCTTTCTTATAGAAGTTATTTGGTGTAATTTATGTGGGTGGCAATTTGTATTTTATCATAAAAAAAGTTATCAATTCCGTTAATATGTTTCGTTGCACTTTAGTTACTGTTTTAGTTATTCTTGTTTCTTATAACCTTTTAGCTCAAAATATCTATGATTTTGAACCTCCCGAATCCGAAAAAAAGTGCTTCCAATATTTTGAAAACAATGCTACTGGAGTTAGTCCTGTCAATGCTTTTTTGTTGGCAAAAATGACAGAGATGATGTACTTGGAGCGACTGGATTATCAGTTGCGTTATGTACAAAACGGCTACAAATCAGTTGATACGATTCCTTCATCGGACTGGATTAAAGAAAATTGTGCCATACATGACTCTACTTTTGAAAATAGTTTTGTGCAGCGCTTCCAGCATTGTTTTCAATATCCGCTAGAGCGTGAAGCAGAACCTCAAAAAGACGCTTTGGATAGCACTGGTGATAAGCATACACAATTCAAGTATATCCAACAAACTTACACGAGCGATGCTCGATTTTTTGGGTTTAAGTACGAGCGAGGACTAGACCCCGAATTGATGGTTGTATCCACTCCCGAAACCATTTTTATATTGTACAGAGGTACCGACGATGTAGGCAAAAGCCAATGGGCAGAATGGGTTGGCACTGACTTTAGAATTAGTCAAATGAAGGCAGGCGGTGCATTGGTTGGCACCAAAATACATACAGGGTTTTGGCTCAGTTTTGAGCTCATTCGGGATCAACTCGTTACTACATTGGCAGAATTTGATGCCAAACACAAAAAAATATGGATTGCTGGACACAGTCTTGGAGCAGCACTATCTGTTGTGACAGGTGTTTATCTCAAAGCATACGGACTCGATGTACAGAATGTATATGCTTACGCTTGTCCTCGCACCATTGGCAACAGGGCGTTTGTGAAACGTTGCAATGAATTGTTGCCTGACGGCATTCAGCGTTTTGAGTACTTTCAGGACCCAGTAACGATGATTTGGGCTCCAGGGTTCAAGTATCACCATGTTGGCAAAAGAAATTGGTACGACGAAGAGAAGCTGGGCGAATTTAAGTTTTACCCTGCCACGGACGAACGTACTTTTATTTCTAAACGAACTCAAAAATATACCAATATTGATTTTGCAGACCGAAAAATAGCTCATCGCATCAAACGCAACCAAATGAATGGTAGTATCTTTGTGCGTATGAAAATGTTGCATTATCACAATCCTCAATGGTACGTCAAAGCGGCACATGCCCAACTGACGGACGAACAAAAAAAGAAATTGCCTGACGTAGATGACAGCTATCCCTATCTCTATTTTGGTAGAGATGGCTGTAAGTAGTATGACTTACGTCTATTATAGATTAAGAAGCTGTTTAAACAAGTTGCCAATAATCGCTTGCCAAATCATTAAAAACCAAATACTCCTCTACGTGAAGTTGGGAATAGTCTTGTACCCGCTTGCTGTTCTCCACATTTGCCTTGCAGGTTAACTTGTTCATACAAGCAATTATCAATCATTTTATCACGACTCATTAAACAACTTCTAAAGTTAAAAAGAATGAAAAAATTAAAAACAGTATTGATTGTTTGGATTAGTATTTATCCTCTGATTACACTGGTCAATATTTTCTGCCTATCCTACTTGACTCCCTACCCTGTTTATATTCGTACTTTTATATTGACAATCATACTGGTTCCTACAATGGTCTATATACTTATTCCATTCTGGACGAAAGTGATTGACAACTTTGAAGCCCGTTGGAAAAAAGAATAAGTACTATTATACCTCATAAAGAAAAGCGGCTATTACGAATTGATTCGTAATAGCCGCTTCTTATTAGACATTATTTTTTCTTTTTCTTGTTTGGCTTTTTGCTGTATTTCCGTTTGTCTTCTTCGGCTTTTTTGATTTCCAATTCTGCCATTTTTTTCCAGCTAACCCCTTTTGTATCTTTGGTTACATCTACAATATGCTGATACTCTGTATCGTCAATATGCAGGCGTTCAATCGTCTGCCCTAAGTACTCTTCAATCTCTTTGAGTACCAATTCTTCTTCGTAAGCACAAAAAGAAATGGCATACCCTTTTCGCATACCACGCCCTGTACGCCCTACTCGGTGTACATAGTTTTCGGACGGCTCAGGCATATCATAATTGACGACGTGCGTCACATCAGGAATATCTATTCCTCTTGCCGATACATCAGTAGCCACCAATATACGCACTTGGTTTTCTCTGAATTGATTCAAGATAGCTGTTCTCACTTTCTGATCCTTCTCGCCATGTATCGCCAAGGCGTCTATACCGACACGTTCCATAGCAGCTTTGACTCGCTCGGCACGCACCCGAGTACGAACAAATACCAATATTTTTGCTTTTTTGTTCTCTCTGTACAAGCGCTCCAAAAAGAAACGTTTGTCTTCCATTTCGATAAAAGCAACTTGGTGGTAAACGCTTCTCGCAATCGGGTTATTGGGAGATATTTGTATTCTAATCGCACTACTTTTAATCAAAGAATACGCTGTTTTCTTAATTTTTTTATTGATTGTTGCCGAAAAGAAGAGCGTTTGTCTGCGTTTGGGCAAGTGTCGAAGAACATCTCTAATATCCTTGATAAAACCCATATCCAACATATGATCCGCTTCATCTAGCACCAGTATTTCGATGCGATGCAATCGCAAATGACCTTGATGGTGCAAATCGAACATTCGACCAGGAGTCGTCACCAATATATCCGCCCCTTCTTCTAGTTGAGCAATTTGAGGGGCTTGATCTACCCCTCCATACATTGCCATAGCGGTAACTAAGGTTTCTTGCGAGAGGTCGTTGATAACCGTCGTAATCTGTCTCGCCAGCTCATGTGTTGGCACCATCACCAAACACTTGATACCATCTACACGACGAGCATTTTTTTTGTAGCTGTGTACTTTGTGTATAATTGGAATAGCAAAAGCGGCGGTCTTGCCCGTTCCCGTTTGAGCTATTGCCAACACATCTTCGCCCCTCAATATGCAAGGAATTGTCTTGTATTGTATATCCGTTGGACTCTTAAAGCCCATCTCTTCCAAATTGTTCTTTATTTGGCTGTCTATTTCGTATTCATCAAATCTCATAATTCGTATTGTATAACAAGGTATTCTTTAAATTAAGTAGTACTAGTAAGTAGTCGTTTAATATACGACTCTATTGAAGTGCAGAGCTAACATTGTTTTCCCTGTACAGAGGTAGTAGCACAACCACCTCTCTTGATTACTAGCACAAAGGTACACAGAATTCTTATTCAAATCTAATTATAAATTTGTATCTTTACATTCCTACTCAAATAATAGCTATTATCATGAATTGAATGGTATTCACACCTCCTAATTTGTGCTAATTGCTAACAGATATTATAGAACAATGAACATAGACAAACAAGCCATCATTACCGCTCTACGAACGGTTCAAGATCCTAATACAGGACAAGATATACTAACTGCCAAAATGGTAGAAGACCTAGAAGTAAAAGGTAACGATATTAGTTTCACCATAATCGTACCTTCGGTCAAGTCACCTATCAAAAATCAATTGACTTTTGCTTGTATTGGAGCGGTCAATTCCGTTTATCCTGATGCAGAAGTCCACGTACATGCCAAGGCTGCAGGTGGCGACAAAACCGCCAATACACCCAATAACCCGATTCCACATATCAAAAATGTGATCGCCGTTGCTTCTGGCAAAGGTGGCGTAGGCAAATCAACCGTAGCCGTTAATTTGGCACTCAGCCTACAAAAAATGGGACTAGCGGTTGGTATTTTAGATTTAGATCTGTACGGCCCTTCGGTGCCGACCATGATGGGCTTGGCTGGACAGAAGCCTGCCATTAGAGATGTACAAGGCAAAGCCAAACTAATTCCTATCGAACAATTTGGTATCCCAACGATGTCTGTTGGTTATATTATAGAACCTGATCAAGCCGTAGTATTACGTGGTCCTAGATTAGGTGGTATTGTCAAACAGTTTTTTCAAGACTGCCTTTGGCCCAAGCTAGATTGCTTGATTTTGGATTTGCCTCCAGGCACTGGCGACGTACAACTGACGCTAATACAAACCGTACCTATCACGGGTGTTGTAATGGTGACTACTCCACAGCAAGTAGCTTATGCCGATGCACTCAAAGGCATGAATATGTTTCGACTCGAAAATATCAACGTACCAATATTGGGCGTAGTAGAAAACATGGCTTGGTTTACACCCAAAGAGTTGCCTGACAATAAGTATTATATATTTGGAGAAGGTGCAGGTAAGCGATTGGCAAAAGAAGCCAATACTGTTCTACTTGGTCAAGTACCTATCGTACAAGGCATACGAGAAGGCGGCGACGAGGGCAAACCTGCCGCTTGGGGCGATGACGACTTGACACGCAAAGCATTTGAGGATATTGCCAAAAATATGCTTCGTCAAATGACCATCAGAAACGAAATGATGCAGCCTACTTCTATTGTAAAAACATCTAAAGATTTTGGATAACATGAATACAACAACAAAAGATACCATACTAGCACAAGTAGAAGAAGCATTGGCTACTATTCGTCCGCACCTCAAAACTGATGGTGGCGATATTGAAATCGTAGAGCTTACTGATGATATGATCCTTCGGTTCAAGTGGTTAGGCAATTGCGAAACGTGCTCGATGAGTACCATGACCATGAAAGGTGGCATCGAACACACCATCAAAACGAATGTACCTGCGGTCAAATCGGTCGAAGCCGTCAACGGTTTTTTTGTAGATTAAGCGACTCTATTCAACCTCTAAAATATAAACCATGCTATTTCGTTTCCACTCCTATTACTGCCTACTTGCCGCACTTTTATTGTCGGTTGGCATCAGCAGTTGCGATACTGCTACCCAAAAAGAGACCACTACTGTACCTCAAGTAGCACCACCTGACCCAACGGTATATGTTATAGCAGGAGATTACCACGATATTATATTAGGGGTAGATGGCGAACAGATTACAGGATTTTATCAATCCAAAGAAGCTCCCACTTGTTCTTTCTTTTTTGAGGGAAAAGTAGGCAACAATAATCCCCTGAGTATGCAATGTTACAATCCTGCTACTACAGTGCCTCCGATTCATGGCGAATTCAAAATCATGGGCGAGGAAATGTTTGTGAAACTCCATCATGCTCCTGACTCTAGCTGTATAGCCGACTTGAGCGACAAAATCGGTCATGTTGCGTTGTTGGACTTGTCACACAACTGGAAAGCCATTCGTATTATTGAAAAAGAAGCTCCTATTTTTGAGGCAGATGTACAAGGCATAGAAAAAGGACAACGACTACAACGAGGAACAACTGTAGCCGTCAAGGAATACAAAAAAGAATGGGTACGTGTCGATGTCCCGAGTTTAGGTTATGTAGATGGCTGGGTACACCGTTCTATGTTTTTTCCTTTATTAGATTTGTAATGCCTTAGAGCATGTCTAAATTTATACTAATTTGTAATTTGAAAAGTCTTTTCCTATTATATTTCACCTCTTTTTTGCTCCATAGCTAAGGCTATGCAGCAATGGCAATGAAAAGCCCACTAGTGGTTCATTCCACTAAGTATCCGCAGGATACTTACCCTAAAGGGTTCGTTGCATTCATCTAATAGAAAAATTCTACACAAATTATCAAAAACTATAATTTTAGACACGCTCTTATGCTCGATTCGCAAAAAATATTAATCCTAAATGGTCCTAATCTTAATCTATTGGGCAGAAGAGAGCCTACGATTTATGGTACGACCTCTTTCGAGGAATACTACACACTCCTGAAGCCCAAAGCCATTCCTTTTTCATTGGAATATTATCAAAGCAATACAGAAGGCACGCTCATAGACAAGCTCCATGCGGTTGGTTTTGACAAAAAATATATTGGCATTATCTTCAATGCAGGAGCTTATACGCATACTTCTTTAGCGTTGGCAGATGCCATTTCCGCCATTGATTTGCCTGTTGTCGAAGTACATATTTCCAATATATTTGCTAGAGAAACCATACGCCAACAAAGTCTCATTGCCGCAGCCTGTATAGGAAGTATTAGTGGTTTTGGGTTATATAGTTACGATTTGGCATTGCAGTATTTTGTTGATTTATAACTTAGAAACTTCTACTTTTTAGCTAAGTAGGTGGACACAAATAATGGGTGTTATAAATTTATTTTCATTACTATTGGCAGACTTGGTTACCACCTCAAAGGTAGTTACCAAATACATCCACTTGACTTTTAGGCTATCCATTTAGCATTTCAAAATATCTTTCAAAACAGCGTGAACTTTTGTCCACTTACTTAAGTAGGTGGACTTCCAATAATAGCTTTCTTAATGCTTGTTTAATAAGGAATCAACCCACCAAAAACAAACAGGAGAACAGTCCATTTCTAATGGGCTGTTCTCCTGTTCTATTTTATTTTATTTTTTCACTTCCTTAAGGCAATGGTGTACCTGTTGCTTCGGTGTGCGTCACGACGCCATAAGTAGCCAAGCCTGCTATACCCATACTGATTTGCCAAAGTCGCTCGGCATTATCTTTATTTTGAGCTAGCTTAGTGACAGGGGCTTCTTTTTGTTTCGTAAAATACGCTCCTGTTATATTTTCGACCTTAGGCGATGTTGCCAAATAAATAGAAGTTTCCGCTCCTTTTTCTGGACTTGCCAATAGTGGCTTTGCTATTTTTATCAATTTATTGAACAAGAAACTGCCCGAGTCACCAAAGTGTGTATAGACCGTACCGGGGTGCAAGCAGTTGACCGTAATATCTGCATGCTCTCCATCTAGCTTCTCTGCCAAATATTTCGTAAAATAAATGTTGTATAATTTTGTCAAACCATAAGTTTGCATTTGATGATACTTGTGATGTTCCAACTGCATATCCTCCCAAGGAATATTGGTTACAAACTTATGTGCCAAAGAAGCCACATTGATAATTCGACGTTCAGAACCACGCTTAATAGCATCTAACATATAGTGCGTAAATAGGAAATACCCCATGTGGTTGAGTGCAAAAGTATGCTCCAACCCTTCCTTACTCATTCGGTACTCCCCAAATATAGCTCCTGCATTATTGATCAATACATCAATTTTGGGATAGGTCTCGTGCATTCGTTGCCCGCAAGCACGAATAGACTCCATCAACCCCAAATCACAAATCTCTAACGTTACATTTTCGTTATTACTGGCTTTTATAATCTGCGCTCTTGCTTTTTCGCCCCTATCCTTGCTCCTACAGACCATAACGATAGTAGCCCCTCTTCTAGCCAGTGCTATGGCGGTCTCTTTACCTATCCCAGAGTTAGCTCCTGTGATGACTACTATTTTATCTTTCATGCTATTTACAGTTAATCATTTTTGTTTGTTTGAAAATAAATTTGTTCTCTTCTCGAATTAGAACTAACATAAAGGGCATTTAGTTCTAAAAAAATGCAACTTTTATTTAAAAATCCTAGAAAAATAATTACCTTGCAGTCACAAACACAAAAAGAGATTCTTTTAAGTTCTTTTTTAAAAAAAAATGCTTGAAATTTGTTTTTCAACAAAAAGATTCTTACATTTGTGTCGCTTCAAATAAATGGTGCTATTAGCTCAGCTGGTTAGAGTATCGGTTTGTGGTACCGAGGGTCGCGGGTTCGAACCCCGTATGGCACCCATCATTGACAAAATCTAGTATTTTGTTAGAAAGCAAAACAGAGAGAATACTATTTCGATAGTGTTCTCTTTTTTTATTGGTACTCACCATACCCCTCAAAAAAATCCCCTTTGCTATTGTAGCAAAGGGGATTTTTTATTTATGACATTTGGAAATACTAAAACTAATTGTATATCCAGATATACGCATTCAGCGAAGTTGCTATTATTAACCAAAGCACATAAGGCACAATCAACCAAGCAAAATTGCCTAAATATTGGCGGAAACGCACAAAGAAATAAGCAATTAGCACTGCTAAGGTAGCAATCCAAATCAAGCCAAACAACACAAGGTGTTGATTAAAAAAGACATAATTCCAACCTACATTCAGTATCCATTGCACTGCAAAAAGCCCATACACCAATTGTTTATTGGGATATTCGACCAACTTCGCCATGTAGAAAGAAAAACAAAGCATAATCACTGTCCAAGCTATCCCGAAAAATATTCCAGGAGGTGTCCAAGGGGCTTGATTCATGCTGTTGTACCATTCGCTCGTACCAGGGCTCTCGCCCATCAAGAAACCACCGATTCCCAAAGCTGCAAAATTTAAGACCAAAAACAAAGCGAGTCTTACATAGTAGTTTTTCATGCTATTTTTTTTGATTTTTTTTAAAATAACTGCTCTAGCACGCTCTAAGTAAAAAAACCTGCGGTTCTATTACTTGAGCAATACTCGATAATCATTGGCGTGTGTACCGTCCATTTTGACCATCATTTGATAGACTTTACGTTTAGTATTGATATCAACTACTTTGAATAAATTGATAATTTCATCTCGCTTAGAATCTGTAAAAAGCTGTACTACCATATTACCCAAATAATTTTGATTGGCAGACTGCACAATCTCCAAAGCTGCCAAAATAGACGCCAGCCCTTTTTCTGATTTTTCGGGTTGTGCTACTCTATCTAGCCCCAACATATAATATTGATACATACCTCTGCGCATATCCTGCATACGAGGGTTGAGCAAATTCTCAATTAACCAATAACGACTTCTTTTAATCACATTGCTACCAGCTATCCAGCCATCGCCTGCACCTCTAGGCACTGTGTTTAGTATATTTTGAGCCTTCTGTAGGTTCTGCTCCCCTCCCAGTTCTGAATACGAATCGTAGTCCATACCCAATATCACGTACGCATAGAAAGCTAGCGTAGAAGTCAAATTGGATGTATAAGTATTTTCGGAAAAATCCAACACCTCAAATTCTCCATAAGTAAACGAAAAATCCTTGTCAAGGTTCTGAAAAAGCACACTATTGTACCCACTTCCATACACTGGGCGACTCGCCTGTATGGTCATTTGACCAGAAAATTCTGTTTGCGATTTTTCTGCTTCTATCGTAATAATAATATTGAGTTCAATGCGTTCATTGGGTTCAAATTCGTCTTCGACCCAGTCACGTGTGTTCATAAACTCTTCCACCGCCGTTTCCAAATTCTTGAATACCTTAGGGTCAACCGTCTGTATTTTAGGCGTATTGACCGTTACTTGCGTAATAAATTCTTGTGCCATTGTTTGGCTAGTATAAGCCAACAACAGTACCGCTGCGACTATCCATTTTGAGAGATTCATACTACTTTTTTTATTTTTTTGAAATATACACGAAAAGAATTAATCCAGCAAGGAGGTTATTTTATTCACAATATCTTCTGCCACTGCTTCCTTCGTCTTTATATCATAACGTGTAATCGTGCCATTTCGCTCGACCAGCGTTACTTTATTAGTATCATAACCAAAGCCAGCTCCTTTGTCTGCTAGCGTATTGAGTACAATAATATCTAAATTTTTGGATACTAGTTTACCTTTGGCGTATTCCAGTGCATTGTTGGTTTCTAATGCAAACCCGACCATTAATTGCTGTTCTGTTTTGAGCTTGCCGAGTTCGGCAGCAATATCTTTGGTTTTTTTCAACGGAATAGAAAATTCGTCTGTTTTCTTTTTCATCTTTTGAGTGGCTACCGTTTGAGGCGTATAGTCTGCTACGGCTGCCGCCAATATCAATACATCAGCTTGTGGTGCATACCGCAACGCCGTTTCGTACATCTGTTGAGCAGATAGCACCGAAAGTATTTGGATAGCAGGGTGTTGTGGCATTACCTTGGCAGGTCCCGAAACAAACAAGACTTTAGCCCCAGCACAAGCCGCTTTTTCCGCTAGAGCAGCCCCCATCTTTCCAGAAGAATGATTGCTAATAAAACGAACAGGATCAATCGCTTCCTGTGTAGGACCAGAAGTAATCAAAACCGTTTTTTGGGTCAATGAAGTTCGATTGATAGCCGAAAAATGAGCTATCAAATGCCCTACAATTTGTTCAGGCTCTGCCATTCGACCCTTTCCTATCAGCCCAGAAGCCAACTCACCATCTTCTACTGGTATAATTTGATTGCCATAGCTCATCAACTTATCTATATTCTGCTGCGTAGCAGGGTGCGTCCACATATCCAAATCCATGGCTGGAGCGACCATAACAGGGCAACGACTAGACAAATAAGCTGCCAACAGCATATTATCGCAATGCCCGTTTGCTAGTTTGGCTATTGTGTTGGCTGTAGCTGGCGCTATGACCATCACATCAGCCCACAATCCGAGTTCTACATGATTGTGCCAACCGTCCTCTGAGCTCACATCGGTATATACCGCATTTTTGGAGAGCGTAGAAAGTGTCAAACTCGTAATAAATTGTTGTGCCGCAGGTGTCATTACGACTCGCACAGCAGCCCCTTGCTTGATGAGCAAACGCACCAAATAAGCAATTTTGTACGCAGCAATACTACCCGATACACCCAATAAAATTTTCTTGTCTTTCAACATATTTTTACTTCTTTAACCTAAAAATCCTGACAATTATACTAATAATTATCAGGATTTCTATAACGTTATTAGATAGATACTAATCAGTTGTTTATGACAACAAAATATCTACATCTTCTGTATAATCTTCTTTGTATTTCCAAGAAAGTTCACTTCCCATAAACTCATTGAGTGCAATGATACTAGGGTTAGGCAAACGCTCGTAGAACTTAGAAATTTCGATTTGCTCCTTGTTTTCATGAATTTCTTCCAATGTATCGGTAGTAGAAGCAAACTCGTCCAACTTGGCGTTCAATTCTTTTTTGAGGTCAGTTGATATTTGATTAGAGCGTTTAGAGATAATCACCAACGACTCATAGATATTCTTGCTGCTTTTGGCTGCAATCTGATCAAGGTTACGGGCTACGATATAAGGATTCATTCCTTGAGCTTTCTGCTTGATTTCCATTTTTTTGTTATAACTCATTTCTAATCTTTTTAATTTTGTTAGTGGCAGTCGTTTTAATATTTTCTACCTCGTTGAGGTACTTACTTTCTGTATATCTATTCGTAAACTGCTTAGCAGCGTCTAATGTTTCTTCATAACGTTCTACTTGCTTAGAAAGAACACTTTCTTGAGCGTATTTGTTAGCTGATTTGATAATCATGTAACGAATGTACTCTGCGTTTTTGCTATCTGGATAATCCACCAACAAAGACGTAAAAATATGTTGTGCCGCCTTGTAGCGTTTGCGGTGATAATACCCTTTAGCTCCTTCTAGCGATTTTAGCTCCAGCTTAGCACGTAACCTATCTATCAATTGATTGCTAGAATCGACCTTGCTACTCTCTGGATAGCTATTGACAAACATTTGTAGCCCTTCAACAGCACTTTCGGTATCTTCTTGCGTCAATCTATAATTGGGCGAAAGCTTGTAATAAGCATCGGCACTCATATACAAGGCATCTTCTGCATATTCTCCATGTGGAAATGTACTAGAAAACTGCTTGAAATAATACGAAGCAAACGTATAGTTCTGCAAGTGATAATGCGTATAAGCATAGAAAAAATAAACTTTCTCTGCACTATCCGTACCACGTACTTCCCCAATCAAGTCTTCGAGCAAATACTGCGATTTGAGATATTCGCCTTGTTCATAGAACTCGAATGCTTTCTTCATTCGGAGTTCTGTATCTGTCGATAATCTCAATTTTTCAAAGGCATTATTGCAGCCTACTGCCGATAATACAATTATTATCAACAACCCTAAAAATATTTTCTTTTGTTTGAACATAGCTGCAAATATACGATATTAGATGTGAAATACATGGAAATAAGACGAATCATTTTGTCCATCTTGCTTTTTCTTCTTGTTTGGATAAACGAAAGTCAAATAAAAAGGGTTGGAATGTATTGTTTCGCACAAAAATAGTCCTTTTTGATTAAAAATAGCTCCTTGCTACCAAAACAAAATCAAAATGTTTGGTAAACTCTTTTTTTTGGTCTATATTGTGGCTCGTTAGGGGAATTAGCTCAGTTGGTAGAGCGTTTGACTGGCAGTCAAAAGGTCGTCGGTTCGATCCCGTCATTCTCCAC
>CAKZQC010000019.1 GCA_937139495.1 uncultured Saprospiraceae bacterium | reverse complement strand
CGGGGAAGCGTCAATTTTTAGGACTAGCCTAAGAGCACTCAACGTTCGTTAGTATCTCCGACCTATGTGACGACGAAGCATGTCGAAGACCCCAACTTCACGTTGGGGGAGACCCTAGTACCGTGACAGAAAAGTTTTCTTTTTCTTGTCATAGATACCAACTTTACGTTGGTGCACTGGACTAGATGGCTACTTCTGAGGAGGAACACCTTTTTGCAATTCTTCAAATAACCTATCTCTATTTTCATAAATCTCTTCTACTTGAAAGTCTCCTATCAATTTATATAAAGCAATTTTAGCTTTTGCAACTTCTATATAAAAACCTAGTTTTTCTGGAGTACATATTTTAGTAGTCATTAATAAAGCAAATAATACATACCCTGAATTACCTCCAGCTCTTAGCAATGCTGAATCAACGTAATTAGCCATATAATATTCAATGTTCTGACAAGCCTCAACTTTAGGAAAAACATAAGTTTCCATGAATGTACTTAATTTTAAAAAGTCCATCGCCAAATTATCTCTTTCTACTTTAAAGTCAAATTGAGTTTGTTCATATACTCTAACACTACCTTTGGGTAAAGAATCCTCAAAAGAGTCCACAATATTATAACTGTCTGATATAGAATTCCCATACTTACGAAGCCATTCATAAGTAGAGCGATAACGAATGCTATAAAAACCTCTCAAGTCTAACACAAACTCTTCCCCCTCAGCAGATAGATTACTAGTGAAATATATGAGCGTAGTTACGTTATTTTTTTTCTTAGAAAACGAAAAGCTATTTTTATTAAATTTATATTCTTTTAGTTTATCCAAGTTAGTTAAACTGTCAATTATTAATTGCTTACATTTTTTATATGATTGACTTAACTTTTGATTTTCCATAAATTGTCTAATATTTTGAAAATATTCTAAAATCACTAATTTGGATCAAACTTCCATTCTTAAACCAGTTTCCACCAATATTAAGACCACCTAATCTCCTTATTTCTAAAACAGCATTACCAGAAAACACAGCCTTTTGAAGTCTATTCTGACCTGTTGATAATGCAGTAGTAAATCTCAATTTATATTCGATGACCTCAAAAGTTCTTCCGTTAAATAATAGATTTTTAGTACAGGACAAAAGTGAATAGTGCCCTATACCCCAAAAACAAGACCAGTAGTTAAGTTGATAAAAAAAGCTTAAATTAGAGTTATGAAGAAAAGAAAATTCATAGAGAAGTTCCAGATTAGAGTAGTATTAGAAGCCCTGAAAGAGGTTTCGCCCTTATCAGAATTGGCAAAGAAATACGAATTAGCACCTACTCAAATTAGTAATTGTTGAAAATCCCAAACTTGCTTTGCGGGGAAGCGTCAATTTTTAGGACTAGCCTAAGAGCACTCAACGTTCGTTAGTATCTCCGACCTATGTGACGACGAATAGGTGAGCCTAGTACTACCATGACAATAGTTTTTTCAACTAATGACGTGGTAGTAGTGGGCTTACTTCTGAGGAGGAACACCTTCTTCCTTTTAATAAAAGTATAGACTCTCAATAGATTTATCTTCTATTCTAATATACTTAATATTTTCATTTTCAAATGATAATGAGACTGTGTAATAATCAAATTGATGTCCTAAACGACCTGAACCTAAAAAAGCATTCTTATTTTTTATAAGATGAACCTCCTCTATTTCTGATCCTATAGAATCCAATACATGCCAAAACTTTCTAACATTTAATCGTACACTACTCATATTCTCCAAATTTACTCCTTGAAGATGCAGTAGAAGACAGTTATTCTCAAAGCTTATTACCTCTACATCGCAGTAAATTTGATGCGATTCATGTAGGTTATCATTACAAGATATAATCAGCAAAAAAGTCAATAAAATAAGGGCTTTAGCTATATTATTAATCATCGTTGTTCAAAAGTTGGTAATTGAAATATATTATTGAATGGCGTATAATGACCGTGCCGATAAGTATTATGATGTTGTAATTTCCACATGGCTCTTAGACCAGGTAAATAAAATTTTTTACCAACACTATCTTCAGTACCTGCACCGAACCGATCTATTAATTGAACTCTGAAGCTAATTGTTTCAGCTGTTATATTTGTTATTTGAACTTTATATTCTTGAACTCCCCCAATTAATGTAGTTGCATATATTCCCTCAAATAATCCATAACTTGTTAAATTTGGTGGGTTGGGTAAGTTACCTAAATCTCCCTCGCTCCATCCCCCCATAAGTTGTTGAGCTAAATTCAATTGAAAAGACTTAACTCTTGAGTTATCAGATAAATTTTGCAAAGGCGTGGATTCTTCACCCCATACCAATTCTTTACCACCACCATATTTGAATTGAAGGAAGAGATTCAGAGCAACATCTTGATCTCGAGATAATCCAACATGAAAACCACCATCTAAACCTGACATCATTGCATTTTCTTTAGGAATAGCTGTAATATCCCACCTATCTCCATATAACCAATGTTCGCCCTCTGGAGTGACATCATCAACGAGATTATCTGATGATTTACTATTTGCAGGTTTAGTTGATAAATTTATACTTGAAACAACTCCATTTCCACTGGTATTTCTGTAAAAATCTCTCTTCTGATTTACCTGTGCCCTTAAACCATCAATGTGATTCCCTAACCCTGAAATATCATTATGTTGATAGACTTGATCATCACCATCATCATAAGTTGCTATTATATTACCCTCTGCATCTAAGTGAGTAGATTCTGTATTGCTGCCTGCTATATCTGTTCCTGCAATTGGATTATTATCCATGCTATTATAAGGGGACATACTATGATGCGTCACAGGATCATCACTCAACCACCTACCAATCCGAGTATCCAAGGCTCTAAAGTGCGTTGTATAATTCCCATTGGACAATTCAGCATCTTTTCCCATGCCATTAAAGCCAAAACGTGAACGTTTCCCCCTATAAATATTAACAGCACTATCCCTTTGGTTGGGATAGTGCTGTTAAGACATACTATTTAGTTCTGTATTACGATTTTTTCGGTCGTAACTATTGTGCTACTTTGGTCGATAATACGCACCAAATAAGTACCTGCTGCCAAATCACGTACATTCAGTACTTGCAAGTGGTTGCCTTGATACAATGTTTCGGTCAATACCACTTGTCCCAGTACATCTAGTACTTGTAGTGTATAATCTGTGGTAGCGGTTTCGCTTAGTTCTACCGTCAATACCGACTGTGCAGGACTTGGATAGACGCTTGTCTGTGTTTGTCCTTCAAAGTATAGGTTTCTAGTCGTACTGTAATTATCATCACCTAAGTAATCTACTTGATGAATGCGGTAGTAGTTATCACCCAACAAAGGCGATTGGTCAGTATAGTTATAACTAGCGGTAGCGTTATCTTGTGTTGCTTCAAAACAGTGCAATGTTTCAAAATTTTGTCCGTCACCACTGCGTTGCAAGCAATATTTGTCGGTTGCTTTTTCGTTAGCTACTTCCCAATACAATTCGGCTGTTTTAGCTACTTTGGTAGCCGTAAACGCTAATATATCTAGTGGCAAAGAACTTTGGCGAATATCGTCTCCTAACGTAAACGGACTAAAAGTCGTTACATAATTAGAAGTGACGGTACCCATTGTAGCATTGCCCGTAGTGGCTATATTTCCCTCACTTTCCCATATATCCACAACACTAGGTGCTTGTGTGTAATAATGTGCAACGTGCAAGCTACCCAAGGTCAATACTTGGCTATGAGCTCCCCAATGTAGCGTCACGCGCAATTCTTCGCCCGAACCACCGATAAATTCATCAAGTGTCCAGTATTCCAATTGACTAACGTGATCCAATTCTAATGGATTGACCGTAAGGTCACTGTAAGGAGTATTGAAATATTCAGCAATATAAAACTCGCCCAGATTGAAACGCGTTTCGATGCCAATCGCTGCATAAATACCATTGTCACCTGTAGGATAAGTAAAAGTAGTCAAGCTACCGATGTTGGTTTCTTTCATAACGGGACCATCTACATGACTTGCATTTGATGCCCCTGTAGCGGTAGCTGCTGCTTCAAAGAATAAGTAAGAAGTTGCCGCAGTTCGTACAATTCCATTGACAAAAGTCACATCATTGGCTATTGTCCAATCTCCTATATTATTGAGTACATCACCAGCCGATTTATTGACAATTAGGTTGTACATGGTTTCGCTTCCCGAAACTTTATCCATGGTCTGTGTCGTATTTCCTACCAAAGCAACCGTGCTTTGTCCTGCCACAAAACCACTGCCTGTATTAAAATCTAACCAATCTCCGTGTAGTGTAAATCTACCATCAGCCGCAGCAGTGCCATCATCAAAATCAAGTTGTCCGTTGGCATCTATCAATAAGTCACCCATTACTTCTATTCCTGTTCCAATATTTCCACCGTTGTTGTTGTGCAAAATACTTGTCCCAGTGGTAGCTCCTCCTATTATCAAATCACCAAGTACTTGCATTGGCGTAGCATTGGTATTGACATTAAACACTTGAACTCCTGCGGTACCGCTTGCACCAATCATCAAATTACCTTTGACCGTAGTGATTCCAGATACTCCTTGAAACATTTCGGTAAGACTACTGAAAGCGTGCCCTCCATTGATGGACTCAAAAGAAAGGTTCGGATAGAACATATTGAGCGAAATCGTAGAAACAGTTGTGCTATTGGTCGTATGTCTATAAATCCAGTTGGCGGTAGCGGGTATCGTAGCGATTCCACCTTCGTAATTATCTCTGTACTGAGCGGTAGTGCTAGAGCCTGTTTTGATAATGGTACCTGCGGCACCCAATAACCAAGTTCCTCCATTGGCACTTAGGTTGATACCTCTACCACCTGCAATACCGTTGTCGATAAGTGTACCGAGTACCTCCAAATCTACACCAATGCCACCATTGATTTGAAGTTGGCTGTTGTTGTTGATACTAACCGTACCACCTGTCTCAATCACCGTTTGATCTGCCAATATATTTTGAGCGACAGTAACCGTATGCCCTGCCATAATATGAATGTAATCGCTGTTGTCTGCTACTGGAAATACACAAGTTGGAGACCACGGTCCTGCCGCACTGGTTGCCATTTCCCATGTCGTTGCATCTGCCCAATTTCCAGACTGTACCGAACGGAAAAAGCGATCAGCAGCTAAACTAAATTGTACTGCTTCCGATAGTACTTCACAACTACCGTCTTCGACTACGGACACATAAAACTGATAGCCGTCATAAGCCATTAGGTTACCTGTTATAGTCAAGTTATTAGAAGCCTCTCCAGCGACAGTAGTAGCAGGAAATGCTGCTGCTGATACAGCAGTCCAGCCTGTCGCTGATCCATCATTTTCATTAAAAAACCATTGGTATGTCAATGTTCCTCCATTACCTGCCGTAGCATTCACCGTGAAATCCAAATTACAACCATTGGCATCACTCGGTTGTGTAGCTATTGTTGGCGGTGTAGTAGGAGTGCTATTGATAAAAGTACCCAAATCTGATACATCACCTGCAGTAGCATTTGTCCATTCGCTAGCGGTATAAGTAGGATTGGGGCCCGTTATACTTGTATTTCTACGGTATATGTATCCTCTAGCTCTAACTGTAGCATCATGAAAATCATCAATGAGTACTCCTGTTGATATTTTTACTAGCTCTAGTCTATCATCATCATTAAATCCAGAAGTAGTTCCTATATAATCAAAATCTTCTGCTCCTCCAGCTGTCGTACTCACCCTGCCTACCAATGCCTGACCTGGTGCGATCGTACTCCCTACTCCCATTGCAGGAAAGGTATAAGTAAATGAAATAGGTACTGTATATAGCTCTCCATAACGATCTATTCTATAATCTGCCAGATTGATAGCAGCTCCTGTTCCATTATATATTTCTATATATCCCAAACTTCCTGACGTTTGGTCATATACTTCCGATATAACTAAGTCACTAAAAATAGTACCTATACTGATACATGCACCACTTCCTTCTAGTCTAGTAAAGTTTCCCGCTGTACTCTCCAAACAACTCGCTTCTGTTACATTAATAAGACCTGTTGTTGCACCATTCGGTACCGTAGCTATAATAGTTGTAGCATCGACAAATCGAACACTACTAGCTGGGACACCATCAAAATCGACAATAGTACTTGCCGTAAAGCCTGTCCCCATAATCTGTATTTCAGATCCAGGTGTACCTGAAGTAGGTGTAAAAGTAGTAACCGTATGCGTACATACAACAGAAGGAGTACCTTCTATGAGTACATCATCTATAACCCAAAATTCATTTGAACTATTGTTTTTCATACTTATTCTAGCACGTAAACCTACTACAGAGGGTAGATTTGAAATTACAACAGTGCTATATCCATCAGCTGTCCTATATCCTCCCCCTCCTGGAGCAAGACTACTAGGGGTATTATCTCCATCATAGGCAAATGACGCAGATGCAGTGCCTGAGGTGAAAGACCATTTTGCATTATTGTCACCATTCAAGATAAATTCGCTAGACCAAGTTGTTCCACCGTCTGTACTTATTTCTATTTCCACTTCATCTGCACCATCAGCGCCATTTCCACTACTACCAGCAAAAGAAGCTAATCTAAGCTCCAGACTAATTGCTGAAAAAGCAGTCGTGTTAACCGCATCAAATGTCAAAACAGCCGTTTCGTTATTAGCTTGGTAGCCTTGTGAGCCACTAACAAATTTATTGTCAGTAGGAAAAGCTCCCGTACCTGTACTTGTACTTCCGTTAGATGCCACAAACCCCATAGCAGGGGCGGCAGGAGCAGCCTCGAAGTCTTGCAATCCGATAGTAGTTTGCCCAAAGGCAATCGTAGAAAATAATAAGCACCAAAGAATAGGAAAAAGATGTAGTCTTGTAGACATGATAACGTTTTTTTTATCAATTAAGAGAAGGCTTACTACAGTATGGTTCAACATTATACCTTTTGATAATTTGGCTAACCTTAAACCTACCGTTATATCAAAGATACGTCTGAGATGAAGCTGGAAGTATCTATACTAGATTACTTTTTTGTTAACTTTTTAGGAATACTTCGTCATATGTTGGAAAGTTAATATTTTACTATATCCTTCCAGTCCCCTGTAATCGCTAGTGTCAATCCTGGTTTTTGGATATTGACAAAGAGTGTTTTGCCTGAAGGCGAAAAACAAACGCCTGCAAATTCGCTCTCAAAGCCGATATTTTCAGCTATTTGATAAAAATTGCCCGTCGGCGTAATCCCAAAAATACGAGTGCCTGCCATACCGTCTTCACAAAAGACAATATCGCCCCAAGGAGCAATCGTCAAGTTGTCACAATATTTGAGCAGTTTGGTATCGTTCGGTTCTGCAAACAGTTCTAACTGAGGACGATACTTTTTTTCTTGTTCTTTGCTAGTGCCTTCGTAGGCACTAGGTATATAACGAAAAATTTGCCCCGTGTGTATGCGTCCGCCACTGGTACATGCAAAATAGAGCTCGCCCTTGCCAAACCAAATGCCTTCGCCTCTAGCAAAAATCGCTGCTCCTGCTGCCGCTCCTCTTATTCGCAACGTATCGCCATCGGCATCTACATCTTCCAAATCAATCCACTCAGCGGCATATTTCGTTTGTGGTTTCACCTTTTGGGTTCCCCAATTCCGAGTATCCATATTTTCTTTCCAAACAAAAGCCAACGCTTGTAATTTTCCGCCTTTGTGGAGGACTCCTTTTACTTTGGGAATATAGCGATAGAACAACCCGTCGCCCCTATCTTCTGTCAAGTAAACAATTCCTGTGCGAGGATCTACCGCTACGGCTTCATGATTGAAGCGTCCCATTGCCCGAATGGGCACAGGGTATTTGAGTCGCATGGTTTCGGTGGCTGGCACCTCAAAAACATACCCATGATTTTCTTCATTTTCTATATTTTTGTTGCAAACATATTCCTCACAAGTCAGCCAAGACCCCCAAGGCGTAACCCCTCCAGCACAGTTGCGTGCCGTGCCTGCCAAACTCATAAATACTTTTTCTACTTCCTGTGTTTTTTCGTTGTAGATACTCGTAGTCGTTCCTCCCAAATGTGGGCGAGTACCATATCCCCCATCAAAAATACTTTGGGGATTGATTCCTTTCGTCAACTTATTGTCCTTACCAAAAGCAGATTCGACCAAATCGGTCGCCGAATTTTCGTGATTGCGTACCAAAATAACTTTGCCATCTTTTCCTGCAAATGTTCCCATTCCGTCTGCCCGACCCGGTAGCAACAGCCCATCGTCCATCATACTCCCCTTTTCGGCAATCACTTTATACGCAAAACCCTTGGGCAGTTTTAAAATACCTTTGTCTTCGAGCTTGCCATAGCCTTCGAGCAGAACATGATCAGTACAGACATTGGCGAAAGCCTGCAATCCCGAAAAACCTAAACTAACAGCTCCTAATGATTTGATAAAATTTCTTCTATTATGCATACTTTATATTTGAATATTTTTTAGAAATCTACACTTTTTAGCTAGCGTCATTTTTGGGTAAAGAATGAAAGTTAGTGTTGTTGTTAGATTAAGACCGCTTTGCTACTAGAAGTTAGACTTCCAACAATAACTGTCTGCTTCCTTATGACAGCAAGAATCATACTACTTGTCTATTTTTTGTCGGTCTCGATGCTGTGCCGTTCGCTCCAAGGCATTTTGCTTTATATTTTCATAAAAAAACGAATAATCATACAAATGATAGTTGCCTTTTCCCATTGGCAATTGCAAATAAAAAGGGCTTGGTAAGGTTTTGACTTCCAATACGCCTCCTTTGATTTGTGCATCGCAATAGTGGAGTATAATTTCTGGTTTCAAATTTTTGTCAGGCAACAAAGCTCCTTTATTGAGCATTGCGGCAGCATAAGTTGTATCTTGATTCCATGTCAGTGGATTGATTACGAGTACACTATCTTTAGAATCCAATACATTGAGCAAACTAATCCAGTTTTTTTTGCCTTCTGTATTCCAAGAAACCACACAACCCGTCTGGGTCGCTTCGCTACACGGCACTAGTGTCGTGCTATCAAAATAAGCCTGCTCGATGGGCCAGCCAATCAAGTAAGCCGCTATCAACTGTTGCTGTATAGCAGTATCCATTTGCATTTCTGCCAATAATCGTTGCGTCAAAAAAGAGCCTTGGCTATGGCTAGCCATAATAAAGGGTCTGCCTTGATTGTATCGTTGGAGATAATGTACAAAAGCGGCTTTCACATCTTGATAAGCAATTTCTAGAGCTTGTTCTCCATTATCTTTTTTGTCCACAAAGGAATAAAAAGCAGCCTGCCTATACTTGGGTACAAACATTCGGAAATTCTCATAAAAAAGCGATGCTTGATACCGCAACGGCAACACACGAGTACGCTGATTAATAGTCTCGTTATCGAGTGCTTGATTCCACCATTTGCCTTTGATATAAGTGGTCGGGTGTACAAAGAAAACGTCTGCTTCTTTGTCCAATTCAGTTGGGTTGGCAATATGCCAACTGCTAGCCAAAGCATAATCGGGTGCAGCGGGTATTCGCTTCGTGCTAAACTTGCGTGGTGGCTTGATGACCCATAGTAGCGTACTATAATTGCAGGAGCAAAGAGAACAAAACACTAAAAATAAGAGTAGATTTTTGATGGCTTTATTTTATAATAAATGAGTTTAGTACAGGACAAAACTTAAAAAATACTTATTCCAAAGGTATTGTTTAGCCTTCAAATAAGGTACTAAGCACTTTCAAAGTGCTTAGTACCTCGTTAAGAATAGTTTTTGTCCTGTACTCAGATAAATGAGTACAAAAATATTGCAAATATAGTAGAAGTACGCCGTTAATAGATTGAAGAATCCACTTCATTATTAACAAGGCAATAAAGAGCTATTATTAGAAGTCTAACTTCTAGAATCTAACAGCAAAGCGATCTTAATCTAACAACAACGCTAACTTTTATTCTTTTCGCAAAATGCCCCTAGTTAAGAAATAGCAGTTTCTACGACAAATATTACTTCGGCTGCACAAACGGCTGCAAGATAATTTTTTCGTTACTTAGTTTTAGTAGCAATTTTTGTTTATTACCTGTTTTGTGTAGTAATTGCAGTAGTTTGTCGGTTTGATTTTCTGGAATTTTGAAATCCACTCGTATATTTTTTATGTTGGCAGGTTGTACTATTTCGCTCAAGTGCTGAGGTGTGTATGTACCTTGTTCGCCTACAATTGTTACCGCTTTGCATTCGCAATCTATATGCTGACTCAACGATATAATTAAGCTATAATCTACAATAGCGAGTGGTCGTTTACCTGCATTTTCTATCGTAAACTTGAGGCTAATCAACTGCTCTAGTGGCAAGATAGACATCTTATAAACATCTACAAAAATACGATAATCGGGCTCTACATTTTTGCGGTCGTAGTACATCAAATCAATATCGTATTTGGTAGCGGAAAACGTTCCCGTGTTTTTGCGTACAAATACTTTTTGGTGGTATTCTTTCTTGATACTTCCCGACTTATTGAACGTTTGATAATTGCGAATAAAAAAAGGCTTTTCCCATGCCGTAGGAATATGAATAACGCTCAAAGCGTGTCCATTGACCATTATATCATAGGTATTCAGTTCAAACAAGTGGCTCGCTCGCTTGATAATAATCTTGTTAATTTCGTTGGTGTCTTTGAGTCCACAATCCTCAAAACGTGCTTCTTTGTATTGTTTGCGACGTTCGTCAAATCCCATCACAATAAATCCATCTAGCCCGTACGTGTTTGCCATAGCGGTCGTATCTTTCAAAAACTCGTTGACACCTTTGGCTATTGTCAAATCGTACCATTCGTACTTGAAATCAAACTTGATACTTTCTTTGTCCAGATTGGCAACAGATTGTTCCAAATGTTCGACTACTATTTGTTTTATTCGATCTGGGTCTATCATGCGGCGTTGCTTTTTTTATTAAAAATACAAAAAATATAGCTTCTGTACATCAAAAACAAGGCATTGCTCCTAAAGTTGCTTATTTTGAGTGCTGTTTTGTTTGGCTTTGCCAATATTCTACCTTTTTTTTCAACTACTATTTTTCTATGTTATCGCTTTCTAATCTTCGCAAATCGTACACTATTGGCAAAAATAGTATTGAGGTACTCAAAGGAATTGATTTGCTAATCGAAGAAGGCGATTATGTGTCTATCATGGGTTCTTCTGGCTCTGGCAAATCGACCCTACTCAATATCATGGGCATATTGGACGATTATACCATTGGAGAATATCACCTTGATGGCGTACTCATCAAAAATTTGACTCAAAAACAAGCCGCTATTTATAGAAATCAGTTTATTGGTTTTGTGTTTCAATCCTTCAATTTATTGCCGTTCAAAACGGCTGCCGAAAATGTAGCCTTGCCACTTTATTACCAAAAAGTACCCCGCAAAGAACGCCACGCTAGAGCGGTTGATTACTTGGACAAAGTAGGGCTCAAAGATTGGGCAAACCACCACCCTTCCGAAATGTCGGGCGGTCAAAAACAGCGGGTAGCGATTGCTAGAGCATTGATTTCGGAACCCAAAATCATACTAGCCGACGAACCAACAGGAGCGTTGGACACCCAAACTTCTTACGATGTCATGGACTTATTTCAGTCGTTCAACGACGAAGGCAAAACCCTTCTTTTGGTCACCCACGAAGAAGATATTGCCGCCAAGACCAAGCGTACGATTCGTCTGCGTGATGGGCTTATTATCAGCCAATAAAAAAACTTAGTAGCTCATGTCACTTGATCCGCACCAAATAGAAAATATAAAGCAACTGCTACTTGATGCCGATAGGCAGAATTGGCTAGTAGCCCTGCATATATTGACAAGACAAGAGATTCCTGACGAATTGTTGTCGTTTGTACTAGCGGTCTATACCTACCAAAAAGAGGAAGCCGTTCTCAAACTAGCTAAAAAAATACTATTGGCAAATGGCTCTAAAAAACTAGCTACTTTTTTGCGACAGCATACCCTCCAAAGTATTCATAAATACACCGATTTCCAATGGGTAGAATACATTCATTCGCTCGAAGAGCAAAAGCTATTACCAAGCCTTCCCTTGCTAGAATATTGGTACAAACAATCGGACGGACAGCCACTATACCTAAAACTATACACTCAAAAAATAGCCGCATTACCTCCACAAGAACGAGCGGATTACGCTCAACAATATTGGCAGCCTCGACTACAAGAGCATGGTACTTACACGAGTGTTATTATCAAAATGGCAGATGGTTTATTGCTAGAAGACTTGATGACATGGAAAGCTCCAATGCATATTATTGCTGTGCCAGCCAATGCTTTTTTGGCACTTGACTTGCGTCTAATTCAGGATCTCGAACAACTTACATTGACTGCTAGTAATGAAGTAAGTTTGCCCAACAAAACAGAAACATTGCACCAGCTCCATACGTTAAAATTAGAGCAGGTGGCTAGTGTCAGTCGTCAAGGTTGGAACAAAATAAAAGCACTTCCGAACTTAACGACACTCATCATTAGTTTGCCTGATGATTTGATGCACCCAGTAGGTTTTTATTTTTTCACATTGCCCAATCTCAAACGTTTATTCATTAGTGGCAGCGAATTGATATTAGATTTTCCGATAGAAAAATTTGCTAACCTAGAAGAACTCTACATCGAATCTTCTACCTTGATTGACTATGATTTCTTGTTTGAAAAAATGAACAAGCTTGTCTATCTAAAAAGAGTAGTTTTCCATCAAGAACTAGAAGAATTGTACAAAACCCGCTTAAAAACAAGCTAAATATAAACAGACCAGTCTGTACAAAATAATCTTCCTCTGTTATTCCTCTTCTTCGGAAGGAGTTGTATTATCTTCAGCAGCAGGCAGTTCGTTTCCGCCTGCTGCTGTTTCTATAAATATGCCCTCTTCTTGCTCTTCTGAACTATTGAAATAGTCCAATATTTTTTGGGTCGCTGCTTTGCCTACTAATGTTTGCAACGCCTCTTCTGGTACTTTTTTTATTTTTTCGACCGAGCCATATTCTTGCAGCAATTTATCGGCTGTTTTTTTGCCGATTCCTGGAATTTTGGTCAGTTGACTCGTTATAAATTTTTTGGAACGTATCAGGCGATGAAACTCAATAGCAAAACGGTGTGCTTCGTTTCTTGCTTGCTGTATTATTTTGAGCGTAGGCGATTTTTTGCTCAACAACAAGGGAATATTATCTTCTGGGAAGAAGATTTCTTCTAGCCGTTTGGCAATGCCAATAATCGTGACCCGACCATAGATATCCAATGCCTTGAGGCTCTTGACGGCTGCACTCAGCTGCCCTTTGCCGCCATCTATCACAATCAATTGTGGCAGCGGCTTACCGCTTGCCAATACACGTTTGTAACGTCGATAGACAATCTCTTCCATCGAAGCAAAATCATCGGGACCTACCACGGTTTTGATGTGAAAATGTCGATAATCTCGCTTAGAAGGTTTGCCATTGCGGAAGCAAACCATAGAGGCAACAGGGCTCGTCCCTTGCAGATTGGAGTTATCAAAACATTCCAAGTGCAACGGCAATACATTCATTTGCAAATCCTTTTTCATAATTTCCATCACTCGCTCCGTACTTGTTTTTTTGTTGGCGTGCGAGATGGCTTGTTTCTTTTTTTGCAATACGTAATACTTCAAATTCTTTTGCGAAAGCTCCAACAGTTTCTTTTTGTCGCCTATTTTAGGCACCGTAATCAACGTACCTTCCCATACACTCGGCAGATCGAATGGCACAATTACTTCTGGCGCAATACTCTGAAATTTTTCTCGCAAGATCTGAATACCAAACAACAACAAATCTTCGGGCAAATCATCTAGATTCTGATCCAATTCGAGTGTAAATGTATTAATAATCGCTCCTTCTACGACTTTCAAGTAATTGAGATAACACAAATCTTCGTCTTGTTCCAAACTAAAAACATCAACATCTCTAATCTTAGGATTGACGACCGTTGATTTGCCTTGATAATTCTGAATGGCATTGTATTGTAGCTTGATTTCTGCCGCTCGCTCAAACTGCATATTCTCTGCATATTCCAGCATTTGCTCTTTGAGATACGTCTTGACGGCTCCAAAATGCCCCTTTAGCAGATTGGCAATCTGACCTACTTTGTGGTCGTATGCGGCTTCTGTTTCGAGGTCAATACAGGGTGCTTTGCAGTTTTTGATATGGAACTCTAAGCAGGGCTTAAACTTACCTGCTAGAATATTATCTTCGCTCAAATTCAGATTACAAGTACGCAACTGAAACAAATTTTTGATGAGTTCCAATATATTATTGATACGATGCCTAGACACATAAGGACCAAAGTATTGCGAGCCATCGCGTACAATATTTCTAGTAATAAAGACCCTCGGAAAGCGTTCTTTTTTGATACAAATATACGGGTAAGGCTTCCCTGATTTGAGCATCACGTTGTACCTCGGCTGATGCTTCTGAATCAAAGTAGCTTCCAGTAACAACGCATCTTGTTCGGTATCTACAATCGTATATTCTATACGAATAGCAGCCTTGACCATTATCTTGGTTTTGCGGCGCATATCCTTGCGATTGCCAAAGTAAGAAGCTATCCTTTTTTTGAGGTGCTTGGCTTTGCCAATATATAGTATTTCGTCTTCAGGATTGATGAAACGATACACCCCCGGTTGTAAGGGCAAAGTATGGGCGAGTGCATCGTAATCCTGTTTGTTCATGTAGTTAGTGTGGTTATGAAGTTGTTATAAATAGAATATTCAGTAGTGTTGGACTCTTAACTTAACGCTTCTGCTTGTAGATAGTTTTGTGCTGTTTCAATTTTGGTAGAAACTCTAAAGTACTTGGTTGCCCAATAAATAGAAACCATTGCAATGCTACCAATAATGGCATAATAAGTAGGACTGAGATGCCAATCATTGAATAATAAAATGATAGTCGCCAAAAAGACAAGTCGCATCACTTCCGAAACATAAAGCCAATCTTTGGACTCCAAAATACCGCTCAAATTAATAATCGTATGCCAAATCATAACCGCCCCCATCCAGCGTTCTGTTGTTGTCCAGCCTAAGCTAGGCGTTATCACAAAGAGCATTAGTGCCAAACAAAATATCATGTGCAGCGTAATATAAACCTTCGCTTTGGGGAACATAACGGTCTGAAAACGCACTTGATTTTCGAGCGTAATTTCTGGGTTGGGTGTATATTCGGGCAGTCCTCTGGGTTGCCAAATCAAGGGCATGAACCAAATTTTTATTTTATCTGTCCAGTAAGGTGCAGCCGTCGCTTTTTTCCACAATTGTATATAATAATGAAAGTTAATTTTGATGGGATTCCACGATTGAGGTCCACCGTACATACCATAAACTACTTTTGCATCTTCCTCCTCAAAGGTACCAAATAGTCGATCCCAAAGAATCAATAGTTCTGCATAGTTTTTGTCCAAATATTGCAAATTGACTCCGTGATGGACTCGATGATGCGAAGGCGTATTGAATATATATTCGACCCATCGCCAAAACTTAGGTATCGCTTCCGTATGGTGCCAATAGCCCAAGAACAAATGAACGCCTGTCATCAAATAAATGTCAATAGGATTGAAACCCAAAAGTGTCAAGGGCCAAAAGAACAAAAAGGAAGCTAAACGCTGCGTGACACTCGCACGTAAACCTACTAGCAAATTCATTTCTTCGGCAGAATGATGGGGCGAATGTGCCGCCCACAATATATTGACTTCGTGCCCCCAGCGATGTACCCAGTAGAAGATAAAATCTATACCGATTAGCAGAAAAAAGAAATTGTACCAATGCTCCCAATCCAGCGGCAACTCCAACCAATGGAAGTTTTCCCACAAATAGCCGTACGTAAAATAAACGCCTACGGCTACAAACAAATTCGTCGTTTGGTTGCCCAATGCTGTCCCAAAATTAGCGACAGATTCCTGAAAAGTAAAAAAAGTCTTGCGTGCTATGGCACAATAAATCAACTCCAATATCAACAATCCAATCGTAATGGGTGTCAAATAAGTATAAATATTTTTGGTCTCTTCCGATAGTTCCGCAGCTGTTCCCCAATCGTATATCAAGTAAAAAGAGAGTGCTGCTGTCAATACGACGAGCCATAAAAGATGTGCCTTTTTAACCATTACTAGTAGATGTTTTTTTATAAAAAAATGACTTGCTCTTATAGTTTGACTATCGTCAAAACTGAACGTCAGTCAGCGGCAACCATGCCTTTATTTCTTCCAACTGAGCAGCCTCTATGGGGTTATCGAACAGATACAAGCCGTTGAGTTTTTGGAGTTTAGCAATAGAGTTGGGCAAGTGCGTCAATTGATTACTAGGCAATTCTAGCACCACCATATTTTGCAATAGCCCAATCGAATTGGGCAAGCTGGTCAATTGATTGTTTTGCAAGTGCAACCCTCTCAGGTGTGTCAGTTCGCCAATAGATTCAGGCAATTCAGTCAATGTATTTTGTTCTATTTTGAGTATTTCGAGTGCCTTCAACTGTCCAATTTCTAGCGGCAAGCTTATCAATTGCCCTTTATTGCAATACAAGCGTTTGAGTCCTTGCAGGCTGACAATAGTTGCTGGTAGCTCCAACAGAGTCGTTTCGTTCAATATTAATTCTTCCAAGCGATCGTGATTGGTCACTACCTTGGGCAGAGCCTGCATCGTTGTAGCGGTCAAATCCAGCTGTTGGAGTGCTTTTAGGTTGACCAGTTCGTATGTAAGTCCATCTAGTGTCATGCCACTCAAATCCAATTTGCGCAAACGTGGCAAGGTTTCCAAATAAGGCAAACCCTGGTTGAGATTCAGTGCCGTATAGCCCAAATGAAGCACCTCTAGCTGTCGCAATCTACTGATACTAGCAGGGAGTTGCTGAATTGGGTTGCCACTAATGTCCAATTGTTGGAGCGATAGCCAGCCCTCTAGTCGAGTAGGTAGTTTTTTGATGTCATTGTATGCCACCCAAAGCTGTTGCAATTGCTTGAGCGTGGTTACTTCTTTTTGCAATTGCTGCAATTTATTGTCTCTAAGGTCGATTCGTTGTAGTTGCGTGCAGTTGCTGATCCCCTTGGGCAAGGCTTCCAGATTATTGTAGCGGCACTCCAACACTTTGAGGTTATGGAGCTTCGTCAAATTAGAAGGTAAGCTGGTGAGCTGGTTTTTGTTGACTACAATTTCTTGCAAATATTGGCAATGATGAATGTTGTCGGGCAGATTCGTTAGCTCGTTGCCGTCCAGATACAAACGTTGTAGCTTAGTTAGTTTGTGCAAGTCGGGTAGTGCTGTGAGTCGCTGCGAACGCAAGTCCAGAATATAGCAAAAATCCGCTTCTTCTACTGCTTGTGCCAAGTTGGTATAGACTACTGTTTGACTCAATTCTTGATTGCTCAACAGGTATTTCGACGAAAGTCGGCAGCCTGACAAAGTCAGCAAAACGAGTAAGGCAACAAAATAATGTGTCATAAGTAAAGAGCGTTGCGGTATTAGGATTGAATTATTTTCGTGCCTACCAATTTTCTTGCAGTGGATTGCAACCAAAGAAAAGTTTTGAAGAAAATGAGACTAGTTATACTTCCAAATTTACTAAAAAATAGCAAACCAAACTAATTTTCACCAAATTCTACTAATTGAAGGTCAAAAAACTAGCCTTTATTTATGCTTCATTTTTATCCTGCTTTTGTTCGCCATTTGATAGGTTTTATTCTACTTTTGCACTTCAGAACAAACGATTGAGATTATACCAACCGAAATATAAAAAGTATGTCAACTACCTTCGCAGAAGCGGTCAAAACAGGATTGCAACAAGCCAAAAAATCACTTCCATCTACCTATTTCTACAACGAAAGAGGCAATTGGCTCTATCACCAAATCATGCAATTGCCTGAATATTACCTCAATGATTGCGAAATAGACACGCTCACCAAACAAAAAGAAGTATTGTTGCAATACTTTGGAGCGGCACAACAGCCGTTCAATCTGATTGATTTAGGGGCAGGTGATGGCTCCAAAACCAAAATTCTATTAGATCATTTCCTAAAGAAAGGAGCTGCCTTTGAGTACACGCCTATTGATATTGCCCCTTCTACCCTTTCTGCCTTGTCAGAGAGTCTAGATGCAGCGTTTCCTACCTTGCGTTATCAGGCACTCAATATGGATTATTGGGACGCACTAGAACAACTCCAAACCAATGGATCCAAAGATAGAAAAGTAGTGTTGTTTTTGGGTTCTAATATTGGCAATCTGCCAGCAGAACAGATACAGCCTTTCTTACAGCAATTGCGAGCTTCGCTCCACAAGGGCGATTTGATACTGGTCGGTTTTGACCTCAAAAAGCGTCCAGAAATTATTTATCAGGCTTATCTGGATACCAAAGGAACCACTGCCGCTTTCAATCTCAATTTATTGCACCGCATCAATCAAGAGTTGGGTGGCAATTTCAAGCCTAATTATTTTCGCTATTATCCTTATTACAATCCGCAAACAGGGGAAGTAATGAGTCATTTGGTCAGTCAAAAACAACAGACCGTACGTATTGAGCAGCTGGATATGGAAGTACAATTTGAGCAGTGGGAATCTATTCATACCGAAGTTGCCAAAAAATATACGCTATCCCAAATTGAGCAACTCGCTCAGGATACAGGTTTTGCACTCAAACAACACTTTGTAGATGAGAAAAATTATTTCGTTAATACTTTGCTAGAAGTGTAACTTTGGTGTGCATTAATAGTAAACTATTTGATAGCATTTAGTATATTTGTATAGGCGAAAAATATGTTTTTTCGTACTATATTCACTAAGAGCATATCTGAAATTATAGTTTTTGATAATTTATGTCCCGACGTTTGTTGGGATTCCTGATAGGATTTTTCTGTTAGATGAATGCAACGAATTAATTTTTGCTGCCGATTTTTTTGTCTTTTTTCTAACTAAAAACCTAGCTGGTAACAGATTTTTTTTTAAAAAAAGTGCTTTAATCACTTAATTTACACTAGTTTAAAACCTGACTATTTCATTTATCAATGAAATAGTCTTTATTATTATCGTATAAAATCACACTAAACTATCTGATATAATTTAGTATATTTACAAATGTAACAAATACGTTTTCATCTACTTCGTATTATTTACATCTAATTTAATTAAAACTATTATACAATATGAGACTATTATTTACACTATTATTAATGAGCTGGAGTATCACAGCTTTCACTCAAAACGTGGATTACAATTCCCGAATAACACAATTCTATGGGAATTGTAACGAGAGCGGAACAGAAGAATATACTTGGTACGGCTATCTGTCAGATAATATCGTGACAGCAGAAACATCTTCTGGATGCATCCAAAGAAATAACAATGGTGCCGTCACACAATATGGCAGTTATGCTACACGAAACAGAACCAATAGTACAGCCACTCAACTACGCGCGAGGATAGATAGTTGGGAAGACGACAATGGTGGTCGGTGCGATTATCGTACAGGTACCTTCTTAAACAATGATGATTGCCGTACGCAACGTACTTGTTATTACAACTTCACGAATCCACTCGAATATCAATACACAAGTATTACAAGTCCAACCTGTGGCAGTGGAGAAGGCAATATGCGTACCTTTTATCAGTATCGTTACAGCACTACTACACTTTCTGCTGCAACCGAATACACTGCAAGTACCTTGAGTACAGGTGGTAATCGAGGTTTTTGGGGTTCTAGAGGAAGCTGGGCGAACGTAGGCGCCGACTGTGCTACGTCTGGAACGATTACTAATAATCAAACCTCTTCGTTTCGTACAACAGTTGATTGCAAAAGGAGTGTTACTTTTCTATGGAAAACGTCCTCTCAAACCAATTCTGATTGGCTGGAAGTATATGTCAATGGCGTACGCAAAGATAGAATTTCAGGAATAAGAAACTGGGCAACTAAGACCATCACCTTAGACCGCAACCGTAGTAATATAGTAGAGTGGCGTTATGTCAAAGACGGTTCCGGGAGTAGTGGTGAAGATAGAGGTTTTGTTGATCAAATTTCTTTTGCTAGTGCTACTTCAACAGACCTTATTCCAGGTAGTATCAACAATACGACACGTGAAATTTGTACGGGTGGTAATCCTGCCAATATTGCTAGCACCGCAGCAGCTTCTGCTTATTCTGCTACACTTACCTATCAATGGCAACAAAGCCCTAATTTGAGCACTTGGTCTAATATCAGTGGTGCTACTGGCATAAGCTACGATCCGCCTGCCAACTTAACACAAACTAGACATTACCGTAGACGCGTTATAGATGGTTGTGGATTTATTAAATACACGCAAAGTGCTACCTACTTGGTCAATCCATTACCAAATGGCAACTTGGTGGGTACTCCTAGTGTTTGTGCTGGCTCTAGTACCAATATTGTATTCAATGGAACGGCAGGAAGTAGCCCTTGGGATATTACTTACAATGGCACTGTTAGAAACAATATTCCGACTAATACCAATTTATCCGTCAGCCCTATTATCAATACTACCTACACATTGAGTCGTATAGAGGATAACAAAGGCTGTGTTCGTACCACTGGCTTAGGCACTACCGCTACGGTCAATGTTAATACACTTTCTACTACACCTAATATTGTAGGTATTAGTGGTAAACAATGTCCGAACATCACCCATACACTAACCGCTTCTGGTGGTACCGCAGGTACAGGAGCCATCACTAGATGGTACACAGGTGCCAATGGTACCGGTACCTTAGTTGGTACAGGCAATAGTATTGCTGTTTCTCCAAGTACGACCACGACTTATTATGCTCGTAGAGAAGGTACTTGCAATACTACTGGTGACAGAACTACCACTATTACTATCAAAGATTATATTTATGCTCCTATTGGCAATACCGCTTCTGTTGGCTTCTGTACGGACAATGCGGGTTGGAATCATTTCTTTGATGCCAATGATGATATTGTTCTTTCGGTGAGAGGAGATATGAGTGGTGCCGTAGGCACTCCAACTGCGACCATTAGCAACAATGGTACTTCTTATCAACAAAATCAAGGTCCTTTCCTCCCGACTTCATGTGCATTTAGCAACTTGACCCCAGGGGAACAGCGTTTTGAGATGCCACGTAGTTGGAATCTGGACTTTGTAGGAACGCTCAACCCTCCGTATGAGGTACGTTACTACTTCCCGATTGCTGAAAAAATAGCCATTGAAGCTGCTGCCGCAGCTCATATTGCAGCTTATCCTGCTTGTGGTTATACTTACAAAAGTCCGAATCCAAATGGTTTTGTTTGGTTCAAAAATGTAGGAACGGCTTATACTGCTCCTAGCTATGGTGTAGGTGGTGTAGAGTTGACTGCCACGAGTGGCAATGTAGGTAGTATTAATTACGCTACGATGTCTGGCGTTACTAGCTTCTCTGGCGGTACAGGTGAAGTAACCGTTGTACCTCGTAGCAGCTTGCCTGTTGAGTTAGTTAATTTTGATGGCGAACATCAAAAAAATAAAAACTTCTTGCATTGGGCGACTTCTTCCGAAACCAATAATTCGCACTTCTTGCTACAACGCACGAGCAATGCGAGTACTGCATTTGAAACGATTGCGACTATACAAGGTGCTGGAACTACAACTAACAGTCAATATTATGACTACGTAGATGCTGCACCATTATTGGGTGTCAATTATTACCGTTTGGTACAGGTTGATTTTGATGGTAGTATCGAATATTCTAGCACGATTGCGATCGAAGTAGCTGCCAAGGGTGGAGATTATGTCTTCTATCCGAATCCGACTACCGACAAAGTAACCTACCAATTCAATAGTATTGCTACACAAGATATTACTATCCAAGTAACCAATGCTTTGGGTCAAGTATTACAAACGAATGTTTATGCAACGACTAAAGGTATCAATAGTATTGCACTAGATTTGGCAAGCTATCCTGCAGGTGCTTATGTCGTACAAGTACTTCAGCTTGATGGCAAAATTATGGCAACCGAAAAAATCATGAAGCAAGCGGATTAAGCTTATGCTTAATTCTCAAGTTGATTTTCAATCAAAAAATCGGCAACGAATTAATTTTCGCTGCCGATTTTTTTTGTCTTTTTGTGTCGTCCTAAATTTAGTCCGTACTATCTTTGTCATCTAAAATATCGTCCATTCTGTTTCCTATTTTTCGTCTTTTATTAGCCCAGCTTTATTCATAAAATACTGCAAGCCCAAAAAGCCAACAAGAGCCGTAGCACCCAATATACCTGCGGTAGCATATTCTTGCAAAATCAATTTGCCTGTAAAAAACAAAATGCTATACGTCATCAATAATCCAAAGCCCCAACAAGCACCCAAATAACCAAACTGTCGATTAAAAATCTGGTTCGGTTGATTGACATCTAACTCAAATTGGTGCACTTTTTTCCAGAAGGGAGCCAATGTACTAAAGGGCGTAGGTTTGGTCAAAAAAGTGACCACCAACCAAACAACAGTAGTAATCAAAGTAGTACCAATCAATGCTACAGCATCATCTACTTGATACCAATACATAAATGGCGTTACGACAAAAGGCGTAGCCGTAGCTGCAATTTCGCTCCACGCATTGATACGCCACCAATACCAACGCAAGATGAGTACAAGTCCAAGACCTGCCCCTGCTTGCATCACAAATTTCCACGCATCCGAAATAGAATCCAAAAATGTCGTGACCCAAAGTCCGACAATCATGAGCAAAATAGTGCTTATTTTGGAAGCCCACACATAGTGCTTGTCCGACTCATTGCGAGCGATAAAACGTTTGTAAACATCGTTGACCAAATAACCTGCCCCCCAGTTGAGTTGTGTAGAAATAGTACTCATATAAGCCGCCAAAAAGGCGACTAGTAACAATCCTCGCCAGCCTGCGGGCAAATAATCGCGCATGGCATATACATAGCCCAATTTTTCGTCGCCTGCTACTATATCTGGATAAAGTACCACTGCTGCCAAACCTACAATTATCCACGCCCAAGGGCGGATACAATAGTGGGCTATTTGGAAAAATAAGGTCGCATAAACAGCATCTTTGTCGGAGCGAGTACTCATCATGCGCTGAGCAATATAACCTCCTCCTCCTGGTTCTGCCCCTGGATACCAGCAAGACCACCAGATAAAGCCTGCATGTGCCAAAAAGCCGACCATTCCCAACCCTAATGTCGTCCCAACATTGCTAGAGGTATCGAAAGAAGGCAAAAAATTGAGCAAATCTTTGTCTTGTGCTAAGATAGTTTCTTTCATATTGGCGATACCGCCCACCTCTGCCGACTGCGTCACAAAATACGCCAAGGCAATACAACCAATCATTGCCACACAAAACTGTATGGCATCGGTTACGGCTACGCCTATTAGTCCAGAAAAAGAAGAATACACGGCTGCCAAAACCATCGTGCAGCCTGTATAAAATAGTGCTTCGGAAGCAGATAACCCAAAGAATACGACCAACAAAGATTGCAATGCCACATTGACCCACGCAATCACGACGGCATTCATCAACAGACCTAAATAAACCGCCTTGAAACCCCGTAAAAACTGAGCAGGTTTGCCTGCATAACGTACTTCTATAAATTCGACTTCCGTCAATACGCCTGAGCGTTGCCACAAGCGAGCAAAAAAGAAAGTCGTGAGCATACCACCTGCCAAAAAATTCCACCAGAGCCAGTTGCCTGCTATACCATTTTTACTCACAATTTCGGCTACAGCCAATGGCGTGTCCGCAGCAAAAGTCGTAGCCACCATCGAAACGCCAGCCAAGAGCCAAGGCATATTCCGCCCCCCCAAAAAAAAGCTCTCCAAATTCTTGGAAGCACTTCGAGTATAGGAGATGCCCACTCCTACTATAATGACCAAAAAGCCAATAATAATTATCCAATCTAGTGTAGTTAGTTGCATTTGCTGTCGTTAAAAAACAATCGTGTTGTTTTATTTTATTAATTTTGTGATTCCACCCCCCAAACTGGGGTTTCTTTTATTTGAATCGAAATTACTAAAATAAACGTACCTATGAAACATCTATTCGCTATTTTGCTACTATTGGCTACTGCCAATAGCCTAACAGCCCAAATCAATATCAAAGAAGCTAAGACAATCGACGCCAAAGAACCTTACGAAAACGTCAAGGTAATTCCTGTTTATACCGACGAAAATAGCAGCTCTTTTATCATATTGGTCAAAAAGAATGTCCGCCACCACTTGCACGAGTACCACACCGAAGTAGTAACTGTCCTAGAAGGTACTTGCGAATTTTATTTGGCTGGTGAAACGATCAAAGCCAAGGCTGGCGATCATATCGTCATTCCTCCCGGTACGGCACACGCTATGCGTACGACTAGTGGTAAGCCACTCAAAATATTATCGGTACAATCTCCTGAATATATAGGTCAAGATAGAATATTTGTAAAAGTAGAAGCTCCTGTGGAAACAAAACCAAAGAAGAACGACAAAAAGCAAGAAACAGCTCCTGAAGATGATGGTATTCCTGAATATGGCGAATAAATCTAGATTATCTTGGACGAAATAATTAAAAATCCTTCCTTCTGCCATGGCAGAAGGAAGGATTTTTTTGTTATTGCCCTACTCTACAATAACAACACGCTGCACCGTCTTGTACCTACCTGTCACGACCTGCAAATAATACGCTCCTGTTGGAATACTTTTCAAGTCTAATTCCATTTGGTGTTCTCCTGCTGTGAAACATTCTTTGGTGAACGTTTGTACTTTTTTGCCTGTGGCATCTACGAGGTTGATTTTTAGTTTTTGTGCTTGCGAAACTGTTAATTGGAGGTTGATTTTCGCTTTTGCTGGATTGGGAAACACCTGCATCTTTTGTACAACATTTTTTGTCTGTACTAGATTGGTAATAGTCGGATTGGGCAATTTTAGTTCGAAGAGTTTGGGTGTACCCAAGAAGCTATTTTCATTGCTAAAATAAATGGTACTGTCATCTAGGAAATCCAAGGCTTCTTTTTGAGTAGTCGAGCCTAATGGATAGGTTTGAGCCGTACCGCCAAAAAAATCACTGCCTACAAAATCGGAAAAAACCCAAATGGTATTGGCATTAATCAAGGCAATCTGCTGCCCGTTGGGAGAACTAGCCGCTCCTGTTATCTCAAACACAAAATTGCTTTGACCTGTCAAGAAACTATCTAACAAAATGGCAGCGTGCGTTCCCGTGTCTGTTGGCAATTGATACAATCTAGTGTAACCTTCGTGTGGACTAGTGCGGTCTTTCGTGAAAATATACAAGGAATCATTGTGATAAATTAATGCCTCTGCATCGTAATTTTTGTCGGCGTCAGGAGCAGGAAAAGCCGTTTGTTCAGGATAGAAAAACTTAATTTCGGTAGCGGTAGTGGTTCTCCCCACAATCGTATTTGGATTAGATATTTTGTAAATACGTAAGTTCTGGCGGTTGTTATTATTGTTGCCAAAATCACCGATATACAAGTTGCCTTGTGCATCGTGTGTAATATCTTCCCAATCAAAGTTGGCGGCATTCGTTACGATTACTGTCTTTTGTATTGTTCCGAAAGTGTCCAAGGTATATAACTTAGCCGAATCACCGCCATCATTATGCAGCCAAATTTGTTGATTGTTATCAATCCACATACCTGAATTTTCGTTCAAGTCCGCAGGAATATTAGTAATCAGTCGGGTATTTTGAGCCGACAAATAGCCGTTGAGTAGTAGCAATAAACTAGCAAGTAGTGTTATTTTTTTCATTGTTGAATTATTTTTTTTTGTAGAGAAATTGAATTAAGTTGATTTTCAAAACAATTTATGCACTACTATTCTTATTATTAAAGCAGATTTAGGTAAAAATACTATTTTTAAACTTGAAGGGAAAGCCGTATTCTAGATTTAGACACATTTTTAATTAATTTAGAACCGTTTCTCGTATTCATTTCAATCAAAAAAACAAAAACAAATGAAAGGATTAATTCAATTTTTTGCTTTATTATTATTGACTAGTCAACTAGCGTTGGCTACCCCTCCACCGACGGAGAAAGGTTCTGCAAAATTTTATGCAGATAATTTTCACGGTCGTAAGACCGTAAGTGGAGCACTGTATGACAAAAATAAATTGACGGCAGCGCACAAGAGTCTTCCGTTTGGCACAATGGTACGCGTGGACAACCCAGCCAATGGCAAATATGTAATTGTAGAAGTCAACGACAGAGGACCTTTTACGGCAGGTGATATTATAGAACTGTCTCGCAAAGCAGCTGACTTATTGGGTGCTAGCAAGCAACAAAGTATTCCTGTTGTATTGTCTATTGCAGACAGAGACGCTACTAATGCTACTTCAGAACCAACAGCAGTTGCGCCTAAAGTGGTAGAAAAAATCGTAACCAATGAGCCAACAGTAAAAGTAATAACGCCTACTCCTAAAGTAGAAGTAAAAGAAGCAGCCCAACCAATCGAAAAAGCTGTTGTTAAGACTACTCCTGCTCCTACCAAAAAAGAAGAGCCAAAGGTAGCCACCAAACCACTACAACGACCAACTGCAAAGAAAGCAGACCCTGTTGTCAAGAAAGCAACACCTGCTCCTAAGAAAACCAATGTAGTAGTAGATGCGAGAGACATCAAAACAGGTGGTTTCTACAAAATGCAAGTACTCAAATTGGCTCCTAAAGGCTTCGGTGTACAGATTGCTGGTTACACAGACTATGAGTCTGTTACGCAACAATTGTTGGCGATTCAGAAAAGCTGGTTCAAGGGCGCTACTGTTTTTGTAGATGAACTAAACGGCAAACCATATTATAAAATCATATTAGGACCAATGCCAACCAAGGCAGAAGCAGAAAGCTACAGTGCTAGTATCAAAAAGAACTACGATATCAAAAATGCGTTTGTAGTGGATATTGCTGCTTTGTCTAGCAAAAATGCAAAATCGTCTGATGTGACTACTTCTGCTAAGAAAACAGATGATATGTTAGAGGAAGCCAAAAACATGACTGCTGGCGGATACTACAAAATGCAAGTATTGCAATTGGAAACAACAGGTTATGGCGTACAAACTATGGGCTATACGGACTATCAAGCCGTATTGAACCAATTGGCAGTATTGCAAGAACACTGGTTTGATGGAGCAGCTGTATTTGTAGATGATCTAAACGGCAAGCCGTACTACAAAATCATACTCGGACCAATGAAAACTAAAGCACAAGCAGAAAGTTATGCTGCTAGCTTGAAGAAAAAATACAAGTCCATGAATGGTGCTTTTGTAGTGGATATTGCTACGATGGCTTCCGACATGAAGAAAAAAAATAAATAAATATCAACGGATTATCTATTTAGAATAAACTAATAGATCCAATGACGAGCAGCAAGTTTTTCTATTTCGATAGGAAAGCTTGCTGCTTTTTTTTGTAGTGTTTGCTATTGCTAATTAAAGGCATTTTCAAATAGGACTTTAAAAATTGATATTTTATTTGTATCTTTCTGCCTAAATCAAGACCTTTCTCACTAGACTCCTATACACATGGATTTTTACAATCAATTTCAGCTCGTTTTACAACATTGTCTGCGCTACCAAAGCATGGTTGACGACAATGGTCTTTGGCTGGAAGAGCCTTATCAAACTCAATACCTCAACGTCACTAAGTTGATACAATTTGAGAAAAACAACCGAGCGGATATTGAGTCAGCTGCTGCGGTAGGTAAGTGTATGGTCGATCATGTAGATTTGCCAGATTCTCGTAGAGAATATTACGAATTGCAGAAGGTGGTGCCTGAATTTTTGGCAAGTGGTTCCAATAGCTATTATTATCTCCAGAACTATTATATTCGTTGTTTCAAGCTACTCAAGGATTTTAGTTATTCTCGTTTTGTAGGCGATTATGACAAAATTTACGTTCTCCAAGATTGGTTGGCGTACATCAACGATGCCCAAGCTTCGCACGACAGTCAAGCAGCATTCAAAAAGAGTATTGAGGACATCAAGCAATTAGGCAATTTTGACAATATGAGTCGAGAAGAGTTGCAGCTGATGCAAGTAGAAGTCATGAATATTCAGTCTCTTTTGTCTGCCGACGACAAACTCCAAGAATCTATTTCGGCAGAAGATGCCGAGCTGTATCGCAAAGCAGCCGAATACTTGGCTAACAATAGCCACAAACTAGAAGAGTTACCGCCTTTACCTCAAAACTTTGAATACAAGCCTGAGCCATTTGTCCAAACAGTGGTTTATCGTTGTCAGCAACTAGTGACACAAGCGGATCACTTCCCTGACCTTTATGACGAGACCCAAAAAGTAACCGAACTCTACCAATTCAAACAAGAGTTGGAAAGTTGTTTTGATTTGAGTATATCAATGTGTGCTGATGTCTATTATACAATAATTGGTCTGATGGGGTCGCTTCAGTCGCTCAGTATTCATAAGCTCTGCGATATTATAGAGCGTGCCTTGGAGCCATTCTTGATCGAAAAAGAAATGGACGCTAAATATAATCAACTCGAAGACCATTACGATGGTCTAGATGCCGAGATGGGCATGCCCGATACGGTACAATTGTATAAGCTGCTTTGTATAGCAGTAGGTGCTAGAGAAGAATTGTAACTAAAACAACAAAGTCAATTGACTTTTACGAGTTCTTTTTTGAAAAAGTCTGCACTCTTTCAATCATATTTTTGGTATATATTTATAAAAACATAAGGAATAAGTTTACCTTTCGGAAACCGTCTAACAAATAGAGGTTATTATTCTACTAATTTTTCTAAAAGCCCCAACTATATGAAAATTAAATCCATCTCTTTACAACACACGAATCCCTCCATGGGACCACACGAAACAATCACGACTGTTACGCTACAAGTCACAGCAGAGACCACCTCCCGAACAGCACAATTCATCAATGAGTCGATGGTAAACAATACCGTTTCGTTAGTCGAATACCTAACTGCTAGACAAGCTAATGATAAAGCTATTTTGGATCGAGTAGCCCAAAATACTCCTAGTCAACAACTAAACGAAGGGGCCACTATCTCCAATCTTTCCTTTTATTTTGAAGGTGGGCAAACTATAGAGTTGTACGATGTCTATCGCCGTTTTTCAGTAAGCCATTTCTATCCTGATTTTACGAAGTATATGGTCAAAGAGGGTACTCTGAGCCGTCGTAGCGGTTGGTTTGGTGATGCGTTCGAGCCCCCCCTAAAACCTCTCAGCTCTACTGAGGAGGACTCGAATTTGTCAGACTAAAACAGCACAAATTATAGTGCCTAGTATTCCACCAAAAAACCACAAAAAATGGGCTTTGGATTCAATTTATTTGTTCTTCCCATTGTTCTAGTAGGTACACTAGCTGCATTGATTTATTGGCTATTCCATCAAGAAGCAGCTGTAGGCAAAACGATTGGTTTTGTTTGGCTGGCTCTGTTAGGGTTCATTTTGCTAATAAGCGGTATCAATTGGTTGACTTCAAAAAAGAAGCTGGACAAAGCCGATTATGTTGGCGAATATGTCATTAATAGAGCTTATTTCAAAGGAGAACAAACTGACTGGCAATACAATCATTTTTGGTTCGAAATCAAAGAAAATGACTCTATTTATTTTTATGTCATGGAGCAAGAAAAAATAGTAGATACTTATAAAGGTACCATCGAGACTACTGTCGCCGAGCGTCATCCATCAGCTAGACTTATTATCAAGATGGATACACCTACGCATCATATCATGTGTGCTAATCCCACGACTTACCGCAGTGCTTGGAGCTTTTATTTAGTATTCAACTCGCCTAAGTTTCACAATGTTTTTTTTACGAAAGGAAAATGGGCACCTTTGAGCGATTCTTAGTTTTCGGACAGGTTCGTCCTCTACTCAAAACATTATTAGAAGTAAATGGTTACCTAAGTTATTAGATTTCATTATGAAGTTGTTTAAAAATTCAATTTGTGGAAAAATGGGTAGGATTTTTTTTGTTAATTGGGTCAATTCTTAAACGCCTTCTATTACATCAAAACACCAATACAAAACATGAAAAATTCAATTTTATTTGTTGCGGCACTTTTATTTTTATTCAGCTGTGGCACCAAAAAAGAAGTAAACAAAGAAACAGAAGAAGTAAACAAAGAGCAAAAAGCACCTACATTGGTAAGTGCAGCTGTTTTTCAAAAGTGGGAATTGACTATGGTCAACGGTCGTGCCGTCATGCCAAATCGTCCTGTTTATATAGACTTGACAACCAACAACAAACTAAGTGGTTTTGCAGGCTGCAATAGACTAATGGGCAACTATAACATCGAGAATGGTAGCCAAATTCAGTTCGACCAAGTAGGAACGACTCGCATGGCTTGCCCTGAACAAGAGATGAACCTAGAGACCCAAGTACTAGAAATATTGAACACTGTCGATAACTTCACCATCAACGAAGATAAACTCATGCTGAATGTGGGGCGTAGAGCTCCCTTAGCTGTTTTTCGCAAGATGAGTACCAATCCAGTAGTCAACAAACAATGGACGCTCAAAGAACTAAATGGCAATGCCGTCAAAATGGTTGACAATCAAAAGCAAGCACAGTATTTTATGCTGAGAAGCGATGGTAGTTTTTCAGGATTTGGGGGTTGCAATAACTTCAATGCTCAATATGAATTGACAGGAGAAAACCGCATTTCGTTCAAAGAAAATATGGCAGCTACTTTGAAAGCTTGTATCGACGTAAAAGTAAACGAGCGTTCTTATTTTGATGTGTTTAAACAAGCCGACACCTATACCATCAAAGGCAATACACTCAAACTGAGCAAAGGAGATGGCACGCCATTAGCTGTTTTTGAAACTAGTGGTTCTTAGTAATCCTACGCCTGCTAACCACAACTAAAAATAGCATACGCCACTTTGTGGCGTATGCTATTTTTAGTTGTGGGGCAAACAAAGTCGTTCCAAATCTGCCCGACTTCCCGTAAATATATTTTGATCCACATCGCCTACAATACCTATCGTGCTGCCCGTCTGCGAATACTGCCAAAACACCGCTTGACTATCGAGTCTGGGAGCATGACGATTGTATCGAGCCAACCAAAAGGTATAGTTAGGAAAGGCGACACGCAAGTGCCGATTGTACAAATCAGAGTACGTATAAATAATAGGTTGCACCTGATAATGCTCCTCAATAAGCTGTAACCAAACACTCATGTAGTTAATCAACTGTGGCATACTCACCCCATCTAAATCTTCGACATCCAGTACAGGTGGCAAATCGCCTGCCTGCAATTCTACTTGATTGATAAAATTCTGGGCTTGCCACTTGGCACTCACACGTGGTCTAAAAAAATGATATGCACCACACTTCAAGTCTGTAAAATCATGGCACTGCTCCCAATTTCGCAGAAACAAACTATCCTTATAGTTCAGCCCTTCCGTTGCTTTCATCCACACAAAATCCAAGTTCTGTAAGCCCACCATTTGCCAACCAATTCTGCCTTGATAGTGCGATACGTCGATACCCTTGATGGCGTAGTTGTCGGCATCGCTGGAGCAAGATTGGAGGAAGAGAATGGATAGAAATAGAAGGTGGTAGTATTTCATTGATATTAATTATTATTACCAAATAAAATCATATTCCTACTCCACCGAGCTAACCAATATCTCCAAAATAGAACTCGCTGCCTTGGCGATAACCGTACCAGGACCAAAAACACCTGCTACGCCTGCCTCATACAAATAGTCGTAATCTTGTGCAGGAATAACGCCTCCAGCTACCACCATAATATCCTCTCTTCCCAATTCTGCTAGAGCGGCAATAATACTGGGTACTAGGGTCTTGTGACCACCTGCCAAGGAAGATACGCCCAAGATATGCACATCATTTTCGGCAGCCTGTCGAGCGGCTTCTTTGGGTGTCTGAAACAGTGGTCCAATATCGACATCAAAGCCCAAATCGGCAAAACTGGTAGCAATTACTTTTGCTCCACGATCGTGTCCATCTTGTCCCAACTTAGCGACCATAATACGAGGGCGTCGCCCTTCGAGTTTGGCAAATTTATCAGCTAAGGCTTGTGCTTTTTTGAAATCATCATTCATGGCTATTTCTTTAGAATATACACCTGATATAGAACGAGAAGTAGCTTTGTAACGACCAAAAGCCGTTTCCATCGCGTCGGAAATCTCCCCCAAAGTCGCTCTTGCTCTAGCAGCAGCTACCGCCAATGACAATAGATTACCTTCGCCAGATGCAGCCGCTTCTTTTATGTTTTGCAATGCTTGATTAACCGCTTCTGTATTGCGGTTCGCTTTCGTTTCTTTGAGGCGTTTGATTTGCGATTCTCGCACTGCCTTGTTATCTACTTCTAGTATATCGAGCGGGTCTTCTTGCTCCAATCTAAACAGGTTGACGCCTACTATTTTGTCTTTTCCGCTATCAATTCGAGCCTGTTTTCTAGCAGCAGCCTCTTCGATACGCATTTTGGGGACACCTGTTTCTATGGCTTTTGCCATACCCCCTAGCTCCTGCACTTCTTGTATGTGCTGCCATGCTTTATGGACAAGTTCATCAGTCAGGTATTCTACATAATGACTACCTGCCCAAGGATCAATCGCCTTCGTTATTTCTGTATTTTGTTGCAAATATTTTTGTGTATCTCTCGCAATTCCTGCCGAAAAATCAGTCGGCAAAGCTATTGCTTCATCAAACGAATTGGTATGCAACGATTGCGTACCACCCAATACAGCCGCCATACCTTCTATACAAGTACGTGCTACATTATTGAACGGATCTTGCTCCGTCAAGCTCCAACCAGAAGTCTGCGAGTGCGTGCGCAACATGAGCGATTTAGGATTCTTAGGATTAAATTGCTTGACCAATTTTGCCCACAACATTCGCCCTGCTCGCATCTTCGCTATTTCCATGAAGTGATTCATTCCTATCCCCCAAAAGAAAGACAATCGTGGAGCAAAATCATCGACACTCAAGCCTGCTGCGATACCTGTTTTGAGGTATTCCAATCCATCAGCTAAAGTGTAAGCCAGCTCTATATCGGCAGGAGCTCCTGCTTCGTGCATGTGATAACCACTGATAGAAATCGAATTAAATTTCGGCATTTTCTGCGAAGTATATTCAAATATATCCGCAATAATTTTCATGGAAGGTGCAGGCGGATAAATATAGGTATTTCGTACCATGAACTCTTTCAGAATATCGTTCTGAATCGTTCCTGCCAACAGTGCTTTGTCCACTCCTTGTTCTTCTGCTGCGACAATATAAAATGCCATAATCGGAATTACTGCTCCGTTCATCGTCATCGAAACCGACATTTTGTCAAGCGGAATACTATCGAACAATATTTTCATATCTTCGACACTATCAATCGCTACGCCTGCTTTGCCAACGTCGCCTTCTACTCGCTCATGGTCTGAATCATATCCTCGGTGCGTTGCCAAATCAAAGGCTACCGACAAGCCTTTTTGTCCTGCCGCTAGATTTCGTCTATAAAAAGCATTGCTTTCTTCTGCCGTCGAAAATCCAGCATACTGACGGATTGTCCATGGGCGGATGGCGTACATACCGCCATAAGGTCCACCAATATAAGGTGGCAACCCTGAAGTATATTGATAATGCGGAATATCTTTGGTATCCTTTGGCGTATAGATTTCTTGTACAGGAATCTGCTCCGAGGTTTCCCAAGTTTTTTGTTTTTCTACCTGATAAGTAAGGTAATCAGAAGGTTGACTGATATTTATTTTAGAGAAATTTGGTCTTTTCATAGCTTAATGTTGTTTTCGACGATTGGACGAATAGGCTCAAAATACGAAAATGTATTTAGAGCATGTTTAAAATTATACTAATTTGCAATTTGAAATGTCTTTTCCTCTTATATTTCACCTTTTTTTACTCCATAGCTAAGGCTATGAAGTAAAAAAAGCCCACTAGTGGTCCATTCCACTAAGTATCCACAGGATACTTACCCTAAAGGGTTAGTTGTATTCATCTAACAGAAAAATCCTATCACGGATCCCAACGAACGTCGGGACACAAATCATCAAAAACTATAATTTCAAACATGCTCTTATTCTCTAGGCATAGATGCCACAAAAGCAACACCTAATATTAATACGCCACCAATCACGACTGACCAAGTTGGCACTTGATGCAGTAGCAACCACGCTAGTACAATGCCATAAACAGGCTCCAAACTCGCTACTAAACTAGCCGTTTGAGGACTAACTCGCTCCATACTATTGATAAACAATGTATGTGCTATAGCCGTCAGGGCAATTCCTAAAAATAAGAAATAAAGGTATTCGACCCCAGTCGTATTCGCAATAATATCGTAGCTATAAAAAGGAACAAGGAATAAGGCAGCAATGCCATTTTGGTAAAAAGCGACTTGTACACCACTATAATTTTCTAGTAGGCGTTGACTATAAATCGTCAGTATCGCACAGGTAAAACCCGAAAAAATACCGACCAAAACACCGACTACATTAGACGTTTGTAGTTCTGTAGGATTGAGCAGCAGCCCAATCCCAAACAACGCAACCAAGGACAGCAATATATTGGTATTGCTAGGCAATCGTTTGTTCATCAGAGCGACCAACAGTATCGTAAATATTGGAAAACTCGAAAAAGTCAACACGCCAATCGCCACGGTCGTCATTTGTATGCAAACAAAAAAACTAACCCAATGCAAGGCTAAAATAAATCCAAGTACTACAAATTGAATACGGTCTTTTTTGCTTTTGGGCAATACCAAAATAGGTCGCACAAGAAAATGTACGACAGCTATAAACACCGCTGCTATCAAAGCCCGCCCCAGCACGATTCCGCCTGCACTAATCGTAATAAATTCGGCAAACAAGCCTGCACCTCCAAATAATATCGCTGCTAAGTGCAGTTCAATAAGTGCTTTTTTGTGCGTATAAACAGTTGGTTTATCTATTGAAGAAGCCACGTATCTTATTATGTTTGATTCTGAAAATAATACTCTTATCTAGTAACGTGGCAATATAAAAAAAGGCATTGTAGTAGAATAACTTCTACTACAATGCCTTGCAAAAAATTAAATAATAATTTTATTATTAAAGTAACTCTTTGATTTATTTTATGATAGTTTCTGTTGTGATCTATGACCTTCCCAAAAGCCAATCTTCGCATCTCCAACCTATCCGTTTTGTTTGAATTACACTACTATAACGACTCAAATCGAAGTTTTGTTTAACCGAAATTAAATTTTTATTAAACAAAATAAATAAAAAAAGAACAGTTTTACATAAAACCCTGATAAACAAAGAATTGCACGTTAAACAAAATTTCAAAAAAATATTTTTTTGTTCAACAAAAATATCAAAATGCACTCAAAAGACCTCTTTGTGTAAGATAACAACAACATAACCTCAACAAAAATGCACTTAAGCGACCTACAATTGAAACAAGAAAAAACAAAGGTTCAACAAAACAATACGTCTTTCTTTGATTGTTTGAAAATAAGCTCTCCAAAATCAACGATTGTCACAAATAAAAATCAACAGTTTTTCAAAGAATTGCCCAAAGGGCAAGAAGCTATTTCCAACGAGACTGGAGAACTTTTTTCTTCTTTTTCTTTTTTGCAGAAGCAGGTGGAATTTTGAATTGCAATCCCAAAAACTGTCGAATACTGTACTCATTGAGGTAAAACTGCAAATAATCCTTGCCCCACTTGCGGTGTGGCTTGGCAGCGTGAATGAGCTGCACGTTTTTTTTGGCATCAACCATCAGCACGCCTATATCTCTAGCTTTGCAAATCTTGAACAGGTTCATACGTAAGCTAGGAGCGATCATCTCAAACGAATCTTCGGAAAGTGATAGCCATTGTTCGTTGGCTGGATACTGAAATACTTGATGGATTACTTCCATTTCTTGATATTTCGCACTTTTTTGGAAGAGTGCTAAATGTGTCAACGCAATACCTAGCCATGCCCCCAAGGGCAACAGAAAACGCTCTAATCCGCCAGAGCCACGCCACACAAAAAATATCAAACCACTGCCCACTGTCAACAAAAAGCCTTTCCAGATGGCATCTTTGACCCACAACTTATTGACTCGATAAGGGCGGAGTGCTGGCAATGTCTTGTGCGATTTGGCTTCCATAGAAATCACATACGCCTTTTTTTTGCTCAGTTTATACGCCAACAGTCCATCTGCTCGTTTCATACCATACTCTTGTTTGGTACGCTCTTCTATATTGCTAAATATAGTACTCTGATTTTTTTTTATTTTGTAATACTGTTTGAGATAGGCTTGTGCTGCATTTTGCACCGTTAGTTCTATCAATCTTTTCTTTGCCATAATATATTAGGTAGTGGGTGGTTGTGGGAGCAAATAGTTTAGGTGCTGCATTAGAGCTTATTAGCACAATATAAGTAGTTCGAGAAGAGTAACCAAACAGAAAAGCCTGCTTTACTGCCTTTGTTACAATTTTGTGCAAGTAATAATGTATAATCTATTCGTACAAAAAAGGTTGTTTTTTATAAAAAATGTACTTTTTGTTGCAATTTGCAGTCACGGACTGTCTCAAAGTTACTTTTTTATTGCTCGAAAGAGCCATAAGGTAGAAATAACAGAACATAGTTTGTCAAAAATTGTATTGATATAGAAGTTGCCTACAATCGGCAATTGGTGCGCATTCGAGAAGCAACTAATCGCTTTTCAGCTAGTCGTGCTATTCACAAAAAAAAAATAAGACCTTGAACGTACTCTTCCACTTCGGGCGCTACATGTTGTTCATTAAGAACATGTTTAGACGTCCCGAAAAAATTTCGATGTATTGGAAAGAAACCATGCGACAGATGAATGACATTGGAGTTGGCTCCCTAGTTATTGTCGGCTTAGTTTCTATATTTATTGGTGCGGTAACTGCCGTGCAGTTTGCTTACCAACTTGGTTCTTCGACTATACCTCGGTATTATATCGGGTATATTGTTCGAGATATTATGATTATTGAGTTAGCGCCCACGTTTACCTGTTTGGCTCTAGCGGGCAAGGTAGGCTCCAATATTGCCGCAGAACTTGGTGGTATGCGACAAAAAGAACAGATTGACGCCCTACAAGTAATGGGAGTGGATACGGTCTCTTATTTGGTCGCGCCCAAAATATTTGCGGCGGTATTTGTAATCCCAATGTTAGTTATTTTGTCTGCCTTCTTTGGTATGGCAGGTGGCTATATTGCCTGTGTAGCAGGCAACCTGGTATCGGATGCAGAATTCATGCAGGGACTAAGAGCGTTCTTTGAGACACACAATATCTTGATGATGTTAGTCAAGTCGGTTGTGTTCGCATTCTTATTGACTTCGGTAGCTTGCTATCAAGGATTTTTTGTAACAGGGGGTAGTATTGAACTCGGAAAAGCGAGTACCAATGCTGTTGTAATTGCCAATATTCTAGTACTTTTGGCAGATTATATTATTGCCTTAGTAATGACATAGACCATGATTAAAATAGAAAATGTAAAAAAACAGTTTGGTGATCAAGAAGTTCTCAAAGGTATTTCTACCGTGTTTGAGGAAGGAAAAACCAACTTAATAATTGGCAAATCAGGTGCAGGAAAGACGGTCATGCTCAAACTTTTGGTCGGCTTAATCAAGCCAACTAGTGGGGCAGTTTGGTATGGTGATATTAACTTTACGGCACTCAATCCTCGCCAAATGAAGGAAATCCGTAGCCAAATGGGTATGCTTTTTCAGGGTTCTGCTCTCTTTGACTCAATGAGCGTAGAAGAAAACGTCAAGTTTCCACTAGATATGTTCACGAAATTGACTCAAAAAGAAAAACTCAAAAAGGTTAACGAAACACTAGAACGTGTAGAATTGACTGGTAGCAACAATAAATATCCTTCGGAAGTATCGGGTGGTATGCAAAAACGGGTCGGTATTGCACGTGCTATTATTCTCAATCCTAAGTACCTGTTTTGTGATGAGCCAAACTCTGGACTTGATCCGACAACTTCCATGAAAATTGATGCTTTGATCCATAAAATTACAATAGAAAATAATATTACTACAGTCATCAATACACATGATATGAACTCGGTAATGGAAATCGGCGACAAGATTAACTTGCTTCACTTTGGTGAGTTGGCTTGGGTAGGAACTCGGAAGGAAGTCATGAATAGCGATAATGATTTGCTACAAGATTTCATCTTTGCTTCGCCCTTTTTGCAGCGTTTGCGTGATGCCGCTAATCTCAATGCAACAAGGAAGTCAAAAGCATAAATTATATATATATATATATATAATTGCATTATCATAAACAAGCCGCTACTATGTCAATAAACACACAGTAGCGGCTTGTTATTTTAGATAAGATGACTAACGTCTGCGACGACGATTACGCTGGCGCTCTCTCTTGCGTCGATCTCTAGCTCTTTGAGCATTTACTTTCTTGAATTGATAATCCTTGGGGTTTGCCAAATTGCCCTCTGTGGGCGTAGCATAGTCTTTTTTGCGAGTGCCTTTCTTAGATTTTCGGGTCTTCTTGGTCTTCTGCTTATTGGATTGTGCCATCATCGGCACACTCGCACCAATCAAAGCACAAAGCAGCGTTATTTTTAGTATATAGAATATGTATTTCATAGTTTTTTGTTTTTTGAGTTGTATTAGAGATTAGAGCGTATTTAAGTCAACTTCTATTCCAAAGCCTATTTGTAATTAGTCCCCTCTAAAATCCACCATATTTTTTCTTGCTATCCTTAGTGGCTGGTGTTGTTTCTAGTCCTTCCTCTTCATTCCAGCCTCTAAACCCCTCGCCTACTCGTTTACCATCTACATACTTAATCACGAAAGCGTACTCAAAAACCGTATTATTAAGAATATATCCCAAGACATTGAGTGCCTTTCCTTTTGATTTGAATCCTTCTCCTTCTTCACCATTCGAGGAGCCATCGACCACCATTACCCGACGGATATTGCCACTGATATTCTCCATCGACAGATTCCCCACCTCTTTGAGCGGCTCGTAGTTACTCGCTCTAAATTTGCGAACAGCAGCCACTTGTATTTTATATACTACGCCATGTTCTGCTACTTTTTGTTCATTATATATCTGCTCATACAGCGTGGACGCAATAGGTGCAGGTGGTGTATCTGTTGCAATACCAAAAGTAGGGTTTTCGTTCTGCCCTGAGCTATCTGTTGTTGCTACTATGGCTATTTCTATAGGCTTTCGATAAGGCTGTGGATTGCCTTCGGCATCAAAATACAACTTGTGTTCGTCCCCCAATTCGGCTATTTCTTTGAGTTCTTTGTACACAATTAATTCATTGTCTTGATATGGGTTGCCTTCGGCATCAATAGGCGATTTAGGCAACTCAAAAGCCGCTTCATTGGCATTGTATTCCTCAGGAACGATACTATATTTTATAGCGTCCCAGTCGGGTTCTACCACTACTACTTCTATCGGATAGAGTATCAAATCTTTTGTAATTTCTTCTGAGTTCCCACTCGTTTTCACGCTCACCGTTGCCTCTTGATAGCCTTCTTTATGGCAGACCAACAAGTACGATTTTTCGGGATTTAGCTCCAGCGAAAAAATACCTTCTGCCAACATCTGTTCTGCTACTTGCTGGTCATCTTGACCGTTTATTTCAAAGAGTTTGATATTAACATCTTGCAATACTGCTGGTACGATGGATTCGCTATTGGCGATTACTTTTCCATTCCATTCTATTACTATTTTTTGTTGTGCAAAGTAGAAAATATCATCATCGGTTGTAGCCGTTCGTTTGGGCAAAAATGCTCGATTGGAAACCAAATAACCTCCTCCATGCGAGGGCGAAATCGTATAATACAAATCGTCGGCAAATGAGTTGATCGGAAAGCCCATATTTTGTGCAATTTCCCATTCTAATTTGGCTCCTTTAGATTGGAATACATCTAACCCGCCTGCACTCACACGACCATTGGAACTAAAGTACAATACACCTTCGTGTACATCATAAAAAGGACTAATTTCGTCGCCTTTGGTGTTGATGTTTCTACCTAGGTTTTTGGGCAATGTAAAGCTACCGCCTGCTAGCGATCGAGTCGTGTACCAAAGGTCTAAACCGCCTCTACCGCCAGGGCGAGTAGAAGAAAAATACAGTATTTCTTCTTTCGTGGTGGTCACCAAATAAGGGTGTGTGGTATTGGTTCCAGCAGCATTGATATAGTCTGGCAGCGGCTTAGGTTTACCCCATTCGCCATCTGCTTCTTCCATCATATAAATAGCACAAGAGGGATCTGGATCTACTTGACATTCTGTAAAATAAAATCGCTTGCCATCGTCTGAAAAAGAGCCATTTCCGAAGTGTGGCTTTTCCATTTTTCCTACAAATATTTGAGGGACTTCTGGTCTTGACCAATTGCCTTTTTCATCTCGTTGAGAACGATGTATTTTGGCTACACCCTTGCTGGTTGTCGAAAAATAAAGGACATTATTATTGAATGGAATAGGGGCAAATTCTGTTCTGCTGGTATTGATGGGACTAGACAAATGCTGTATCGTCACGGTTGGGTCGGTGTATTCTTGTGCCTTTAGGCTATAGTTGCAGCCTCTTATTTCGTTATCTACCAAATCTTTGTAGAGTGCTTTGTCGCTGCCTTGATAGGCTACCAAAAAATCTTCAAAAGCTACTTTGGCGGCAGCTGTATTTCCTTTTTGTTTGAGTGCTAGTGCATAATAATAACCTGCTTTGTCATATAGGTTGCTCTGATCCTTGACAGGAGCCAGCGATTTGACGGCATTGGCATAATCTCGAAAAGCAAGGTAAGCCATACCTGCTTCATAAGTGTATTCTAGCTTGTCGGGCTTATCTTGATAAACAGTTCGGTAGGTGCGTGCAGCGTTGGCATAATCACCACTTTGGTAATACTCTAGTGCCATTTTAGCCCGCTTTTTCCATGGCAATGGCTTACTTTTTTGTGCAAAAGTAGTCGTTTCCACCAAAAAAAATCCTATCAAAATCACTCCAAAAACAAACCGCTTGTTTTTCATGCTATCCTACAAGTTTGTAAAAAAACCTGTTTACCTATCGGGTAGGAAAACAGGTTTTTTTGTGTCAATTTTATTCTATTAGAGATTCTTTCTAATAGCCATTATATTCTTCCTTCAGCGAAGAACCATCGTTGCTGTCTAATCCTTCGTTTTCGTCCAATCCTCTGAACCCTTCGCCAACACGTTCGCCATCGACATATTTGATTACAAATGCTCTATCAAAACGAGTATTGTTGAGAATATAAGCCAATTGGTTGAGTGCAGCACCTTTAGATTTGAAACCTTCAACTTCGTCTTCGGCAACCTCTACTGGTACGACCATGATACGCTTAATACCGCCATCTATGTTCTCATGAAATTCTTGTCCTGCTTCGTTTAGCTGCTCATATTTGTAGGCTTTGTAGCGTCTTACGGCTGCTACTTGTATGCGATATACAGTACCTTTGGGAGCTTCTTCTGTACTGAACTCTCTAGGCACTACAGCCACCACATTTTCTGGCTCTACTACATCTACAGGTTCTTCTGTCCCTCCATTATCCACAATTTCTTCTTGAAAATAAGGAATCAAATCCCCACCTGCTCCATCATAATAGACCATTTTGGTGGGCGAAAGATTTGCTACATTTTCCATAATATCATTGTACATATCTAGCAACTCGCCTACATACTCTTCGCCTGTCATATCATTGATAGGCGATTCGGGCATCAAGAAAGGGTTATTTTTGCTGTTGTATTCTGCTGGCACAATCATGTACTGCAAGTCCTCTTCTTCTGGTTCGGTTACTACTGCCACAGTTTTTTCTTGTTCCAAGCCTACGTCTTTTAGCACGTCTTCATTTTCCGTAAACTCTTCAGTGTCAATATCAAAACTAGCTACCAAATAATCCTCCTTGCTAAACTCTATTGTATATTGTTTTTTGGGTTTAAGTGTAAACTTGTACTTACCATCGGAGAGCATTCTTTCTTGCACCAATTCGTCGTCCAAGAACAGTTTAACGTTTACATCTTCTAGCGCTCCAGCAGCAGGTTTGTTGGCATCCGTAATCAAGCCACCAATAGTTACTCGTATTTTCTGTTCGCCATAATAAAATACATCGTCATCTGTAGTCGCTACTTTCTGAGGTGTCAATATTCTATTGGATACAAAATAACCGCCACCATGCGAAGCACTAACCGTATAATACAAATCATCGGCTGCTGAGTTGATTGGAAAACCCATATTCTGAGCAACTTCCCACTGTAGTTTTTCGCCTTTAGATTTGAATACATCTAATCCACCTGCACTCACACGACCATTAGAACTAAAGTATAACACGCCTTCAGCTTTGTCATAAAAAGGCGTAATATCATCGCCCATCGTATTGATATTTCTACCCAAGTTTTTGGGCAAGGTGTAATTGTTGGAACTAGCATCGGCATTCTTCGTACAGAACCAAATATCCAGACCTCCTCTACCGCCTTCTCTATCAGAAGTAAAGTACAATATTTCTTTATCCCCTTGCACAACTACGTGTGGGTGGGTCGTATTGAATCCTGCGGCATTGATATAATCAGGCAAAACAGTCGGTTCTGACCACCCTGCTGCAGATTCTGTCATGACATAAATCGCACAGTTTGCTTTGCCATCTTCCAAGTCGCATTGTGTGAAATAAAAACGTTTGCCATCTTCCGTAAATGTTCCATTGCCAAAATGTGGACGCTCCATTTTCCCTACAAATATATTGGGGGTTTGTGGTCTGCTCCAGTTGTCACCACTCTTTTGCGAGCGGTATATTTTGGCGACTCCACTTATCGTGGACGAAAAGTAAAGTACATCGTCGTTGAATGGAATAGGTGCAAATTCTGTTTTGTTGGTGTTAATTTTGGCATCTAAATGACTGATACTAACATCATCATTGGTAAACGATTTGGCATTGAGTGCAAAATCACACCCTTGTATTTCTGTTTCTACCGCTTGCTTGACAGCAGGCTTATCGGTATCGATATAACTAGACAAAAAGCTAGTAAACGCTTTTTTTGCAGCCGTATAATCTCCTGTTTGCTTGAGTGCTAATGCATACTTGTAGCCTGGTTTTTCGTAGGTTGCATTTTTGTCTTTTACATCGTTCAGACACTTGACGGCATTGGCATAATCTCTCAATAAGTAGTAACAATTGCCAGCCTCATATACATATAGATCCTTGTCAGGTTTTTCTTTGTATATGCCTTCATAAAAAACAGCCGCTTGGTAGTAATCGCCATTTTTTTTGAAGTCTTCTGCCATTTTGAGGCGTTTTTTCCAAGGTAATGTTTTTTGAGCCACAGCTTCCGTCCCCACAAAAGCAAGCATACAAAAAAGAAATAAGGTAGATAATCTATAAGTCATTGGTAGAAAATTATTGTAATAAAAATAACCGTGAAAATTTAATCGGTAATTGTACTTCTGTTAGAGCATCTCTAAAATTATAGTTTTTGATAATTTGTACAAGTTCAGACACGCTCTTAATACTGTATTCGTTACAAATAAAAATATTTGTCTTAAAAACAGCCAAGAGAACAACTACTCCTACAAAAATACAGTTATTCTATCAAAGTTGATTAAAAAAGAGCCTTTGAAAATGGACTTTAATAAACTGAAGTTGTTAATTAAACCATTTGAAGGAACAGATATTGCCACAGCAGAAAAAAAATTAATAAGTTTTATTGCGTTTGAACGCCTTACTTAATTTTTCTATTTTTGTTAGAACATTACTAGACCAAAGTTATTTATTCAACTACTTTGTTTATAGTTAATACTATTATTTAGGACAAAAGTCACATTGACTTATGCTTTTGTTGGCGGTAGCGGTGTGGTTACTTCATATCTCATACCATAGCGAATCAAATTTTTACTTTTAAGAAAAAAATAATAATGAAAGGAATAATTCTAGCTGGGGGCTTAGGTACCCGTTTATATCCACTGACATTGGCGGTAAGCAAACAGCTCATGCCCGTTTATGACAAACCAATGATTTACTACCCACTTTCTACGCTTATGGCAGCGGGTATCAAAGATATATTGATTATTTCTACGCCTTATGATTTGCCCAATTTCCGCAAGTTGCTCGGAGATGGTTCTCAGATTGGGTGCAATATTCAATACAAAGAACAAAAAAAACCCAATGGATTGGCGCAAGCCTTCGTATTGGGCGAGTCGTTTATCGGCAACGATAGCGTATCGCTTATCTTGGGCGATAATATATTCTATGGTAGCAATCTCGAAAAATTGCTCAAAGAAAGTAGCAACCCTGAAGGCGGAATTGTATTCGCTTATCAAGTAGCTGATCCCGAACGCTATGGCGTTGTGGCATTTGACAAGGACAATATGGCGTACTCGATTGAAGAGAAACCAAAAGAGCCAAAGTCAAACTATGCTATTCCAGGTTTGTATTTTTATGACAATTCGGTTATCGAAATCGCTAAGGGACTCAAACCAAGTGCTAGAGGTGAATATGAAATTACCGATGTCAATAAGCACTATTTGGAGCAAAAGAGCCTAAAAGTAATGCCGCTCGGACGTGGTGTAGCTTGGTTGGATACTGGTACGCATACTTCGTTGATGCAGGCTGGACAATTCATACAGGTGATTGAGGAGCGTCAAGGACTCAAAATTGGATGTATTGAAGAGGTGGCTTATCGCCAAGGATTTATTACTGCCGATGAACTAGCCGTACAGGCTGAACGATTCAAAAAGAGCGGCTACGGTCAGTATTTATTCAAATTATTGAAGTAATAAGCTCCACTAGACTCATTCAGAAATAGAAAAGGATTTTAAGCTCATTGTGGGCTTAAAATCCTTTTCCTTTTTAGCTGCTTTTTTCTGTATTGCAATACAAAAATAATACAATCTACTCTACCTGCACAACAGGATTGGAGGCGTTGAGTGGGTCTTGATGATAGACGTCCATGAGGTAATCATATACCTCTGGAAGTGTTTTTTTGAGGCGGTCTGGATAAACAAAAAAGTGCTCGGATGCCATTTCAAAAATTTCCATGGTAGGCAATCCAGTATATTGAAATTGGTAGCCAATCTTAAATTCGCGCAAGAAATGCAATTTGATTAATAATTCTTTTTGTCCACCTTCTCCATCATAAGGTACATCGCTATCTCTAAGCCCTTGTTCCATCTTGAATGCCTTCGCCATACCATGCAGCCCACTGTGATAATAATGCTCAGGGTCTCCCAATCCTTTCGTAAAAAAATTGATAGACAGCAGCAAGCAGTCAAACACATCTTTGTTGACTTCTACGTGGTGCAATTGCGTATTGATATCAGGCGTAATGAACTCTTTAGGGAATAGCACAATCATGCCCAAGTTTTTTAGAAACTCCTTGCGGCGAGGCATACCCATCGTAATCTGTATCCCCGTGGCACAAATTAGCAATTGTAGGTCACCCGGTATTTTTTCGAGCAAACGCATCTGGAAATTTTTCTGCAATCGAAAAATACTCAGTCGGTCTTCAAATTCCTTTTTGAGCTGCACGTTGAGTGCTAAATAATAAGGAAAGAAGCGTGCTAAAATATTGCGTTCCTTGTCGCTCAATTTGGGAGGGTGTTTGGTATACCACCATTCATTGAGTCCATGACGGACAATAAACACGGCAAGACCAATAGTCAATGGAATAACACTTATCCATTTGAGATTATTATCAATGTAACCTAAGTATGATATTGCCAAAAGAGCTACCCCAAGAACAATGCAAGGGATAGAGATAAGTGCTGCAAGCATGATGATTATTTGTTAGTTTGGCGGAGCTGAGTAGCTCAAACAGTACTTGGATAGTACTTTATTTCCTTATCAAAATACAATTTTACTAAAAAGATACAGCGTTTCGTCGCTTTTTGTTTACAAAAAAGTTGTGCTACAATAGTTTTTGCATATATTCAAGGGTTAGTTATAGCACCAACACGACTCGTTCTTTGGTGGATACAAATACACTAACCTTCCATTTTACAAACTTATAAGACTATACATACAACTATGAAGACTACCAGACTATTTGACGTTATCCAATACCAACTCGAAAAAAACCCTTTGCAGAAGTGTATTTCGGCAAAACATATCAAGGGACACACCTACAGTTACAGCACACAAGAGATAGTAGATGCTGCCAACAAAATGAGTTTGGGGCTACTCAAATTGGGTGTAAAACCTGGTGATAAAGTGGCTCTTATTTCGCACAACAACCGCCCTGAATGGAATATCATGGATATTGCTATTCTGCAAATAGGCGCGATTAACGTTCCTGTTTATCCTACGATTGCACCTAAAGATTATATCTACATCTTCAATGATGCAGACATCAAATATTGTTTTGTAGGGCATGGTGATTTGGTCGAAAAAGTAGTCAAGGCACAACCACAAGTGAATAGTCTAAAAGCAATCTATACGTTCGATAAAGAAGATGCTGGGCAAACAGATGCTAATGGTAACGATATTAATCATTGGGAAACCTTGTTTGTCAATGGTGATACGGCTCCAATCGAGGCACTCAAAGCGACCATCAAAACAGGTGATTTGGCTACCCTCATTTATACTTCTGGTACTACTGGAAATCCTAAAGGGGTGATGCTTTCGCATTCCAATATATTGAGCAATCTAGATGCCGTAGTACCTCTTATTCCGATGGTTGTTGGTGATGAAGCATTGAGCTTTTTGCCACTTTGCCACATTTTTGAGCGTACCGTTATTTATGCTTACATCAAAATGGGTGTAAGCGTCAATTATGCACAAAGCGTCGATACATTGGGCGAAAGCCTGACAGAAGTAAAACCACACTTCTTCACGACAGTACCTCGACTACTCGAAAAAGTATATGAAAAAATTGTAACGGGAGCAAAAACTCAAGGCGGTCTCAAAGCTAGTATTTTCTTCTGGGCGGAAGATTTGACCAATCAATATGAGTTTGATTTTGAGCCTAAAGGTTTCAATTCTATCAAATGGGGATTGGCAGACAAAATCGTATTTAGCAAAGTAAGAGAAAAATTAGGCGGTCGTGTCAAAGGTATTTTGACAGGTGCTGCTGCTTGTCCTCGCAAGATGGCTCAATTCTTCTCGGCTATTGGCGTGCCTGTTCGTGAAGGTTATGGTATGACCGAAACCTCGCCTGCTATTGCCGTGAGCGGCTACTCCAAAAACTTGGCATTGCTTGGCACGGTAGGTCCTGTGATAGATAACACAACTGTCAAAATTGATGTCAATGAAGAGGCGTATGGTCCCAATGCTGGAGAAATATTGGTAAAAGGTCCTAACGTGATGATGGGTTACTACAATATGCCCGAAAAAACAGCCGAAGAATTTACGGAAGATGGTTGGTTCAAAACTGGTGATGTGGGAAAGCTGATTAAGAAAAATAAGGTCGAATTTTTGAAAATAACCGACCGCAAAAAAGAATTGCTCAAAACTTCTGGTGGCAAATATGTCGCTCCTGCTCCTATTGAAGGCAAGTTTAGAGAGGAGTTTTTGATAGAGCAATTTATGGTCGTTGGTGAAGGCAAAAAATTTGTTTCGGCTCTTATCCTCCCTGCTATGGATGTACTCCTCGAATGGTGTCAGAACAAAGGAATTTCAAGCGATTCCAATACAGCTATATTGCAACACCCAAAAGTGATTGAAAAATACCAACACCTTTTGGATAAAGTTAATCTAGAGTTTAGCAAAATCGAAAAAATCAAAAAATTTGTACTCGTCGAAGGTCCTTGGAGCGTAGAAACTGGCGAACTAACGCCAACCATGAAACTCAAAAGACGTGTTGTGCTAGAGCAATACAAAAAAGAGATTGAAGGTATGTATAATGTCTAAAAATCATATCTAACATAGTTATGTAATCTTGGAGCGTATCTAAGTAATGAAGGATGATAAATTTGCTAAAGGCAGATTTATCATTTTTTTTGTCCCTACACAAAAATTTAATCCACTAGGTACCCTTCTTTCTCTATTTAGACATACTCTAAAAGCATGCTTTTAAACAATCCCAGTAATTTGAAGTTGTTTAAGTAGTCATACACTAACATTTTTTATGGCTACAACCAAACTAGCACCATTGATCTACTTTTCAAAAAACTTCATGGTCAAAAAACTAGCCATCTAATAGTTTTTGTATATATTCAAAAACAGTGAGTATTCTCTACTAAAAAGGATTTTTAACCTATTTCATTTCAGAGCACACATAAGACTATGAAAACCACAAGACTATTTGACATTATCCAATCCCAACTCAAAAAAAACCCTTTGCCCAAATGTATTTCGGCAAAGCATGTAAAGGGACATACTTATAGTTATAGTACACAAGAAATAGTAGATGCTGCCAACAAAATGAGTTTAGGACTTCTCGAATTGGGAGTCAAACCAGGTGATAAAATTGCTATCATTTCGCATAATAATCGCCCTGAATGGAATATTCTAGATATTGCTAGCCTCCAAATAGGAGCAATAAATGTCCCTGTTTACCCTACGATTTCCCCTAAGGATTATATCTACATCTTCAATGATGCCGATGTCAAATATTGTTTCGTAGGACATGGCGATTTGGTAGAAAAAGTTGTAACCGCTCAACCACAAGTAAATAACCTCCAAGCAATTTATACTTTTGATAAAGAAGACGCTGGGCAAAAAGATGCTAATGGTAATCTTATTTATCATTGGGAAACACTTTTCCGTACAGGCGATACGGCTCCTATTGAGGCCATCAAAGCTACCATAAAAACAGATGATTTAGCGACCCTCATTTACACTTCAGGAACTACAGGAAATCCAAAAGGTGTCATGCTTTCGCATGCCAATATATTGAGCAATCTAAATGCAGTAGCACCACTGATTCCAATGGCTGTTCATGACGAAGCATTGAGTTTTTTGCCTCTTTGCCATATTTTTGAACGGATTGTTGTGTATGCTTACATGACAAGAGGCGTCGTTGTCAATTACCCTCAAGGCGTTGATACATTAGGCGAAAGCCTAACGGAAATAAAACCACACTTCTTTACGACAGTACCTCGATTACTCGAAAAAATCTATGAAAAAATTGTAACAGGAGCAAATAGCCAAGGTGGTCTCAAAGCTAGCATTTTCTTCTGGGCAGAAGGCTTGACCAATCAATACGAATTTGATTTTGAACCCAAGGGGCTCAATGCTATTAAGTGGAAAATAGCAGACAAGATTGTATTTAGCAAGGTAAGAGAAAAACTTGGCGGTCGTGTCAAAGGCATTTTGACTGCCGCAGCAGCTTGTCCACTCAAGATGGCTCAATTCTTTTCGGCTATTGGTGTGCCTGTTCGCGAAGGTTATGGCATGACCGAAACATCGCCCGCTATTGCTGTGAGTGGGTACGCTAAAAATTTGGCTCTTCTGGGTACCGTTGGTCCTGTTGTCAAGGGGACAACAGTCAAAATTGATGTCGATGAAGAGGCTTATGGTTCTAATGCTGGTGAAATATTGGTCAAAGGTCCTAACGTAATGATGGGTTACTACAATATGCCCGAAAAAACAGCCGAAGAATTTACGGAAGATGGTTGGTTCAAAACTGGTGATGTGGGAAAGCTGATTAAGAAAAATAAGGTCGAATTTTTGAAAATAACCGACCGCAAAAAAGAATTGCTCAAAACTTCTGGTGGCAAATATGTCGCTCCTGCTCCTATTGAAGGCAAGTTTAGAGAGGAGTTTTTGATAGAGCAATTTATGGTCGTTGGTGAAGGCAAAAAATTTGTTTCGGCTCTTATCCTCCCTGCTATGGATGTACTCCTCGAATGGTGTCAGAACAAAGGAATTTCAAGCGATTCCAATACAGCTATATTGCAACACCCAAAAGTGATTGAAAAATACCAACACCTTTTGGATAAAGTTAATCTAGAGTTTAGCAAAATCGAAAAAATCAAAAAATTTGTACTCGTCGAAGGTCCTTGGAGCGTAGAAACTGGCGAACTAACGCCAACCATGAAACTCAAAAGACGTGTTGTGCTAGAGCAATACAAAAAAGAGATTGAAGGTATGTATGATGTTTAAAATATAAACCATACGGAATAAAGAAAGGGAATTTGCATTGTGCAAATTCCCTTTCTTATGTTTTATAGTGCTGTTTCTATCGTGGTACAGCCTCTCCCGAAAACGAAATAGCTCCATCATATCCTGACAAATTAAACTGTCCGCTTGTCAACAAATTTACATCTACTCGTAGTTCATTGGCAGTTCCTTTATCGAAAATAATAAAGCGTACATTTTCGTCCAAATCCCAAGTACCACTTTTTTGTGTTTGGCTATCTGCTCCGCCACAAAGTTGGGCACCGCCATCATACAAGTAAGTGCCATTTGTATTAAAGACCATGCTATCATCAGTACGACAACTGTGCACCATACTAGAGATATTGACACCTCCATAATTCAAACTTTGCGTTTTCCACGCCTTCGTCAAATAGCCTAAATTAGTACTATTAGCTTTTACGTCGGTAAGAATAACCACTACATTGAGTGTTTTGGCGTTGGTTCCATCATCAACTGTCACTGTTGCAATCACAGACGTTCGTTCTTCAAAATCAAAAGCATTGTTGTCTGCAACAGTTAATGCTCCTGTTGTAGAATTAATACTCAACGCTCCTGCATTGGTCGAAGCGTTGACTAAACTGTAGCTCAATTGCCCTTGTGTCGTGGTCGCTCTTACATTACCTAATGCCTGTCCGAGTGCGGGATTTTCTGGCATTCTCAACGAAAAATCGCTAGTCGTAATCGTGGAACTACCTGTACCACCTCCTGGTTCAAATACATCATTGAGTGCGACCACTATATTCAACAATAGTACTTCTCCATTGGTCATCACGGCGGCGGTAGCAGTTATAATTTGACGTTTTTCATAATCAAAATAGCTATTGTCCAATACTGACAATTCGCCCGTAGAGGGGCTAATTAATAACGCTCCTGCTGGCGATTGAGACGTAAGTGTGTACGTCAAATTTCCTTTATTGCTTGTCGCAACAAGACGACCTAAACTAATTCCTTGTGGCGGATTTTCATCAATCAGCATAGAAAAATCCAGCCCTGTTATTTTTGTAGGCTCTTCTTTCAGACAAGCAGCAAAAGCTGTTGTTAGTACCAATAAAAGACCAATAGTAATTTTTGTCAATTTCATTTATTTAGTTTTTTGATTAAAAAATAAGCATCCAAAACATACAGAACATTTTTCGTGCTACATCTTTTTTTTACTTACAAAATTTTTCAAAAACATAAAATTTGTCCCCAATTACCAAAGGTACTTTCAAACTCAATGCAATATTTATTCCTCTCCAAAAAATCTATTTCTCAATCCAATTCGTAATAATGTCTATTGATAGCTCCACCAAGTTCATCTGAGCCATATTCATCGGTTACCACTCCTTTGGCAGTTGTGTTTTGGGAATACAGAGCCGCTATAGGAACCACCAAAAGCAGTACTATACTTATTATTCTGAAATACATAAAAGGAGCTTAGACTGTAGTTGTGCACGATTGGCAATGACCAGAAATCAAACCATTGAAAGATTGAGAAATATAGCCTTTCGGCAATATTGGCTGGACTTCGTTTTGTAAGCACTCTACTGTGCCACAGTCCAAGCAGCGAAAATGAAAATGATTGTGCTGATGCTTTATGTCATGTTGACAACCTTCACACAACGCAAAATATTGTTTGCCATCATCGCCTTGTATTTTGTGTACCAATCCATCGGTGCAGAAGCGATTCAGGACACGATAGATCGTAGCTCTATCTACTTTTTGTGCCAATTGTTCTTGTAGTTGCTCATGACTGAGGGCGGTTTTAGATTGCTCCAATAGCTCCAAAATAGCGGTCTGTGAGCTCGTATTTCTTCTTTTTTTCATATTATTGCGACTTTGTTGCAATAATACAACATTTATAATGCTTCCGCAAGCTTTCGTAATCATTAACCGCTAGTATTAACTATTCATAAATGCTTTGATAAGCCTCTTTGGGTACAGGAAAACGAGCGATATGATACACAGCAGTGGTATCAAAATGCCCTAGAGTCGTTGTCGGAAAATCTGCTAGCATAGCTCTTGCATTGTCTTGTAGCTGCACAAAGGCACGCCCCAACACCAATCCTATTTTGCTTTTATCTCCATGAAAATACTGTATCAACAAAGGTATTAGTTGATGCTCAAATACCGCTTGCAATTGAACCAATGTACGCACAGGCAACAAATAAGTATGCCCAATACAATGATTTCGGTCAAGCAATATCGTTATTCTAGTATTGATGGTTTCTAGTAGCAATGCGATATTGAGACCTTCTATATCTTGTGACAATACCGCAGTATTAGGAGCAATTTCTACAAAACTAAATCGTCGGCGCAATGCCAAATCGAGTTGTTCTATATTTTGGTCAGCCGTATTCATCGTCGCTACAATATGAATATTGGGCGGAAGCCCCCAGACCGCCTTAGAATAAGGCAACTGCACGGTAATAGCATGCGGCATACCCAATCGCTTATCTGCTTCGAGTAGCGTAATCAATTCGCCCAAAATACTAGCAGTATTTCCTCTATTGATTTCATCAATAATCAATACATACGATAAATTCGGGTGTTGAATTGCTTGAGCAGCCAACTGCTTTACAATGCCATCTTGCACCTCATATTGTACTTGGTCATTGACCAATATCGGCTTGATGCCCTCTACAAAATCTTCGTAAGACATCGACTGATGAAAGGTCGTAAACACAATTTGCCCAGTAACCGTCAAGGCTTCAAAAGTGGTTTGGATTGTGGCTAAGTCGTTGTACTGTCCTTTGTTTTGAGGACTTGCCAAAGCCACTGCTCTACGCATACTTTCTATGGTCTTTCCTGTACCAGGAGGACCGTACAATATCTGATTGATTGCCGTCGGCAATACCGTAGTAGAGATAGGCTCATAGGTCGCTAATGGCTCGGCAGCAGCAGCCGTCAAGTGCATCACTTCCGCCTGATAGGTGTCTTCATCATCGTATTTCCAGAGCGGTAAATTATCCTTGTGATACAAAAACTGCTGCAATAAATAGGTATAATTATCGGCATGAACAACCGATATATGAAACTGATCAAAAAAGCTCCGCAATTGTAACGTAAAAGTATTTGGCTGGTAATGCGTATCCAGCAAATGGTGGGCTAATAACTGCTGATGAGTTGGCGAAAAAATCGGTGTTTGCTCGGCTGGGTGTAGCAAGTAAAGCAAGGCGTTTTTTATAGTTGGTGTGGTAATAGCTGCCAAATTGTTGCCTGCTCTTTTATAGATTAGTAACTGTTGCACCCACAAATTTTGACGAATGCCTGTATGTGCAATTGTGCGGTTGTCAGGCACGGTATTCCATTGCTTTTTGGCAGTTGCTTTCTCTTCGATGTGAGCAATCAATTTGGCGACTAGCAGCAAGGCATCATAATAGGATTGTTCTTTTTGTTGAGCAACAAAGGTATCAAACCGCTCTTCCGATTGTTGGTAAGCTGCCTGCAATCGCTCATAATCTGCCGCTTCGATTGCTATCGTTTGCCATTGTTGCAAAAGCTCTTGAGCCGCAGTAAACCAAAATTCCGTCGCTTGCTGTATTTTTTGTATCGTTGGCTGTTCCAAAAAATAAGGCAGTGCCTTAGGCAACAGTTGCTCGTATTTGGGTAGCTTGCCCACTTCCGCCAACAGCTGTTGGCGAATACTGCCGTCCGTTGCCGCTGACAACAGCCAACTATTTTTATTTTTGAGTATTGTTTTGGTGGCTTTGCCTGTCTGCAATACTTGACAAGTAGCCAACCATTCCGCTTGTAGTTTTTCGTTGGCTAGCAAGCCTTTGGAAAGATAAAATTCTGCTAGGCAGCTATCTTTTTGCTTCGGCAATACTTGTGTCGATTGCACGTAAGTGAGCGTAGCCGCAACCGATGTTGGCAACAATAATTGAAGAGCATGTTGGCGTGCCGTTGATTGGTGTATCAATACCGCTACATTCCCGACATAAAGCGACAAGCTATTGGTCGATTCGACCACCGTCGCCTCCAAGCTATCTATTGACTCGATTCGGTTGGTCAGCTCGCTGACCCAATCCAATAACAAGGGCAAAAGTTGACTATTCGGAAATTGCTTAAAGTGGTGGACGAGTATGGTTCTTTGATTCACGGTAGTTGCTGCTTGTATTGAGTTATTGTCATTAGTAACAATAGTGAAGCAAGTAAGTTATTTTTGGAGGGGATTTCTAATTTTATCAAAAAAAATACGCTGCTGCACACCAAAAAAACCATTCGATACATCTTCTTTAATAACAACGGCTTAGTACCAATACATTAAGAACACATCTAAGCCACTTGTTTTCCACCACACTTTTATCATTTTTTTTTGAAGAAAGCCAATTTTGGCTAAGGGCTTTTTATTGCCCTACGGGAAGCAACCTTTTTTATTACTACAAACAAGAATATTATGAACACGCTATTAATGAATACAACGCTTATCCTTTCGGGTGGTCAAGTTTTGGGAGGATTATTATTAGTCGCAGCAACATTAGCAGCGATTATTGCTTTGTCCAAAACCTACTTGAAATCAAAAACCGTGGCGATACAAGGCACACACACCACCGATTCGAACACTCCAACCCTACGCAAATATGAAGAAGTAGATTTTTATCGTCACAATAGCCATATCAAATTGATTAGCGGCATCAGCGCTTTAGCTATTGTTTTGATTATTTTTGGCTGGACACAATTCACTTCAGAGCAGAAGCTATTTGCTAGCAATGAAATTATAGAGCCAATCGATATGGAAGTACCGATTACGACTAGTCCGCCCAAATCGTCGCCTGTGCTGCCTCCACCACCTGTCAAAGGATTGGAAATCGAAATCACAATAGAACCGATTCCAGAACCTACTCCTACGGAGCCGATTGTAGATCCTGCCGTCAATGTTACGCCCACGGGCTACACTGGAGCGACCGACCCCAATAGTACTAGCAGCTTGTTGCCACCTGCCCCAAAAGTAATCGCCCCACCTGTGGACGAAAAACCAGAAATATTAGCTCCTGCTGATTATGCGGAAATAATGCCGATGTTTCCGAGCTGTCAGGAGATGAGCAACGATAACTACAACGATAAGAAAATGTGTGCAGACAAAGCAATGCTTGGCTACATCATGGGGCGTGTCAAATACCCTCAAATGGCACGAGAAACAGGCATGGAAGGTATTGCTGTTATTGAATTTGTGGTAGGTGTTTCGGGCGAATTGAAGGATTTCAAAATACTACGTGATCCAGGTGCTGGTATGGGAAAAGAAGCCTTGCGTGTAGTCAAAGAAATGGCTCAAAATAAAGGAAACTGGACACCTGGTCGCCAAGGAAAAAGAAACGTTCCGATTCGCTTGCGTATGCCAATTCGTTTTACGTTAGCTGGTTAAAAAATAAGATTGTTTTTGAAAGTTAGTAGTGGTTTCCGATATGGAAGCCACTATTTTTTTTGCCTAATGGTAAGTTAGGATTTATATCCAGCATAGACCGCTCCATTCACAGTATCACGGTCTGCACCAGTGGTCGAACGCCAACTATTTGGCTGCTCTTCTAGTCGTAGCACGCCCAAAAGAGCCATCAGTGCCGCTTCCTTAAATCCAATAATTTGAGGGCTTGGTATTTGCAAATTTATGTCTGCAACTTCGTTGCAATACTCATCAATCGTTTCTATCAAATAATCGTTGAATACGCCACCACCAGACAATAGCATTTTGTATTGTTTTTTTGGTGTTGGATATTGCTGTAGCAATGCCGCAATGCTTTTCGCTATTTCGATGGCGGTATGCTCACAAGCGGTTGCTAATTTGTCTTCTGTACTGCCTTCGGCAGCCAAATAGATAGGCAACACTTCCTGTTGTACCCAACCGTTTCCGATGGACTTTGGTGCTGGTTTGGGATAATAATCGAGTTGTGCCGCTTGTTGCAATAATGCAGGCAAAACCTTGCCTTGGCTCGCCCATTGACCTCGGTCATCATAAGCCGCCCCTTTTTGCTCTGCCAATGTATTAAGTATTTGATTGGCAGGACTTGTATCGAGTGCCAGCCAATGCCCGTTGAGGTGTGCCGATAGGTTGGCGATACCACCAATGTTGAGATAAAAATCAAAACCTTCAAAAAGATATTTATCGGCTAGTGGAGCCAATGGAGCTCCTTCGCCATTGAGTGCGACATCTTGTGTCCGAAAGTCGGTAATCGTTTGGTAGCCTGTTTGGGCAGCAATAGCCGCTCCATCGCCTATCTGCACAGATAGTCGCTTATCGGGCTCATGAAAAATAGTATGCCCATGCGAGGCAATAAAATCAATCTTTGTGGGCTTATATTCTGCTACAAATTCTTGTACGAGGGTGGCAATATAGTGCCCAAAATACGTATGTGTTTTGGCAAAAACCAAGGCATTTTGTGTTGGCAAATGGCTCAATCGACGTTGCCATTGTTCGGTAAATGGTAGCGTTGCCGCTTCTATTATTTCCCAATCGACAACCGCATTATTTTGCCAGTTAATTCGACAATAAGCAATATCTAATCCATCTAGCGAACTACCCGACATTAGCCCCAAAGCATAGTATGTTTTCATAACTCCTTCTATTTTTGAAGCTCCAATTTAAGCAAATTTATACGATAGTTGACTTTATTTTGGTGATGCTCTTAGCACCAATCGCCAGAAGTACTTATCAAGATATAAATTGCAATACACAACAAAGCAGCGAGACTCAAAATACACAAACAAGTAATCCATAATCCTGGCAAACCAAAAATTGCTCCTAGTACTAAACCAGCAACAAGCAGTAGTAGAGACAAAAATATGATGGAACCTCCTCCAAAAACTGCTTTTTGTTGCTTTATCTTTTTCCTGAGCTGCTTTTTTGAGTTTTTTTGTAGCCTTTGCGTCAATTTATTATTACTTTTAATATGCTTAATTTGCTTCGGAATAGGTGTATAAATGATAGCTGCCTGCATAGAATACGGCTGAAAACAAAGCAAAAAAAGTATTGCCAAAAAGGAAGCTTTAGGGAAGTTGTTGAACATTATGTTTTTCATGATTGGTTTTGTTTTTATTATAAACTAAATGACTGTTCAATAAATAAAGCCATAATAATGCCATTATTAAACAATTGTTCAATTTATTTTAAATAAAACCTGTTCATGTACGATCTCAAAGACGGAAACCCTCGCAAATTATCTTATTACAATACGGTAGATACAGCACTAATAGACAATATACAGCAAGATCTGAATGATGAAAAAATAACAACAGAAGATGCTTTTTGGAAATATCAACAATTGGCATTTGAAGGCATTCAGTATCCTGACAATAAAACAGAACAAGCGATTTGGAAGAAGCTCACCCGAGTACAAAAAATCGTATTGGTGATGAATATTTTTATTGGGCAAACCAATAATGGAGGCGTTTGGCAGTTTTTCTTCAATCGTCCAGATTACGCTATTGCGGTAGCCGAGGCGTTCCATGAGTTGGATTCTTTTAGCCGTTATCGAAGAGAATACGAAAAACCACTTAACGATTTTGCTGCTATGAGTAGCACTGGTGTCTATCAAGAATTGATGGAGCAGATTTATAGCCTAAAGGACGGCGAAGATGCCAAACGCTGGAAACTTTTCAAAGACGGGCAAGAGCATATTCCCAGTCACGAGGCATTTGAGACGTTTTTTTATGATCAAAAAAACAAAAGTATCTTGTATGGATCGCTTATCCGCTATATTCATCAACACCTATCCAAACTACTCAAAATAGAATTGCCAGAAGGCGAAGAGGCAGCAAAACCGATTAGCAAAAAAGAAGCTATTCCGCATTTTACCAGCTACCTAGAGAGCATATATCACGAAGTGCCGACCGAAGTCAAAATCTACTATACTGGACGCGTGACAATGAATAACCAAGCTGCTCAATTATTTTTGATGCAGTACAAACTACCTAGCGGTAGAGAAAGTATTGGAATCACGGGCTACTTTACGTACGATTTTGAGGAAATTGACCAAACAGAAATCAATGGTATGTATCGGCAGTATCACAAGCAAGAATTGGTCAATCTCTACCATGGCTGGTATCGAGCCGAAAAGATACTTCTCCAAAATCCCAAAGCGAGAGAAGTTAATGCCAAAGACTGGGCAAAAACACTACGAAGATTACAAGGAAAAAGCCAAACGCAAATCCCTGTTAACATCGTCTTTCGAGAAGGCTTTTTGGTAGGAGAAGAACAATGGTATCTCTATGAAGGAGATTTGTATTACAATCGCAAAAATAAGCCGTTCCCGGAGGACTTGGATAATGTCGATATAGAAAAATTTGGCGGTGAAAAAGGCTTGCTTTTTTCTACCTCTGTCGCTCATCTACCCTCTTTTGGTGGGCGTATGAAAAAGAATACAGCCGTCAAGGCAAAATATCGTATCTATGATATTATTGGTAGCAAACACAAGTTGCTGAAAGATAATGCCTGGGGTTTCTAACAAAAACAAAGCAGTTAGAGCTTATTGCGAATGGAGTTGTATGAGGTCAAGAAGATAGATTTTTTTGATTCATGAAATAAACGCACACGCACGAGCGAACCCAAAGGGTAGATGTTCAGAGAACACCTAGCGAAGAGTGCCACTCGTGGATTACATAGCCTTAGCTATGAAGTCGAGCATTTATGAAAGGAATCGGGAAAAGATATTTTTCTTGCCATACGAATCTATTCGTAACAACCTCTATTGATTAGAATAAATATAAATAAGCTAGAACAAGAAGTGAACTGACATAAAAATGACAGGTAAACAGGTCTTTTCTTCGTATTTTTGTAGCAACCAGTAAGGGCAACCCAAGCCATTAATACGACGAAAAAAACTAAATGGACACACTTAGCAGATATAAGATACTAACCATTACTCACAAGAGTACACCGCTCAAAAATATTGGCAACTTTGTATTGCCAAACTTGGATACGCCTGCTCTTTTTGCTGCCAAAATACAAGCCCTCAAAAAGGCACTTCAACTAGAGGAGTTGATGTATATGGCTACCTGCAATCGTATTGTGTTTTTTTGTGTGACCGACCAATTGCTTGATCATCAGTTTATCAACAGATTTCAGACTATTGTTTATCCTAATTTGGAGCTGGATTTAGACGCTTCTGCTTTAGGTTTTATTGGCGAACACGCCATCAATCACCTATTGGAAGTAGCCGCCTCTACCGATTCGCTGGTTATTGGCGAACGAGAAATATTGCGTCAAATCCGCAATGCTTACGACCGTTGTTTGGCTGCCAAAACTACGGGCGACTCTATTCGTATTGCCATTCGTTTGGCAATAGAAACTGCCAAGAAAGTATATTCTAATACTCGTATTGGCGAAAAGCCTGTATCAGTTGTTTCGTTGGCTATCCGCCAATTGATAGCCAAAAATCCACCTAAAGAAGCTCGGTTTTTGATTGTGGGTGCAGGACAAACCAACACGCTTGTTGGCAAGTTTCTACTCAAGTATGGATTTACTAATTTCACGGTTTTTAATCGGACTCTCTCCAATGCTCAACAATTGGCAACCATGCTCAACTGTAAGGCTTCTACCTTAGACGAATTGCCTAATTATCAAGGCGGTTTTGATATTCTAATCGCTTGTACAGGAGCCACCGAAGAAGTCATCACGACAACTATTTATGATCGAATCATACAGAATCAAGACAAAAAAATTCTTATTGATTTGGCAATTCCTAACAATATTGAAGCTTCTATTGAGCAGCAGTTCAATGCGGATTATATCGAAATAGATGGTCTGAAAGAATTGGTGAACGAAAACTTGGCTTTCAGAGAAAAAGAGGTGACTAAAGCACATGCTATCATTCACAAACAAGTGAGCAGCTTCAAGGCACACTACAAGGCTCGTCAAGTAGAATTGGCTCTCAAAGATGTGCCACAACAAATCAAAGCAATCAAGCATCACGCTATTGGCAATGTATTCAAAAGCGAAGTGGCAGAGCTTGATGCCAATACACAAGAGCTCATCGAACGCATGATGGCATACATGGAAAAACGCTGTATCGCTATCCCAATTCAAGTGGCTAAAGAGAATATAGCAGGCATTAGTTCTGTCAAAAAAATAAGAATGGGCAAAGTATCTGAAGTGGTACTCAACAATGATTAAACAACCTTTTTCTTTGTATTCTAAACTATAAAAAATAGCCTTACATCAATCAAGATGTAAGGCTATTTTTATGCCTAAAGGCAAGGTTATTTTTAATGGGCTTCTAGCCAATTTTGACCTGTATCAATACCTACTAAAATCGGAACTTCCAACCCTGGCAAGGCTTCTTTCATATTGATGTCAATGATTGCTTTGACTTGCTCCAACTCTTCGATTGGCACATCAAAAATCAACTCATCATGTACTTGCGAAATCATCAGCGTTTTTAATCCTGCTTTTTGGATTGCCAAATGAATCTTGATCATAGCGAGCTTAATCATATCGGCTGCCGTACCTTGTATGGGTGTATTAATCGCCGTACGTTCAGCTTGCGAGCGAATCATGCCATTGCGAGAATCAATATCTCGCAAATATCTTCTTCTGCCTTTGAGTGTCGTTACATATCCATTTTCTCTAGCTTCTGCCACTACCGTATCCATGTAGTTTTTGAGTCCGCTAAATTCATTAAAATACTGATCAATCAACTGTTGTGCTTCGGCTCTTTTGATACCCAAGTTCTTGGATAAATTAGTTGCCCCAGCACCATAAATAATACTAAAGTTGACCGTCTTGGCATTGTAACGTTGATTTTTCTCTACTTCCTCAATCGGCACTTGATAGATTTTGGCAGCTGTAGCAGCGTGAATATCTTGCCCCTCCTTGAATGCCTGTAACATTGCTTCATCTTTGCTGATTTCTGCGACCAAACGCAATTCTATCTGCGAATAATCCGCTGCTATCAAGATGTGCTTTTCATCTTTTGGAATAAACGCTTTTCGTATCGCCTTTCCTTTTTCGGAGCGAATCGGAATATTCTGCAAGTTCGGATTATTGGAACTCAAACGTCCCGTAGCCGCCAGAGCTTGATTGAACGAACTGTGTATGCGCCCTGTTCTAGGATTGACCAATCTAGGCAATGCCTCTACATAGGTAGATTGCAATTTTGCCAACGAGCGATAATCTAATATATCTCGTGCGATTTGGTGTTTTTCTGCTAGTTCAGATAGTTTTTCTTCGTTGGTAGAATACTGTCCAGATTTAGTTTTTCTCCAGCGATAAGGCAATTCCAATTTATTGAACAACACCTCTCCTATTTGCTTGGGCGAATCAATATTGAAAGTATCCAAGCCTGCCGCTTCATATACTTTCTTTTTCGCCACTTGTATATCGGCAGCCATTTCTTTGGCGTAAGCCTCCAAGAAAGGTACATCTAAATTGAATCCATTGTACTCTATTTCGACCAACACTGCAATCAATGGCTCTTCGATTTCGTCATAAAGCTGTTGCAATTCTGGTGTAAATTCTTTTTGCAACATCTCTTTTAGTTGCCATGTCAAATCGGCATCTTCCCCTGCATATTCTTTGACTCTATCCAAGTCTATATCACGCATAGTTAGCTGATTTTTGCCTTTTTTGCCAATCAACGACTCTATCGCTACGGGCGAATAGCCCAAATAGGTTTCTGAAAGGTACGTCAGATTGTGTCTGTTGTCAGGCTCCAGCAAGTAGTGCATAATCATGGTATCCCACAGTTTGCCTTGTACTTGCACACCATACCAACGCAACATCAGTATATCGTATTTGATATTTTGTCCAATTTTTTCGATAGCAGGATTTTGCATTACAACTGCAAATTCGGCTACAATCGCCTTGGCTTCTTCTTGATTTTTGGGCACTGGTACATAGTACGCTTTGCCCGTTTCGCAACTAAAGGCAATTCCGACCAACTCCGCTTCATTTGGGTCGATTCCTGTCGTTTCGGTATCGAAACAAATTACTTTTTGCTGGCGCAATAGCTCTACTAATTCCGCACGTCCTGCTGGCGTATCCACCAGCGTATAAGTATGTTCTGTATTTTCTATATTTTTATCAACAATACTCGGTGCTTTTTCTTTGAATTTTCCACTCTTGGTGTTCGACACACTAGAAGGCTGTGCTACGGCATTGCCAAACAAATCGGTCTGTTTTGGCTGGCTATTGCCCAATACTCGTTTGAGCAAGGTACGAAATTCTAATTCCGTAAAAAGTTCGGTTACTTTTTCTTTGTCCACAGGCTCTACTTCGTAGGTAGCTGCATCAAACGTAACAGGAACATGAATATCAATCGTTGCCAATTTTTTGGACATCAACGCATTTTCTCGTCCTTCTTCTAGTCGTTCTTTTTGTTTCCCTTTCAGCTCGTGTGTGTGTTCCAATATTCCTTCTATAGAATCATATTGTGCTAATAACTTAACGGCTGTTTTGGGTCCGATACCTCGTACCCCTGGAATATTATCGACCGCATCTCCTTGTAGCCCAAGTACATCTATGACTTGATCGACACGTTTGATTTGCCACTTTTCGAGTACTTCGGCTTCACCCAATACAGCTACACCATTGCCCATACGGGCAGGCTTGTACAAGAATACTTTGTCGGACACCAGCTGTGCATAATCCTTATCAGGAGTCATCATATATACTTCAAAACCTTCTTTTTCGGCTTGCTTGGCTAGTGTACCAATGACATCATCTGCTTCATACCCCGGACTAGAGACTATCGGAATATTAAAAGCTTCGATCAGCTTTTTGATGTACGGAATAGCGATGCTAATATCTTCGGGTTGGGCATCACGATTGGCTTTATATTCAGGAAACATTCCGTGTCGAAAAGTTGCCGTAGGCAAATCAAAAGCAACAGCAATATGCGTTGGGTGTTCCTTTTGGAGTACCTCCAATAGTGAATTGGCAAAACCTGTAATTGCCGACACATTCAGTCCTTTAGAGTTGATAAGCGGACGCTTAATAAAAGCAAAGTGAGCACGATATATTAATGCAAAAGCATCAAGTAAGAATAATTTTTTCATAAGTTGTTTTGGTCGTCTTGTTTTCTATACCTCCAAAGGTATCAAATATAGTTCATATCATTGAATGGAAATTGGACATTATCTAAAAATGATACCACCTTGTGCATCTACCGTTCCATACAAAAAAAGAGCATCACCCTTCTGGGCAATGCTCTTGAAAATAGTTTGGATTTTTCTACTAGGAATTTAGGACTATTTGACGATCAACTTACCAGATTCAATAACAGCTCCATCGCCTTGCAGCTTAAAGAAGTAAACTCCCTGTGTCAAGTTGCCTTTTGGCAATTGTAATTGTTGTTGATTCTTGACTCTAATTTGTTGTACTTCTTTGCCTGTCAAATCATAGACCGTCAAGTCTATTTGTTGGTATTCTTGGTCACCCAATATTTCGAAAGTAGCCGTGCTACTAAATGGATTCGGATATACTTTGACACGTGGTGCCTCATTCTGATTCAATTCATTTCTATTGGTGGTCACCTGTACTTGTACAAAGTTTTCGCCAATGGTATGGAATGTTGTATTGGTAATAACCGCAGGATTCAAATCAAAATAAATAGCAGCTGTGTTATTGATAACAGTACCCAAAGGTATATTTGGCTGTTGGCTTATTTTGTAATCTACAAAACCATGTGACATTGGTTCGTTGGCATTGCTATCTATCAAATTGATATTGGCAAACGTAAACTCTAGTACTGCATTGTCCAACACTCTCCAAGTATAAGCGTGGCTGTAAGCTCCAAATTGTATTGATGCTGGATCCAAGTATTCCGAAAGGGTATCCAAGATAACAACATCAAGAGCTGGAGCTGTTCCTGTATTCTGAAAGCGAATGCGGTATTCCAAATTGGTATTCTCTTCTATAAAGTGATTCGCTCCATAACCTTCAGGAAACGCTACTTTTTCGTTAGGATCCCAAGAATTAAGCGCTACTTGACAATCAATAGATACCCAAGGAGCATCGTCATGGAGTGGTAATGTATTGACTAAACCTGTCGTAACAGTTGCGTTGGCACTAGAACTAGCCAAACAACCTTCTACTACTGCCGCCACTTTATTTTGCCAAGGGTGGTGTTCTACTTGGTCTGCTTGTACACGATAAGTAGAACCGTTGGCGTAATACTTGTACCAAGGAGTATTTCCTCCACCATTCAAGTTGAAAGGCTCTGAGTGGAAAATCACATTATCTTCAATCACCCAAAGTGTCTGTGTATTTGGCATGGCACTAAGCCCTGTATTATTGATACGAAAAGCAACAGAATCGGCATCGCAGGTCGCTTCTACTTCTAGATTTGCGCCACTCCAAAGAGCGTTTGCAAAACAAGCAGAGTCTGGATAAACTCTAGCCATAGCACAATAGCTAGCACCCAGATTGGTGGTATCACATAAAGTATCTAATGTACCGTATATTCTGAAGTTGCCACAATCTCCAATGCCAACGGTTCCTAAATTGAACGTATAGGTAAAACCTGATTGACTAGCAATAGGAATTGTAGTAGAATCTACAAGGAACAAAGAATCTAATGTCACCTCTATATAACTTCCATAAGCGGTATCGGTTCCGTGATTGCAGTAATCAACTGCATAATAATTGGAAAGACAGCTAATCAATCGTGGGGCTCCAATATTGACATACATCAATGGGCAAGTACCCAAAGATTCTATTGAGAAATCAATTGTAGTATTAGCTCCGCTAGTAGTCGCTGATGGAGTACAAGCCGCCCAATAAGGGTGGAATGAACTAACAGATACGGTATAAATTCCAGAATCGACTACCATCTGATAATATCCATTGGCATCAGGACTAGCATACGCTACAAATCCAGGTTTTTCGATACGCACCAACGCTTGTTGATAAGGTGTTTCGATTGCCTCTACCAAACAGTTGGCGTTGCCATCTACTGCTATACGTCCTGCTATTTGCACGCAAGTGCTATCAGGACGAGTATAAAAACCAAAACTTTGTTGGCTCTGGGTAGGACAAGCATTATCAGTCAAGCCAATAGAAAAATTAGCGTTAAGAGTTGCTGGGATAGAAACCAACAGTACAACAGTATCATAGCTCGCAGGTGCATTAGGATAGTTGACTACTACTAAAGCACTGGGGTACAATTGTTCCAAACTAGAAATAGCCAACTCATAGGTAAGGCTATCTGTTGCATTGGGATCCGTAAAAGTAGCTTCAAAGGTAAGCGAATCTCCAGGGCAAACATCAAATACAGTAGAAGTGCCTTGAGAAGTAGCTATACCTCCTGTTAGCCTAGATACATCTTGCAGCTCAAAAGAAAAATTACTACTACAAAAAGTAGTCGTCATTTGAGTCGCTCTGCGAATAGAGCCTACTAGATTACCGTTGCGGTATTCTTTGACAACAATATCAAAGGCTGCCCCCTCTGAATTACTTGGATAACACTCGAGTTCCCCTGTAGTGGCAGAAAAATTAACGCCACCTCCACTCAATATGGGATTACTGACACTGTATCCAGCATTATAAGAAATTGGTGTAGCAGTCGCACTTAGCGGTTGAGCCAATTCATATACGATAGAATCTCCATTGGATTCGATAATAGAATGACTCGCTGTATATTGTTGATTCACACAACCCAAGAATATTGGATTATTAGTAAATGTAGGAGAGGAATTGCAATCGTTCACATTCGTGATAAACGATTCGGTGTACATACTGCTACTCGCAGGGTTTTGTATATTAGCCGTATTACCGTTTCTGCAACAGTTCGTATAGCTCAAGCGCCAGCTACAAGTACTAGACAGTGGAAAATTAATTGTTGATTTATAAATCAATTTACGTACACCAAATAAGCTACCTCCATTACAACTACTTAGAGAAGCATCGCAATAGAGCGGTACTTCAGTATTGGATACCAAACTCAATGTAGCATTAAAGTTACTATTGGAGCAGCCATTTTCGGTTGCTGTAATACTAGCCGTTGATGGTTGTGCTATGCCACCACAGTCGGCATACAACACCAATGTCACCTCATAAGACCCTAGTCCCAAACAAGTATATTCGATTTCGGCTCCAGCCAAGTGAGAAGCTTTTGCGTGCCAGCTTGATAATAATAAGCTACACCATATTATCCATATTAGGTATGTCTTTTTCATAATTCAATTATATTTTAGGTTCGATTTCTATTCTAATTCTTTAACGATACAAATATTGTATTTCCTCTAGGAATAAACAAGTACCAAATATTCATTTCATAGACCACTTTTATTAAAATTTATTAGTATAATTAAGGTCTATACCAAAAAAACATAGAGAATGTATAAATCAAAAATAATAGAAATTTTCTGTTCTTTATCAGCTGTAGAGCGCAATCGACTACAAAAGATGGTGGATTCTCCCTACCATAACCAACATCAAGAAGTTAAGGACTTGTTTGACTATTTGTGCAGCAATACTCAATATCGCTTAGAAGAGGCTTTTAAGACAGTTTTTCCGAATCAAGTATATCGAGTACAAAAGCTACGGAATACGATGTCCTATTTGCAAAAAATAATTGACAATTTTTTGATATACGAACAGCTGGAAAAAGAAAAGGAACTCGCACAACAAACATTGTTGAAAGTATATCGCCAACGCAAGCTAGACAAATGCTTTGAATCTACACTGCGACAAACCAAAAAGCAGCGCGAAAAAAAATCCTATCGAGACACCCACTTTTACTACTTGCAATACGAGCTGCAACAAGAGCAGTTTTTGTTTGCCAATGAAAAAAATAGACTAGAAAGCAAAAACGTGCAAGAAGTGCTCGATAGCTTTGATGTGTTTTATATTGCTAATAAATTGAAGTACTGCGTGACGGCACTTACGCACCAAAATATATTTAGCGATACCTATCAATTGCATTTAGTGGAAGTTCTGTTAGAACATGTAGAGCAGCACAAACTATTCACCTATCCTGTTATCGCTGCCTATTACTATAGTTATAAAGCCTTGTGCAATGATGACACAGTTTCCTTCTTTGAGTTGCAAACGCTGTTGGTGACAGAGTTGTCTATATTCAAAAAAGAAGAACTAAAGCAGCTCTACTTATTGGCTATTAATTTTTGTATCAAACAAATGAACATGGGCAATGAAGATTTCACGAAACGACTTTACCAACTCTTTCAATCAGGTTTGGATAAAGATATTTTTATAGAAAATGGAGCAATTTCTAGGTTTACATACAAGAATATAGTAGCAACAGGACTCAAATCCGCTGATTATGATTGGGTCAGAACATTTATTGACGATTACGCCAGCTACTTACCTGCAACCTATCGGCAAACTTATGTCGATTATAATCTAGCTAAATGGTATTACTGCCAACAGCAGTATGAGCGAGCTATGCCTATATTGGATAAGCTAGACAATACGGATAGAATTGTCACTATGGATGCAAAGGTTACGCTACTAAAAATATATTATGAGTTAGGTAACTACGATGCACTTGAAGCACTTTTGGATAGTTTCAAAGTGTATATTCGTAGAAATAAAGAACTGAGTAGTTACTTAAGAAAGAGTTACCTCAATTTGATTAAGTACTTACAAAAAGTTATTCATCTCAATTTTTATGATCAGCAAGCGACCAAAAAACTAATAGCTGCTGTTCAGCAAGAACAGCAGCTACCAGAGCGTCAGTGGATATTATACCTTTTGACTAATTTATCTCGTTAATTTTTAATTAACCGTTACTTCTACTTCAGCAACAGGAGCAGCATTACCAACTCCGTCAAATGCTTTTATTTCAAAATCATATATTCCACTAGTCCAAGTACTTGGGATTTCGTACTTGAACTCGAAAGGATAGTTGGTAGTAGTCACTGCTGTATCAATATTCATAATCTCGATAGAATTTTCGGTTCCAGTACTACTATGGTACAGTAGTTCCAAGCGTCCATTGCTCAAGCGAGCATTATCTACTAGATTCCCCTGTATCATCAAGGTATCTCCTTTGTTAATAGCCGTTGTACTATTGGTAGGTTGTGTCATCTGTACTGAAGGAGCAATAGTATCTTGTGCGTTAAGAATCGACAAGGTATAAATAATAGATTCACCTGAAGAGTTTCCTGCTGCATCAATGGCAGAAAAAGAGCAGTGATAATTTCCTGCTGTCACATCTAATGGTACTCCTAATACTTCTTGCACTTGGTATTCACTAGATTCAATATCTACAATTTTACGCACTGACCATTTTGCAGTATTTGCTCTAGCATGTCCATGACAATCAAAATCATCGTGAAGGTCTAATTTATATTGCGAAAGAAAGTCATTGTCTCTTACAGTCAATCCAAAGCGAATACTATCACCACTTTTTGCGTAAATAACATTATTTTCAACTGAACCACAAATGGTACCTGTAGTAGGAAGTGGTACTATATTGCCTTCAAGAATAACAGGTGCTTCTGTATCCAATGATTCTGGTGTACACGCAGTCCATGAGAGTGAAATAAGTACGAGTAAAAAAGCTATTTTTTTCATGTTGCAATTTTTCATTAAGTATAAATGGTAATAAGTTTCAAAAAAAACAAAAAAAAGAGGGGAACAAATCGTGTTGATTCGTTCCCCTCTTATATATCTTAAATAGTTGTTCCTTTACTATTTGCTTCGCTTTGTTCCTCTCCCGTTTCTAAAAAAAAATATAAAAAAGAAGGCGGTGACCTACTCTCCCACCTAAAGGCAGTACCATCGGCGCTAAAGGGCTTAACTTCTCTGTTCGGAATGGATAAAGGTGTATCCCCTTCGCTAACGCCACCTACTATTCTTTGCTTCCACTACTTTCGTAGTCTCCACTTTTTTCTTTTAGATCGTTTGACTTTTCAATGCTTCGCATTTAGTTATCTAACTTCTATTCTTTCTTTTTTGAACATACATAAACAAGAAGTAGCCTTTCGGTAAAGACCGTGTATCACATCAATGCAACACACTATTTTAATTTTTTAAAATAAAGAAAGCTTTCGGGTCATTAGTATTGCTCGGCTCCCTAACATATCACTATGCTTCCACCTACAACCTATCTACGTCATCATCTTTAACGTCCCTGATATGGAATACTCATCTTGAAGTTGGCTTCGCGCTTAGATGCTTTCAGCGCTTATCCATGCCGCACATAGCTACTCTGCAATGCTCAGGACTGAACAACAGATACACTAGCGGTGCGTTCAACTCGGTCCTCTCGTACTAGAGTCAAATCTTCGCAATATTCCCACGCCCACAACAGATAGAGACCGAACTGTCTTGCGACGTTCTGAACCCAGCTCGCGTGCCACTTTAATGGGCGAACAGCCCAACCCTTGGGACCTTCTCCAGCCCCAGGA
>CAKZQC010000018.1 GCA_937139495.1 uncultured Saprospiraceae bacterium | reverse complement strand
TATTGGTTTTATGGTTTGTAATTATTGAATAATACATAAAACTAAATAAAAAAAAACTTAATAAAAGGTTTTTTATGCAAATACTTTCTTGTTGTTTGTTATTTGAGGGTTATTGCTGCTTCTTGTTGGCTATGTGGTTACCATGTGCTGCTTGTAGCCATTCCAAATATGGATCTTCATAGTCCATTTTATACTACTGTTCTGTACTTAGAAATAAAAAATCTAAAACCCATTTTATGGCACGGACTGCATGGATTGCAATATTGTGTCTAGGAGCTTACCATTATCCATAATGGCTTGGGGTTCGCCCCAAAAGTAAACAACATAGTGCCAATTAGTCGCCGTAGTTGCCGAAAAGCGAAGTACCATCGTTTGTGGCTCTTGCTCCCAGTGAGCAATGACTTGCTGAAATTCGATGGGCGTATCTTTGGTCGTGTCAATCGTAGTTGATTTATGCACGAAAGTGTAGCCTCCTACTTCGACCGCTTGAAGCTGTGGTAGGCTATGACTAGTACTTGGAGCAGCCACGATATACATCGAAAGGCTGTAGTCTGTCGCTACATTCATAGCCGATTTTATGGTTGGCTGCTGGCGAGTTGATTGTACGCCACCAATATACCAATTAGTGGGTATTTTGTATTTTAGAGCAATTGGTTGTTGCTCTAGCTTCTTGAAGGTGGTTTGTGCTTGTAGAGCCGTACTCAACAGCAGCAAGGCTAGAACAGTAATAAAATTCATACTTTTTCTTTTTTTGTAGGGCTTTGTTCTTAAATTGGGTTGGTAATCCTACGATTATCTTAACTTTGTGCCCCTATTATCTCACAACTTTCAATAATTAAGCCGCTATTCGCTATGAATGAAGATACAAATTTTTTGTCAAAAGATAATTTATCTGCTGATGTTCAGCAATACGAACAGAGCTTGCAGCAGTTGCAAGATTTGGTAAAGCAAATAGAATCGAAAGAAACTAGTTTTTCGGAATTGCTACAAAAGGTAACCACCGCCAACGAATTGGCAGAGACTTGTAAGCAGAATTTGAGACAAGTTTCCCAAAAAATGAACCTAGAAAAATAGATTTATCATTTCTTTAACTAATCAATTAGTTTAAAGATGTATATTAGCCTTATTAATCGTGAAAAAGACATTTGAACAGTACTTAGTGCAGACTAAAATTTGCAAAACATTATTTCTAAAAAAGAATCAAGATTATGGTACGGCTTGGCGTATCTTGCGCCCTAGTTCGTTGACGGATCAGATTTTTATTAAAGCCAAACGGATTCGAGAAATCGAAGAAAAAGGCAGTAGCAAAATTGACGAAGGCATCGAAAGTGAGTTTATTGGTATCATTAATTACTGCATGATGGCTCAAATCCAGCTGGAATTGCCAACTGACGCACCGCTAGAGCTAGAAACAGCCGCAGTGAGCAAGTTGTATGACCAATACCACGATTTGACGTTTGAGTTGATGAAAGCCAAAAATCATGATTATGGAGAGGCTTGGCGAGATATGCGCATCAGCTCACTGACCGATTTGATTTTAATGAAAATATTGCGCACCAAGCAAATTGAAGATAACGAAGGAAAAACTTTAGTATCGGAAGGTTTAGATGCCAATTATCAAGATATTATTAATTATGCTGTTTTTGCTTTGATTAAACTAACAGAAGCGGGATAGTGTTTTTGTAGTCGGATGTCCGAAGTTCTTTCTAATCTCTATTTTTCAGTTTAGTACAAGACAAAAGTTAAAAATAGTTTATTTCAAAGGTATTGTTTAGTCTCCAAATAAGGTGCTAAGCACTTTGGAAGTGCTTAGCACCTCAAAGAATAGCGTTTTGTCCTGTACTAAAATTTTTCAGCACAACAATTGGAATCTAGCATCTAGCTTCTAAACATCTAACGTCTAAATTATTCACCCATCAAAAAAATATAACTTATGACAATGCTTGCCATCACACTACCTTCTATCACCATTTATCAGCTCTTTATGTTCGTAGGAGCGTTTGCACTGATTTTGACCCTTGTACTGGGTTACGGACATTCCAAAATGAAGGGTGAGGTCGCTCGACATCCTTTCAGTTGGTTTGTACAATATTTCTTAGGTGGATTATTGCTTTTTTCGGGCTTCATCAAAGGGGTTGACCCACTCGGAACGGCGTACAAAATGCAAGATTATTTTACAGAATTTGGTAGTCAAGGACTCCCAATGATGGACACGATGCACGAATATGCGTTGCCGTTTTCGGTAGCGATGTTGGTGCTGGAGCTTACGCTTGGAGCTTGTTTGGTGTTGGGTATTGGAGGCAGAAAGACTACAGGTATTACGCTGCTGTTGATGCTTTTCTTTACGTTCTTGACAGGTTTCAATTACTTGACAGGTTATACCGATAAGAGTACAGGAGTTCTCTTACATGAGTTTGGCAAATGGGGTGCTTTTAGTGATAACAATATTCGTATTACTGACTGTGGTTGTTTTGGCGACTTTATGACCTTGACGCCTTTGGCGACCTTTATCAAGGATATTTTGTACACTGGTTTGGGTATTTTCTTGTTTATCAGTGCGTATCGCCTCAAGGAAATTTTGCCTAGAAGCGGTACGGTTCGCACGCTTGCAGTAGTAGGATTGATGGGTGGTTCTTTGTTCTTCTGTCTCAATAATTACTATTTAGAATTACCGATGATTGATTTCCGCCCTTTCAAGGAAGGAACGGATTTGAACCAAGCTAAAGCCGACTGTGATGCTAACCCTGGAGAAACGCGTGTACATTATGTTTATCAAAACAAAAAAACAGGCAAAACCGTAGAAGTAAACGACTTGGAATTGGTGAAGCCTGCTAATAAACATCTCTGGACACCCGACCCTGTATCTGGCGAAAAAGAATGGGAAGCATTGAAGGAACAAACATCGTATGAAACGATTGTAGAGGGTTGCAATTCTCAAATCAAATATTTTGACAATTACGAAGTATTGGAACACAAAGGATATCAATTCTTGGTGCTTGCCAAAAACTTGGACAAATCAGATAAAGAAGCGTTCAAGAAGATTGGTGCCAATGCTGCCATTGCCGAAAAAGAAGGCATTCCTACCCGTGCAATGTACAATTTCATTGGCAAACAGTCTATTGACGAATTCCGTCAGGAGGTGAATGGAGCGTACGACTTTGAAACGGCTGATGATAAATTGATCAAAACTATTGTTCGTGCCAACCCTGGATTGTTGTTAATCAAAGATGGTGTTGTTATCAAAAAATGGCATCATAAACACATTCCAACTTATGAGGAAATTAAGGCGGAGTATATGAAGTAATAATGATTTTTTAAGTACGGGACAAAACACTATTCTTAACGAGGTGCTAAGCACTTTGAAAGTGCTTAGCACCTTATTTGGTGGTCAAACAATGCCTTTGGAATAAGTACTTTTAACTTTTGTCCTGTACTTAGAATTTTTTCAACATTATATCTAGACCATCAAAGTATTTTTGTACTTTGATGGTCTTATTTTTTTGCAGCTCATTCATATGAATATTTTCCATTATGTTCCAACTTCAACAAGTAGTTCCTACGCCATTGATAGGCAATACGGCAGGCTCTCAAATCTGGGCGACTGACTGTACTTTACTTGCCCATCAACGCTATTTTGTAGCCGCTCCCTCGGGCAGTGGCAAGACCACTTTTCAGCACTTGCTGTATGGCTTGCGAGCCGATTACGAAGGTACCTTACTAATCAACAATAGCGATGCAAAAAGCTTGCAGGCTAATGATTGGGCGTTGTTACGCCAAGAAAAAATAGCTATTATCTTTCAAGATTTACGCTTATTTCTGGATCAATCCGCATTGGATAATATCCTCATCAAAAATAACTTGACGCAGCACAAGACAGTTGCCGAGATAGAAGCTATGGCAAAAAAACTGGGCGTTTTTGAGTTACTCAATAAAGATTGTGGCAAAATATCGTTTGGGCAACGCCAACGTATTGCTATCATTCGAGCCTTGTGCCAACCGTTCGATTTCTTGATTATGGACGAGCCTTTTTCTCATTTGGATAGTGCCAATGTAGCCATTTGTTGCGACCTCATCATGCAGGAATGCAAAGCCAACAACGCAGGTTATGCGATTGCGAGCCTAGAAGAAAAATATGATTTAGTGTATGATGTGGAGGTTAGATTGTAGAAGGTAGACCGCTTCGCTGTTAGAAGCTAAGTAACTGATGTTACGCAAGAGATAAATTCTCCAATTGGGCAGGTCAATTATACCTCCTCTTCTTTCCATTACCGAAAGAAGCAAAGTCTAGGGCGAATATTACGAACAAGATACGATCACCTTTCAATACTGACTTCAAGGATGAACGAAGTGAACGGCAATACTTGGTATGGCATACCAAGTATTGCCGCT
>CAKZQC010000017.1 GCA_937139495.1 uncultured Saprospiraceae bacterium | reverse complement strand
TCATGTCGAGCGGTTGCCAAAATATAGGCTAACTTTTGACGGTCTCCATCTCCATATTTTCGGAATGCTTGAGCAATCCTTTTGATGGAATCGATCTGTACTGCTGTTGGTTCCTTGTCGAGCGTAACGGCAGCCGCTTTGATTATCTTTTGGTCCTGGTAGTACGTGTAAGAAAAGTAAAACCCTGTCAATAATAACAATAGGAGTAGTAGCAGTATTACTGCTATTTGTAGTTTTCTAGTCATACTATTTTCTATTGATGAACCAAGCTGCAAATATTGTAACAATAATAATAGATAATAGCAACACCCAAATATAAGTTTGTTTGGAGTTGATCGTCACGGCTGTTGTCTTGTTGTCTGCTAGTTCAGGACAAGCGAAGGTCTGACCGTTGAGGTCAAAACATTTGCCGTCTTCCAAATAGCCAACATAGGTAGTGCCTTGATAGACATTGCCGAAATTATCCACGCTATTTTGTTGCTCTTGTGCCATTGTCTATCTGTTTTTAGAAGGGTAAATCCTCATCTTTTATTTGTGGTATCTTCTTTTTGGGCTTTGCTTTCTTCTTTTTCTTTTTGGGGTTGATCATTTGTTTTGCTCGCTTTACTTTACTCAAGCATTCCGAGCCGTCCAAAGAGCAGTACAAATCCAATTTGTTATCTCTTGGTTTGTGCTTGTGTACCAACTTGTATTCTGCAAGCTCTATACTTGTAGGTGTTCCCTTTGGCATCAATTTAACTTCGTAGGTGTAAGATTTACGCCCAAGTTTGTTCCGATAACTAATTCTTTTTAGCTGCCTGGTATCCTCCCAATTTTGAAAGTGCCTCAGAATAGTTTTGTACAGGTTTGAGGCACTAGAACCAATATATACAAGTTTGCCACTCTCGTATATTTTGTAAATGCCCTTTTTATTGACCAATTGACGTAGATTTGTAATTCCGTTTTTGCCGTCTTTCGGCAATCGTTTATATATACTTTTTCTAGCCATTGTCTATATGTTTTCTAGTTTTTTGATGAACTCTTCGTCCGCTGTCGAATGCGGACAAATGACCCATTGAGCCCGTAAGGTTACGAGTGGCGATTCGTTGTATTTAGCTCGATAGACTTTATCAAACGCCTTTATTTCTGTGGATGGCATCTTGTTTAATGCCGTGACAATATCGCAGCCTGTTCCGCCCCATGCGTTAAGCTCTGTATTGAGACGCTCTGCGAACTTCTGGAGGTCGGCTTGTGACGCTACTGTATTTTGATTGGTCGGCGTGCTACCACCGCTACTGTTTGGCGTACTGCTACCACCGCTACTGTTTGGCGTGCCTTTCTTGGTTACGGTGTATATTGCGAAACCTCCCGCACCTAATAGGGCTATTAGTAGGATTACAATTAGCACCGTTAATATTTGGTTTGCGTTCATTATATTAGACATTTGATTTTATACTCTAGTGCTTCCGAAGTATTGAAAAAAGTGTTTGTGAAAAACCCTGCTTCTTTTTCTGTTTTGGCTGCAGCTCCATAACTACAACCCCACGGGTCCCCCTCAGATATACAGCCCCAATCGGATGCGGTCTGCTTGACTGCTTCTATAAATGTTTGCGTTGTTGTCCAATTGCTATACGTGTTGCCGCTGCGGTTTGCTTGAGCGTATAGCAATTGGTATTTTTTCATAACTTCATCAATGAAGTTATCATCAAGTAAGGAACAGTACTTCGGATAGCTTTCCAATAAACAATCGTTTTTCGCTGCTACTGCTTGTAGTGCTTTTTTGAATGCCTGTTCGGTTGACAAGTTCGGTTCGCTGTTCTTGACTTCTACTAGCTGTCTATGTACTAGGTTATGTATAGACGGCATACTCGCACAATTGGGCTTCTCTTCCTCTTTGCTGCCTAATACGCCGCCTTTTTTCTTTGATATACTATAGATTACAAAACCGACTACCAATAGGACTACTGCTATTACAATATACTTTTCTTTCATGCTTATTTTTTTGACAAAACGATAAGTAACACTACCAACAAAAAAAGTGCTGCTAATATTCCTATTTCTAGGTATTGATTTTGTTGGTATCGACCTTCTAAAAAGAATTTTTGAGCTTCTATCTGGTTGTTTTGGGCTTCTATGTTCATAGCGTTATTAAAAACGCCTAGAACTTGTCCGATTAATACTTCCATTTATTCGTATTTTTTTAGCACCAGATATACCACTAATACTGTGAATAGCAATAAAAACCATTGCAAAGGCGTAACCGCAAAAATTCCCTGTTTACCATTGTATCCACTACATCTGTAGCCGTACACTTTGAGTGCGTTTTCTGGATTGTCGCAGATCATCTCTTGGATACTCTGGGCGCTAGAATCTTGATTGCAATAGTTGACGCAACTATCGTATAGTACACCCCCGTATAGGTCACGATTAGGGCTGCATACTCTGAATATACAATCTTTAGTCCTGTGGCAATCTTGATCAAAGCCGCAAGAGCTGCTCTCGCTCCATCGCCCATCAAAGAAGTTGTCAAATAGTCCGTCAAATAGTCCCATCATTTTTTATTCTAGTTTTGTCCTCCTGTCATAAATACCGCCGCTGATTCGTCTGCTACGGCATCTGCTGCGTGGTCAGTACAGCTACAAGGCTTTTTGGGTGTGGCTGCTGCTGTTGTGCTTTTTCTGTAAAATCGGTCGTATAGTGCTAGCCCTAGGATAGCTATCGTCAACACTACAGATATTGTGGTCAATTTCTTGATGTCCATGATTGATATTATTTTTTGTGCGAAAAAAAAGAAGGCGTAACGGCTCGTAGCCCCTACGCCTTGTTTTTATAGTTGTTTTCCTTTTGTATTCTGCCTTATTTTAGCAGTTACAGTCCTTTTGGTTACTCGTCTGTACCTGTAATCTCACATACTCTAGGTTTACAACTTTTTCCGATGCGTTTGCAGGTAGTGAAAAATCAATTTTGATTTCTTGCCCTACTTCCGTTTCAAAGATTAGGTCTTCTTTGAAACCTCCTGAGGTGTAAGTCTTCTTTGTGACAAAAGCGCCGTTTTGGTCGGTAACTTCGACCGTCAAGACTTTGTCGGTTCCGTCTACGGTGTTATCGGCATTGAAGCAGAGTACCCCTCTTAGCTTGGCGGTACCAATGGCGTACGAGCTGGCAGAAGCCATCGTCAAATTTTTTGATTCGTTGTTTGCTGGTGTGCTTGACACGGATAACGGCTGGATAGTGATCGTCTCTACCGTTTTGCTTTGCTCTCTGTTATTGAATGCAGACATAATTTGTTTTTTTTAGTCGAATGTAATTTTTTTCTTTTGCCTACTATCTAAATACTTTGCCGTACGCCAATAGTGCTACCAATATAGCAGCGAAAAGGAATAGGCTTAATATCGCAGCATCGTAAGGATTGACCCTTACTTGTACGTCTATAGGTATAGTAGGTATATAGTTTTGTATTGTCGGTTGCATAGGCTTTTTTTTTGTTAGCGTGCTGCCACCTCTACTGTTGCGGTCGGTGGTGTGCTGAGTCTTGCTCGCTCATCCTCGGCTTTTACTATCATTTTATGAGCCTGAAAGTTGGCTACATAAACTGCCGCCATGATAATAAAAAATAGGATAGCACCTGTTTTGAAATCAAACATAGTATTTTTTTTATGCGTTTATAAAATTAAGTTTTTCTACAGCTCTTTTTTGCAGATAGCAAATTGAGTAAGGGTCGTTCTGGCTCGCATTGCTGCAAATTCCACCAGAAAAGATAGACCCGACTAACTCGCCCTGTATCAAAAGTTTGATTGTGGGGGCGTATTCGTCTGCGTGGTTTACTAGGTAGTAATTGTGCAAATATCGTAACTCGTTATTATTGAGTTTCGTGATTTGCTCACAAACAGACTTTAAGTAGTCGGTATTAACATTGGTTCCTGAAAGTGCTTTCTTTGCATTGCTCGCAATGCTTTTTAAGGCGCTTTCGTTTCTGATGACTCCCTCCCCATCTATCAAATCCAATTTGCCTTCTACGAACCAACCCAATTTCCACGCAATCAAAATACCTATTGATATAATCAATAGCACCCCAAAGGCGATAGATTGTATTTGTGTTTGGTTCATTAGATAGTTACTTTTGAAAGGGAAAATCCTTTGATCATTATGAATAGAAATACAAATCCTATTACATATAGTATAATTGTGTTTTGCATATTAGTTCGGATTGCAGCCCATTTCGTCCGCTAGGGTCTTTTGGGCTTCTGCTCTGAGTGCTTGTTCTTTTGGTAAACTTGGATAGTTCAAGTAGGCTTCTTGCCTCCATGTGAAATCCCTTTCTATTTTTTCTTTTTTGTCTGCTAGCTTTTTTGCCCAATCGCTTTTTTGTTCGCACTCGCTAGGAGTGCCGCTGCGGTTGCTGATGGTTTGGGCTACCATGTAGATAACCAAAACCACCACCAAAAAACCTACGATATACAAAAATTTGGTGCTATTGCTCATACTATACGACTACTTCTAATGGGTTGCAGTACCCTGCTGTTTTGAGATAGTCGACCGCTGCTAATTGCATATGTTGTTCAAGTAGCATTCCTGTAGGTCGATTCATTTTCAACTGTTTATACCAAAGTGTATTTGCTTCGATGTCTAACTTTGTTTGTTCGATCATTGCCAACCAATCTTCTACCGAAGTAGGACAGCTGGGGTTTGCTTTTGGTGGAATCGTTGGCGGTGGTGCGGTGGTGGTTGACCCTCCGTTCATTTTGTCGATTTTGTCGTCCGTGTTGCTGTCGTCTGGAACTGCACCTCCTGCACCTCCTGCACCTACTTTGTTGCTGTCTGTTTTGGTCATATAGTACCAATACACGCCCAAGGATAGCACTATCAAAAGGATAGCCCACCA
>CAKZQC010000016.1 GCA_937139495.1 uncultured Saprospiraceae bacterium | reverse complement strand
CCCATACTTCGCCAAAAAGCCTCGTGATAGCACCACTATCACTACGTTTTTTGACTCGTTTGAACTAAAAATTCCCTTAATCATTTTGCATCATTACTTTTGCATGGTTACTTAAGTAGGTGGAAGTTGTATACAGGTAAAGAGATAGATTTTTTTGTCTAGTGGTTTCCAAAGGCAAGTATTGGGAAACGCAAAACAATCAGAAACGCCTAGGTGGGAAAAGATATTTCCTTCGCCATACAAGTTTCACGTGCATAACCTTTAATGTACCCATTTCACCTGCAGGGCTCCTACATGAGAATTTTACTTGCATCACATTTATTCTACTAAGAGCGTGTCTAAAGAAACAAACCGCTTCTCAACAGCCCATACCACATGAAATACTTCCTACTTATCTTATTCGTCGCTATTATTGGCGAAAGCTGCACAAAAAACACGATGTCTGATGCTGCACTATATCGTACGCTAGAAACAAATAGAAGTGTACAACAAAGTAACAAAACCCTCGAAAAGTCTATAAAAAGAGTACTTGAAGACATGGAAACTATTACTGTAGAGAAAACGGAGTACAAGCCATTGGTAGAGGCAGCTAAAGCTGTACTAAAAATATCAGAAATCTACTTGTCGTATATTGATAGTCTAAAAACATCCGTAGCAACAGACCATCAAAGTATCGGTAATATCAACCTTTTGACAATTTGCAAAGAGGAGTACTGTTCTGAAATAAAAGCTCGTCTCAGCAATACCACTATTGCTAATAAAGTATTTCTTGATAAAAAAACAGCCGAAGGCTTAGTGTTGGAAGAAAAATTAAATGCGGTAAGAACAGACTATTTAAATCTTGTCGCTAGTCTTTGGAGTGAAGAAAGTCGGATTCCAGGAACTATTTTTGTTGTTTCTTCTAGAAAAGAAAAAACATTACAAAAGCTAAGGAATAACTTTTTTGTATCCAGCCCTGCTCTATTTGAGCAATCTACTTACAAACAAAATAGCAACTGGGCAGAACATACTTTTAGAGATCTTCCTCGTGCCGATTTGCTCTTATTACTGAACAGAACCGAAAATGACATCCTATTACTGACCTATACCACAATAGATTTTTTGGACCATCAAATCGGTAGAATGTGCAATTTATTTTCTAATCTCAATCGACCATCAATAGGAATTTCTGCCTTTGATTATACTATAAAAGTAGGTCAACCATTCAAAACTAGATTAGTGGTTTATGCAAATGGTGGTGCTACTATTGATTTTGAAGCAGCAATCAATGGAAAAAAACTGCCTAAATTAAATAGTTTTGTCATTTATGAATTCACTCCTAAAACTGCAGGAAAACACGACGTAACAGTAGATTATTGGCTGATGAATGACAATGGTTTTTTAGAAACCTATTCTGACGAATTATCCTTTGAGGTAACGCACTAAAAAAATGAGTCTACATGAATACCCCTTACAAAATTATTACGATTGACTTACAGGCAGTTCAAAGCATAGCCAAATTATATCAGCTTTTGGAACAAAAGCTGCGTATAAAGCACCTAACTATACGAAATTGGGAAACACTTGAAAAGGAGTTGGAACAGCTAGTCCAAGCTCCAAGCCATTTGATTTTTCACAACTATCCGTCTTTCTCTATTCGACTAACAGGAGCTGCAGAGCAGCTGCTACAAATATTCCTTAATTTCGATAAAAAACAACAAAAAACAGCCATTCTATTAGACCAGCTTTATGAACCTACTTTAGGTAAAAAGCCCACTCATGTAGCTTCTCTTTTTGATGCGGAACCCTATGGATACGGTCTGCGAGGCGACCCTTTTTTGTGGAAAGAACTCAAAGAAAGATTTGAAAAAACAAACCTTCCAAAGAATGAAATAGACCTATTGGAAATGATTACGGAACAGGTAATACAATGTACAGGGCAGCCACTACAAAAAGATAAAAATTTCTTTATAGAAAAGTACAATAGAGGTGGCATGTCAAGCGGTACCATCTGTTCTGACTTTTGGCTCAACAAAGCTATCCCGTTATTAATCGGCAGATTCAGACAAATCTAACACTGAAGTTGTTTAAAAATTCAGTTGAAGTGACTTTGTAAACAACTTCACTATAAAACAAACTACTTATCATCAGTACTACTCGTCTGTTGATCCGTTATTTTAAGTGGTGTCGAAACGTTATCCAATTGCTTTTTGATAAACTCATAAGCATTTTCGGACATGATTTTATTAGTAATCTCCGCAGGCGTCAGATTGAATAGTAGATTACGAATTTGTTCTTCGTTGAAGAGTTCTTGAATGTTCTCTGGACGCTCCAAAAAGCGTTGAATATCTACTGCCAATTGTGGCAAATCTTCTGCTGTTTTATAGACATCTAATGGATAATTCAACGCATCAAAATCAGACCCAATGCTAATCAAATCCCAAGCAGATGGATCATTGACGGTAGAAACAACCGTCAGTACATTCGCCATAATAAGCTTTACACAAGCTTTGCGAAGCTGCACGGTATTCGAAAGTTGATTTTCGATTTCGGACATCGCCAGTGCGCCACCCAATATCCTTTTGTCTAGCGGAATACCAATCAAGCCTCTGGAGCCATGAATCCGCAAAATATCCTCTTTCGATAGGTTTTGTTTCCAGTGATTGAGGTAATAGTTATTGTTCTTCGAATCGTCGTCTTTTTTGCGATATACATTTTGGCGTTTAGACATACCACTAATACCGCAATGACTGCAAACGATAGGGATGACATCGCCCAATATTTCCGAGCGCTCCACAGTCTTGTAATAGCGAGTACGAAAATCTAAACTCATATGCTTAATATCAATCAATATTCTTCTACCGTTATCTTTTGACAACAAGCGTTCGATAACTTCTATGCCTAGTTTTGTTTCGCCCATATTTGCACCTTCAGGCTTCTCAAATATATTTTGTTCTGCCTTGGTCAGCGAGTTAGAAAAACCACCCAATCCATTTTTGAAGGTCTTGGCTAGTGAAATCCACAAAATAGGCACTTCTAAATATTCGCCCTGAATATCAGAAAGCGGCAAACTGCCTTTCAAGCGATCCACGTTCTGAATGACCAACTTGCGGTATTCTTCTAGTTTGGTAATATCATTATCAATATAGATCGAGTGTCCCAAAGAATGTCCGCCCTCTACTGTAAGTATTAGCCCTACTCTATTGGGATCCTGAACTACTTCTTCCAAGTGCTTTTTGCTCTTGATTAAATCCAATTGATACTGAAATCCATTAATAAAATGAGGTGCTTCTTCATAGCGCTGCAAGTAGTTGATATTCTCGACCAAATCCTTGAAGTAATCAATTTCTTTACGACGCAAAAACAATTGATTGGCATCAATCCCTGCTACGCAAGCGACTGTCGATTGTTTATTTTTGTCAGTAAGTGCACTATTAGTATTAATAAATTTTTGCTCAATAGGAGACAGACTCAAACAAGCGATACGAGTATTACCTCGCACCAGTGCTTCCAAATTTGATTGTGATTTTTTGGGGACATTGTTACCCAAATTGGACATTACCTGCGAGGACAGATTGTACCCACACTCGTGGTCGATAGGTTCCCAAATACCAATTTGTTGCCCATTCGATCTCGAATTAAAAGGCTTACGAGTAGTGTTGACATGAATATCTATAAACGTCTCGATGTCTTGTGCCTGTGTACTAATAGCTCCTTGCCAAGATAATATACCAAGTAGTAGCGTAAAATATTTATTCATTGGTTTTATGTTTAAACAATTCCATTAAAACATATCAAAATTCTTGCAAGACTGCTTCTATTGGACAGGTATTTTTAATTGTTGCCCTATTGTAAGCACATTTGAGTCTAAATTGTTCATTTTTTTGATTTCATCTACTGGAGTATTGTATTTTCTAAAAATACTATACAACGTGTCCCCACTTTTGACTATATGAGTCACAGAAGTTGGATTATTGACAATAATAGTAGTCGTCGTGTTGTTCGTAGGATTATTTGTTACTACAGTCGTGTTCGGATTAGGATAAACAGTCGTTGGATTTGTATTATTTTCGTATGGATTGGATGTGTTGCCATACGGATTATTATTTGTATTTGTCGTAGTGCTGTTGCTATTGCTCCCACCGAATATAGCTTGATTGTCCACTACTTTTGTTGGTGTATTTTCCACTGGATTAGTGACAACGGTTGTTGTAGCATTTTCCACAGGGTTGGTCACAACTGTTGTCGTTGTATTGCCATAAGGATTATTAACAACAACAGTAGTCGTTGGGTTATTGTTAGTCAACTCTTGATCCCTTTTCGCACTATTTTCTAATGCTTTCAATCGTATAGAATCATTTTGGGTAGCAGTGTTGATATGGCTACTATCCGCATAAACATCCGAATCGTATGTTGGTGTATTCAGCACAACCGCTTGTGGTTTTGGACGTTCTACCGTAGGTATTTTGACCTGTCCTTGTGTGGTTGTGTTTTTATTATCCGTTGTGAGCGGTACTTTATTAGAAGAAATCGTCGGATTATCTTCCGTCGGTTGTAAATCAATGTGATTTTTAGATCTTAATTTTGGTTTTTTAGCTGCTTTATCTTTCAACAGAATCAACTCCCCATTAACAGGCTCTTCTCCCTCTTCTAGTAGATTTTTGTTGTACAAAGTACTCAATCGAACGCCATAGTATTGAGCAATCTCATACATGGTTTCATCTTTTTCTACCTTATGGAATGCCTTACTTCCTTTGTATTTTGCTTTTTTGGGTTGGAGATAAATATATTGATTGTACATCAATTGATCACCATCATTCAAGTCATTGAATCGCAAAAACTTGCTGTACGGGATACCAAAACGTTTGGCAGCAGCCAATGCCGACTCTCCCGCTTTGCCTATGGCATAACTAGAGCCATTTTCTTTCTGAAAACCTGCCTTGTAGCTCGTAAAAAGAAAACTTCTTTTTTTGGTACGCAATGGCTTGCCGTCTTCAGAGAGCAGTATATCTTCCACGCCCTCTAGTTCGGTATCAAAAACCAAAGTGCCTGTTGCCTTGTCATATTGGGCAAGGTCATTTTTTTCGATGGTTACGATAAGTTTATTCGGGTAATTGGGGTCGGTAGCATACCCTGCTTTGCGCAACCCTTTAGCCCAACTTTTATAATCTCTTCTGTCGTACTTGAACAAAAAAGCATAACGATCTCGTTTGAGTAGCAAATCCGTATGATCTAAATAGGAACTCTTGGCATTATCATAAATTCTAAAACAAGACTTTTGAGCATCATCATCCCATTTGTAGTACGTTTCGCCGTCCCAATCATTGGCACATTTTATTCCGAAATGATTGTTCGCTTTCTTGGCTAAGGTACTGTTACCAAAGGCAGACTCGTGTATCCCTTGTGCCAAGGTAATACTAGCAGGAATACCACTTCGTTCCATTTCTTGTATCGCCATATCTTTGTACATAGCGATGTATTCATCTACCGTCAAGTCACTGTCTTGGGCTTGTACATTAGTGGTACATTGCAAACAAAAACCAATGGTGACTAGGGCGTATAATATTTTATCTTTCAACATTCAATTTGATATTTATCTCTTATCACAACGTGGGGATACTGCGATTTATTTTAAATTAGGGAGATTCAGATTAGGTGTATATAAAATCTAGAACAAGGATTGATAGTATCCATAGATTCATTTCACCACTTTATTTTATTACTTAGGTATAAAAATAACAAAAAAGATGCAAGTTCGCTTGCATCTTTTCTATTAACTTGATTTTTAAGTTTCGTATAACGGAGTAAATCTTAACGATTAGCTCCTCCTGCTCCAAAGTTTGGATTGGTTGCATTATGGGTAGATTGCTCTTTTAATGCAGGTTGATCCTTGTTTACTTTATTCAAGAACAAGTACTCTCCTATCTTTGGTTCTTCTCCTTTTCTGATATGATTTCTTTGGTAAAGTTTATTTGCTTTGATACCATAACGTTGAGAAATAGTGTGTACCGTTTCCCCAATTTTAACTTGGTGAGTCGCTTCTTTGTTTTCTACGTAGTTAGCTTTTGGTTCCAAGTAGATGTAGTATCCAGCAGGTAAATCTTCGTCATTGTCCAAATCATTGTAGCTCAATAAATCTTGATACTCGATGCCATATTCTAAGGCTATTTCTAGCAAGTTTCTATCTTCTTGTGCTATTGTTGCCTTACGACCACTTTGGTAGAAAACACCTTTGTCGTTGAGTTGTCTAGTTGGGAAAATTTCCACAGAACCCTTCTGCGTGCCGTCACTATTAAACTGGTTCGCCAACGGATCTTTTTTCATACTTCTCTGCTCCTCTTCTACCGTCTGCAATCTTTGTTGCACGTCACCAATCAATGTTTGTTGGTTGGTCAAGTGTTGAGCCAATACTTCTATTTCCGATTGTATTTTTTGCTCAAACGCTTTTTGTTGACGTTGCAATTTTCCAATAGATTGATTTTTTTTATTAATCTCTTCTTCTAGTTCTGCTTTGTGCATTTCTGCTTCATACAGGACGTGTTCTAGCGTCTGTATATTTTCCTGCAGATGCGATATTTTTGGAGTAGTTGGACTTTTTTGAGCATAAGGGTTGTAGGTAGCCAGCACATCTTTTTTGTCAAAACGCTGTAATTGGTAGCGCTCTATAATTTCGATTAGTTTGTTAGCGTAATTTTCGTCTGTGGCATAACCTGCCTCTTGCAATCCTTTTGCCCAAAACTTATAGTCCGTGGTATTTGCCAAAAACAACGTAACATAGTTGGAGCGAGAAGCCAAGCAATCCGAATGATCCCTGTACGATTCGCTTACTGTACCATATAGTCTAAACACAGCACTTTCCAGCTTTACATTGCCATTTCTGACCTCCTCGGTCATCTTGACATACGTTTCTCCTTGCCAACCTTTATGTGATTTGACCCCAAAGTGATTGTTCGCATTCATAGCCAACTCACTTCTACCAAAATCCGACTCCAATATTCCTTGTGCTAGTGTGATGCTAGCAGGGACATCGGTTCGTTGCATCTCTGATTGAGCAAGCATACCGTACGCATTTGCATACGCTTCGCCTATCGAGTTTTCTTGGATGGTAATAGGGGCAGCTATTGCCGTATTACATATAAATGCAACAGCTACAATTGGTTGGTATAGAGTTTTAAACATCATTCCTTAATTATTTTTTACTAAGTTCTAGGGCACAAAAATATAGAAGATTAATTGCTTAATCAAAGAAAATAGCCTTTTGTTTTGATAATTATATCTACATCAAATACTATCCAAATGTTTTGAATATTTCAAAAAGAAAAGAGATAGTTTAAATGTTACGCTTTTTTGGTTGACAACAAACGGGGGAAGTTTAGTATCTATGCGTGTACCCTGTCTTTATTTATTCCAAAACAGGCAAGTCTGTAATTTGAATCTTTAGTTAGGCTCTGAGATTAAGAAACAATCATTATTGAGTCCTCACCAATTCTATAAAAATACTCTTTTTTCACTAAAAGCCTAGCTTTTAAGCCTATAAATAATATTATACTTTTATTTTTTCTATCATCATGACCCCATCTCGAAGCGGCAACAGTACATTTTTAACTCGATTGTCTGCCTGTACTTTTTCATTAAATGCTCTCAAAGCATTTGTTCTTTTTTCGTTCGCTCCTTTTGGCACTTGACCATTCCAAAGTACATTATCCGCCAAAATATACCCTCCTACTTTGAGTTGAGGCAATATCATATCGTAATAATTGGCATAATTTATCTTGTCGGCATCTATGAACACCAAGTCCCAATCAAATGCTAGTGTCGGCACCAATTGCATTGCATCTCCTTGATGACAAATAATTTGCTCCTTTTGTTCTGCTTGTTGTATAAATTCTTGAGCGATATGCTCCACCTCTGGATTAGAATCAATCGTGTGCAATTGTCCACCATCTTGCAGTCCTTGAGCCAAGCAAATAGCAGAATAACCCGTATAAGTTCCTATTTCTAGGATATACTTGGGGCGTACCATTCGGCTCAAAAAAGCTAAAAACTGTCCTTGCAAAGCACCTGAAAGCATTTGCGGACGCATAATTTCTATGTTTGTTTTTCGCTCCAATCCTTTGAGCAATTCTTGCTGACCAACTTGGCTGTGCTGCTCGGCATAAGTTTCTATATATTCTGGTAGAAGGTGCATATTTTTTTACTTTTTTAGAATGCAAATATACAACCTCCCCTGTTCCTATCGTTGTATTTTTAGTTAAAACCCATTTTTGACCAAATTATTACCTATTACCCCTTCTACTCTATCCAGAACCTCTTTAGATTAAACAACTATTCCATTTTCATATTTCAATGGCATAATTCTCTTTTTTTGTTACCAGCTTGGCATAATTATAGTATATTTCTACCCACAATAGCAAAAAAAACTTCTTCCCTCTACTCATTATTTTTTGCTATTTTGCCCACTACTATTATTTTCACATTCACACTAGACTTTATTCATCATGAAAAAATACTTGCTCTATAGTTTACTGCTAGTCCTCAACCTCCCTACTGGTTTTGCTCAAAGCAAAATTTGGACAGTAGTAATGGAAAAAGGCACCTACAGTCAAGCGTACGAAGGTTCTGTCTCTTTTCCTGTGGCTTTTATCAACAAAAAGAAAGCTGCTCGCGAGTACATTACTGACCTCACTTATGGGGCTGGCGAATGGGTCGTCACAACAGGAACTACTCGCTATACTGCTCAAGAATATATCCTCAGTACCGAATTTCCCAAAGATTGGATTGACAAACAATGGACAGCAGGCTACGACATTACAGAAGTTGCTTATGGTGATAACCAATGGGCAGTAATTATGTCCAAAAATGCTGGATTGACAGATGAAAACTGGGGCAAGCGTTCCTCTTTTGAAGAAATTAAAGCCCTCATCAAAACGAAGTGGAATGATGGCAAAGATATTATTGACCTTGCCTTTGGCAACGGCGAGTGGGTCGTCACTTTAGCAAAAGGACGGGACTACAATCAACAAACCTATAACTGGGGAAGTGATTTTCCACAACAGTGGGTCAACAGTAAATATAAAGACAATTATCAAATAACGGGTCTCACCTATGGTGAAGGCATTTGGGTCGTCGTTATGTCTAAATATACCACCCCAAAACAAGAAGCTTATCAAACAGGTAGCGACTTCCCTACGGCTTGGGTCAACCAACAATGGGCAAACAATATGCGTGTCAAATACATGCACTATAGCTACGAAAAAGATTTGTCTAATAGTTTCAACGAATACTTTACTGCTGCCTCTAATGCCGCCAATAAAAACAACCATGATTTGGCTATTCATTACTACAGCAAAGCAATACAAATACAGCCTAATCATGCCACTGCTTACAACAATAGAGCTTGGTCAAAGTATCTTTCTAATCAATGTTTGGGTGGTTTGGCAGATGTTAACTACGCCATCAAGCTAGATCCTCAAAGCTATGCTTACCATACTAGAGGTTCTATTTACTTGTGCTTGGATAGGTGTAGAGAAGCCGCCAATGATTTTGAAAAAAGCATACAGTTGACTGCCCAAAAAGAAGGACACCATTATAGCTACAAGGCAGAAGCAGAACGCTGCTTGGGCAATCTAGACCAAGCCACCAAGGACTACAATACGGCTATTGTGCTTGACCCAAACAATAGAGCAACCTATGCTAGTGCTAAAGCAGAAATCAAGGAAATGCAGGACGAACTAAGAGTAGCTCCTACTATTACTTGGGATTATCCTTATTTGGCGTTCACGTCAAGTACTGAATCTGGCTACAATATTAAGGCTTGCGTTCAGTCCGAAGCCCCTATTGAAAGTATGCAATTGCTTATCAATGGCACTTCGTTTACCTCCAGAGGATTTGGAATAGACGACGATTGTACGCAAAGTTTGAAACAAAAAATAACCTTGAGAGATGGACTCAACACTTTAGAAATAGTAGTCAAAACAGCAGGCGGCTCTACTCGTTCCGAAAAAAGAACCATCGAATACAAAGCACATGGTTCGGGCAATTACCACGCCCTATTGATTGGCGTACAGAATTACGATGATTTTGCTATCAATGATTTGAATAAGCCGATTGCTGATGCCAAACAATTGCGTCAAGTATTGACTTCTAAATACACCTTTGAGCAAGGCGATATACACCTACTCGAAAATCCAACTAAAGACGAAATTATCAATAAATTAATCTACTTGCAAGAACGTCTTAAAGAAGACGATAATCTACTGATTTTTTATTCTGGACATGGTATGGTCAAAAATGAGATTGGATACTGGTTGCCCAAGGATGCTGACAAAAATAATCGAGCAAAATGGTTCTCCAATTCAGAGCTTAAAGATTATGTCAATAGTATCAAAACCAAACACACCTTGGTTATTGCAGATGCTTGTTTTAGTGGCTCTATTTTCACGGGTGGATACCGTGACATTACGGAGTTTGCTTGTGCCGAAATGGAAAAAATAACTAGCAGACGTGCCATGACTTCAGGAGCTAATACCGTCGTGCCAGACAATAGTATTTTCTTGAAGTACTTAGTCAAAAAACTAGCAGAAAATAACACGAGCTGCCTTTCTGCCGAAACACTTTATTCTAAAGTAAAACCTGCGGTTATCTATAATAGCCCCAACAATCATATCCCACAATTTGGGGTGATGCCACAAACAGGCGATGAAGGTGGTAATTTTATTTTTAGATTAAAGTAGCCTTGTTATTCAATTGGCACGAAATTTTGAATAGTTTATACCATAAAGTGAACTTATCTAACCTTTAGATAGGTTCACTTCTTTTATTAGATTTTACACCGCACAAATTTTTCTTCTATGTACACACTACTCAAACCAACCGTGCTTATTTTGTCCCTGCTTTTTGGTCAGTGGGCAACCGCACAAAATGATCGCTTTCCCTTTGCGATGGGTATTCCCGAAGGAGAAGATACCGAGTATCAAGAATTGCCTGTCAAGGCACGGCTGACCAACGAAAACTACAGAAGTGTTGGCTCCAAGGCTTCGTTAGAGCGATTTGCCCCCACCCCACAATCACAAGGCAATTATGGCACTTGCACGGCTTGGGCAGCAGGCTACTGCGGTAGAACCATACTAGAAGCACAACGTTTGGAATTAACCTCGCTAGCGGAGATTAACCAAAATGTGTTTTCGATTGGTTTTTTGTATAGAATATCTAGTGCCGCCGCCGATTGCAATGGTGCTTTTGTTTCCAAGACCATGGAACAGCTCCGTGATGTAGGTGTACCCAAAGCAGCCGACTTCAAAGAAGATTGCCCGCAAGGTGCACTGCCTCGTGAGCTCTACACCAAAGCTGCTGACTACAAAATAAAAGGATTCGCTACGCTATGGAATACCAATAACCCTGCTACACTCAAACAAAGTGTACAGTTGGTCAAAAAGAGTATTTCGGAAGGAAATCCCGTTGTCATTGCTATGATTGTACCAACTTCATTTTGTCAGATGCAAACCGACATTTGGACTCCTGATGTCAATGATCGCCCTTCGGGCAACCAAGGACACGCACACGGCAGACACGCTATGTGCATCATTGCTTATGACGACGACAAGCACGGCGGAGCTTTTCTAATCCAAAATAGTTGGGGGACTTATTGGGGCAACAAAGGTAGAATTTGGATCAAATACAAAGATGCTGCGGACTACATTTACCAAGCAGTAGAAATGTTCAAATTGCCTGTTGTCAAAAAGCAAAATACAGACCTTGCCAAAGTAGATAAAGACCCCATAGTATTGGCAGGCTCTATGCAGCTCATAGAAGATACGCAACAAGAAATGACGGCTACGCTACAAAAAGACAATAGCTACAAAATGAACAAAGCCTATCGTTCAGGTACTCGTTTCCGTTTCTATCTCAACAACAACCGCACGGCTTATGTCTATGCGATTGGTTCAGATTTGAGCAACAAAACCTTCCAACTTTTTCCACACAAAAAAGGAATTAGCCCAATGCTAAATTACAGTTATAGCTCGGTTCCGATTCCGAGTACTACCGAGCATATTCGATTAGATGGCAATACTGGCACAGATTATATTTGTGTATTGTACTCCGATCAGCCTATTGATTTGGACGACTTGCGTCAAAATATTCAACGACAAAGTAACTATTACACCTTTGAGCAAAAAGTAAAAAAAGCCTTGGGCGAACGGTTAGTTCCTGCTAAAGACATTCAATATGTCAAGCAAAAAATGGGCTTCTATGCAAGCAGTACCGCAGGTTCTGTCGTTCCATTGTTTATGGAAATGGAGCATATTGATTAGTTCTTTTTCTCCCAAAAAATGCAAGCTGTCATCAACAGCTTGCATTTTTTTTGTCGTGTCATCTTGCTGCGCGAATCACAATTCGTTCGTTTTGGTACCAAACAACAGGATAATATCGCTCCAGCCAAGCCACTTCAGCAGCACTGTATTTATAATCTTCCTTGTCCCACAACACCGCTTGATAGCGTTGGTTCGCTTGCTCAAACGGTGCATAATCTTTGCTTGCCACAAACACCATCGGAGCCGTCAGCGATTTGCCTGCTTGTAGGTAATAGTATTGCAATAACGGCTTATCGTAATTAGAAAAGAAGTAACAAGTATCTACTTGATGCTCTAACAATACGGCTGCCACTTCGGGAGCGGTGCGGTCTAGCTGCTGGCTCCAATGAGTAAAATAATGCACTTCTGAACGCCAAAGGCTACACACGACCGCACTTATCGAAATAGCGGTCACCCCATATTTCCCCCATTGGTGTTCTAGTAGAATATTGCCCCACAAGGGCAATAATAAAACGATAAAAACCGCAACAAAACACCAAGCTCGATAGGGCGTTTGAGTGCCTACAACTGCCCCAACTAAAGTTGGCAAAAGTAATAACACCACCGTCGTTAAGCTCAAATAAAACAGCTGTTTATTTTTTTGTTGGTAATAATACCCTAGACCAGCCATAGAAGCCAAAAACAATACACCATAAAATGGATAAACTATCGTACCCCTGCCCCCTCCTACTAGCAACCAGTCCGCTACTCGGTTTTTATAGTTCCAAAAAGATTCGCCCGATACCGTCACCCCACTTGCCGCCTGCCAAAGTGCGGTCATGCCATTGGTCAATAACAAAGGCAAAAAAAGCAAGCTACTCAGTAGTGTTATCCATAGATTGGCTCGCAGCCAATACCAAAAACTACTTACTTTTTCGGTACAAATAGCCAACAACAATACACCACTGAGTGCCACCCAAAGATACAAATGAGTAGGCACACTGTACAGCCCTAGTACATGAGCAATCACCCATATTGTCCAATAATATTTTTTGGTATTTGCATTGTTTTCTATTATTTTGAGCATTGCCACCAAGGCTACCCAGCCCCAAAACAACTGAAAAATATAGCCCCTGCCATACATACTATAAAAAACAACGGCAGGACTAGACCACAGCAAAGCGGTAGCAAAAAAAGCAAGCTTGGCGCCGAACCATTGGCGGACTACACCATAAAAAGTAAGCCCTAATAATGCCCCCGTTATGACTACAGGCAACCGCATAACGTACTTGCCTGGCAATCCTGTGTATTCGAGCAGACTCGCCCACAATGTATAAAAAATATGATTATTATTGGGGCTGATTAGGGAGACCAAAACGCCTTTGGATACAAAGTGATTGTATGTCCATGCCTCGTCATACTGTAACTCGTATTGGTAGTTCTGAAAGGCTATTCGGACTAGAAAAGCAATCGTCAACAATCCTACTACCCAACGTTCTTGGAGATAGATTTTAGCTATAAAAAGCTGTCTAAAAAGTTGTTTCGTTTTTTGGTTAAAATAGTAGATTCGTTGACTAAATCTGGGTGCATTTTGGTAGCCCCAATACACCCCTAGCCACAAGATTGGCTGTAGCAGCCAATAGACTATTTTGGTATAAAAAAAGCGCTTGGGTGGAAAAACCTGTTGCTCAAAATAAGTTTTCCATGCCTGTTTGTTGACCCATAGTAGCAGTTGGTCGCTAAACTGCTGGTAGTCGATGAACGATAGCGCTACTGCAAGGCTTAACGCAAATAGCAGGAGTGCCACCAACAAAAACCGTAGTAATGTAGTGTAGTTGCCCCAACTCAACTTTTCAGATTTTTGATCATCATTTTGAGTTCGTTCATTTCCGATTTCAAGTTAATGGCTTCCCTGCCTGTCGTGGGAGCATCTTCAAACTTAACGTCTGTCACGATGTCTTCTACATTGCGGAGTCGCTTGTCGAGGTCTGCCACGAGCTGATTGAGCTGTTGCAATTGTTGTACAATTGCTTTTTGTTGTGCATCGTCTTCCTTACTGACGGTCACGACTTCTTTGGCGGTCTGAGCGATCATATATCCTATCAAGAGAAGTACACAAAGTGCTAAAATTCCGAAAATTACTGGCATAATATTAAAATGAATTTGGTAAACCTCACGACTTCAATCGTGATAATGTCTAATGACCTGCTACAAATATACGGTATTTTTAGTAATTTTGTATTCCCATTTTGGCGTCTTATATCTATATCAACTTATGACTACTTTTCATTTTTCTTGGCTGCTCGGCTCTTTATTATTGTTCACATTGTGGAGTTGTGGCAACGAACCACAAAAACCTGCTCCTGCGGTTTCTACTGTCAAAAAATTGATAGCAGACGAAAAAGATCGCTTATTCCTACAGCCACTGACTAGCTATCTGCGAGTACGAGCCACGCCCGATGAAGAAGGCGAAATTTTAGAAATCCTGAAGGCTGAAAGTATCTTGGAATACTTGCACGATAGCACCTCCTTTGAGACTACGGTTAGTTACCAAAATAAAGAATATACCGCTAGTTGGTACAAAGTTAAAACACTTGACACAGAAGAGGGTTGGATTTATGCAGGACTGGTTGCTTTCCTTCCTGACAAAGAAAATCAACTGCTAGCACAAGAGCGAGAAGCAGGCGAAGCACTACTAGCAGCCAATCAATCGAATGGCGAAAGTAATGCCGAAAAAAAAGAAGCGACACAATCGGTACAAAACAACCTATTGGAAGGTTATAAAAGCTACATTGACCGACTCAATGCGTCGAGTGTTAGTAGTGTTGGTCTCGCACTAGAACAGTTCAGAATACGATTCGCAGAGCGTACCAACGCCAAAACTTGCGACGCTGCTTATATTGCTTTTGATCAATTGCATACCCGAGTGGTACAGGCGGCTAGACGTAGTGTCAACTTGGCTTCTTATCAGCCTATCGCTGATGAATTGATTCGCTACGGGACTACCAATATGCAGCAAAGTACCTACACTCAGCAGTTAGCTGCTAATGGTATTCGCTTTAGTTTGAAAGAGGGAAAACTAACTTTAGCCAAGGATTTGGATTTTGTGTATCGTGTGTTTTTTAGAGAATGTTCTGCTGTAATGCGAGCGTATATGAGCCAGCTACAAGAAGACGAAAATATGCCTTTGGTTTGGGAGGAACAATTAAAAATCAGCCCTCGCAAATTGGCGGGTTGGGTACTTTCCTGGAATTATTTTGTAGCCAAAAACCCTGATTTTGTGTGGTACAGTACTGCCAAGCAGCACTTGCGACAACAATTGACGATATTAGTCAACGGCACGGCTAAGACTCCAATTTTTGACCAAAAGCAGCTATTGCAAAAAAATTATAAAACAGCTTATTTGTATATCAGCAAAAATTATCCTGACTCCAATATCGGCAAAGCTTTTATTGCTTATTTGACCTTGCTCGAAGAGCAAGAATGGAAAGATAGTCCCGCTACAAAACAGCAACGAACACAAATTATACAGGAACTTTTGTAATGCTATTGCAATCCACTTACAGGTCTTTTTTCCTCCATCTCAGAATTTAAATCGTATCCTAATGTTTGAACATACACAGTTTTCGAGAGATTTGAAGATGCAAAAATTAAATTACCTCCAAGGAGTAAATGTTGATTATCAATTGCTAACACAATACATAAAGGAATTGAAGCAAGTTGATTTGCTTCAATATCAAACCGATGAACAAAAGATTGCTTTCTGGGTGAATGTCTATAATGGATTGACCAATTATTGGATTATCACACTAGGACTGCGTAAAAACATGCGAGAAGCTTTTCGTTTTTTCACCAAAAACAAAGCAATTATTGGAGGCTATTCCTTTAGCTTGCATCTGATAGAAAATGGCTTACTCCGAGGCAACCGTACCCACCGAATGAGTTTTTTTCGACCATTTAAACCACAAGACAAACGCCTATCATTTAGTATTCAAAAAGTAGATTATCGCATTCATTTTGCCCTTAACTGTGGCTCCGCTTCTTGCCCTGCTATTGCCTATTATAGTGCTACCAAACTCAACGAACAGTTAAGTTTGGCAGCAGAAAGTTTTTGTACCCAAGAATTTGTAGTGGATACCAGCAAAAAAAAGATATTATGCTCACGTATTTTTTGGTTGTATCGTCAAGATTTTGATCATATTTATATCAATGATCCATTGTACAAAGACTATTGTATTCGTTATACCAAATACGACCACTCGATAACGTAGTCGTTGCTATTTATTCCGTTTCGTCTGCTACAAATGCAGAAAAAGAACGGTTGTCTGTTTCAATCTTTACCATTTTTTCATATTTCAAATCATGGGCAGAAGTCAGTTCGGTAGCATCTTTGTGCCATAGCCAATCTTTTTTGGCTGTGTCGTACTTGAAAGTAGAGTAACGAGCCCAACGGTCAGCAGAACCTCCAAAATGTTCTATGGTAAAGTAGCCATCTTTGATAACGACTTGCTGAAAAGGATCTCCAAGCATACCACCACAACCAGCACACAAAACTGCTTTATCATTTCGGGCAACTTGCTCATAATTTCCTGTTTCGTTGCTGATTAGCAATATGATTGGGCGGTCTGCTGAATTATCCATTTCTTTTTGAGTGACAACAAGAATTGCATCTTTTTTGTCGTCTTCATTCAGCATTCCTTCAAATTTTTTGTGTAGCACATAGCCTTCTGGTACAAAATCCTCTATGTTGTTTTTATTGACAACCGTCGGCTGCTGTTCTGCACCATTATTAGCTTCAGCTATGCTGTTGTTCGGGACTTTATTAGCAACATTTCCATTCTGCTCCACAGGAGCAATATGTGCATCTACTTGAGGCGTTGGCTCCGCTTCATTACAAGCGATTTGCATTGCCAAAAGCAATAGCACTACCATCTTACTAAATTGATATTTCATGTTCAAGTTGTTATTTCTTTTTTTTTAAAATATTAAGTAGTCTAATGCAAAAAACAAAGGCTACTTCTGTGAAGAAGTAGCCTTTGTTTTTTATGTTCAGAACGTTATAGTATTTTAGAAAAGCGATCGTATGCCGCTTTCATTTTCACATCATACTGATTGACAGCATAACTTGGTCCATTATAGCCTTTGGCTAATGCTGCCCAGTTTTTGCTAGCACCTTGTACATGGCGAATCAAGTTATTTCCTTTTAGATAGCCCATTAAGCTACCCAATTGATTCTTGCCAGCAGTGTGCATGGCTTCTACGAAAGAAAATACATCTGAATAACCAACTACATCGTGATTGAATCCCATGATTTGAAACTCACCCCAAGAGGCAGATTTCAAAGCAGCTTCTTCATCAATTTTTTTGGCTTCTGCCAAACGATCATATTCTTTGACACCTCCATAATAGTGGTCTCTTGTCCAGCTTTGGTAAATTATATTTTCGTTACCTGCACGAAGTGCTGCTGGATTGAGTCCTTTCTTTTCGAGTTCACGCCAGAAGATGTGCCCTTCAAACAAAATCTTGGGACGACCATCTTCAAAGAAACCGTTTCCGCCTGACTCGACCGACTGTATCGCCAAGATAACCGCAGGCTCTACACCATATTCTTGAGCAATAGCTGCCAACTGTCCTTTGATACGTCCTATACCGAGCAAAGCACCCCAAGTTTTGCCACCTGCATCAACACGCCCATCAGGGTTGCTGCTACCACGGTAATCTTTTTGGAACTGCTTGATAGCATCAATCAATTTGCTATCCGTACCATCTTCTGTTATTTCCAGATTGTTGCCAAACTTGTTCAGCAAGGTACGAACCGTCACTACATCTTGTGCCTTATTCTGACCACCTGCTCCTACCGAACCCGAAAGTTTGGAAGTTGGAGCTAGTGCAGGTTCGATTGTGTCTGCTGCTGCACCATCAGCTTCACCTGTTGTGGCATCATCAACTTCATCTGTTGTAGTTTCTGTTGTGGTATCGTCAGCTTCTTCTGTGGTGTCATCAGCTTCTTCTGTGGTCGTTTCTGCTGCTGTATCGTTCGGCAATGGTTCTACATCGTCTTCTCCATTGACCCATTCTTTGATGTCGCTTGCAGCTTCTGCCATAGCGTCCCCAACTCCGACTACTCTATTTCTAATTTTTTCGCCAAAGTTGAGTTTTTCTTCTCTCTCATCAATTGTTTTTTCGATAAGATCGATTGTTGCATTCATATTCTGCAACTGCGTCTCTTCTGTTGCGTCAATAACACCGTCATTTTCCAAGAAGAGTTTTCTATAGTACCTGAGCGTATCTTTCCACGCATACATTTTTTGTCTAAGATTCTGTAGCTCTGCTAATTTTTTATTTTTAAGGCTCATGCTCTTTATTTATTTTTAGAGTATATCTAAGGTTATAAGTAACTGTGCATAAATAAGTTAATGTAAAATGATGGTCTATTTTTAGCCCATACTTCGCCCTTAATCATTATTTTTGCACGGTTACTTAGTTTTTGATAATTTTAGAAATCCTCTTAGGAATGCTTTTCAGCAAAATGCAAATCAAAAGACCTCGTTACTCGCGGGTGCAGGTAACGAGGTCTAATACATAAACACCTGTAGTATTATATTTTAAGTGCTTTGGTAATCTTCGCCAATTGTGCTTCAATAGCTTTCATATTTTCCTGCACTTTCGCACGTCTTTTAGCTGTCAGTTTAGGTGCTGCTGGCTGCTCGCTAGCTGCTTCTTGAGTAGTCTCCGCAGTAGCTTTTGGCTCTGTAGTAGTAGTTTTTTCTTCAGTAGCCTCTTCAGTTGTAGCTGCTGGAGCTGCTGCTGATGTTGGAGTAACTAGTGTCAGTTTGTAGTTAGACATGAAGAATTCTTCTGCCTTTGCTTTAAGTACATCGTTAGTTAGTCCACCTTTTTTGACGTCCATTGTCACTTCTTGACCTACTACGCTAACAGTAGCTACACCTACTTTCTTGATTACGTGCAACTTACCTGTCTTGAATGTTTTGAACAAATCAACAGCTTCTTTCTGTTTTTTGAAAAACAAAAATCTAACATTTTCTTTTTTTCCAGCCTGCTTAAAATCTACCAAACAGACGGCAAATTTTGCTTTGGCCACTATCATTGGTTTAGCTTGCTCCTTGAAATATTGAGCTTTCTTCAATCCTTGAAACTCTGCGAAATTAAATCCTTCCTTTGCCATTATTATTTATTTTTTAGTTGGTTTATTATTAAAGACAGGGTAATATACTAAGTTTTCTCCAAAAAAGAAAGTATTATTTTGTTTTAAGTCCTAACGACCATCTTTTTTTTCAAAAAAACGCTTATTATACCCTCTATGACGACTACTATTTATTTTTTAGAACATCTACAATTCTGTATTCACTACGGATTACACTTTCTTTTCCCTGGTATTTTAGCTTGGTATTTTTATAATTCCCAATGGAAAAAAGTCTGGATTATCTGGGCAAGTACCATACTAGTAGATTTGGATCACTTGTTGGCAACACCTATGTTCGACCCTACTCGCTGTAGTATTGGCTTTCACCCTTTGCACAGCTACCCAGCTATTGCTATTTATGTAGTACTTCTTTTTCCTGCTAGAACACGTTTGGTGGCTATTGGACTAGTAATGCACATGCTTACCGACTATCAAGATTGCTGCTGGAACCGCTATATTATGGCACTCCAATCACAGCTTATCTAGTATATTGGTGCAAAAACCAACCGAATAACAGGGCGTGTCGTATGGTTTTGAGCCGCTTCAAATTTAGTTAAAATTAATGGAGAAAACAAATATACATTGCCTTTATTCGCCTCTTGGAATGTCGTGATGGCATTTTTGACAATAACTTCCTTGTCTGTGTTCGAGTGCTGTTGTCGCTGCGAACCTTTCAGAAATGCCTGCCTGCCGTTTTTAGTACTCGTATCGCACAAGTGGATTTGCAACACCAATGTTTGGGCTGCTTTGGTTGCTTCAATAGTCGTAGATTGATGCCAATCCTGATACGCTGAAGTCGGCACGTAAGGAAAATAGGTAGCCGAAACCAATTCCATATCTGTGAATCGGTGGTAGATGAGCTGATTAACATTTTTATTGAGCAGCAGCTCCACCACCTTATCTAACGGCAACAAATCAACTCTGTAGGCTAATTGATCGCCTAATAGGCGATGTAGCTGGCGACTGATATTGCGAATGGCTCGCTGGCTATATACCTGTTGAAGTACTACAATACCTTGATATTGTAGTTTCTTAAACAATGCTTTAATTCCTTTTTCGGTCAAGGTATTTTGGTAGTTTTCAGAAGCCGTATTTAGTCGTTCTCTTATTTTTCGTTTGAGTCGTTCGGGGGCTAATATTTGTATAGATTCTCCCAAGCCTAATAGTTCTTTTTCCAGCTCAAAATTGAGTTGTACCGCTAGTGATAACGTTACCCCAAAGTGATCTCTTTTTATCTCTTTTTGAGAATGGTGGAGCGGCTTCGTAAGCAAATACGGAGCGTGTTTATGATTGACATAAATCAAGACTTCTTCTGTCGGCAAACTATCACTAACCGATACCCCAATCACATTTTTGAAATATTGCTCGGCATCAAAATCCGTTTCGCAATAAGCGACTTCGCTCGCTGCTACCTCTATAATACGGTCGAGTGCTAGATTATAAAAATCCTCGCTTGCCTTTTTTTTGCCTATCAAAAACCAGCGATTGCGAAACTCTTTGAGCAAATAAGGATGAAAATTAAAGGTATTGGCACTGCGTGCCTTGAACGACTGATAGGTAATTCTGATGGCTTGTCGCTTGATTATATATTGGTAGAGTTGATCCAAAAATTCCAAGCCTTTGAGGTTTTCGTTCTTCTCAAAATCTATAACGGGGCGACTCGCTGTCTGTTGGGCATAGACATGATCTTCTAGTTTCTGCACCATACTTTCCAGTTCACGGAAGTGCGAAAAACCTTTGAATTGTTTCAATAAATTGACCGATTCGGATAGCAATCCTAAATCTTGTTGCGATAGTGGAATATTGGTAATACTATACGTCGAATCCTCGTAGGTATAATATTTTTTGTCCACGACTACAATCGGTGCATTGTAGCCCAACTTATCACTGCGCATCACTTGTATATCCGCTTGCGTGGTTCGTTTGCTCACCCCCTTGTCGATACCTTCATACTCATATAGTGCCTCCGAACAGGCGTCCATCAAGTCTTCGAGCGTCCATTTTCGATTGCGTCTTTGCAGACAATTATCAATCGTTTTATATCGAACTAGGGCGTTTCTATTGGCTGGCATGATTGGGTTTTATTGATAAAATTTATTATTTTTTGGTAGTAGGCTTCGCCTCCCAACTCCCATATATTGTAGTGGTCAGCGTCTTGCATTTCTACCCATTCTTTGGCAGGCGATTGTAGGGCTTCGTAATTAGCTTTAGCATAATTTACATTCACTTTTTGGTCATGCTTGCCATGTACAATCATGACAGGACGGTCTATTTGGTGGCAGCTTGCCAATGGTGCCGCTTCTTGATAGTTAACTTTCGCTATTTGGCTGGCTCTGCCAATCAAATATTGGGTCAGTCGTGGGTGATTGAACCGAAGCGTATCCTTGCAATAATCGTGTACGATGGCTCTAAATTCGGAGAAAGTACTTTCGATAATAGCAAACTGAATGCGAAGGTCTGCTTGCATGGTTTGCAATCCAATAGCTCCCCCCAAAGACACGCCCCAAATACCGATATAATCATGCTCGTCGGATAGTGCTTGTAGGTAATCGACTACCGTCGAAATATCTTTTTTTTCTTGCACGCCAAAGGTGCAATAACTACCGCCACTTTTGCCGTGAGCTCGCAAATCGAGTGCTACTGCATGATAGCCCTGTTGGGCAATATATTGACTAACTTCTACAAACAATTCTTTCTGGGAGCGAATCCCATGCAATAGAATAACCGTTCCTTTGGGGGAAGCTGTCTGGGCATATGTCCAGTAACCACTAATAGGCGTATTGTCGAAAGATGAAATAGACAATTCTTCTCCTTGTTGTTGGTCGTTAGAGAAAGCTGGAGCAGCTTTGAGTTTAGAAGCATTTTTGTCTATCCGCACAATTAGTGTTGGAGCATAAAAATGCCCTATTGCCAATAGCAATAGTAGTAAAATCAATCCGCTTATCGTGAGCCAAAACAACATAATTCGCTTTATCTATGCTTTTATTTTTTCTGCTCGCTGCATGCGTAGCATACCAATAGACATATTGATAATCCAGCTCGTAAACGTGAAAAATATAATCCACTCCAAGAAAGGTAACCACCAAATAAGCGGTCGCTCAAAAGCCGCTCCCTGTACTCGTTTGACTGCCATTAGCCCTTTGGGCATCATCATAAACAAAGTAAAACTAATGGGTACCAAAAAACCGTGAATTGCCAAGTAATTGGGAAAAGGATTCTCTTTCTCTTTCCAGATGCTCCATGCAAAAAAGGCGGTAGCTACCGTCATCATAGAAAAAAAGCTCAGTGCCAATATCAAGTGCGGGAATCGATAATCTTCGGGCACTAACCCCACGCCTACACAAAGTGCCGAGGACAACAACCCAACAGCCATTCCATTGCGGGTGTGTTTGGTGGTACTGTAAGTTTTTATGCCATATATAAATATACCAAAACCGCAGGCAGCTATAATCAACCCTGTGTTATAGACTCGATGATAATCCGAGTAATTAAAACTGCCCAATTCGGATATAAAATGGTTTAGAATAGAATAAGATTGTCCCTGTTGCCCATGAAAGGGAATCGCCGTAATAATAATGACAATATACAATAGGCTACAAGTAGCAATGCCCGCCCAAGGGGCTAGTTTGCGGAGTTGTTGGTCGTCCATGTTTCGCTCAAAAATTTGTAGTAGGAAGGTTAATGAGCTACAAAAATAAGGAAGTTGGGCAAATAGTCCTATCATTCGTCACAATTGTCTATAAAAAAAACAAAATGCTTGACTTATTATTTGAAAAACGACGGAAAAACCGTTAGTTTTGGCAGAACAACCAATGTTGTTAATCCAGTATCGTAATTATAGATACAAATTTGACACATGGTGCAGAACACTAAAACTATTATTTAAACCATACAATCATTTCAGAATGAACTTGCATGAATATCAAGCTAAAGAATTATTAAGCAAATACAATGTTCCTATCCAAAGAGGAGTAATGGTAGATAATCTAGACAATTTGGACGCAGCTTACAAGCAACTCCAAGACGAGACCAACACAGGTTGGTGTGTCGTTAAGGCTCAGATTCATGCTGGTGGACGTGGTAAAGGCGGTGGAGTAAAACTTGCCAAAAGCAAAGAAGACCTCAAGCTACATGCAGGCAATATTTTGGGCATGATGCTCAAAACGCCTCAGACTCCTGGAGGAATGGACGGCGAAGGTAAATTGGTACGTAAAATCTTGATTACAGAAGATGTGTACTACCCAAACGCTGATGGCGAAATGGACACCAATGAGCTATACTATTCTATCTTGTTGGATAGAGCTAAAAAAGCTAATGTTATCGTTTATTCTACCGAAGGTGGTATGAATATCGAAGAAGTAGCGGAAGAAACACCACACTTGGTACACAAAGAATACATACACCCACATTTGGGATTGCAAGCCTATCAAGCACGTAACATTGCTACTAACTTAGGTCTTAAAGGTGATGCTTTCAAAGCAATGGTGAAATTTGTTTTTGCTACTTACAATGCGTTCATCGGAGCTGATGCTTCGTTGATAGAAATCAACCCTTGTCTCAAGACTTCGGACAACAAAATCGTAGCAGCTGATTCTAAAGTATCTTTAGATGACAATGCACTGATTCGCCACAAAGATTTGGCAGCACTTCGTGATGTCACAGAAGAAGATCCTACGGAAGTAGAAGCTGGCGAACACGGTTTGAGCTTCGTCAAACTAGATGGTAACGTAGGCTGTATGGTCAACGGTGCTGGTTTGGCAATGGCTACTATGGATATTATCAAATTTTCGGGTGGAGAACCTGCCAACTTCTTGGACGTAGGTGGTACTGCTGATGCGGCTCGTGTAGAGGCTGCTTTCCGTATTATCTTGCGTGACAAAGGCGTAAAAGCTATCTTGATCAACATCTTTGGTGGTATTGTACGTTGTGACCGTGTGGCACAGGGTGTAGTAGATGCTTACAAAAACATTGGCGACATTAGTGTTCCAATTATTGTACGTCTGCAAGGTACTAACGCTGACTTGGCAAAAGAACTAATCGACAAATCTGGACTAGATGTTCACTCTGCGATTACGCTACAAGAAGCGGCTGATTTAGTAACTAAAGTAGTTGGATAATTGATCCAACTCTAAACTATATTGCATCTAAAAGGTTACTAATTCGATATTAGTAACCTTTTTTTATTTTGCTTTGCCATACACGATTCTTATTTACTATTGCGCTAGCAAACAAACATAACAAACAACTAAAACAACATGATAAAATTATTCTTAATAGCAGCTACTTCTTTTTTGGTCATTAATTTTGCTGCGGCTCAAAATGACTTTACTATCACCGAACAAGTAGCAGAAATGACGCAAGGCACTAACAATGCTTTGGTATTGACACTAGATGGTGGCGACGAAAAAACAGTTTGCAAAGCATGGGGAAAATTCGCAAAGCGCTACAAAGGCAAAACTAAATACGATCGTAAATCAAACATCACATTTACGGACGAAGCTACAATCGATGGCATGAGCGACAACAGTGTCGATATCTATGCTAAAGTAATAGAGGGCGAAGAAAAAACCAATGTAATGGTTTGGTTCAACTTGGGCGTTACTTATTTGAGCTCTAGCAAATTTCCTGACCGCTACCCTACTGGCGTACAAGTATTGACGGACTTTGCTTATTATGTATCGGCTGATATTATCGAAGAGCAAATTAAGGAGCAGAAAAAATTGCTCCGTAAGGAAGAAAAAGATGTCAAAAAAATAGAAAACAAACGCAAAAAGTACAACAAGGCGATAGAAAAAGCAGAACAAGCGATTGAGAAGAATGAAAAAGAACTCGAAGAAAGCCAACAGGAACTAGACGAACAAGTACTAGAAGTAACGACGGTGCAGAACAAATTGGATGCTAAAACAGAGGCACTCAAAGAGACTAAAAAAATGGTACGTCAACGTAAATAAATTTTAGCTTCCTAGATGCTAGACTTTCCAATCTTGGGTACTGGTTTTAGATTTTCTAGTTTATAGCAAAAGAGCCAATCGTTACGTTGTAACGATTGGCTCTACTTATTTTATTGACTATATGTCCACTTACTTAACCGTCAAGGTATATTCTTTCGTTTTGTTGAGTGGGCAAAAATAAACGTATTTTCCTGGTTTTAAAGACACTACTTTGGAAGTAGAACTACTTCCATTTTTGATTGGTGTCGTTACATAAGCCTCTTTGATATGATATTTAGGTGCTGTTTTGCCTTTAGGAGCTAACACAAACCCTAAATCTCGTTCCACTCCATTATTAGAAACTTCAAATTGATAATCTCCAGCTTCCAATGTTAGGCTTTCTTGCGTAAATGCTCCCTCTACTTGTTCCAAAAGTACTTTTTTGACAGGCGACTCCACTATCAATTCATATTGATCGGTTGGATTGAGCGGACAAAAATAGACATATGTTCCAGCAGTCAAAGAAACTACTTTGGAGGTAGAACTGCTTCCATTCTTAATCGGAGTGGTCACATAAGCCTCTTTGATATGATTTTCTTGATTCGTTTTACCCTTAGGAGCCAACACAAATCCTAAATCGTGCTCTACACCATCATTAAAAATTTCAAACTGATAATCTCCAGGACTTAGCGTCAAACTTTTGATAGTAAATTCTCCCGGTGTTTGAGTCAGAACAACTTTATTAACTTGTGCCTGAATTGTTGATGACAAAACAAAAAAGAAAGCAATTAGGGCGGAAAACGTTTTTGATGATAACATGATTACTTGTATTAAAAAATGATTTAATTTTTATGACAAGACAAAGATGCGTCAAAAACCTGCCTCGCTTGTAGGCATTAATTCCTCTTTAGTTATCAAATTTACCCTTCTCACCCAAAAGCTACTCTTTGCCGTCCAAATAGTCTTGTAGATAAGTAAAATGTTTGCCGAGTTTACCGTTTTCCGTAACTGTTGCACGTTCTATAACACCTGTGTTTTTGAGTCCTAGTAGTTCTTCGATGACACAGACCGTAAACTGCTCACCAAATGACTTGGACGCATCTTTGGGCAATTCATTGGGTAGGTTGTCAATCGTCATCATATCAATAACGCCTTCTTGGTAAGGTGCTACCGATTCGCCTGTCTGAGGGTCATAACCAAATACTGGATTGGCAATCGTAGTAGCAAACAAAGTAGCTGGAATAGAGGCTACTGGTGCAATATCGCAAGTGACATCTGCAATAACTTTGATATTGAATTGCTCACCTTGCATATCTTCTTTAGTGAAAAAAGCTGGGGCGTTGTTATCCCAATAAATGCCGTTGATCATCAAGTCTGCGAGCTTGGTGTATGGCTCAAAAATAGATTCGTACTCCGCAGGATTATCATAAAAGTGCTGTGCTTCAAACTCCTCATGTTTGTCCTGCCCCTTACGAGTGACATAATTGGAGCAATCCAGTTGCGCATAAACCGCTTCGTTGTATTTTTGTGTCAAAAAATCCTCTGAGCTTACTTTTTTGATACCCATCTGATCCAACACTTCTGTGGCACCATTGGCTACGCGTCCTGTTCCTGTCACTACAATTTTCATTTTGGGCAAGTCTAGCGTTTGATAATACTCAATAGCCGCCGCATAATCATCGTATTGGTGCATCTGATTCAAATCAAATTTGCCTGTCCGTTTGCCATAGGTCATCATGCCATTATGAGCGCCTACTATTCCTGCAAAACGACCAAAAGCAATCACCCGTTGTCCTGCTTCGTTGGTCAAGGCTTCGTAGTCCAGCAACTTGATGTTTTTCTTTACAATTTCTTGCAATAAGCTTCTGTTATAAGGTTGTTTCTTGATGGTATGCGAGAAGAAAAAGTATGTTTTGTCGGCTACAAGTTGCTCCTTCGGAACCTCCTTGATACCGGCCAATACTGGGCAAGACGACAAGTCTTCGGTGAGTGTAATCCCTGCTGCCTCATAGGCACTATCAGGAATACAACGCCCTACAGAAGGCTGCACCAAAAACTCTACATCATATTGCTGCTGCAATGCCTTGCATTGTTCTGGTGTAAACAAAACCCTAGAATCTGGTGGCGTTTTGCCTTCTCTAATAATTCCTATTTTCATGTTCTTATTATTTTAGTGTTGAATTTCTTTTTTGTACTAGCAATTTTCAATATAAAATTATAATAGCAGACAGACAAAAAAAAGCCCTGCAACTTTTGGGACAAAGCTACAAGGCAGGTAAATGGGGAATGGAAATAGTGGTTGATTTAGGACTATACTTGGGTATTGTCTTGGGAATTTCACTTAATTAAAGGACAAAAGTTAAAAATACTTATTCCAAAGGTATTGTTTAGCCTTCAAGTAAGGTGCTAAGCACTTTGAAAGTGCTTAGCACCTCGTTAAGAATAGTTTTTTGTCCTCTACTCAGGGATTTTATTTGGTTGCCAAATTTGGGCAATTTCCTCTATAATATTTGAGGGGTTTTGTTTTGTGTAGCACGGCTACATATTGTCTGCGTTTTTTGATTCGGCGCTGATCCGCACAGCTCAAATCTATACGAATATGAAAACGGCTGTCAATCCAGTTCCAGACATCGGTTGCGGTCTGTACGATTCCTTTGCCGATCGCTATTGCCCCCTTGGCTATGATATAACCCACCGCTCCTACGCTAGCTACGGCGGCACCTCCTACTGCGGCTCCTGTAGCAGCAGCACCTTCGGCAGTAGTAGCCGCTATAGCCGCTATTTCATCTTTTATTATTTCTTTTTTTTCTTCGGGTGGCAATGTCTTCCAATCTGCTTTGCGTTGTTGGCGTGCCGATTTGGCAGCAGCACGTTCTAGCAGTATTTTATCCTTTTTTTCTTCTTTGAGCAATTGGTTCATATCCTGTGTCGTGGACATCAACTCTTGTCGAAACTGCTCCACTTCTCCAGCATTCATATCTTGTACTACTTCTTGGAGACGAGCCGTTAGGTCGTCATCTTTGAGTATCGCCTGCAAGATATTTTCAGCCGTCAAAATGTCTTTTTCTTCGGGTACTATTACTTGTGATTGAGGAGCAAAGAACGTATCGACACGAATTTCTGTCTCTACAATAGTATCTATTTGCTTAATGACTACGGTATCTATTCGCTCGCTGTAGCGGTCGGTGCCTGCCAACTGTATCGTATCACTGCTATGGCTATGACTGTGCGTATGGGTATTGAATCCACTTGGGCTATTGCTTGCTCTATAATCATATTCGCCTTCAGGCAAACTATAAGAAAAAAGTAAACTTAGGAATCCCCCTGCTCCCATTCCTAGACCACAACTGCTACTGCTTTCTACTTGCTCATAGAGTCGTGTTATCTGGGCAGAATCAAGGGTGGTCACTTGTGCTTGAATACTATTGCTACCTAGTAGCACAATCATACAGATTAGTACTAAGGTGGCAATAGTCGTTCTGGAATGACCTTCTTCGTTGTCGTTATTCATGGTTTATTGGTTTATTTAGAAATAACTAGCTTTTTTAGTTCTTAGGGCTTGCTAGTTGCTCGCATTTTTTGCATCGCAAATAAAACAACCTATTTCCCTCTTTAATAATTCCATAACAGCATTATATTTTTTTATTAACATTTGAAAGAGCTATACGTTATTATAATAACTCCTTTAAGAATCCCTAATCGGGAAAAAAGAGCCCTACTTTTTGGCAATATTTAAATAAATTTGAAGAAAAAACAAAGCAAGTGAACTATAACCAACACAAAGTAGTTATATTGGCAGTCGGTTCGCTACAGGGCGAGTCGCAACATATCTTTGACAACTGGGGCTGACTGGATTTGACAGCATAGAATGTTCGGTAAGTAAGCATGTCGAGACAGGTGTGACTATCTCGTTAAATATATCACATAAACAATTTTAATTGGCAATACTCAGTATGCCATGGCTGCCTAATCACTCAGTGATAGCGTAACCATTGCGACCCACGTTTGACGTCTAATACACAACGTGCCTCGCATAACCAACCCTTTAGACTAGCTACGTCCCTGTGTATCCAGCGGGCGGGCAAAATAGAAGATACTAGGATGCATAATTGGTCGGTTACTAAACCTATTGGCATCCGAAATTCAATTGGTAACTACACATTGTAGAAAGCTTATCGATGCTTTGACTGGACGAGGGTTCGACTCCCTCCAGCTCCACCCCATAGGCTAACTGATTGATAATCAGTTAGCCTATATATTTAAAGAGCCATAATATATCAACTTATTATCTCCATTATTTAGAGTTAGGAATAATTCCAAAACTTTAACACAATGGATAAAAAAAATTTGCCTATCAATAGCATTAGGCTATATTCTGGCACAAACTACGACCTAAACAAAAGATGGTACATTGCCTATAAAGACGAAAACGGCAAGCGAAAAAAGATATACGGCAATCTCCATCAATACCCTACCAAAATAGCTAGACAACAAGCCGCCGAACAGCTCATCAAACAACTACAACTAGACCTCCATAAGAATTACATAAGCGAAAAGGAAAAAACCGCTCACGCTTGGCTTGATGATATGAAACCAACTTGGAGAAAAAAAACCTATCAATGTAAAAAATCTAGGGTCTCCGACTTCTTAAATTACATGAAGGATATAGAATGGAATACCGAAAATATAAGAAGGTATTTTGTAGACTATTTGAGCAAGAAAAAAAAGCTCATGCCTAGCACATGGAATGACTACAGGGGAACTATTCGTCAATTGCTTAATGTAATGGGGCTAGGTTATACTATGGAGTTTATACCTAAAAGATTTGCTACACCGACACCAGCTCGATACTTTTCAAACTCAGAAAAAGCCTACTTGATAAATGAAATTGAAAAGTATAATAAAGGGCTACACGTTTATGTACAGTTGGTTTATTACTGTTTTTTGCGACCACGCTCCGAAATTCGATTCTTGAAGATTGGCAACGTCCTAATTGAAGAAAAAAAGATACTAATACCTACTCATATAGGTAAGAATAAGAAACATGAATTTGTAGCGATTCCAGACGTTTTCTATCCTACGGTTGCGGAATTTGTCAAAGGCAAAAACCCAATGGAATTTTTGTTCCCTGGAGATGGAGAGGGGGGCGTAATGGGTCA
>CAKZQC010000015.1 GCA_937139495.1 uncultured Saprospiraceae bacterium | reverse complement strand
GTGAGCTCAATTGAGCGACATACTAGATAGGCGGTGGATAGTACTCAAATACTTGAAGAGGACTAGCCTAAGAGCCTATGTGACGACGAACATGTGAGCCTACTACCATGACAATAGCCTTTTCGCTAATGGCGTGGTAGTAGTTGGCTTACTTCTGAGGAGGAACACCTTTTACTCTTCTTGAATAGGAGTATTACTACAGATCCAACCTAAATACATTCCATCGGATGTTTTTTTATAAAAACTGATATACTTGCCATCAAGAGTGTTAAATTCCATTTCATTTTTCACAACTTTTCCATTAATAACCATATGTACACTGAAAAGTCTTGCTTTATTATTCCTTACCTTTGCTTGAATAATTTTTGAAAAATTCAAATAGGAAAAAACATAAAAACTAGGTGTTTGATAATTCGAAAATAAATTAACCTTGAAACCCATTTCATTGTAATCAGATTTTTTCCTTAAACAGAAATTACTAATAATTTCCTGTTGATTTACAAATACCGTAATTGTGTCCTTAGCAAAATTATTATCAAAAGATAAAGATAAAATAGTCTCTAGAGTATTTGTATAAATAACCTTTTGACTTCGACACGAAGTAACTAGTAAAATAACTAGTAAAATAAAAACAAATTTATTTTTCAACTTTCTCTCCATCAGTATTATACACTGGTGTATCTGTTTCATATTCTCCCCATTTTGTATCTCCTCCACTTTCACCTACGTTGTTTAGTCTTGGTGCATTAAAATCTTGTTCAATATGTAAAATTTGAGCTTCTGTAATCTTACTTCTAGGTATATTTGTTTGCGTCCCTTGCACCATTCTATTGTCAGCTACTTCATGATTTACACCAATTATGTTTGCTTTTAATCGCTTTTGAATAAACTCGGGGATTATATTTAAAGTGAAATTAAATTCTGACTTTTTAGTTGTCCCAAAACCAAATCTACCTTCAATACTCACGTCTTGCTGGGGCTTCTCTTCTGTTTTAGGAAGTATTACTCTGTATTGTGGATTTTTAACCATTTCATTATCCCAAATTATATGTGGCAGCCCCGCATTATGCCCAACTTCATGCCCTGCTGTTCTCGCTATTTCTTCTGAACTACGGTTAACAAGAGAACCATCTTCTAATCTTTTATAGATACCGACTCTAGCTAATAATCCATGAGGTGCTGAACCATTACCGCTTAGAGTACTATATGGACCTCCACTATTATCTTCTAACCGTATTACATTATCATTTAATACTCTCTGGTCAATACTATTTATTACTCTTATTTTAACTCTTCCCATTTTCCAATCAATTGATTCACCTTGACCTTTATAAGTTCTTCTCAAATCACGAATAATTGATCGCTTATACTTTCTAATCTGAGATTTATTTAGAGTTCCCGTATTATCTAAAATAACTCCAGAATAGCTTATTATGACTTTATCATTTCTTCCTTCTCTTTCTTTCCTTCTTACATCCACCCATTTTCCTTCTACATCTATATAGTTAATTGGACTATTTAATGTATAGTTATATGGTGAAAAGCTAGAGTACGAAGACTGCATTGGATCGACACTCCACCAACGTCCAACACGACTATCATACATTCGAGCACCAAAGTCCAGATTTCCATTACTTATTTCCGAGTCATTCTCCTGCCCATTAAACCCAAATCGGTAATCGTCAACCTCAACCTACCCACTTACACTTTTCCAACCAAACGGATAAACCCATTGAGTTATCCATCTTCTCGCCTCAAAATACAGGACAAGTTCGCACCTCTATTCGAGTCGGAACCGTTCCCCAAATGTAGCGTAGCGAAAGTTCGTAACCGCCATTACCCCTAGTCGCAGCCGTGAAGCCCGATACATTAATATCATAACTCAATGCCACTTGAAACTGCTTGTATTCATACCCCAAGCGGACAATCAAAGCATCTGACCAGCGGTACAGCAATCCAAACTGAATCGCAGAACGACTCAATACGGCACTATTCAAATAGTATTTCATGGTTGCACCAAAGACCAATTCTTGATAATCTTGTTGCTTCTGCCACCAGAGTGTCGGCAATATATCGAAACGCTCTACAATGGCAAAACTACCATTAAAAAGTAGATTGGTACGACGTGGCAACAGTGCATCAATGCCCGTAAACGATTGATTGGGGCGATTGAGGTGAAAGAGTGACAAACCAAAATTCATCCACGTGCGCTTGTCACGCTCATACCTAAAATTGATACCTCCATTGATATCCAAATACGAAATGTTGTTTTTGTCCGCAAATTTACTTTGGTCAAACGACTGAATATTAGGATCAAATACATCGCCATTATATTGGTCATTGAACGTCAATTCCGAAAGCTGAAACCTTCTGTTGGCGTAGCCCAATTGTATGCCTGCTCCTACAAAGAAGTTTTTGGCTATCCGCTTGTTGTAGGCGGTCGAAAGGTACAAATTCAGCAACGACATTTTGCTATCTCCTGCTTGATCGTGATTGAATGTCAAGCCAATTCCCCAACGGTCGCCCTTCAGCTCTCTAGGCATAATACTGGCATCAAAAGCAATGGAAGCCGTCCGATACGCAACAGGCACATCAAACCATTGGCTTCTATAGTTTGCCATAATCCGATACTCGCCATCGAACATACCCGTGTGGGCAGCGTTCATATTGAGCGGTGCATTGTCGTATTGCGAAAAATGAATGTCTTGTGCTTTTGCTTGCCAGATGCAGCAAAAAATAATAGCGGTGGTATATAAGTATTTAATCATGGTTTTAATCTTTATGGAGCGGTTTTTACTAAATCAATCGTGCCACTTCTTCTAATATTCGTATTGTCTATGCAGGTGGCTTCTATCGAATAAACATACGTACCTTCTTTTAGTGGCATACCATTTTTTTTGCCGTCCCAACCCGTATCCAACAGGTTTTCTTCTTCATTTTTGGCTCCCATTATCGAGACGGACGATTGGAATACTCGGTTGCCCATTCTATCAAAAACCCAAATGCGAGCATCTTTTACGCCCTTGGTACTGGCTACCAAATTCTCAAAAGTATTGCCCTCTTCATCAAGCATCAAAATAGCAGGTACTTTTATATTTTCTTCTATACATTGAGCCTGTAAGCTATTGCTAATCAGCGAAAAAAGAAGCGCAAAACTGCATACAGCAGGGATTAATATATTTTTCATAATTATTTTTAGTTCAATTTATACTTTTTATCGAATCAGCGTGATATTTCCTTTATTAAAAAATTGATTACCATCCAAACATCTTGCTTTGATATAATATCCAAATACGTCGCTTGGTAGCAATTCTCCTTTGTAAGTGCCGTCCCAACCTTTGCCCAGTTGATTGGTTTCAAAGACCAACTCCCCCCAACGATTATATATCGCAAAATATATTTCCGTCATGATACTTCCTTCGGGAACAATAATATCATTTTGCCCGTCGCCATCTGGCGTGAACGCATTAGGCACAAAAATATAAGGAGCCGCACAAGTCGAAGGTTGTATATATATGGTTATCGAATCCGTCGCTTGACAGCCAAAGCCATCGGTAATCGTTAAGTAATAGTTATTATTGGCAATTGGTTGAACGATTGGGGCATAAATATTCGTGCCAAACAGCGTATTGTCAGGCGACCAATTGTAAATATAATCATTTCGTTGTGTTGCAAAAAGCTGTGCCGTATCACCCAACACAATAGTATCTTGACTCGCTGTTATTTGTAAGGTAGGCAAACTACTCGCCACCATTACTTGCCCTTGTGCGGTATCGCTACAACCATACTGATTCTCTACATACAACGTATAATTGGTCGTAGTTGTAGGGCTAACTTCCAAACTATCCGAATTTTGCCCTGCCACAATACTAGGGTCAGCTTGCCAATTATAAATTAACGTGTCTGATAGATTAAGATTGTTGGCTACTAAAACTGTGCTGTTATTTTGGCAAATCATAGACACACTATCTATCAGCACGTTCGCTCCTCTATATTGCACCGCTATCGAGTCTATTGCTTGACAGCCAAAAGTATCGGTTGCTTGTACATAATACAGTTGATTATTGTTAGTTAAGTTAGTTTGCAATAAAGATTGCTGCCCAATGATATTCGCAAAATTATTGGTCATCGACCAATCAAAGGTAACTATTTGGTTAGCAATTGCCGTCAAATCAATACTATTTGTACACCAAATGCTATCGCCTAGAGCAGCTACCGTCAGTAGTGGTGCTATCGCCCATGTCGTAGTGGCGGTATCCGTACAGCCTATACTATTGGTCGCAATAACTTGCAAATTCCCACTGCTATTATTTACTATCGTAACGCTGTCTGTTCCTTGTCCTGCTTGTATCCAAGCACTGGGTTGCCAATCATAATTTAGTGCCGCAGCATTGGTATTGGAGGTCACTCCTATCCGCAATAGTTCATTGCGACAGCTATAATAAACAGGTGATAAATCTATATCAACCACTGCCCAAGTAACTTCCGTAGAATCGACAGCACGACAGCCAAAACTATCCGTGACGGCTACATAATAGGTCTCTAATACTTGATTTTGGCTCGTATTCAGTAGAGCGGCATTACTAATCGTATTCTGAAAATCACGTTCCAACGACCAACTAATATTAGTCGCTGTACTGCTATTTGCCTGAAGGCGAATAAGGGTATCACAACCGATCGTATCGCCCACTATCTGCACCAATGGCGAAGGTCGTTTGGTCACCAAAATAGAATCGGTCAAAATACAGGTGTCGGCTACGCCTCCCAAATTCGAAATTGCCAAGACTTGTACTTGGTACGTTATATCGGTTGTTGGCATCGCCATCGGATTGGCAGCCGTAGGATCAGATAATCCCGTAGCTGGTGACCATTGATAGTGCCAATTGGGATTGGAATTGACGAGTTGCAATGCAACTGAATCTTGTCCGCAGGTACTTATTAGTGGCGTAGCTACTGCTAAGCTAGGCAATTCCAAATTAATTATTTTACTAACAGAATCTCTACAAAAAGCATTGACCGCAGCACTTAATTTGATGGTGTAACTTGTTGCATTGTTGTAGGTAATCGGTGCAGGATTTTGCAGCGTAGAGCTTTGCCCATTGCCAAAATCCCATTGCCAGTTTTGTATCAAACTGTCTTGTGTCAGATTCTGAATAGCCAACAACAAAGAGTCTTCGCAGCTCAAACGATCGAGTTCAAAATCTAACTCAAAATCAGAGCGATGATATTGCACCAATACACTATCTATCGCCTCGCAGCCGCCTGCACTTCGTCCATACACATAGAACCAACGACTGTCGTTGATATTGGTTACCAATGGATTGGTTTGCCCAATAATCGTTTTGAATTGTCGATCCAATGCCCAGACAACTTGTGCTACGGGTATATTGCTCGCTTGTAAGCTAATTCGATTGCTACAAACAACGGTATCGGGCATCGCTTCAAATACAAAATCGTCAACATCAACCGTTACGGTTTCTACAATTTCGCAAGTATCTGCCCCGTTAATGCTACTAATCGTTACTTGATATGCCGTCGTAACCAATGGATTAGCCCATGGGCTAGCAACATTGGCATTACTTAGTCCTGCACTTGGCTGCCATTGATACAACAAAGTAGGGTTACCGCCTACATTCAGTTGGACAGAGTCCAAACCACAAAGTCCAATATCATTCGGCGTATCAAAAGTCGGCAATTGATAATCAAGCGTATCCGTTTTTTGTCCGACACAGCCATTGGGCGAAGTAGCTGTCAGCGTTACCGCAAAGGGTCCTACACCAGTATAACGATGCGTAATATCTTGGTAATTGAAGGTTTGTCCTGTTCCTACATTCCATTGCCAAGTTGGCGGATTGGGCAAGCTACTCGGATAAGCCGTCGTATTGGTAAACTGCACTTCGAGTGTATCGCCACAACTCAATACATCGGTTACAAAATCAACAGGAATCGGTATATTTCTTCTAAGAATACGAGTAGTATCTATTTTTTGGCAGCCATATTGGTCGGTTGCCCGAATAAACATTTGGCTAGTAGCTGGCGGATTGGGCAAGCCCAAAAAGAAGCTATTGATATTGTACAAAGCAACAGGCGTAAAATTAGAATTGAATGACCATTCGGTCGTCACATTGTTGCTCACAATCGCCACTACATTAAATACATTGGCACAGGTAATCGTGTCTTTTGGTACTGCTATCGAAATAGGTGCGGCTTGTTCAATCGTAATCGTGTCAATTGTTCTACAAGTCGTCCCTAAGGTACTGCCCGTAATCGTCACCACATAATCTAGTGGCGGATTGACAATCGAAGCAATCGGGCTTACCGCTTTGGGATTGTTCACCCCTGAAGCTGGCGACCAATCATACGTCAAACTTGGATTGCCTTGCGGATTGAGCACCACGGTTGTTTGTCCAGCACAAACGATTAGCGTTCTGCTACTCGTTGTTGTCGCTAAGTTGATATTGATAACTTGTGTTTTTGTTCCTACGCAGCCATTCGCTAGCGTGACGGTTAGTGTGACGGTATCGGTTTGACTTTGGTCGAATGTCAAAATAGGATTTTGTAGCGTGCTGCTCTGTCCGCTAGCGGTCGTCCATTGCCAACTGACAATAGGACTCGTAGCTGTATCACTCGTCAAATCGGTAAATTGTATGGCTATCGTATCGCTACAACCAAGCGGCTGAAAAGAAAATTCGGTAATAACAGGTGGGTTTTGTTCTATAAATGCCAATGTCGTATCTGCACAGCCATAAGCGTCAATTGCGCGCACATAATAGAGCCCAAGAGGAGTGGTTAGTGGCAATACACGTATAGGATTCCCTGTTGCCACAATGATATTAAAACTATTGTCGCCCGACCAATCAAACTGCACCCCTGTTGGACTACTGGCGACCAAGGTCACGCTATCGCCACAGTAGTTGAGCGTAGGCGGTGTAGTCACGACTACGGGAGGCGGAAAATTGACATGGACTCGGTCGATATATCGACAGGTATCGCCATTATTAACGGCTGTAATCGTAACCGTGTAGGTGGTTGGCACGCTAGGGCTTGCCAATGGGTTGGGTACAGTAGCACTATTCAAACTTGCCGCAGGCGACCACAAATATTGCACGTTGGTATTCGGATTTTGATTGAGGAAGACACTATTTTGACCTTGACAAATACCGACCGTATCCGCTCCTGTTCTTGTTGGCAAATTGAAACTAATATTTTGCGTCAAGCTACCAACACAACCGCCTGACGACACGACTTCTAGTTTTATGGTGTAATTGCCCGACTGGGCAAAGGCATGAATAGGATTTTGAAGGGTACTGCTCTGTCCATCACCAAAATCCCAGCGCCATGCTACTATATTTCCACTCGTCGTGTCTTGTGTCAAATCAATAAACTGCACTTGATAAAGCGTATCACATTGTGTTACATTGTAGCCCCAATTTACATTAATTGGAGTATTGTTCGCAAAGATAATAAACGTATCTATTGCTTCGCAACCATACCGATTGGTAGCTCTAGCATACCAAGTTTGGGTACTCCCTCCCAGTAGTTTGACGCTATCGCCTGTTGTATAAATTAGATTAAACGTAGGGTCAGTACTCCATTGAACCTGTGTCGCTCCCACAGCATTGGCAACAACAGCCACCGAATCTAAACAAGTCACAATAATAGGTTCTATGTCTATCGTAATCGGAGGCGACTGAACCACTGTTATCGTCCGTTCCAAGATACAGGTATCTATACCATTGGGAACGGTGATAGTCACTTGGTAGGTCTGTGAACCTTGTATGGTCGCTAACGGATTAGCAGCCGTAGGACTGCTCAATCCGATGGCTGGCGACCACAAATATTGGTGACTGGGGTCGCCTGTCGGGTTCAGAAAAATAGACGTATCACCAGCACAAATAGCCAGCGTATCGTCACTAGAGAGCGTTGGCAAGGAAAGTACCAAGGTATCGGTTTGGGTAGCAATGCAGCCGTTGGCGGCAAAGACGCGCAATCGAATCACGTACGTTCCTGAAGTGTCATAGACGGTTGTCGGATACGGCAAATTGGAGGTTTGTCCGTTGCCAAAATCCCAACTCCATCGCACAATACTACTAATAGTATCAATCGTCAAGTCGGTCACGTCCAAAAATAACGAATCGGTACAGTTTGCAGATGTAATATCAAAGTCGGTGATAATAGATTCGTATTGCAAATTGATTTGTTGCACCAAAGTGTCCGAACATAAAGTACCAGGATCTGCTATCAATGTGATTTCATACGTCCCTGTATCGGGATAAATATAGCTAGGGCTAGCAACGTTAGAAGTGGCATTAGTCGTGCTGTCGCCAAATGACCAACTATATCCCGTCCCTAATGAGTTAGAATTGTTCTGAAAATTGACAATCAGCGAATTGTCGCATTGAACTTCTGGAGCAAAAAAAGCAGCGGCGACCAAGCGACCACAAACACCTACTACGTACTGAAAATCTCTACGAGTAGTAGAAATGAGTATGCCATTTCGATACTCTTTGGCACAAACGCCCACCACAAAAACCCCAATAGTATTGGGTGTCCCTGTCAATAAGCCCGTTTGTGGATTTATCTTGAGCGAATCGGGTCCCCCTAGCATATTATCGACGCTATAAGGCGACAACCAATTGACGGAATTATAGGGCGGATTGTTGGGTGGCTGTGGCATGGATTGCCCTGCCGTAGCCCCTGTAAAAGGGGTACAAAGCTCGTACACAATCGAATCATTGTCCACGTCTATGGCAGAGTGGTCGTAGTTCAGAGGTACGCCTTGACAGACATACACGGGTGGCCACTCCTTAAATCTTGCACTCGAATTGCAGTTGAGTAGTGCTTGCTCAGATATGAACGAAGAATAAGTAGCTCCTGTACTTGTCGGATTAACAATATTGACAATATCTTGATTTCGACAACAACGCTGATACACAATTTGGTACCCTCCAGGGTAATAAGGCAAAGAAACAGTATCTAAATACGTAGTTGTATGAATACAAACATTGGGCGGAGCCACCAAACAAGGGTCGGTCAATTGGAGGTCGAGCGTATCGTTATTGCGCAAGCGCAATCGCAAATCATAAATTAAACTATCGTTGTTGTCAAAAACACCAATCGAAGCTGGATTGTCAAACCAAGGTACGCCTGTATCACAATCCCTAAAAACCGTTACCATCAGTTCATATTGCCCATTGCCTAAGCAGCGATAATTGATTTCGCCACCAACCATGTGTGTCGCCCACAGCGAGCCACTACACAAAAAGAATAAACTAAAAATAAGGTATTTAAAATAGGCTTTCATCTTCGATTGATTGTATAACAGACTTAGAAACGAACACTTTTTGAAAAAAATAAAATTAAATAAGACCGCTTTGCTGTTAGATACTAGCAATTAGACTTCCGACAATAGCTTAAAGTGATTTTTAGCCCCTATTCTGAAAAGAAATCAGTTGAATCAGTGTAATCAGTGGCACTTTTTTTATTTTTTAGTCTTAGCAAAAAAGTGTACGGTTTTATATAAAAAAAAGACATCATTACCCTGTAAAGTGATAATGATGTCTAATATATTAAAATAAACGCAAATGGAATAACATCGAATCGTTTTTGCTAGACATAATTATGAATTGCGTTATGAATTGCGTTATGAATTGCGTTATGAATTGCGTTCTCTATTTCAATAAAGTAACGTTTCCTCGCTTGGTCATCGAAGTGCCATCCACACATTCGCACTCCAAGTAGTAGCCATATACATCGGGCGGCAATGCTTTGCCTTGGAACGTACCGTCCCAGCCCAAACGTTGTGTAGTCGTCTCGAATACCTTCTGCCCCCAGCGGTTATAAATAATCATGCGCATTCGCTCAATATTGTTGCCTGCCAAGCGCAATACATCGTTTCGACCATCGCCATCAGGCGAAAAAGCATTGGGCATAAACACGACAGGTGCAGCACAAGTGGGCGGTATTATTTTGACCAATACCGAATCGACATCAACGCAACCAAATGGATTTTGTGTAAACAAGTAATACCACGTTGTTGCTCTAGGACTAGCAATAGGTTGAGACGAAGTTAGGCTACTTAGCGTAACATCTTTTCGCCATCTATACACATAATCAGGCTCGCCAGTTACTTGTATTTGAGCCGATTGTCCTGCATAAATGCTATCGGGCGCTACACTAACTTGTGGAGTAGGAATAGGTGCTTGTGCCCTCGTTTGTACCGTTACAATATCCTTGCAATTGTAGCTATTAGTCCCCTCTATGGAGAACGTTGTATTTTGGCTAATGACTGCCAGTACTGTATCGGTGCCTTGTCCTGCTATAATTTGACTGGCAGGCGACCAATTATAAATAGTCGTATCCGTGAAGCCGAATAATCTATTGGAAGCGGTAAGCTGGAGTGTATCGCCTTCGCAAGCAACAGCACCGCCTTTACCTGCTATATCAATTCCATAATTTCGTATGTCTATTATTTTTTGCGTAGTATCTGGACAACGGCTAGTCGTACCTGCTATCAATGTAATGGCGTATTGCCCTGTATCCGAAAAGGTATAAATAGGATTATTGCGAATAGAAGTCGCCAAAGAAGCAAAATCCCAAAGGTATCGCAAACCAGCTTGATTGGTAGAAGTTGTATTGCTGAACGTGACAATCAAAGAGCTGTCACAACCTCCCGTAGTCGTATCAAAATCAGCCGTAATGAGCTGTACAAATAACTCGCTACTTGCGGTATCAATACAACTAAAATTATTAGTTCCAATAACTTGTAATGTTGCCACAGCACTTGCCTTCACGAGTACACTATCGGTACCTTGACCTGCTATAATTTGGCTAGCAGGCGACCAATTGTAGATAATGCTGTTGGAGTAGTTTTCGAGCGAGTCGGAGATAGACACCCAAACCTCTTCGTCTGGACAAAGTTCTAAGTCAGGCAAGGGCGACAAATCAACACCAAATAGCGGTAAATATACGCGTTGAGAAAGGGTATCTGGACACAAACTCCCTGCCCCTGCTATCATCGTAACTTGATAATATCCTGTATCGGGAAAGCTAAAACTAGGATTAGCACTATTGGACGTGCCCAAGCCATCAAAATCCCAAAAATAGGTTGCTGTTCCTATATTCGTGGTCGTATTATTCTGAAAATCAATCGTCAGCGAAGTATTGCATTGAGCCACCGTACTATCAAATGCTGCTATTAAGTTCTCGATACTAAGTGGCACCAGCACACTATCCATACAGTCGTATTGATTGGTAGCTACTACTTTTACTGTCGCATTATCATTGCTTGCAAAAACGGCACTGCTCAAACCCTGCCCCTGTACTAATAAGCTATCGGGAGACCAAACGTAGTTGACATTCCCGCTTGTCGAAGCAAAACTATTCGAAGAATTTAGCGTTATTCGTTCGCCCTCACAAGCCAATGGTGGTGTAGGAACACTAATATCAATAGCTCTTAATTTCACATCAATTGTTTGCGTAAAGCTATCGACACAAGGAGAGCCAATACCTGCCAATATCGTAATATCATACTTACCTGTATCTGGAAAAGTAAAGCTAGGATTGTTGGTCGTGGTCGTCAAAAAAGTATCAATTTGCCACTCATAAGTACCATAACTAGAAGAAATAATACTTTGGTTGGTGAAATTGTACTGCAAATCTCTACTACAAGGATTGGCAACAGTATCAAAATCGGCAACTACAAAACGATCACAAATACCAATTACGTGCTGAAAATCACGTCTAGTAATCGACATCAACACGCCATTTCGATATTCTTTGGCACAAATACCCACCAAGAATACTCCTTGATTGGGCGGCGTACCCGTCAAACGCCCCGTAACAGGATCTATACGCAATGGATCGTTACCACCCAATTGATTATTGACACTATAACCTGCTTGTGTATTCCAAATAACATCAGGATACACAGGAGCAGTATTCGGAGGCAATGGTGCTGGATTGCTAGGTCTAGCACCTCCATAAGGCGTACACATTTCGTACACAATAGAATCACCATCAGGATCTACAGCAGAGTGATCAAAAGAAATTTGAACTCCTTGACAAAGATAAATTCTAGGGAAATCCGTAAAAACTGCATTGGAATTGCAAGCCAATAACGCAGGTCCTGATATATAAATAGAATAGGTCGCTCCTGTATCTCCCGGATCATTGATATTGGAAATGATATTATTGCGGCAGCAGCGTTGATAAGCCAAGGTATAGCCATCTGCGATATAAGGCAAGGTGACGGTATCTCTATAAGTGACGGTGTGTACACATACATTCCGAGGCACTGTCAAGCAAGTATCAGGTGCAAATACAGGAATGGTATCATCGTCAGGCAATGCCATTTGAAACTGAAATACATAAGCATTGGTTGTCCCATTATAAACCCCTACTGTTCCAGGTGCATCAAATGGTGCTTGTCCTGCATCGCAATCTCTAAATACCGTCAACGAAACCTCATAGAGGTCGCCTCCTAAACAGCGGTAATTCATCTCACCACCCACAATATGGGTTGCTTGTACTGGCACCATGAACGAAACTAGGAGAACAAAAAAAAGAAAAAATTTATATTTATTTTGCATAATAATTTTTATAATTGGTAATTGGAATTTTCTAGTGAAAATTAGACTAGGAATAGGAGTTGTTTTATTGACACATAATATGCCATTCTATTTTTTTTTGTTAAAAAACGTTTTTACTCTGTACAAAATGGAACGTTTTCCATTTTGAAGTTGCTTCGGGAATTATACTTTTTTTTGTCTTTTTTGCTATCGCAATACTGTAATATTTCCTTTCAGTCTCAGTTTTTCGCCATTGTCACATTGGCACTGCATATAATACCCATATACGCCCGAAGGAACTATTTCACCTTCATAAATACCGTCCCAACCAATAGATTGATCATTGGTCTGAAACAACAATTCGCCCCAGCGATTGTAAATAGCAAAATCAAGTTGATTGGTATGATTGCCTTCTACTCGAAGCACATCATTGTGACCATCATTGTCAGGCGAAAAAGCGTTGGGAACAAACACCAATGGACTCGCACAAGTAGGTGCTTTTATATAAACAGTAATCGAGTCCTTGTTAGTACAATTGAATTGATTTTTAATACTTAGGAAATATGTAGTCGTTTGTCTTGGTTGAGCGACTGGATTCGCAATCAATGTATTGTTCAATGTGGTATCTTGTTGCCAAATGTAGGTATAATTAATATCGTTGGTCGCATCAATTTGGCTGCTTTGTCCTACAAAGATACTATCTGGATTAGCCGAAAGGCTCAATATAGGCGTTCTCGCACTGACATTGACAGTACTAAATGTGGTATCGCTACAACCTGCATTATTTATCCCAATCACTTGCACGCCAACATTATTGGTTGCCAAAAATAGAATACTGTCCTTTCCTTGCCCTTGAATAACGTTTGCCGTAGGCGACCAATTATATTGTACAATGGTATTGTTTTGAGGCAACTCATTGGTAGCCACCAAAAGTACGGTATCGCCTTGGCAAACTACTTGTGCATCGCTGCTACTAATCGTAACGCCATCAAGTCGAATCGGTAATATTCGACTAAAAGTATCGACACAAGAAGTGCCAATCCCTGCTATCAACTGTACTTCGTAGCTTCCTGTATTAGGAAAAATGTAAGTAGGGTTGGTGTCGGTACTAGTCGTCAATCCATCAAAATCCCATTGGTATGTTCCTCCTGTGCTGTTGCTTTGATTGACAAAATCTACTTCCAAATCGTAAGCACAAGCTCGATTACTAAGCGAATCAAAAAGAGCATTGACAATAAAAACCTCTATCGTTCCCGCAAGGGAATCACTGCAACCGTTATCATTTATTGCGATTACTTGATAATCAAAAGTAGTATCGGCAGGTAGTATAATTTGGCTTGTGCCTTGTCCTGACAAAATGGGTTCACTCGTTGTCCAGTTGTAACTAATAATAGTGCTATAACTGCTTGATAGATTATTGGCGGTAAGCCTCAGTGTATCCCCACTACAAGCATCTAATGGCAAATTTTGTAATAAATCAACTCCAATAACATCAATATTGACCAATTTGGTGAGTGTATCAGGGCAGCCGCCTACTCCTGCTATGAGTGTTATTTGATATTGTCCTGTATCTGGAAAATTGAATGTCGGTTCGATGTCTGTGGCTGTTGCCAATCCATCAAAATCCCATAAAAAATTATTGAGTTGTGTTGAAGATTGATTGATCAACGTAGTTGCTAATGTTGTATTGCAATCTATAGCTGGAACATCAAAATCAGCAATAGCACTATCCACCACGATACCTGATATCACTTGACCATTGCAGTTCTTATCATTGGTGGCAGTTAGTCCTACACTAGCAAAGTTCGCATTAGGGTCTATCAGTACTAATATACTATCGGTACCTTGCCCTACCAAAATAGTAGCATCTGTTACAACCCAATTATATTGGGTTATCGTATTGTAATTGGTAAGCAAATTGGTAGCCGAAAACCAAACTGAATCCCCTCTACAAATGGTCTGAACAGGGGTAATATCTACCGCTACGCCGTTGAGCTGAACGATTACTTGTCGAGTAGTCGTATCGGCACAGAACTGTCCTGCTCCCGCTATCAGCGTAACCGTATAAGTGCCTGTATCGGGATAGCTATGCGTTGGAGTCCTACTCGTCACGGTAGGCGAACCATCGCCAAAATCCCATACATAACTTGCTACAGGTGTCGATAGAATGCTGTTGTTGAGATGAAAAACATCCAGTGTATTTCTACAATTCAGTCTTGGCACAAAAAACTGAGCCGTATTTACTTTGCCACAATTTCCTATGGTGTATTGAAAATCTCGTCTAATTTCGCCTATCAATACGCCGTTTCGATATTCCTTGGCACAGACACCTACTACATAAGTCCCCAAAGCCGTTGGCGTTCCTGTCAATCGTCCTGTTTGTGCATTGATTTGAAGTGGCTGGTTGCCACCCAACATATTGTTGAGTCCAAAACCTGCCTGCCAATTCACACTTTGATAAGGGGGGGCACTGGGTCGTGTAGGTGCAGGGTTGCCATTGGTAGCTCCATTGTACGGTACACACAACTCATAAACAATAGAATCTCCATTGGTATCAATTGCCGAGTAATCGTAATCAATAGAAGAACCTAGACACAAAAAAAAGTTAGGCCATTCTCTGAATTTGGGGCTGCTGTTGCAGCTCAATAAAGAAGCTTCCGAAATCACCACATCATAAGTAGCTCCTGTTCCAATTGGATTAATAATATTGTCAATTATTATATTGCGGCAGCATCGTTGATAAGCTAGGTGATACCCTCCTGCTCGTACAGGCAATGTAATAACACTTTGGTAGGTGTACCTATGAACACAAACATCTGGCGGCAAGGAATAACAAGGATCATCTAACCCTAAGTCGAGCGTATCGTCATTGCCAAAAAAAGGAATAGAAATGCTATTCAGATAGGTACCTGTATTGGTAAATATGCCAATAGAAGCAGGATCATCAAAAGGAACTTGTCCGTTTTCGCAATCTCTAAAAATAGTAAGGCTAATCTGATAACGATCACCTCCTAAACATATATACGTCATCTCCCCTCCTACTATATGCGAAGCTTTGGCTTCTGGCACTAGTAGTAAACATAGTATTAGTAGCCAACTACTAACAATCATCGCTTGTTTCATATCAATTGGTTTAATAGATGGGGAACGGAAATAGATGCTTTCTTTTAAGAGCGTGTATAAAGTAATCGTTAGGGAGTGATAGTAAGCTGCCCTTTTTACAAAAATCTGAAAGTCTTTGTTCGCTTTCACTAATAATAAAGCGTACTTTTAGACCATGATTTCCCTGAACTCGTTAACTCTTATACTAGTCCATTGTATGAAATTACATCAAAAAATAAGCTCTACCAAACTAACACAGTTGATTTGTGAAAACAAAGTTGCTGATTTTGGTGTGTACACAGGTGCCCTTGAATCAACAAACACCAATGCTTTTGATGGAAATAAAGGCTGGAAAAGTGCTAGACGATGGCAACGCAAAAGTTGGATTTTTGTAGGAATTTATACGCCTGAAGTGTCTATTGGTTTTGCCATGGTCGATGCGGGTTACCTTGGTAAGGCTTTTTGTTATGTTCATTTCAATGACGGCTCGGCAGCGCTCGAAAATGGTATTGATAAACCATTTGGGTTTGATGCCAATTTTGAAGGCAACTTGGATAGTGCGTGGCAGTTGGGCAACTATAAAATATTGCCGCAAGGCGACCAACAATATCGCTTGCAGTATACAGGCAAAAAATTTGAGCTAACTATTGACTTTAGCGACCAAACCAATGGTTTGAGTTTTGTGTGTCCTTCGGAGCAGAACAGTAAGCGTCCTTTTCATTTTACGTACAAGAATGCACTGTTGCCAATGCAGGTACAGCTAAAACAAGGCAAGCAGCAGAAATCTTATACCGATGTATTGGGCAGCCTTGATTTTTCTAAAGGTTATCCACCAAGGCATACGACTTGGAATTGGCTGTCGTTTACAGGCGAAACAAGTGATAGGATTGCCGTAGGCATCAATCTAGTCGATGGCTTCAATGACAATATGGAAAATGCCATTTGGATTGGTGATGATGTACAATTGTTGGGCGAGGTACAATTTGATTATCAAGCTCCTTTGGCACAAAGTGACTGGAAAGTTAGCAACCAAACGGATAGTTTATTGTTAACGTTAGCACCAAAGGGTAGCCGAAAGGAAAATATCAATTTGCAATTGCTGAAAAGTAAATTCATTCAAGTTTTTGGAGAAATAAATGGAAAGGTAAAAATAAACAATGGATGGGTAACTCTAAAAGGTCATGGTGTTATGGAAGAACATGAGTCTTTTTGGTAAAAAACAAGGCGGATGCTTTGCTGGAATGAGAGGCAAATGCAACTATTGAAATGAAATAATAAAATAATATACATATAATGAAAAGAGTAATAGTGGGTTTGTCAGGTGGCGTGGATTCTAGTGTATCGGCTTACCTATTGCAGCAGCAAGGATATGAAGTGATTGGTTTGTTTATGAAAAACTGGCATGACGAATCGGTTGTCATCGACAACGAATGTCCGTGGATAGAAGACAGTAACGATGCCCTGATTGTAGCTCAATCGCTGGGTATTCCTTTTCAGACCATTGATTTGAGCAAGGACTACAAAGAACGTATTGTGGATTATATGTTTGCGGAATATGAGCGTGGCAGAACGCCCAATCCTGATGTACTTTGCAATCGTGAAATCAAGTTTGATGTGTTTTTGAAAACGGCTTTGGAGCTAGGAGCTGATTATGTCGCTACGGGACATTATTGCCAACGCAAAGACATCGAGAAAGATGGCAAAGTTTATCATCAATTGATAGCTGGAGCGGACAATAATAAAGACCAAAGTTACTTTTTGTGCCAACTCAATCAAGAGCAATTGGGCAAGGCACTTTTCCCTATTGGCAACTTGCAAAAATCGGAAGTACGCAAAATTGCTGCCGAACAAGGACTGATAACCGCAGACAAAAAAGACTCGCAAGGCTTATGTTTTGTAGGCAAAATTAAATTGCCTGATTTCTTGCAGCAGCAGCTGCAACCGAAAGAAGGAGACATTGTCGAAATTGACCAAAATGATCCTATTTTTGTCGATTATAGAAATGCTGTAGCTGCTATTGGCGAGCCGAAAAGCATCGCTGATTTGAAGACCATTTGTACGGATTTTGACTTTAGTCAAGCCAAAACGAAGCTCAAAGGGCAGCATAATGGTGCTCATTATTTTACGATAGGTCAACGCAAGGGACTGAATGTAGGCGGCACGCCGTTACCGCTGTTTGTGGTGGCGACAGACACGCAAAAAAACATTATTTATACAGGTCAAGGCACGCAACACCACGGTTTGTATCGCAAGGGACTTTTTGTACCTCAAGCAGAAGTGCATTGGATTCGTCCTGATTTGGCATTGCCCGTAGGGCAACAACTGGAAGTAGATATTCGCATTCGCTATCGTCAAGATTTGACCAAAGCGACGCTTTATCAAGAGGCAGATGGATTGTATATTATCTTTGAGGAATGGCAGCGAGGTGTGACCGCTGGGCAGTTTGCTGCTTGGTATTTGGATACGGAGTTGGTTGGTTCTGGGGTGATTGATTAGGATTTTGTTGGTGGAAAGGAGAAGGTTTAATTATACAAAATGGTGTTTGGTTGGATCAACCTAAAAGATTCTTTCGGCTCTATTACGAGGAAAAGAACCAATCATATCAACTGATTAGACGATTGATGCAAGAAAGAATTATAACTTGAGATAGTGACGACTTCTAAACAATTACAACAATTTTTTATTTAATAGAGTATTATTACTCACCACTTAAAACAACAACTCCTATGAAAACTTACTTTTTGATACTACTCTGCTGCTTAGCAGGTACTTACTCGGTGCAAGCCAAAGATATTGATACCGTCTTAGTAAAACATGTTGTGAATAAGAAATTTGGTACACTCTACAGCATTGCCAATTATTATAATACAACTCCTGCTGCTATACAGCAGCTCAACAATATGCCCAACAGTGTGCTACAACTTGGCGATACCATTCAAGTCGAAGCCATTGGAGTTACGTTCCACATGATGGATCCAATTGACCAAAGTGTCTGGAGAATTTGTCAAGAATATGGAGCTGATGTTGATGATATATTGAAACACAATAAAAAGAAAAATGCCAATATATCGATTGGAGAACGCCTAGTGATACCGCAAAAATATCAAAATGCGACGTATGACCGCTACACCTATATCAAATGGGGCAAAACTTACCAAATAGAAGTCCGTACGCTTCAGATGGACAACAAAAATGACCACCGTATTCGTTGGTACAAGAAAAGAAATAATGAATGGAAAGTAGCCGATGAACTAGTTGTGTTTAGCAATGGCAAATTTCCACAAAAAAGCAACGAAATAGTTACTATAACTGATGTAAATAAAGACGGCACTCCTGATGTGCGCATCTTTGAAGAACAAAAAAATGTTTATTATTTAGCGAAGCATAAACTTTACGTAATAGATTACAAACAAAATAAGATACAATTAGATTAATAGACATTTTTATGAAAACAACGACCCTATACCGCCCTGTCAATGACAAAGAATTAGCCTTGATAGAAGAATTGCATTTTGAGGGCTTTCCTCCTCGAATGCCAGAACAACCTATTTTTTTATCCTGTCATAAATGAAGCCTATGCTATGCAAATAGCCAAGCAATGGAATGTTCCTGCTTATGGTTGTGGGTTTGTGACACAATTTGAGGTGGATTCGGACTATTTGCAAAAATTTGAGGTGAAAAATGTTGGTGCCAAAATGCACGACGAACTATGGGTACCTGCCGAAGAAATGGACGAGTTTAATAGCCACATCGTCGGTAAAATCATAGTTCTACACACTTTCCGCAAAGACTAAGCTTTCCACCTAACTACATTAGATTAACCAACCGTTGCAACTATTGGTTAATTTAGTTTGCATTTTTTATGAGTAGTATAGATAGAAGCTAGATAGCATTTTGTATGTTTACAATCAATAGCAATTAAACTAATTTGATGTATAAAGTTTACAATTATGTTATACCTGTCACATAGGATAGAAAATACACCAGCTTCGCCTATACGCAAGCTCGTACCATTTGCAGATGCAGCCAAAGAACGCGGCACAGAAGTGTTTCATCTTAATATTGGTCAGCCCGACATCGAAACGCCCAAAAGTGGCGTTGATAAGCTTCAACAAGCAGAATTAGGCGTCATTGCCTATACGCATTCTGCTGGGCTACTATCCTACCGAAAAACATTGGTAGAGTTTTATGCGAAGTACAATATGCCGCTCACACCCGAAGAAATCATAGTGACCAATGGTGGCTCCGAAGCTCTCTTGATGGCGATGATTGTTTGTTGTGATGCTGGGGACGAAATTATTGTACCAGAACCTTTTTATGCCAACTACAACGGTTTTGCTAGGACACTCGATGTCAAAGTCGTCCCTGTTACCTCTAGCATTGATACTGGTTTTGCATTGCCTTCTATCTCTGAGTTCGAGAAAAAAATAACCGATAATACACGAGTTATTTTAATCTGTAACCCCGGTAATCCTACGGGTTATATTTATTCTCCAGAGGAGCTGTTGCAATTGCGGGATATGGTGCAGAAGCACAATTTGTACTTGATTGCCGATGAAGTGTATCGTGATTTTTATTACAGCGAAAAAAAGCACACGTCTATCCTAGCTATCGAAGGATTGGAATATCATTCTATTGTGATTGATTCTATTTCCAAGCGTTATTCTGCTTGTGGTGCTCGATTGGGTATGCTTATTTCTAAGAATCAATTTTTTATGGCGGCTGCTATGAAAGTCGCTCAAGCTCGCTTGAGTCCTTCTACGCTTGCACAAATATTGGGCGAAGGGCTTGCCAATACACCTCCCAGTTACTTTGAAGAAGTAAAAGAAGAATACAACAGCCGTCGAAAATTAGTCCTCAATAGACTACAACAAATGGACGGTGTACTTTGTCCCAATCCTACGGGTGCATTTTATGTCATGGTCAAACTGCCAGTAGATGATGCGGAAAAATTCTGTCAATGGTTGCTCGAAGACTTTAGTCATCACGGCAAAACCGTCATGATGGCTCCAGGGGCTGGTTTTTATAGCTCATTAGGTCTAGGATTGCAAGAAGCGCGGATTGCTTATGTACTCAACACAGCAGCATTAGAAGAAGCTATGGATTGCCTAGAAGTAGCACTCCAAGTCTATCCAGGTAGAGTTTTGTAGGGCTTTTCTGCAATAGAGCATTTGCCAAAAAGGCACCTAAAAAGCCTGCTATTTTTAAAAAAATTACTACATTTGTCCAGAGACAATTCAAAATAAGTGAGAATGGTCGTTCCTCTATTGGAATGTTCCATTCTTTATTCATTTACTAATTTAACGATAGTCAATTACCGACGTTGCTAGCTTCGTCATTTTGCCTTTGGCAATACTATCTCAAAAAAAGAAACAATGAAAAATATAGGTCTTAAAAATCCCCAAGCAGACTTATCTACTCTTGGTCTAAAAGACGTTACTGCCAACTGGAATTTGCCAGTTTCTAAATTAATGGAACGTACCATCACTATGGGCGAGGGAGTTTTGTCAGACACGGGAGCGTTGACTATCAAAACGGGAGAATTCACAGGGCGTTCGCCTAAGGATCGTTTTATAGTCAAAGACAGTACTACGGAGAACACCGTCGATTGGAATGCGATTAACATGCCTTTTGATAGTGATAAATTTGATACCTTATATAATAAAGTAATTGCTCATCTTGGTGGCAAAGAAGTGTATATCAGAGATGCTTACGCTTGTGCTGATGACAATTATAGATTGAACTTGCGTCTAATAGCCGAAAAACCTTGGTCGGCTATGTTTGCCAATAATATGTTCTTGCGCCCGACGGACAAGGAAATCCAAAATGCTACGCCAGAGTGGAATATTGTTTGTGCACCAACTTTCATGGCAGATCCTGCTACCGATGGTACTCGCCAACACAATTTTGCGGTTATCAATTTTACACGCAAGATTATTTTGATTGGTGGAACGGGTTATACAGGCGAAATCAAAAAAGGAATTTTCTCCGTGCTTAACTACGAATTGCCACACAACAGAGGCGTACTTTCGATGCACTGTTCTGCCAATGTGGGCAAAAAAGGCGACACTGCCGTATTTTTTGGCTTGTCAGGAACAGGCAAAACAACACTTTCAGCAGACAAAAACCGTGGATTGATCGGAGACGACGAACACGGTTGGTCAGATGAAGGTGTTTTTAATTTTGAAGGTGGTTGTTATGCCAAAACTATTGATCTTTCGGCAGAAAAAGAACCAGAAATCTATGGTGCCATTAAGTTTGGTGCTATCTTAGAAAACATCAAGTTTAAAGAAGGTACTCGTACGCCTGATTATAGCGATACTTCTATCACACAAAATACACGTGTATCGTACCCGATACATCATATTGAAAATATCCGTACGCCTTCTAAAGGCGGTACACCAGAAAACGTTTTCTTTTTGACTTGTGATGCTTTTGGCGTCTTGCCTCCCATCTCTAAGTTGACTGCTGGTCAAGCAATGTATCACTTTATTTCGGGTTATACTGCCAAAGTAGCAGGTACAGAAGCAGGTATTACAGAGCCTGTAACCGTATTTTCAGCTTGTTTTGGAGCTCCATTCTTGCCCCTACACCCTACACAATACGCAGAAATGTTGGGTAAAAGAATGAAAGAGAATAACGTAAATGTTTGGTTGGTCAACACTGGTTGGTCAGGTGGTGCTTATGGCACAGGCAACCGTATGCCGTTGAAATATACACGTGCATTAATTACTGCTGCACTCAATGGAGAACTAGCAAATGCTAATTACAAAACACAACCGATTTTTGGTTTGAGAATGCCTTCTAACTGTCCTAATGTTCCTACGGAAATTTTGAACCCAAGAAATACTTGGGAAGATAAAGCAGCCTATGATGCGAAAGCACAATCATTGGCAGATTCTTTTGTCAAAAACTTTGAAAAATACAAAAGTAAAGCAAACGAAGAAATATTGGCAGCCGCTCCTACAGCGACTACTAATGCCAATGCCTAAGTAATATTATTTGTATTGCAATAACTAACCTCAAATTTGTCTGTTTCGCAGGTAGATTTGAGGTTTTTTTATAAAAATAAAATCATGCTCAAAATAGCCGTTATTGGATTGGGTCACCTTGGCAAAATTCACTTGAAATGTATTGGATTGATTGATCAATATGAACTCATTGGAGTCTATGACCAAGACGATAAAGTATGCCAAAAAGTAGCCAAAGAGTTTGGTGTTTTGCCTTTTGATAATCCTTCGGATTTGATTGCTGCTGCTGATGTTGTGGATATTGTGACGCCTACCGTTAGTCATTTTGAGTTGGCAAGTCAAGTTATTGCAGCAGGCAAGCATCTTTTTGTCGAAAAACCAATTACGCACACGATTGAGCAAGCTCAACAGCTTTGTAGTTTGGCGAATGCCAAAAACATCAAGGCACAAGTGGGTCATGTGGAGCGTTTCAATCCTGCTTTTTTGGCAATAGAATCCATGCCGATGCAGCCGATGTTCATAGAAGCCCATCGTTTAGCATTATTCAACCCAAGAGGAACAGATGTATCAGTCGTATTAGATTTGATGATTCATGACTTGGATATTATATTGCAATTGATACCGTACAAAGTTCGATCGGTACAGGCAAGTGGTGTAGCTATTGTAAGTCATTCTGCTGATATTTGCAATGCTCGTTTAGAGTTTGAGAATGGTGCGGTTGTCAATATTACGGCTAGCCGCCTTTCTATGAAAAATATGCGTAAACTGCGTATTTTTCAACCTGACGCTTATTTGAGTGTTGACTTTTTGGACAAAAAGACAGAAGTTGTTCGATTGCACGAAAGTGACGAAGACACTACCGCCAACCTAATGGAACTAGACACCGCCAAAGGCAAACGTTTCATAGAAATCGCCATGCCCGAAACGATTCCGAACAATGCCATTCAGTCCGAATTGCAGAGTCTAGCCAATAGTATATTGGAAGATAAACCTACCAAAGTAACGCTGGACGATGGTCGCAAAGCGTTGGAGCTGGCGTATTGGATTATTGATGAGATGAAGGCACATGAGGAGCGAGCTAAAGCGGCTCGTTTGTGATGTAAAACTAAAAAAGGGCAACTATTCTATGACTAGAATATTTGCCCTTCTACTTTACTGAAACCCTCTAAAACAATGCTTTAAAAGCTGCTTCAATAATACGTTCTTCCATGCCTTTAGGGTCATTGGTAAATTTGCCCGTAGGACGATTCGCCAAAATAGCATTGAGCGAAATAGCATGATGCCCGAGTATGCGAGACAGCCCATAAATACCTGCCGTTTCCATTTCTAGGTTCGTAATATTCAAATCTTGGTACTCAAAATCGTGTACCACATCAAATAAATCTGCCACAACAGAGGTCGCTCTCAACTGTCTATTTTGTGGAGCATAAAAACCTGTAGCCGTTAGCGTAATGCCTTGATTCCAATTCGATGTTTGGAACTTTTGAAGGAGTTTATCCGACGCTTTTTGGATAGTAGGAGGAATTGGGAAATCAAAGTTTTGCTTTTTGAGATAATCGGCAAAATTTTGCTTCAAAGTTATTTCTTCTTCTGATTGCTGTTGAGCATAAAAAAGCATCAAGCCTTCTAGACCTATCGCATAATTAGATACTAAAAAATTATCTATCGGTAAGTCGGCACGAATAGACCCCGAAGTACCAATACGAATAATATCCAAAGCGGTGTGCTTTTCCTTCGGCAAGCGAGTTTCAAAATCAATATTAACTAACGCATCTAACTCATTGAATACAATATCAATATTGTCCGTACCAATTCCTGTGGCAATAACCGTGATGTGCTGGTTGCCCATGCGCCCAGTATGTGTTACAAATTCTCTTTTCTGCTGCTTGAATGTAATTTCGTCAAAGTAAGAAGATACCTTTTCGACTCGCTGCGGATCACCTACCGTGATAACCGTAGAAGCAAGATGTTCGGGGCGTAAGCCAAGATGATAAATACTGCCGTCGGCATTAAGAATTAATTCGGAATTAGCTATTGCTTTGCTCATTGTTTTGATTTTCTATAATGGATACAATTTTGTCTATTTTGGTATGCAGTTGCTGCATCTCTTTTTCTATACCTTTCACTTGATGCTCAAGTTCCTCGTTGTTATCGCTAACCATCGCATCTACAAAGATAGAATTAACAATAGATAAGCCATAGATTCCGCCCATAAAGAGTAGCACCACAAAATAAGTCTTAGTCATAAAAGCGGTAAATAAATCTACGTCAGGCTTTTCGCAAATCTGATCTGGAATAGTATTCCAGCCTTCTATCGTGAATATCTTGAATATACTGTAACAAGACAAAATAGGATTGCCAAAGTACTCTGGTGCTAGCTCTTGGTAAAAATAGCAAGACATAATCGCAATGATAAACACTAGCAAAACAAAGCCTGCCAATACCGAAAAGGAAGCCTTAATCGCCAAACGAACCGAACGGATGATGTGATCCATGTCTGGAAAAAACTTAACAAATCGGAAGAACTTAAACACCCGCAACACTCTAAAAATCATAAAAAAGCCTAAGTGTGTTCCGTCAACAGCAAAAGCATACAATAGCAAGGGTGGCACCGATAGCCCAACCAACAATACATCAAGTTTATTCCAGTTGGATTCTATGTAGTTTTTCCAACCATAATAGCGGCTTTTGACAACGAGTTCTACTAAGAATATAATAGAAATAATATCGTCTATCAACATAAATAAATGCAGATATTCTTTATCAATTTCAGTTGGGCGAAAGCCCTGCAAAAAGATAACAATAGCGTTGAGCAGCACGAGTGCTAGAATATTGCTATCATTGAGAAAAAATCGTCGAATTAAGTTCATTGTTTATAATAGTCATTCCAACTCATTAGGTTGGTATTCCGTACCATTGCCTGTTGTTGTTTTTGCTAAATTTCTGAGACTGAACGACTCCTGTCGCTCCATAAAAAAAGCCAATCTACCCTTGGTAGATTAGCCTCTAAAGTTACTATTTTTATTGTGGATTGGAGTAGGAACGTTGCTTTTTTTTGATTGTAGAATTACATAGATGTAAGCTATCTTACAAAAACTATTTCCACTTCTATTTCCTAAACAAAATCAGAAAAAGTAACCCAAGCCCCAAAACTGACGATATACTTTTTTGAGCAAAGCCACCTGCTGCTCTCGTTTTTCTTTTTGGCGGCGTTCTGCGTCTATACTAGCTTTGATTTCAGTATCTATTTGTATCGCAATAAAATTTCCAGCTTACTTGCCATTAATCTAATTTGAATCGAAGTGCCTGTACCCTGATAGATTTGACAAGCTTACCTTCATGAGTAGCAGGAACAAACTTAGGGTAAAGTGAAATTAGTCGTTTCCCTTCTTCCTCGAAATAGCCCTTGACATCTCTCATAACAGTCACCTTACCTACATTTCCTTCTGTATCTATTTCGTAAGTCATTACAAGCATACCTTCAATTCCATCAATCTTTGCTTTCTCTGGATATACTATATTTTTAAACACCACAGTTTTCAGCAAGTGTGCTTCTGTACACTTTTCTCGTTCTTTATTATCCGTTACATCTGCACAAACTAATACATAAGCTAGCTCATCGGGCTTCTCAAAAACGACTTCTTCCCCTCTGTGTATAATTTGATTATCTTTTATACCCAACCACTCCCCATCTTTCTTTGCACAAAGATAATTTTCTGTATAACTTAAAATATCATCGTATTCAAAATCGTAAATTATTTTGCCATCTTCTTCCAAAACACCCCATTTATTTTCTTTCTGTACAATTAATTTCTTTTTGTACTGCTCTTTTTTGATGGTCTGATATATTATTGGCAAGTAATATCCAGAGTCGTTGATGTATCCTATCTTATCACCTCTAAAGACGCGAAAATCAGTTAAAACAGTCGCAACCGTAGGCAGGATACTATCACAATTGATTGGAAAAATCACATTGCCAGCAGCATCTACAATTCCTTGTTTGTTATTTTTAGTTAGTATAAAAAACGTTTTTTCTATTCCAATTTCTTCTATCGCATCATACTCATAAGGTACAATGTCGAGCTTTGTTTTTTTATCCTTGACTCCATACAATCCTTTCTTTTTTTTGATAGTAAACGATTGTGCAGCAACTGTATTAACCGCTACTGTCGTCACTAATAAAGTAAGTAGCAGAGAAAAAATAGTAAATTTCATTGTAATAGTTTTATTGAAATATAATTAATAGATAGATACCCAAAATACTTTTGTAGCACCTTGCTCTTCTGCTGCTATCACAAAACCTAGGTAGTCTTTTAATTCTTTCACAAGTTGATTAACACTTTCGTACAGCGAAGAAAAAAAATCAATAACGACTGTTTCCTTTTGCTCTATCAAGCATTCCCCTTCTGCCATACAAAGCTTGCCATAGTCAGGACAGTGCTTACAAAAAATGCCATTCGTGATTTTTTGTTCTCTCAAATATTGCTCTCTTTTTTGTCTTATCAAATTATAATTTCTCCATTTTTGAGCATCAGGATAAAAATCATCAACAATATCCGTCAGTATCTTTTTCATTGTTGCTTTAATAATAGCATCGTTTTCAATTGTTGTAATTAATTGCTGAAGACATTTCTTAATCGTTTGAAGATTATGCAATCCATCTAATTCCTTGATACAAGCATCTGAAAGCGAATGTTCTTGAGGGTCTTCATACAATGGACTAATATCTATATTTAAAAGTCTTTTTATTTTTCCTTTATAGTTCGAAATGATAAATAAGGTATCACTCATTGAATGAAATCCCCCCCTAGGAGCATTGGTGTACCTTAAGCTATCTAAATGTGACATACCTTCCTTATTTTCATTTCAACAAAAAAAATAGCAGTCAACAGAGAATCTCTATTGACTGCTACTCTACCTCAAAAAAGATATATTTCTACCTCCTAAGTCTGAATAATACCAGGATTAAATTTCTCCACAGGAGCATTATTAGCCGCTTCGATACCCATCGAAATCACTTTGCGCGTTTCGAGTGGGTCGATGATAGCATCTACCCAAAGGCGAGCCGCTGCATAATAAGGCGTCGTTTGCTCGTCGTAGCGAGCCGTAATTTTGTCGAGTAGGGCGTTTTGTTCTTCCTCAGTAATCTCTTCGCCTTTTGCTTTCATGGAAGCTGTTTGTATTTGTAGCAATACTTTGGCAGCTTGCGAGCCACCCATCACCGCAATTTTGGCACTTGGCCATGCTACGATCAAGCGAGGATCGTAGGCTTTGCCACACATGGCGTAGTTACCTGCTCCATACGAGTTGCCGATCACAATCGAAAACTTAGGAACGGTCGAGTTCGACACTGCCGACACCATTTTAGCACCGTCCTTGATGATACCACCATGCTCCGAGCGAGTACCCACCATAAACCCAGTCACATCATGCAAAAAGACCAACGGAATCTTCTTTTGGTTGCAATTCATGATAAAACGAGCGGCTTTATCGGCAGAATCCGAATAAATAACGCCACCAAACTGCACTTCGCCTTTGGCATTCTTTACGATTTGGCGATTATTGCCCACAATACCTACTGCCCAGCCGTCGATACGAGCATAAGCACAAGTAATCGTTTTGCCATAATCCTCTTTATATTCTGTAAATTCAGAATTATCAACTAGTCTTTTTATAATCTCTTTGGAGTTGTATGGCTTGGTGCGTTCTGCTGGCAACACACCATAAATTTGCCCCATATCTTCTTTCGGCAAAGCTGGTTTTTCTCTAGAGAATCCTGCTTTCTCAAACGACCCAAATTTATCTACTAAGTCACGAATAGTATCCAAACACGTTTTGTCATCAGGCATATTATAATCCGTTACACCTGATATTTCCGACTGTGTTTTGGCTCCGCCCAACGTTTCTTTATCCACGGTCTCACCGATAGCGGCTTTGACCAAATAAGGACCTGCCAAAAAGATAGAACCTGTTCCTTCTACAATCAATGCCTCGTCGGACATAATCGGCAAATATGCTCCACCTGCTACACAACTGCCCATGATAGCCGAAATCTGAGGGATTCCCATGCTAGACATTTTCGCATTGTTGCGGAACATTCTGCCAAAGTGTTCCTTGTCGGCAAATATCTCATCTTGCATAGGCAAATAAACCCCTGCCGAATCCACCAAGTAGATAATAGGCAGTCTATTTTCCATGGCTATTTCCTGAAATCTCAAATTCTTTTTGCCTGTAATCGGAAACCAAGCACCAGCTTTGACGGTCGCATCATTGGCTACAATCATGCACTGTCTGCCCTTGACATAACCGATACCACCGACTACGCCACCAGCAGGACAACCACCATGTTCTGCATACATTTCATGTCCTGCAAACGCTCCTAACTCCAAAAATTCGCTTTCTTTATCGATCAAATAATCAATGCGTTCTCTAGCAGTTAGTTTGCCGCGGCTGTGTTGTTTGGCGATTTTTTTTTCGCCACCACCCAAGGCTATTTTTTTGAACAAATGACGCATTTTGGATACGTCCAATTTGTTGGTATCTTCATTTTTATTAAACTCTAAGTCTATCTTGATAGGAGTCTCCATAAGTTCTATATCGTTTATTTAGCTATTTATTTGCGAATGCAACAGTCTAAACTATTTGCATTTTGGTGTATTATTGAGTGAAACAAAGATAAAAATTTTTGCAACAAATCATCGAAAAGCGGCTAAATTATACCTTATAATAGCACCACACCTTCCTGTGCATCTATGACCGACAACGGCACAAAAGCCGTTCCGTCCCACTCTCCAAAAACCGTCAAAGGATTGCCGCCACTGACTGCCAATAGTTTCCATTGAGCCGTATCATCTAGCAATCGAATAGGCAAGCTATTTTGAGTCGCATCTACCAGTTGTATTTGGTCCTTTTCTTTGTAGTAATGTGGGACAATATCGGTCAACAAAACAGGCAAATTCACCAGCCACGGACTTATATTCAACGCATTGGCATAAGCCTCCAAAAGTGCTTCAAAGTTAGCGGTAATACCTACGGCAGGCAAATTATCTATATCGACTATTTCATAGCTTTCGCAAATGGCTCGTTGAGCAAAGTTGGACGAATAATAGACCAAAGCAGCCTTGATGACCGTCCCCGAAAAATATTGCTGCTCATAGCCCATTCCACCAAAACTATAATCCAAAATCAAGGCAAATTTGCCTGTTTCTAGGTTTTGTAGCCACACCTTGCGGTAATCTCTTCCTTCTACGTCTAGTTGGTTGACTACCGTCAGCACCAACCAAGTTCCTTTTACTTTGGGGTGCGTAGCCAATATATCCGCTTTTTTGGTGGTTTTGCCCAATGCCGAATACAACTCTTCTTGTAGTACAGGCGGCAATTGTTCCCGTTGCTCAAAAGTAGTAATCCACAGTTGCAGCTCACCCAAACGTGCCACCGCAGGCTCTAGCCAATCTTCTGATTGAAGTATCATTTGGTGGGTTTCTTTCAGAAACGAGCTCAGTCTCGGCAATTTGGCATCGACCATTTTGGCAGCTATGCTGTACCAAAAATCAGCTTGCTGCATCGGCATATTGGCTACCCCTTGGCGGATTACATCTTCTAACCACAGTTGCAGCTCCGACAAGCCACTTTCCATCAGCTCCAATCGCTTTTCCCAACGTTTTGCTTTGGCTGCTGCTGCTTTTTGTAGATCTTCGATACTAGGCGCAGCCGTCGTATTTTCGGCTACGGCTACCGCAGCTTTGGGTATTTTTATCCAGTCGGGCGGTGGCAAATGTTTGAAATTACCACTGCCTTTGGCGTACAAAAGCATCAGCCCCATCAAGTGTTTGCACGGCAATGCTCGCACAGGGCAACTACACGCAAACGTAGTCGTTTGGAGATTCACTTGTGCTTTGTAAGGGTTCTTTCCAGACCCTTTGCAGAGTCCCCAAATCGCCTGATAATCCGTCGCCAACACCTCCCACTTGCTAGAGTTAGCGAGTGGTCTGCCTCGTCGAGTCGTTCCTTCGTTGGGCGAAAGGCTGACGACTTGTTCTTCTGTCCATTGTGCCATAATGTTGATTAAACTGTTTCTATTGAATTAACCTTTTTCGAAAATTCTCTTATCATAGTTTCTAATAGTACCAATGATATTTTGAAACTAAATTCATTCATTGGTAAAACTCCTTGTGGTAGTCCTGATAGATGTCCATGAGAGAATTTATGTCTCATAGCTGCTGCTACTGCCAAAATTTCTCCTTTGTACCCGTTTTTTAATTTATCCAATCGCTCTATTAGAGCTTCACTAGATCCATTTGTCAAGAATTCTAAAAATTTACCATTTTTATTTAATTTTTCAAAAAGTTCATACAAAACAACTATGTCTTTTTCTTCTATTAATTCGGTACAATCATACCACTTCCCACCCTTCATCACTTTAGCAAATCGCTCGAAAGCAGTGAAAGTAAAAAATACTCTAGTCAAATTGGTATAACTATTAGCAGTGGCATTTTTGTACCCTATCAGATCAATGTTATTGAAAGAGCAAGCAAGACGCCACCTAACATAAAAACGCCTAATATCACCTTCTGTAGTAGTGGAACTAAATCCCATTTGCACTATACTAATTTTAGGAATTCCGTTTAAGTTATTCCAATATAATTTATTTACCTCTTCACCTTGCTCGAGGAATTTTGTTTGTATTGCTATCTTTTCCGCACTAGTCATCTTGTTGTTATTTAATTAGTATATTCGTAATTTACAATATCAATTAAACTACTTCCTATATCATAATTGCTACTATGATTTGATAATACACCCCAAAAATAACAAAACTTAGCGGACAGCAGCTATTCTAGTTCATCTAAAAAATTAACTTCAAAATAAAAATTTGTTTGCTCACTTGAAATAAAAAAACTAACGTTTTGGAACTTTTTTTGCTGCTAGCTATTCCATCTAAAACTATTTTATCTCCATTCAAAACAAATCCTTTTCATGAAAAAAATACTACTTACTTTTTTACTATCTACTAGCCTTTTTGCTATTCTTTTTAGTTGTTGTCCTAATGACCCTTATTGGGAATTTGGCACTATGAAATTGAGTATTCAGGACTACGACCGTAGAGATTCAAGCGTCCGAACGGCCACATTGAGCATCATAGCAGATTTAGACATTTCCTACCTTTCCGATGCTTTGTTGCCTTATGGCAATAATCCTTTTGTCAGCAGTGCGACTGCCACTCGCTGCGAACCTGATGGTTATCAAGGTATGAAAGACCCTATCTCTAGCATTAATATTACGAGCAATGCCGCTTTTGGAAATTTTCCACCCAATACATCGCTCAACAGTATTATTGAATACAATGGGCAAGATTTATCGACCTACAACATGATTTCGTTTCAGTATGACAATGCTTATGGCGATGCCGTTTTTGAAGTCCTACAAAAGCCTACTAGCGGTTCTACGCACGTATTCAAAGTAGAAATGACAAGTATTTCGGGCTATAAGTATATAGCAATCACGCCTGCTGTTAATTGGTACTAATTAATTTATAATTTCCTTCATTAATAGCGAGTTTTGATTATTTTGGATAGTATTTTATTGCTTCGCTAACTTGCTTTTATGTCTTTTTCCGAAAAATTTGTCCGAACGGCTCAACGGATACTCCCCAGTCCGTTCACCATCGCTATTTTGCTTACTGCTATTACGCTAGTACTTGCGCTAGTATTTACGGAACCTATTTTGGATAGCAAACAGTCTCATTTCACGCAACTGCTGCTGCATTGGGAGGGTGGTTTTTTCAATTTCTTGGAATTTGCCATGCAAATGATGCTCATTTTGGTATTGGGTCATGCCTTGGCACTCACTCGTGCCGCCGACTACCTTATCCAATCGTTGGTCAAGTATTGCGATAGCACCGCCAAGGCAGCCGCTTTAGTGACGTTTATTACTATTTTATTAGCGTTATTCAACTGGGCATTTGCACTCGTTCTGGGTGCTATATTTGCCCGAAAAGTAGGCGAAAATGCCCTAAAAAACAACATTCCACTCAATTATCCACTCATTGGCGCTGCTGGATATTCGGGCATGATGGTTTGGCATGGTGGTTTGTCGGGTTCTGCCCCGCTCAAGGTCGCAGAAGCAGGACATGAATTTGAGGCACAAATTGGTATCATTTCTTTCAACGAAACCATTTTTTCGACCATGAATTTGGTTGCTATTTTACTACTTATTGTCATTCTGCCTATCGCTATGTTTTGGCTCGGCAGTCGAGTCAAAAGCAAACCTATTTATATCAAGATCAGCGAAAATAAAATCCTAAAACCCATCAATGAAGCAAAATTAGAAGGAGCCGAACGACTCGACCACGCTCGGATATTATCTTTTTTGTTAGGCAGTGTCATGCTTTTCACCTCCGTTTACAAAGTCGTCTTTTATCCTGTGCTCAATGGCGAAAGCTTTGATTGGACATTTAGTTTCATCAACCCCAACTATATTATATTTCTATTATTTTCGCTCGCAATCTTGTTACATGGTAGTTTTTTCAAATTTAATCAAGCCATAACAAAAGGCGTTGGCGGCAGCATTGGTATTATGACTCAATTCCCTTTCTACGCAGGGATTATGGGCATCATGATAGGCAGTGGATTGGCAGATTTGGTATCTCAATTTTTTGTAGAAATTTCCACCTCAACCACTTTTCCTGTTTTTACTTTCTTTTCGGCAGGATTAGTTAATATATTTGTGCCAAGCGGTGGCGGACAATGGTTGGTACAAGCACCTATTTTGATAGAAACGTCTGCACAGTTGCAGTATCCAATGTCCAATAGTATATTGGCGTTGAGCTATGGCGACCAAGTGACCAATATGCTACAGCCCTTTTGGGCGTTGCCACTTTTGGGTGTAACAGGACTTAAGGCAAAAGAAATTTTGCCGTACAGCTTGTTCTTGTTTCTATTAGGTGTACTGATTTTTTGTACCGTTTTATTACTTTTTTAATCAAATTTATTGCAGAGCATTATGGAAAAGAAAAAAATTCTTGCCTTGGTTACAGGTGGTACATTCGACAAAGAATACAATTTGATTAATGGCGAACTGTATTTCAAAGATACACACTTGCCCGAAATGTTTGAACGTGGGCGTTCTACTTTGGATATTACAGTACGTACACTGATGATGATTGATAGTCTGGAAATGACCGAACAAGACCGAGAGAATATTGCTCGAAATTGCGAAAAAAGCAAATTTGACCACATCATTATCACCCACGGCACGGATACGATGGTCGAAACCGCTGCCTTGTTATCGCAGAAGCAAATCAACAAAACCATCGTATTGGTTGGAGCAATTATTCCTTACAAATTCGGCATGTCTTCCGATGGGTTCTTTAATCTAGGTTCTTCTTTGGCATTTGTTCAATGTATGCCTGCTGGCGTTTATATTTCCATGCACGGCGAGTGTTTTGAATGGGACAACGTACGCAAAAACAAAGAAACAGGCTATTTTGTACGGACACATTAAAGAACTCCAAAAATAGACCTACTTTTGTCAATTCGTCGTCAATACGTAAGCTACTTCCTAAGTACTAGACAAAAAAAAATATTTTGCAGCCTGCTCTAGCAAAATATTTAGTATCTTTGCAGACTTTTTGACAGCTATTCCACGGCATTTTTATGCAATATTGCATACCGTAGCTGTTGTTCTCACAAACACAAAAATAAAGACCATGATTGGATTTATGCGTTTTTTTACGCTCAAGCGTCAATTTATTATTTTCATCATTTCGGTAGTTTCTATCGTTCCGTTGTACCTCTATGCAGGATTTGCAGGAGCTTGGATTCCTATTTTGGTGTCCTTGATTTTACTCGTCAAATACATGCTTATCGGTACGGTCAATGCCGCTGCTATGCAATTGCAGATTGGCGACTTTGATGGAGCAGAAAAAATGTTGTCTTATACTTGGAAACCTGAGTGGCTCAAATTTAGCTACCACGGTATGTATTACTTGATTAAGTGTAATATTGCCTTCCAGAAAAAAGACTACAAGACGACAGAAATGTATGCCAACAAAGCACTTACTTTAGATTTGCAAGACGACTTCAAAGCCATGATTTACTTGCAATTGATGAATATCTATGGTATGCGCAAAAACACGCACAAAGTAAAAGAGCTGTACGCCAAAGCGAATAAACTAAAAGTAACGCAGTTGGAAATCAAACAAAACATAGAGCAAGTCGGTATGATGCTGAATGGCACGCACCCTCAACAGCGCCAAATGACAGGCAAAAAAGCACAGCGTTCTGCCATGAGCCAAGGCTATATGAAAAGAGGACGTGGCAAGAAAAGATAACTCACAGTAGTTTTTAAAAAAAATATTAGCGGTAGTTTACTAGAGACTGCCGCTAATATTTTTTTCGTTCCGTTTTTATCTTCTTTTTGCTATGTTTTCTCCCAAACTTCGTTTGCTTTTAATTGGATTATTTGCTGCTGCTGGCATAGTCGTTTTGGCACTCCAACTCAACCTAGTATCAGGAATTGCGCTACTTAGTGCTGCTGCTATTTTATTGCTCGGTCATTTCAGACACGGTGCCATATTGAGTGTACTAGCTGCTTTGCGCAACGGCAATATTTCAAAAGCACAAGAATTGATTCAGAGCATCAAACGACCAGATTGGTTGAGCCAACGATTCAAGGGCTACTATTATTTTTCTTTGTCGCTCATAGCCACCTACAGTCAAGACGCTACAGCAGCAGAAGAAAACGCCTCCAAAGCCCTCGAAATAGGCAATTTGCCTGTTTCTGAACAAGGAATTTTGTATTATAATTTGGCTAGGGCTGCCTACGAAAAACAAGACTGGACCGCTGCCAAACGCCATTTGGCAACGCTAGAAAATATTTCTACACCTGACTTGCACCTCAAACAACGTATTGCCGAGCTACAAGAAGCCTTAGCAACCGTTTAGTATCTACTATTTTATTAGCCTTCTATCATGAACTGTCAAAGCTGCCACACGCCCCTCTTGCCTACTGCTCGATTTTGCCACCATTGTGGCAAGGAAGCAGGTGGAGATGGTATTGTTTGTTTTGATTGCAATACCGTCAATCCTGCTGGTGCTCGATTCTGTTCGACCTGCGGTTCGGGTATCAATGTACAATATCAACCCAACCCTTATATTACGCCCGTTTATGGACTCAACTTTGAGGACATGCCTACCTTGCCGAGTCAACTACATGAAGCTTTTCGGGTAGCGCTTTGCTTAGTGTTGGCACAAGAAAATGCAAAAGAAAAAGAGGCTTTGTTTCTGCACGTTTTTCAGGACAGCAACTTCGTGCAACAGCACTTGGAAGAAGCAACGGTATTGATGACACAAGAGTTTGAAGAAATTTTTGAGCAGACTCAAAACACGGCTTTTGCAGCTATCGAAAAAGAAATAGAACGCCGTTTTGGTATTCTACTAGAATTGTTTTTTGTGTCTTATGCTCAAAGTTTATTACCACACCCTTTGCCTACGGCTATCCTTCAGTATCAAGACAGTTATTTGACTTCCGTCAACAAGCAAAAAATGTTTATCGACTACTTGCAGCCCGACCAAGAAAGTTTGACCATCTATACGAGTGCCATCGAAATTCCATTGCAAAAGCTAAAGAATGCTAGCAAAGTATTTTTTGAAGCCTCTGCTGGCGAAACGCCTTTGATTTTTCTAGATTACACGCTATTCAAATCAGGAAAAGAAGGCATTGTATTGACCAGCAAAGGTATTTATTGGAAGCATCACTTTCACAAGAAAGCACAAGTATCCTTTAGCCAAATCAATACCCTTGCTTATTTTGATGACCGCATCGAGATCAATGGTATTTACCTCAATATCGCTCCTGCTTTCAATTACAAATTGTACAAATTACTTTATCGTTTGCAAAGCAATTATTAACAAAGGTAGGCTAGACTAAAATTCTGTTTTAACCTTTCCTTATTTTGTTTGTTTTATAGATAGAAGCAGAACATTGCTACAAAAAAATGGTCGATTCCGACCTCAAAAATAAAAGTCATTACATGAAAAAAGGTATTTTATTGGTCAACTTGGGAACTCCTGACGAACCTACTAGAGGAGCCGTCTATCGCTATCTCAAAGAATTTTTATTAGACCCACGCGTTATTGATGTCAATCCTATTAGCCGCAATCTATTGGTACGAGGTATTATTGCTCCTTTTCGTTCCAAACCTTCGTCGGAAGCCTACAAGGAACTCTGGACAGCAGAAGGTTCGCCACTCAAAGTATATGGTTACAAATTGAGAGACCTCCTTCGGGCAGAAATGAGCGACGAGTATTCGATAGAGCTCGCCATGCGATACCAAAGTCCAGCACTTGAAACAGTACTAAAAGATATGTTGCAATCAGGATTATCTGAATTGACGATTGTGCCACTCTTCCCTCATTATGCCTCTGCATCTACAGGTTCTGTATATGAAGAAGTCATGCGTGTCTTAAGCAAAGAATTGGCAATACCAAAACTCAAATTTGTAGGAGCGTTCTATGACCACCCTGATTTTATTGCCGCTTTTGCGGCTCGTGCCAGAGAACATGATATTGCTTCTTATGACCACGTGCTGTTTTCTTATCATGGATTGCCTGTCAGGCAAATGGTCAAAGCAGATCGTTCCAAGAGTCATTGCAACAAGACTAAAGATTGCTGCATGAATATGACCGAAAACAATCGCCACTGCTACAGTGCACAGTGTTATGTCACCACCAAGGAGCTGGTCAAAGAACTGGGACTCAAAGAAGGGCAATATACGACCTCTTTTCAGTCTCGATTGGGCAAAGAGCCTTGGATAGAACCATTCACACCCAATATACTCCAAGTAAGGGCAGACGCTGGCGACAAACGTATTTTGTGTTTATGTCCTGCTTTTATTTCCGATTGTTTGGAAACGACCGTAGAGATTAGCGACGAATACCAAGAGGAATTTGAAAAAATGGGGGGCGAAAAACTGCAGTTGGTTGCCAGTCTAAACGACCACCCTTTATGGGTAAAAGCACTCAAAAATATCATACTAGAGTAACAAATATTAACCCGTCAAAAAAAACATAAAAAATCACTCCTTTGGAGTGATTTTTTTTTATTCTGCCTAGAGTAGATTCAGCAGAATTTTAATTTTTTTTAAAAAAAAAATCCAACCAAAATTCCAACTAAAGCAAAAAAGCAAAATATAAATTCACGAACAGACAATTACACCCCTTTCATCAAAATAATATTTGGAATAAAGGCTTGTTTTATTGAACTCTTATTTTTACATTTGTGTTCTAATAACAAACGAACAACGACAACAAGATATAATCTAAAATATAGAACAAATGAAAACAATAATTACACTAATCGTACTTGCTTTTGCCTTCGTGACTACTACACAAGCACAAGTAGAAAAAGTACTCGTTAAATCTGTTGCTTTAGATGGCAATAGTCTAGCCGTGGTAAACTTACCTGGTGAAGTCAGCGTATTGGAGTGGGACAAGGATTACATCCGTGTGACCGCTACGGTCAATGTCCTCAATTTTGATGATAATATTGCCAAAAGATTGGTAGTAGTAGGACGTTACGAACTAAAAACTGAAACCGTAGAAGGTCAGTTGGTTATCACGATGCCCAAAATAAGCAACTTGGTAACGATTAAAGGAACCTTGTTGCAAGAAACTTTTAGCTTTGAAGTACAGTCACCTAAAGGCTATCAAGTAATTGTAAAAACTAGTGCTCAAGCAGAAGAAGGAACCATTGGTCAGAATTTATAAATAAAAGGCAGTTCGGTTTGTTTTGGCTCATAACTTAATAAACCAACAAAAAATAAGGCACTCTTTAAGAGTGTCTTTTTTTTTGTACAATTTCCAATAGGTGGTTTGCTAATACTTTTCTATTTTTGAAGCTAGTTATTCCTATTACTTATCCTTTCTACTATGTCCAACGCCCTCAAAGATTATTTTTATTATACCAAAAAAGAACGCTTAGGCGTTTTGGTGCTACTAGTGGTCGTGGCGTTATTGTTGCTTGCCTCTTGGCAAATGCCTCATTGGGTGGCTACGCCAATGGTTGATTTGGAAGCCGACAAAGCTGAAATAGCGGCTTTTGAAGCAGGATTGCAGCAACTAGCTGCCGAAAAAAAACAACGCTACGCTAATAAGTACGCAAACAATCGCTATCCTGCCAATCAAAAAAAAGATTGGAAAGTGGAACAAGAAAAAGAAAATAATAAACCCCTGCGCCCTAGTTTATTTGACCCAAATACGGCTAGTGCCCAACAATTGGAGGCGATGCAATTGCCTGCCCGTACCATCAAAAGTATAATCAACTATCGCAACAAAGGCGGTCAGTTTAGAGATAAAGAATCCTTAAAAAAAATATACACCCTCTCCCCTAGTCATTATGAGCAATTGGCTCCTTTTATTGATTTGCCTTCCAAGGCAAATACTCCACAAGAACAAGAAGCCGATACGCCTGCTGAGTTGCCACCTCCTTTCAATTTTGATCCCAATACCGCAGACCTTGCGAGCTTACAAGCCTTGGGGATTGCGACCAAAACTAGTCAAAGTATTATCAATTATAGAAGCAAAGGTGGTCAGTTTAGAACGAAAGAAGATTTGAAAAAAATATATGGCTTTCCGCCTGAGTTGTACGAGCATTTGGCGGCATATATTGTTATTGTGGCACAGCCCAAAGCTAAAAGTAAGTGGCAAGCCCCCAAAATGTACTCCATTGATATTAATACCGCCGCAGCGGCTGACTTTGAACAATTTAGAGGAATTGGGGTATCTTTTGCCAAACGCATTATTAAATATCGCTTACAGTTAGGTGGTTTTGTAGCTCCTGCTCAAGTCGGCGAAGTGTATGGATTGGCAGATTCTACCCTACAAGGCATGTTGCCCTACTTAACTTGTCCTGAGCCTATTATACAATACTTAGATATTAATTTGGCAACCGTCGAACAACTCAAAGCACATCCTTATTTGCGTTGGTTTCATGCCAAAGCGATTGTTAAATACCGAGAAAATGAAGGGAAATTCAGTAGCGTAGAAATGCTACAAATATTAGAAGAATTTGACGACAACAAAGGCACGTACCAAAAAATACACCCTTATTTGACAATAAACAAATAGAGTTGGTAAACAAAACGATTGACAAAATACTTATAGCTATGGCGTAGTCAAGTTGACCACTCCAATAATACATCACGAATACTATTACAACTAATACAGTACACTGAAAATAAGATATGAATACAGTTAAAGAAAATCCGAAATCTAATTATAAAATACCTGGTAGTCAATTGTATGTTACTCGCTTGAGTACCTTGTGGCGACTCTTCGGTCGTAATACTATCTCTAAAAGTAAGTTTTGGTTAGTCACCAAAATTTTGATATTCTCGACGATTACCACGCCTTTTCAGTGGATACAGCGAATGATTTTGCATTTCAAACTCAAAAACATAAACGTGAGTAAGAATGGCGCCCCCATTTTTATACTTGGGCATTGGCGTAGTGGCACGACCCACATTCATTATACGATGGCAAAAGATAAGCGTTTTGGCTACATTGCCAACATTCAAACTTTTTTCTTCAATATATGTATGCTGGGGTTAGCTGGAATGGACAAAATTTTGGCTCCTTTCGTACCCAAAAAACGTCCGCAGGATAATGTCGAATTTACCATTACGGCTCCTGCCGAAGAAGAACAAGTAATGTCTAATATCGTACCTGAAGCAGGGGTGAATAGTTTTTATTTTCCTAAGAATAGAAATTACTTTAATCAAATTAATTTGTTTCAAGGTATCTCCCCACGTCGCTACAAGCGATGGAAAAAATACTACATGTACATGCTAAAGGTGTTGAGCCATGCTAATAAGGAAAAACAATTATTGCTCAAAAACCCTAACAACACCGCTAGAGCCAAGCAGCTTTTGGAGCTTTTTCCAGATGCTAAGTTCATTTATATCCATCGCAATCCCTATCAGGTCTATTTGTCAACCAAGCACTTGCACCGTACGGTATTGCGCGACCAAAGCTTGCAAGATATTTCGCTAGACCTAGAAGACGATATTATTATCGAAAACTATCGCTCGATGATGCAGGGCTATTTGAATAGCAAAAAACATATTCCAGAAGGACAATTGGTAGAAATTGCGTTTGATGATTTGGGTGCAGAAAATGAAATTGAAATTTTTGAGAACATCTACAAAACATTAGATTTAGGCAATTGGGACGTTCAAAAACCACTCATTCAGGAATATTTAGACTCCAAAAAGAATTACAAGAAAAATAAGTTTGTGCCGATTCCTGAGCATTTGGTCAAGCGCATACAAACTGAATGTAGCTTTGTGTTCGACACCTATGGCTACGCCAAAGAGTACGGTCAAAAAACACCTACAGAATAGGTAGTAGATTGGTCAAAAACGAAAACTTTCAAATAATTAATTTTATTTGAAAGTTTTTTTTTTGCAAAAAAGTGACCTACTCCAATACCCTGCGTATTAATAGCAAAGACAAAGCAAAAAAGTTGTTTTGCAAAAAAGAAAATTCTGTATGACTCCAATAGGAACAAGCAGAACTAGGGCGTTGGTTTGCTCGGGGGAAATTTCCAACGCTCGTTTTTTTTGTAGAGAAAGTAATTTTTCTACAAAGTTGTAATGTGTGTGTGTGATTTGTGTATCAGGTTGATTTTCTCTACAGAAAATCAACCTTTTTTTATACAACAAAAACCCTTCTTTTGAGGTTATAAGTTTGAGATTCATTTCTCGTACTAAGAGCATGCCTAAGATTATATTAATTTGTAATTTGAAATGTCTTTTCCTGTTATATTTCGCCTATTTTCCACCCCATAGCTAAGGCTATGAGGTGGAAAATGAGTCTTATCTAACAAAAAAATCCTACACAAATTATCAAAAACTATAATAATAGACATACTCTAAGAGCATGTCTATTATTGACAGCAATAAAAAAAACACTATGAAAAAAATACAGCAGCTATTTCTAGCAACTACTTTACTTTTGTTGGTTGGTTGTTCGCAGGTCTCCAAAAAACCTTCGACCGAACCTCCTACTAAAACAACTACAACTCCCCCCGCAGAAGAAGCAAATTTGCAAAGAGCTTACTTTGCCTCTGGCTGTTTTTGGTGTGTAGAAGCAGTGTACGAAAGTGTGATTGGGGTCAAAGAGTCTATTTCTGGCTATTCAGGTGGGCATACCAAAAACCCGACGTACGAGACTTCCAATACAGGACAAACGGGTCATGCTGAAGCCGTAGAAATTATTTATGACGCCAATATAATTAGCTTTAGCACTTTAGTTGATGTCTATTTTGGTTCTCAAAACGTGACGCAAGTAAACGGTCAAGGAGGAGATATTGGTTCTCAATATCGTTCTATTGTTTTTTATCAGAATGAAGAACAAAAGAAAATCATTGATGAAAAAGTAGCCAAATTAAACAAAGACTTAGCACCACAAAAAGTAGCAGCAGAAGTCATGAAATTTGAAAAATTTTGGATCGGAGAAGATTATCATCAAGATTATGAAAAACTACATCCGAATGCCAGCTACATTCGCAATGTATCGGTTCCTCGCCTCAATCGTTTCAAAGCTAAATTCCCTGACTTAATTAAAAAAGACCATTAGATGATTTCAGCACTTGATAGCTAAAACAAAAAAATGTCAAATATTTTTCGGAATATTTGACATTTTTTAAGCCCGGTAATGATGTCCAAATAGTTTGTTAATCAAATGATTAACAAACTATTTGGACATCTAATAAAATTTATTAGTTACCTTTGAAGCAATATTACTACATAATATATTTTCTATTATTTATCAATAAAAAAAACTATTCCCAAATCTACTGAATGGAATTATTTATCTACTACTAAATAGCTTTTTATGCCTAAGTTTTGTTTACTCCTCCTCCTCACTACACTACTACTTACTACACAACAAACGGCTGCACAGCTCACCAATTTTCAAAACACGATTACTAAATGCTACAATGGTCCAACACAAAGTTACGGAAGTACGCTTGGTACGGCGGTCGGTAGTATCAATTTTGCTTCTGGCACCGATATTCCGATAGGGCACCAAGTGGTCGAAGTCGTAGTAGAAATTGTCTGGTCAAAGACTGACGACGGATCTTGCACAACGACTACAGGTTTAGCACCTGACTTGAGTCAAGTTGGATTTTTTCTCAAAAGTCCTGCTAGTGGCTCTCGTACGATTGCAGCATCTGCGGTCACCGGCAATTTTTCTGCCCCTGTTACGACCTCTAGTTTTGTTGGCAATAACAATGTCATACAAGATACCATTGTATTTAGGCAAGGCTTCCCCTCATTGTTACCAGCAGGAATACCGAACACGGCTAGAGATACTTTTGGGACAAACGGAACACCATTGAGTTTCTACACAGGACAATCGCCTTACGGCAACTGGTCGGTAGGTGCTATCGACGATGCCCCTTTGGCAGGACCTCTTTTGTGTATTCACTCCTACTGCATTACGCTCGTTACTTGTGATTTTACGAGTCTGGCAGCCAACTGCCAAAGCAATGCAACAGTAGCACTTGACCAGTCAGGAACACACGTTTTTTCGTTTGCCGATTTGGATAGTGCTAGTGATGTGTCTTGTCAAGTGCAAGATATTACTTTTTCGCCTAGCAGTGTTAATTGCAGCAATATTGGCGCACCGACAACTGTCACGATGAGTATTACCGACAAATTGGGCAATACAGAAAGTTGTGTTAGTACCGTCAATACGGTAGATCTTAGTCCACCACTGTTACAAGATTGTTCCCCTAGCCGATGGGGCGACCGTTATCTGGGAGCCGATGGCAGAGATACTTTCTTTGCTAACTTTGTAGGTGCTAGTGACAATTGCAGTGGCGTGACCAAAGAGATACGTTCATTATTTGGTTCTACTTGGAGCGATAAAATAACAGTCAACTGTATTACTAATTTTCAACAATACTGGTTCCGAGCTACTGATGCCTACGGCAATGTCGATTCGTGTCGCATTATTGTCCGTTTTTTGGATACCATAGCACCTACGGCAGTCTGTGGCAGCCATACCGCTTACTTGACCAATGCTATTAATGGAGCTGTGACAGTACCTGCTATCAATTTAGATGCAGGTAGTTTTGACGTTTGTCCGCCTATTATAGGACGTTGGATAGGCAGCCAATTTGCTCCACCTCCTACCTACACTTGTGCCGATGTTGGCACCGATACCGTACGACTTATTGTAGCGGACATCAGTGGCAACTTAGATACCTGCGAGAATGCTGTTATTACCATCGTCGATACTATTTCGCCTGTGGCTATTTGCAAAAAAGACACGCTTTATCTAGATGCTGCTGGTCTAGTTACAGCTTTTGCTAGCAATATCAACGACGGAAGTTTTGATGTCTGTAATATTGATAGCCTTCGTATCAACAACCAAGTAAGCATCTCTTACGATTGCAGTCACACTGCCAATCCTCAAGCCGTGACCCTGACGGTTTATGATAGTAATGGTAATCTAGATTCTTGCCAATCCACACTATTGATAAGAGACACGATACCCCCTTCCGCTAGATGTCGCAACAGAACTGCCTATTTAGACAACAATGGTCTAACCACTATTATAGCAGATAGTATCAATGACAATAGCATTGATATTTGTACACAAGACCAGTTGACTTTTTTGGTCAATGGCAGTCCAAGTATTAGTTATGACTGTAGCAATTTGGCAAACAATGCCGTCAGCTTGACGGTCATTGATTCTTTTGGCAATACCAATACCTGTACTGCTACTATCACTGTACTAGATACCATCAATCCTGTGGCACAGTGTGCTTCACCAAATGTTTATCTGAACAACACAGGTACCGCAACGCTCTTCGCTCAACAGCTGAGTACTGGCAGCAGCGACAATTGTAGTGTTGTCGATAGTTTTGTCAACACCATAGGTGTTCGATTTATCAATTTTAACTGTTCTGACTTGGGAACACCCATTGCTACACAACTAATCGTAGAAGACCAATCGGGCAACTTCGATAGTTGTACGACTGTAGTCAATGTATTGGACACCATCGCTCCAGAAGCCCTTTGTAGAGCTTCCGTTACCTTACAACTCGACGCAACAGGCAGGGCTACTTTAGCAGCTATCGCTGCAGATTCTAACAGTACTGACAACTGTAGTATCACCAATTACTTAATCAATGGCAAAACTACCGAAAACTACAATTGCAATAATTTGGGTAGTCAAATAGTTTACTTGACAGTCAGTGATGCTTCTGGCAATCAAGATAGTTGTTTGATGGGCGTAGTCATTGAAGATAACATACCACCTACTATTACTTGTCGCAATATCAACAGCTATCTCAACAGTTCAGGCAATTCGAGTATTACCCCATTTTTATTGATTGACACCGTCAATACCAACGACAACTGTAGTTCTGTAACGGCTAGTTTTGCAGATGGCAGCACTCGCATTCATTACGATTGTGATAGTATCGGGAACAATTCGGTACAAGTATTGGTCACCGACAATGATGGCAATACTGCCAGCTGCGTAACCAATGTATTGGTAATAGATACGATTGCTCCAATTGCCAACTGCCGCACCAATCCGCTGCGTGTACAGTTGGGCAGCAATAGTCAAGTAACCGTCTTTCCATCATCTATTGATAATGGTAGTTTTGATATTTGTCAACTGAGCAATAGACTCATCAACGGAGCCGATAGTTTGGTACTGAATTGTGCCAACTTAGGTAACAATACCGTTACGTTATTGGTCGAAGACAACAGTGGCAGCCAAAATACCTGTTCTGCTACTATTATTGTAGAAGATAATACGGCTCCTGTAGCCGTTTGTAGTGACACGACGCTATATCTCAATAGTTCAGGAAGTGTTCAGCTGGCAGCTCAACAGATAGATGGCGGTAGTTTTGACAACTGCTCCAATGTCAATTTCAGTATCAATGGGCAGTCTTTCGTTAATTTTAATTGTAGTCAATTGGGTGTCAACCCTGTGCCGTTGACTGTTACAGATGGATTTGGACTCAGCAGCCAATGTGTGGCGAATGTAACCGTGCTAGACACCTTGATACCAATTGCCAATTGTGTACCCAACAATAGTATTACCGTATTTTTGGACAGCAATTGTTTTGCAAGTTTACCCGCTGCCAGGTTCAATCTCAACAGCTTGGACAACTGTTCTGGTTCTATTAGTTACTGGATCAACGGAGCCGCCAACGCTACGTTTAATGCGACTAACATAACGACCAACAGCCGTAACGTTGTACTCACCGTCAGGGACTTGTCGGGCAATTTTGATACTTGTAGTACTATCGTACAAGTGTACGACACGATGGCACCTGTGGCATTGTGTCAGCCCGACACACTCTACCTCACAAGCAGTACCGTAACATTATTCCCCAATTCTATCAACAATAATTCGGTCGATAACTGTAGTAGTCCTGTGTTGACCCTCAACGGGCAAGCTAGCCTAAGTTTTGATTGCAACCAATTGGGCAGTAACCCTGTCACACTTTTGGCTACTGATTTGGATGGCAATCAAGATAGCTGCACGACAACTGTTACCATTATTGATATTGCTCCGCCTGTTGCGGCTTGTCGCTTGAGTGTCAATGCTTATTTAGACCCTATCAGCAATTTGGCAATACTAAACCCAATAACAGCAGATAATAACAGTACCGACAATTGTGGCATTTTTGATTATATCCTGCTACAAGACAGTTTTGATTGTAGTTACGTCAACCAAAATACCACTATCACGCTGATTGTCAGTGACCCAAGTGGCAACTTGGATAGTTGTAGCACAACATTGGTTGTACTCGACACTATCGCACCAATGGCACGATGTATCGCAGCCGACACACTTTATTTTAGTGGTGCAGCTATCAATATTACGGCTGCTACTATTGATGCGGGAAGTAGCGACAACTGTAGTTTGGCAAGTTATAGCATTGACCAAAGCAGTTTTGATTGTCCTGATATTGGTATCAATACCGTTACCTTGACCGTTAGGGATTCGAGTGGAAATACAAGTTTCTGTACCAGCTTAATTAGCTTGGTAGATTCTAGTGTGACTGCCGATGCGGGCACCGACCAACTGTTGTGTACTAGCGACTCGACTATATTGGTCGGCAATTCGCCCACAGGTAGCCTAACAGGACAATGGACTTCCAACAGCTCGGCAACTATACAAAATCCAGCGAGTGCGACTACTGCCATTACTAATTTGCCTGATGGCAGACACGTTTTTTACTGGAGTTTGTCTAGTCCTAGCTGTAGCAATTTATCGACAGACTCCGTTATTATAGAAGTCTTGTCGCCTAGTTCTGATATTGCCAATGCAGGTTTTGACCAATTTTTGTGCGAAGCCAACACCATTACTTTGGCTGGAAATAGCCCCATGATAAGTACCGCTCAATGGACACAACCCACCAACCAAGCTAATAGCGGAATTACGATTGCAAACCCTACGGACTCTAGTAGTGCCGTCAATGGATTGACTCCCGGTGTTTATACTTTCTTTTGGGAGTTTACCAATGGGGTTTGTGGTGTACATGATATTGATACTATCAAAATTACGATTGATGCCATACCCAACAACAGAGCTTATGCAGGGGCAGATATTAGTTGTAGCCCTGACACGATTGCACTCAATGCGACCGCACCTACTACAGGAGTAGGCAGGTGGTATAGTTTGGATAGCAATACTATTATTTATAACCCAACCAACCCGTTCAGTTTAGCTAGTAATTTTGTCAATGATACCACTCGTCTAGTTTGGGCTTTATCTTACAATACTTGCACCGACTACCTAACCGATACGATGTCTGTTTTGCTCAATGCAGTAAGTCCTTTAGCCGTAGCAGATACCTTCTTGCTCAACACGAGTGGAGCCCAACAAGCGATAGATGTTACTGCCAATGATATATTGACCGTCAATTGGCAAATTATCGTTTTAGAACGTTTGGGACAAGGAGATCTGACCAACCTGAGCAATGGATCTTTTGATGTAGATATTTCAGGTGTCAAAACCACTCAATATTTCACGTATCAAGTGTGCAATAGCAATTGTCCTGTCATCTGTGACACTGCTGAAGTAGTACTCTACATAGAAGAAACAGAAAACTGTTATATTCCAAATGCTTTTACGCCTAATGGCGATGGCAGCAATGACCGTTTTATTATTCCATGTCTGGATAATGTGCAACAAAAAGCAGCATTGAGCGTCTTTAACCGTTGGGGAAATTTGGTCTATCAAACAGACAACTATCTAAGTGATTGGGAAGGTACGCACCGAGACCAACCGCTACCAAATGGCACGTATTTCTATATCTTAAAAATCACAGATAAGCAACCCCAAAAAGGTTCTATTGAGATTAGACGTTAGTGTTTATTCAATGAAGTTGTTTAAAGGTTATTCCGAATAGATTCGGAATAACCTTTATTAATTCTCGCTCTTTTCAATAGTAAAAGTCGTAACTTCATTGTAAACAAAAAGACAACGATATGAAAAAACTAACCTTATTAGCCGTCTTACTTGCTTTTGGATTACTCCAAAGCTGTATTACAGGCAATGACACGGAAAAACAACCAACAACTGACGAGCCTACCACAGCGGTCGAAAAAGAGAACCATCCTCATCAAGATGAGCCTGTAATCATGGAATATACCATTGATGACTCGGAGGAGATGCCCTTGACTATTATTACGATCAAAGGTCGAGGGGTCAAGCAGACCATAGAGCAACAAGGAGTTTGTACCCCCATCGCAAAAGATGGCTTTTCTAAGAAAAATATCCCTGCCGATACCAAGGTTGCTTGTTCTTGTTGGTGGGCGGGTGCTGGTGCCGACTATTATGCCACTACGACTCGCAATACCGTACAAATCTACAAAAGAGAAATTTTTGAAGAAGATACGGAGTTGGAAGCATGGAAGATGGTCAATGAGCTAGCCATAAAGTAAGGGCAGGTCTAAAATATTGGCGGACTTCAAAGTAGAAAGCACGAAATACGTCTAGGCGTATTTCGTGCTTTTTTTATTTTTTAGTATATTTTTACACTTCTAAGTAAAACTCATTTCCCAATCTTTCCAAACGGCTTCATAGCCTTCTTGTTCCAATACTCTTATCATTTCGGCTGGCGAGCGCTCGTCCGATATTTCAAATTGTTCCAGCGATTCGGTTGCCATACAGTACCCTCCTGGATTGGTCTTGGAGCCTGCACTCAACGAAGTAATCCCTAATTTGATGACATGATTGCGAAATATTTCCGTTTCTCTAGTAGAAATAGACAACTCTACTTCTTCATCAAATATGCGATAAGCACAAATTAACTGCACCAAGTCTCTATCTGTCATTTCTACTTTGGGGTCGAGCCCTCCCGAAAAAGGTCGCAATCGAGGAAAAGAAATACTATATTTGGTTTTCCAGTAAGTCCGCTCCAAATAATCAAGGTGCAACGCCGTATAAAAGCTATCTACGCGCCAATCCTCCAGACCAAACAAGGCACCCAAACCTATCTTGTGAATACCAGCCTTACCTAGTCGGTCAGGCGTATCGAGTCGATAATAGAAGTTTGATTTTTTGCCCTTAGGGTGGTGTTTTTTGTAATCTTCCTTGTGGTACGTCTCTTGATACACCAATACCGTGTGTACTCCTAGTGCCAACATTTCCTCATATTCGTCTTGGTCAAGTGGCTGTATCTCGATAGAAACATGAGCAAAATGTGCGGTAATAAGCGGTAATACTTGCCTGAAGTATTCCATACCAACGGTCTTGTTGGCTTCGCCTGTCACAAGCAGGATGTGCTCGTAGCCCATCTTTTTGATGACTTCAATTTCTTGTAATATCTCACTACCGAGGAGTGTTTTTCTGGCAATTTTATTATCTAAACTAAAGCCACAATAAGTACAAATATTTTGGCATTCGTTGGAGAGGTACATCGGGATATAGAGCTGCATGGTCTTGCCAAAACGCTTGAGGGTCAACTGATGACTCAGCTGTGCCATCTGCTCCAAGTAAGGTGCTGCCGCAGGCGAAATCAAGGCTTTGAAATCTTCCATCGTTCGCTTGCTTGTGCTCAATGCTTTTTCTACATCTGCACTCGTTTTGTTGTAAATACTCTCTTTGTCGGTTTGCCAATCGTGCTGGTCAAATATTGTTCTGAAACTCATATTATTATAATAGTTTGGGCGAACCGTCGCCTTGGCTCGCTATTTTGGTTTGCATAACCGTAGCAATAGACGCTGCTCTATTTTTTGCTTTTTGGGCGGTCGCCCCTACAAATAGTTCATCTACCGTCTGCTCAAACAAGTACAACCAACGCTCAAAATGAGCGGGTTTCAAGGCTGATTGAGCATGCAAATCAAGATGCAATTGCAATACATTGCGCTTATAGCCCGTGGACTCTAACAGATTGTTTTGCCAAAAATCGACAATTAACGGCAAGTGTTTCTCTATGTTAAGTTGTGCTACTTCCGTAAACAAATATCCAATCTCGTCGTCTGTCAACGCCTTGCTATAAAATGCTTCCATCAACTGCTGCAAGTCAGCTTTGGTCGTAATATCCTTTGGTATAGTTGACATAGGTGCGTAATTATAGAAATATAAAACTGTACACTTTTTAGCTAGCGTCATTTTTAGGGAAAGAATAAAAGTTAGCGTTGCTTTTAATAAGACCACTTTGTTGTTAGATACTAGAAGTTAGACTTCCGACAACAACTAAGGCTTAGAGCGTGTCTAACTCTTAATTATGCCTCCAAAAATACGGCGTAAATAAAATCAATACTGTAAATAACTCCAATCGTCCGAGTAGCATCAAAAACACCAACACCCATTTGCCTATTGCTGGCACTTTCGCAAAATTATCCACAGGACCTAGCTCTCCAATAGCAGGACCGACATTGCCCAACGAAGTGGCAACAGCACCCAAAGCAGTCAATAGTGGCTGCTCAAAGTCTGCCATAATAATTGTCATAATAATAGCCCCAACTATAAACGTAATAATATAGAGCATCAAGAACACCAAAATATGTGTCAATACACGAGGTGTTACTAATGTTTTATCTACTTTGGCTCTAATAATCGCTCTAGGGTGTAGCAGTCTTTTGAGTTCCAGCATGGAGTTTTTGAGGATAACCAAATAGCGGATAATCTTGACTCCGCCACTCGTAGAACCTGCACAAGCACCACAAGAAAGCAACAAGAAAAATAACAAAGTAATCCCTGCTGTCCAAGCCGTATAATCGGCAGATACAAACCCTGTAGTAGTTACGACCGATACTATCTGAAAGGCACTATCTCTGAATGATTTTTCCAATCCCAAATCCGTCACATTATAGACGACCAATGTTACGACAGCGATTAGCATAAGCGTCAAATAAACATACGCTCTGAATTCGTCGCTCTTCCAAACTAAACCAAAATTGCGTTTGAGTCCATAATAGGTAATCGTATAATTGACCCCTGCTATAAACATAAACAACGTAATAATATACTGTATATAAGGTACATCATAATGTGCCATACTCGCATTTTTGGTCGAAAAACCACCTGTTGCCATCGTAGTCAACGCATGGTTGACGGCATCATAAAAGGTCATTCCTCCCAAGAGGAGCAATATCCCTAACAGCCCTGTTAGCCCTATATAAATTAGCCAAAGTCGTTTGGCAGTCTCCTTGATTCGAGGATGTATCTTGTCGGAAGTAGGTCCAGGGGCTTCCGCCACAAACAGCTCTACGCCACCGATTCCCAATAGGGGCAAAATAGCCACCGTCAGTACAATAATTCCCATTCCGCCCAACCATTGCGTCAAGCTCCGCCAAAACAAAATGCCTTTCGGCACCGCTTCTATATCGTTGAGAACCGAAGCTCCCGTCGTGGTCAACCCCGATACCGACTCAAAAAGTGCATCCGTAATCGTCGGAAAAGTCCCGCTGAACGTATAAGGCAAGGTACTAAATGCTGACATGGCAAACCACCCCAGCGTTACAATCAAAAAACCTTCTCTTTTGGCTATTTTCTTTTTGCTATTCTTTGTGAATTGCCAAATACCCGCTCCGATTACCATCGTTGTCAAAGCAGCGTAGATGATTGGTAGCGTGTCTTGCATCTGGTAGTAGAGCGAAAACGGTAATGCGGTGAGCATAAAAGACCCCAACACTACCAGTAGTACGCCGACTACATTACTTACTATTCCTATATTGACCATCGCTTATTTGAATATTTGTTCTACTTGTCGGATTGCCTCTGGCAATGCCATTACAATTACTTTATCGTCGATAGCAAATACAAAATTGCCATCAGGTACAAAACTATCTTCGCCTCGCACTACACCTGCTATAATACATTGCGTAGGCAAATGCAGCTCTTTGATAGGGTGCTCCAGCAAGCGATTCTTTTTGTGAATAACAAACTCAATCAGTTCGGCATCTACTCCGTGCATACTGGCTACTGCAGCTACTCGACCTTTGCGTACAAAACGGAAAATATTATTGGCGGTTATCAATTTTTTATTGATAATGGTATCAATACCAATATTTTTGGAAATGTGCGTATAGTTGACATTTTCGACTAATGCGATGGTTTTGTAAACGCCCAATTCTTCCGCCATTAGGCTCGTGATAATATTGGTTTCTGCATTGTCGGTCAATGCAATCAATGCGTCCATGCGTTCCAATCCTTCTTCTTTGAGAATATCAATATCGCTTGGTGCGGCATGTATCACTAGACTTTTTTCTAGGCGTTGAGCAAACTCTTTTCCTTTGCTCTCCTCTTCGAGTACAATGGTCACATTGTATTTTCTCTCTATTTGTTGTGCCACTCTCAACGCCAATGCCGTGCTACCAATAATCATGATATTCTTGATTGGTTTAAGCTGTTTGCCAATGAACTTCATGGCTTGGTTGAGATACTGACTTTGTGTAGAAATATACAAGTGGTCACCTTTTTTGATAATAGTATCTGCTCTCGGTATCAACGTCTGTCCATCTCTCAAAAGAGCAATGCCTCTAAATGGGAAATCAGGTGTTTCTTGGTCAATCTGAATAATGGTTTTATTGATGAGCGGACAAGTCGTGTCGACTGTAAACCCAACGACCGATATTTTGCCATCTTCAAACTCAAATGATTCCGTAAAAGAAGCTCTTTGTAGTAATTTTTCAACCTCTACTGCTGCCAATTTTTCTGGCGAAATCAGTACATCGACGCCCATTTGATTAAAACGCTGTTTATTGTCGTCTAGCAAATGTTCGATATTAGAAATACGAGCAATCGTATTTTTGACACCCAATTGCTTGGCGAGTATCGCTGATAACAAGTTGGTTTTTTCGGAGGTCGTTACCGAAATAAAAAGAGCGGCTTTTTTGACTCCTGCACGCTCCATTATTTTCATGGAGGTCGCATCGCCTTGCACCGTCATCACATCAAGGTGACGAGCCACATGAACCAATACGTCCTCGTTGGTATCGATTAGCGTTATATCTTGATTCTCTTTGGCGAGCAATTCTGCCAAGTGAAAACCAATTGCTCCTGCTCCTGCAATCACAATTTTCATTACACGTTATATTTAGTAGTTGTACAGCCAATAGCGACCACACAAAATATTTTGTTCTTTCTAAAAGTGGTACAAATATATTAGATATTTGGGAGAATAGAACGATGTTATCTGTAATTAAAATAAATCGTAGTTGGAGAATAGGTTGACTGCTACCCCTAAAATAGACTATTTACTCCCAATCCACCTATTCATACAACTTACTGCCTACCCGAATCATGGTGCTGCCTTCCTGCAATGCCAATTCATAATCGCCCGACATACCCATCGAAATTTCCTTAAATTCGGGCGAATCGGCAAAATATTGTGCTTGCAGCGTATCAAAAATTTCTTTGAGGTTTTGAAATTCTCTTTGAATTTGTGCTTGGTCGTCTGTGTTGGTTGCCATGCCCATCACACCTGCGATGCGTACGTTTTTTAGTTCTCTCAGACTGCGGTCGCCCAGCACCGTTTGTGCTTCTAGGATATGCAGCCCATATTTAGAGTCTTCTTGTGCAATATGAAATTGCAATAAACAAGGAATAACCCGATTGGATTCTTTTGCTCTTTTGTCAATTTCTTGCAATAGCTTGATACTATCCACAGCATGAATCATCGCCACAAAAGGAGCAATATATTTTACTTTGTTGGTTTGCAAATGCCCAATCAAGTGCCACGCTATATCTGCTGGCAAGTTGGCTTGTTTTTCGACCATTTCTTGGACTCTATTTTCACCCATTATACGTTGTCCCAACTTATAGAGTTCCTGAACAGCTTCTTGCGGACGTGTCTTCGTGACGGCTACTAGTTGTGCCTTATTTATTTGTGCTACCTCGGTAATCTTTTTGTAGTTATTGGTATTAATCATAGTTATGTTTTTTGTTGAATTATTTAGGGCTGCTTTCTGTTTCCAAAAATACTGTTGGCACTACATTTTTAATAATCTCTGAAAGATTGTTAACAAAATAACAGAAAGACTAAAAATAAGGTTTATTTTTGCAGCATGATTTTACCTAATCCGTTTAGAGAACAAATGCAAGCTCAATTGGGGGCAGATTTTGCTGCATTCACAGAAGCTCTTACGTTGCCCTCTCCTATTAGTTTGCGACTCAATGCTCGCAAACTCCCCCTACGCTCCCCTATACCGAACCACATTCCTTGGGCAGCAGATGGCTACTACCTTTCGGAACGTCCTTTTTTCACCGCCGATCCTATTTTTAGAGCAGGTGGTTATTATGTACAAGAAGCTAGCTCAATGTTGCTAGAACAAGCCATACGACAATATTGCTCCACAGAGCAATCCATGGTACTTGATTTGTGTGCCGCTCCTGGGGGCAAAAGTACACATCTTCTTGATTTATTCAGTACTTCTTCGGTGGTAGTTAGCAATGAGGTCATTGGTAGTAGAGCCAAAATTCTGAAAGAAAATATACAAAAATGGGGTGCGGCACAGAGTGTGGTGACCAATAATGACCCTGCTCATTTTGAGCGACTACCCAATTTTTTTGATGTGATGGTGGTTGATGCACCTTGCTCGGGCGAAGGCATGTTTCGCAAGTTGGCACACAGTATCGAAGAGTGGTCGCCTAGCAGTGTAGAAATGTGTGCCGCTCGACAACGCCGAATTTTGGCTGATGTATGGGCGAGCTTGAAGCCCAATGGCATCTTGATATATAGTACGTGTACTTATAATGCTGCCGAAAATGAAGAAAATGTACAATGGGCGATTGATAATTTGGGGGCCACGTCCCTATCACTACAACTGTCAACCGAACAAACCCAAAGTATTCAAGAAATTAAATATAAAGCAGCTTATAACTACCGCTGCTACCCGCACTTGGTCGAAGGCGAAGGTTTTGCGATAAGCATTCTGCAAAAGCCAGCCGCAAGTATAGGAAAACAAAAAAACAAAAAATCTAGGCGAAAAGTATTGCAATTGGTCAGTAAACAAGACCGTTTGTCGGCAGAACCTTATTTGCTAGAAGCAGAAAAATACCAATTATTTAGTTACCAAAACACCCTGCATATTTTCCCGAAAGGGTACCAAGAAGAACTGGAGCTTTTGGTAGAGCAATTGCGGGTTATTTACTTTGGTACGAGTTGCCTCGAACCCACCAAAAAAGGCTGGAAACCTACGCCTTATTTTGCGTTTAGCAATGCCGTTAATCCTGCTGCTTTTGATACGGCAGTACTAGATTGGGAAAACGCAATGAAACTCATGCTAGGTGAAGCTCCCGAATTGCCTGATACGGTTCAGGGTTGGGTACTTTGTCAATATGCCTCTAGCGAACAATTGGTAGCTATTGGATTGGTCAAAAAAATAAAACAACGAATCAATAATTATTTCCCCAAAGAGTGGAAAACAAAAACGACTTGGGAACGCTTATCTCACTATTCTAATCAAAAAATTATATAAAAATGGCGATTGCAAATAACAAGGTACTGATAGCAGATGACGAACCTGATATCTTAGAATTTGTTTGTTATAATTTGGAAAAAGAAGGGTTTGAAGTAACGACTGCTTCTAATGGATTGGAGGCCTTGCAGAAGGCAAAAGAAATTATTCCTGACTTGATTTTGCTAGATATTATGATGCCCGAAATGGACGGCGTTTTGGTCTGCAAAGAATTGCGCGAACTCCGCAAATTCGATAATACAATCATTGCTTTTTTGACGGCTCGTAGCGAAGATTATTCGCAAATAGCAGGACTAGAAGTAGGCGGAGATGATTACATCACCAAACCAATTCGACCTAGAGTATTGGTCAGCAAAGTACAAGCTCTATTGCGTAGAGCAGGCTCCAGAACCAACGACAGTAATGCTGATGACCAAGTGATTCGGGTAGCAGATTTGATGATTGACAAAGAACAAGTCATTGTGCAAAAAGTAGGAAGCGACCAAAAAATACTGCTCGCCAAAAAAGAATTTGAACTCTTGTGTTTACTCGTTTCTAAACCTGGAAAAGTGTTCTCCAGAGAAGAAATATTCAAAACCATTTGGGGGACTGATGTGATTGTGGGCAATCGTACCATAGATGTACATATCCGCAAAATTAGAGAAAAAATCGGCAACAACTATATCAAAACGACGAAAGGAATTGGTTACAAATTTGAAGAAAATACGACTTCGTAATGTTATCTAAAAAAAATATTACTCCTCGGCAACTTGCCTATATTTCTGCTGCTGTTTTGGCAGTAGCAATTGGTCTGTCATTGTTATTGGTCAAGTTGGTTTTTTCGGCAAGTATGCACTGGCTAATGGTAATTGTTATTCCTATTTTGACTTTTATTGTTGGCTTTTGGGTGTATCAACAATCGCTCAAGCGGTTTATTTATCGGAAGATAAAAGTGATTTATAAAATCATACACAGCTACAAATCTAACAAAGATGCCGCTCCTATTCAGATAGATATGAATACCCACTTGATAGATCAAGTGGAACAGGAAGTAAAAGATTGGGCATCGGATTGGACAAACGAAATGGAAGCACTTCGCAACATGGAGACCTACAAACGAGAGTTTATTGGCAATGTATCGCATGAGCTAAAAACACCTATTTTCAATATTCAGGGCTACTTACTTACGCTCCTAGATGGTGGTATCCATGACCCCAAAATCAATATCAAATATTTGACTAGAGCCGCTGACAATGCCGAACGAATGGCAGATATAGTAGATGATTTGGGGCTTATCTCCAAATCAGAGGCAGGTATGTTCTATCTCAATAAGGAACGGTTTGACTTATGGAAATTGGTCGCAAATGTAGTAGAAGATATGGAACTACTGGCGGCTCAAAAAAATATCAAGTTAGAGTTCAAAGAAAAAAAATCCGCTATTATTTGGGTCATTGCCGACATCAAGAGTATCCGCCGAGTACTCGTCAACTTGGTTAGCAATTCCATTAAATATGGAAAATCAGGTGGCAAAACATTGATTGGATTTTATGATATGGAAGACAATATATTGGTCGAATTAACTGACGATGGCAAAGGGATTGCACAAGAGCATTTGCCTAGATTATTTGAGCGCTTTTATAGAGTGGACAAAGGGCGTTCTCGTGCCGATGGTGGCACTGGTTTGGGATTAGCTATTGTCAAACATATTCTGGAAAGTCACGAACAAAAAATCCACGTACGAAGCACTGTCGGCATTGGCTCTACCTTTGGTTTTACGCTACAACGAAGTGAATAATCTTTTTGTAGTTTACCTCTATTTTTCATTCTATCTAGCCGCAGAATCATGCGACTAATACCATGGCAACACCCCCCTTGTATTTTGTCAAAAAAATGACTTCATGTTATTTCCTACATTCAACACACGTTCCAAAACAGTTCTTACTACCGTTATAATTGGCTTAATCGGTTATGTTTTTTACAGAGCTTATTTCCTATCCTTCACCCATGACGAATGCTTATCCTACAGTATTATTTGTGGAGATCAGTACCAAGCAAAAACAGCTAACAATCATTTTTTGAATACGGTGTTCATGCACATAACTAATGCATTGTGGGGAAATAGCGAATTTTCGTTACGACTACCCAATGCATTAGCCTTCTTACTTTATTTATTCTTTAGCTTACGGCTATTGCGGGCGGCAAGCCAAAAATGGCTTTTGTTCTGTTTGGGTTTTAGTTTGTTGTTATTCAATACCTTTGTGCTAGATTTTTTTTCATTGGCTAGAGGATATGGCTTGAGCTTGAGTTTTGCACTGGGGGGATTTTATTTTATCACCAAACCAATCCCTGACAATAGTTCAGATTCTTTATTCAACAAGACACTCAATAAAGATATTTTATATAGTGTTTTATTAGCGTTTTTTGCTTCTCTGGCGAATTTAGCCATGATTAATTTCCTAATTACCGTTTTGCTTATTGGCGGCATCAAACACGTTTGGTATGCAACTGAACGGCTATTGCGTTGGCAATATATAGTAGTAGCAATCGCAACTGTGATTATGCTAGCAGTCAATATTAATCCATTATTGTACCTCAAGGAAGCAAAACAACTTTATCATGGTACAGCTAGCCTCAACGAAGCTTTCACCTCTGTTGTGGAACACTGCTTTTATTTTTCGCCTTATGATTATATCGCAGAAAATTTATTCAAAGTCGTCTGTGTGATTTTTTGGCTTTTGGGTATTACTTTAACCTTCCTAACCAAAGGACGCTCGACACAATTATTGATTAGTAGTGCCGTTTTTATTATTTTATTGCTAGGAATTATTTCCGAAAACCTGTTATTTGAGGCTAAGTATCCAGCAGATAGGACGACTCTCATATTCATCATAACTGGAAGCATGCTCATTTACCATACATTGCTAGCGTTATATGATTACAGTAAGACTGGTCGAGGGGTTGCCAATTGTTTAGCCCTTACAATTAGTGTAATGATGGGCTATCACTTTAGTGTAAATGCTAATTTGGAATACTCTCAAGTTTGGCGATACGATTATGGTGGCAAGCACGTCATGCAGCACATACAACAACTCACCAAGAACCACCAAGAAGAAGTGACCATTAGATATTATTGGGCTTTCAAGCCAAGTATTCAATATTACAAGGAACGGTATGCCCTAAATCTAAACCTTGTTGAAGATGCCCCTGACAACCAAACTACCTTTATTTATACTTGGAAAAATGCAGATCCAATACCCAATTACACTGCTATACAAATTTTCCCAACGAATAATAACACTTTATTCATTCGAAATGACAAAATAGACCAATTCTATCCTGTTTGCAAAATTTATCGCTAAATTCGCAGCATAATATCGTATAACTATTACCCTTTTCAACAACGAAATGTATGTCTTCTTCTTCAAACAACTCCCTATTCAATGTACTTTCCAAGGCATTGTTTACAACTGCCATTATTGGGTTGATTGCCTATGTTTTTTATAGAGCCTATTGGCTTTCGTTCACCTACGATGAATGTTTGTCTTATACTGTCCTTCAAGGCAATGAACATATTGAAAAGACCGCCAACAACCATTTTTTGAATACGGTATTCATGTTTATTACCAATACCCTTTGGGGGAGTAGTGAATTTTCATTGCGGTTGCCCAATATGTTGGCATTTTTGATTTACTTATTATTCAGTGTATTGCTATTGCGACCAGCACGCAAAAAATGGATTTTCTTTTGGCTAGGTTTCAGCTTATTGCTGTTCAATGTATTTCTCTTAGATTTCTTTTCGTTGGCTAGAGGATATGGCTTGGGTATGGCGTTCATGCTCGGAAGTTTTTATTTTATTGTCAAACCAATACCTCCTGCCAACCTAGTGCCTACCGCCTTCAACAAAGCCTTAAATAAAGACATTTTATACAGTGTTTTGTTTGCCTTTGTGGCAACACTTGCCAACCTTTCTATGATCAATTTTTTGATTACCGTATTGTTGATTGGCAGTATCAAACATTGGTGGTACGCTACCGCCAAGTTATTGGTTTGGCAATATGTATTGTTAGGGACAATAGCATTAGCCATGTTGGGTGTCAATATGAATACACTTTTGTTCCTCAAAGACGCTGGAGAACTCTACCATGGTACTGACAATCTGAATCAAACATTCACCTCTGTTATCTATCACTGTTTCTACTTTTCGCCTTACGACGATATAGCAGAATTTATCTTCAAAATAGTTTGTTTAGGATTTTGGATATTGGGTACCGCCTTGGTTGTTATTACCAAAGGGCGTTCTACACAGCTACTCATTAGTGCCGCTGTTTTTATTATTTTGCTACTAGGAGTTATCTCCGAATATATACTTTTTGGTGCCAAATACCCTGCTGACCGCACAGCATTGGTCTTCATTATTACAGGAAGTTTATTTATTTACTACACCCTACTGACACTGCGAGATTATGGTCGAATAGGTCGAGGAATGGCGACTAGCATGGCACTAGTACTTAGCATCTTGGTTAGTTATCACTTCAGTGTCAATGCCAATTTGGAATATTGCCAAGTATGGAAATATGACTATGGCGGCAAACGAATGATGCAGCACATACAGCAACTCACCATCAACCATCCAGAAGAACACGTCACCATCAGCAACGATTGGCATTTTATACCTAGTATTCTATACTATACCGAAAAATATAAACTCAATTTGGCTTATCCGAGTGGAGAAAGTCCTGACAACCAAACTACTTTTATTTATACTTGGAACAGCGACGCTCCCAAACCAAATTATACTGCTATTGAGCGTTTTGATGCCCATGGCAATACCCTGTTTATTCGCAATGACAAAATTGACTTGTTCTACCCCATACGCCGTATCCATCGCTAATCGTTCAGCACAGTACATTATTGTTGCACGGTTACTTACTATTGAGTATCTAGCAGCATAGTGATGCTAATAACATTACACCTGATGCACCACAAACGGAAATTTTTCTTCATTGAAGTCCATACTCAAAGGCTGGGGAGCTACGATTGGAGCATTGGTACCAAAAGACCAATCTTGGTTCATGGTGTAAATACCACTCGGAAAATTCGGCATCGTCGAGTCAAAGAAATACCAATTTAATTTGCTTCTCTTTTTCATCAGTCCCTGCAAGAGTATCAAAAATTCATTGAAATAAACCGCCTCATTAACTACTGCTGCATTTACACCATCAAACGTAATACTTTGCAAATCATTGCCTAACAATTTTTCCAGTACTTTATCAAACCAGCATTGGTTACTCAATATCAACTCTTTATCTTTGAGAATATCGCCTACTGTTGCAATCGGACTATTCTCTAAATCCAATTGTTGATTTTCTTGATAATAGGCGATAGTGTGTTCCCAATAACGTCGCATATCAAAGTGTGCTTTGATCAAAGCACCACCAAAATCTACCAAAAAAGCCCAAGCTTTCTCGCCTTCTTCCCCTTCAAATCGCCAATGATTCATATCAGGCATATGAAAAAGAATATAATCAACGGCAGCATCTTTTGGCATTTTTTTCATATCCACCAATGTGGCATCTGGCTCTTGTAATCGAGCTTGCAAAAGGTACAAATATCGGTTGCCAATAGCCTCCTGATAATCTAGATTCTCGGTCAAAAAGTCTAAAGCAACTTGTATTTGCGTATTGTCATCGCTCTCCAACTGCTGGCTAATCGCCGCTAATCTCGCTTTATCTATTTCTGCAAAAGTTTGTTCTCTCAAAAATTGAATCATGGTACTGTAGTGATTTGAATGTTCTAAGTTTAAGTAGAAACACGATAATAGTCGAATGGTTTTAGAAAATATTCTAATTTACAAATCTCTGATTAATACTTCGTCAAGTCCTGTTACCTGTACGATAACAGCAATAGCAATAGCTTGTTTTTTCATTTTTTAGGCAACTTCTTTTTTCTCTTCTGCTCGCCCCTTTTCCATGCCTTCCTCTATTCCTTCTTCTCTAGATGTATCAACAACGTTTTTTAGGTCTCTATAATATTTCAAACTTTCCTCGTACTGCTTTTTTTCTATCATCGAAAAAGAAGCAATTTCTGCGATTTCAAACAACTTCCCAAAAATCTTTTCTTGTAAGAATGTAGGACGGTTATGAAGATCGGCTAAGTGTCTAAATACATACAGCCATTTTTCAAATCTTGTTTCTAGTTCTGTATCTGACTTTACAAATTTTGGAAGTTCTATGTAAATATAAGTTAACTTATCGAAGAATAACTTACCATATTGACCCTTTAGTTTCACTGTGTGCAACAATTCTTTTTGCCCCTTGTGTTTATCAAAAATACCAATTGTATAAACAGCTGATAGCTTGAAACCCCAATTTTCTTTTAGAGCCTGTTCTTGTATCGGAAAGATAAAATAATAGACCGACCTATCTTTTACAACAACTTCATAATCTTAGACATGCTCTAATACAAAGTTGTTCGCAAAAATACCTATTTCCATAGGTTCTTCAGTTTTTATGCTAAAGAAACTCAACTAACTAATGTTGTTGAGTGCCTCTTGTTCCTACTAATCTGATTTAATTGTTGCACAAGTGCCATTTAATGCCTATATTTAGCGGTCAAATACCTGCTAACTCAATCAAAAGAATCTTGTCATGAAGATAGATCAATATAAAGACATACTCGAAATCAATCGCCTAGCCACAGAATGGATAGCCGAATATAAAGAAAATGATATGGGCGAAAAAAGCCCAAAGCTAGAAAAGCAATACAAAGAAATGCGCGCCTTGAAGGCAGAGACAGATACTATCAAAGAGGAACGTTCAGGCGAGTTTGGAGATATGACCGACTGGAAATCACTCTATGCCGAAATCCAGAAAGAAGCAAAATCTTCTCCTCTCTTTGCCATCTGCTTTGGCAATGCCGATGACCTCTTAGGTAGCAAAACCGATGTCAACCAATCTGCTACCCTACTGGCTATTAAACTCAAAAAAATGGCAAGTGCTTGGTTTGGTCAGTTTGGCGAAGAAGTCAAAGACGATGAAGCCATCGCTTTTGTTACCAATATATACGACCAAGCCCAAAAGGTAATCGTAGCACCCAAGGAAGCTAGTGGTGACATGGTTTATCTTGAGTTCTACGGCTCCGATAGCAAGCAAAGCCGCAAAATGACCCGTACCATGAAGTTCATGGCGGACGAATATGCTGGCATTGCTAATGTAAGCATACAAACCATAGAAGATGACGAAAACAAAATGCAGGAATTGGGACTCGAAAACTTGCCTGCTGTCATATTCAAACGAGGAGATAAAAAAATAGCTACTCACCAAGGATTGCTTTCTACTTCTGCCCTACAAGGCAAAGTCAACCTAATCATAGAGGGCGGAAATATCACTGATAGTAGCAGCGTAGCCACTATCAGCGACATGAAATCCATCAACAAAAAAGAACTTTATAGTATGGGCGAATTTTTGCTCTTCTACTTTGAAGCTTCTTGGTGTGGTGCCTCTAAGCGCACAACGCCTGTAGTAGAAAAACAAGCTAGCGCACACAGCAATGTCAAATTTGAAAAAGTAATGGTTGATGGTAGCCACTCGCATCACAAAGCTTTGGGTGTAACACACGTTCCTTGTTTAGTTTTTGTCAGAGATGGTATTGTTATTGGTAAGCATATTGGATATATCAATCCTTCGACCATGAGCAAAAAAATGGACTTGTTCGCCGTCTCCAAAAAACGTACAATAGGTGTAACAAAAGACGAAAACTGTTCGCCATTGCCAGTAGAGGAACAATCGACTAAGATAAAAACGAAAGACGGAGAAGAGAAAAAACAAACTACCAATGACAATATTCCACCAAAAGTCCTCCGACTTATTGCAAAAATCAAAAAATCCTTGTCTAAAGCAGATGCGGAAGCTTTTGAAAGAAAAATAATTGAATTGTATACGACTAAAGTAGTGATAGATAAATCTAATAGAGTTAGATTGAAAACAAGAAAAGAAGCTTTCATTAATGTTTTGAAAAAAAATAATGATGTAACTACAAAGTTATTTGAAGAAGAGTATCAGTCGTTACTATCCAAAATTGATACTAGAATATCAACAGCTACTGGAGGTACTCTTGACTATTATAATAACAATTCTATTAAGCCTCCTGAAGACGAGGATCCAAATCCTATTAAGCATCCTGAAGACGAGGACCCGAATCCTATTAAACCTCCTAAAGACGAGGATCCTGAAGACGAGGATCCTGAAGACGAGGATCCTGAAGACGATATTACACCAGCATTGAAGAGTGGAAAACCAATTACCCTATCTGCTAAATTTAATGGCTTGGGAGGTACAGAGGGCTCCAAGAATGGATTGGCGTTTATAGATGATCAAACAGAAAAACAAACTAAAAAAGAAGTAGTAATACTATTGCAATATCTAAACAACAATCCTGATGCCTCCGTCACTATTACAGGCAGCGTCTCAGGCAGTGCAGGCGAAGGCGATATAGTTCGTAACCCCGATACAGAAGAAATAATATATGATCCTCAATTACCAAAAAAAAGAGCTGGCGTAATAGCGAAAATTCTTACAGATGCAGGAATATCAAAGTCAAGAATTACAATCAAAGGAATTGCTAACCAAGAACAATCTATACGTGTTGAAGTTGATTAAGTATATTGTAGTTGCAATTTTGGTACTGTTTAATACTGCTATTACTTTAGGGCAGTGCGACAGTTTGCTACTTCAAAGCACAAAAAAAGAAAATAGACATTCTTTTATTCATACACCACTTATTCATTACGATTCCATTTCTATTAATAACATAAATCGGTCTCTCTATGCTGACTTGTGTACAGAAAAAGATAGCTTTCTATATGACATAAAAAACATTCACATTGCAATTGATTACATAACAAAGGACTCTATTAGTCGTTCTAATATAGAAGAATTATTTTCTTATTTTTTGTTAAGATATTATCACCTGCTAAATATTCATGCTAGATATACCTTGTGCAGTCAAATAATAGATAGCTATTATTGTGATAGAAGTGCCGCAACTCGTTTACTAATAAAATATTGTGTGTTGCATTCAAGCCTTGAAAAGTATCAGCTAGTAAAGCACAATGGTTACTTATGTATAGCTGCCGAGGGAAGACGATTTTATAATGAATATACTGGATTGGGATATGATCGTAATTTATATGGTATTTTTTTGGAACGGGCTTTTAGTCATCAAGACACGGGCATCGCTTTGATCCCTGTTAACATATCAGAACCATCTTTCAATAAGTATTCCGCTTCGCTAGATGTCGGTTTAAAGGACGACATTCCGCCTTATATGCGGAATCGGGCAGGAACAACTACTAATCAAACCAAAGGCTTATCCAAGAATTTCGAATACCAGACAGCTGATGTATATGTACAGTTTTATGAAGCATTGCCTACGCATGCAGGAACAGAATACAATATTACGACTAGAGCATTCTCCGCTATTACTAAAAAAACACTCTTAAAGCCATTAAAAAAACAATTGGCTAAACACTGGACATTAAAGAAAAAGTTAGAAGTGTTGCACTCTTTTGTACGACAAACGGTTGTAGGCACTCCAGATGTACCACTTGATAGAACCCAATTTGCAGAACAGACGCTCGCTTACCAAACAGGTGATTGTGAAGATTATGCCATACTTTATGCTTCCTTGGTACATCATTTGCTTCACCGTAAATGTGTGTTTATTATTTTTAAAATGCGAAATTATGAGAACCACCATGCTGCAATTGGTGTTCGTTGGAAACATACTCCCAAATCTTACCCAAGATTATACCTTACCGATTCGAGTAACCATCAAAAAACAACCTCTTATGTAATTATCGACCCCAGTCGGCGGATGGGCATGCCATCTTATCCAGGGTATGACAATACTACTGGAGATAATTTGATTTTTTATCGTGCATTTCATCTATTTGGACTGCAATGGGAAAGCAGAGCCGCCAAAAGAGAACGAAGAAGAGAAAAAAGAACAAACAACTAATGAAGTGGAACACTACCGCACTAGGCAAAACGCCTGACGACATTAATACCATTCAGTTGAGCGACCTCAAAAGTTTGGTCAAAATTCAATTGAGCACCAAAATTGGCGACACGACCAAAGCCAAACCTACTAACTTTGTGGCTATACTGGAACACAATTATCCAGATGGCAACACGGCTAGTATGCTATTGTTAGGACTATGGAAAGGCAAATTCAAAAATTGGGCAACCCGTGATATTGCGAAACAAAAAGGCGTGGTAGTAGGCGAAGTCTATATAGATGGCACCAACCAGCAAGGAACACCCATACTGAAGTTTACCAATCTGAAAGGTCGAGGAAAAACACAAACAGAAGCCATCAAAAAAAAGCTTTACCCCTTTGTACCAAAGACCAAGTATGATATGCAGTTTGTAACGAAAGAAATACCTGCCGAAAAGCAAAAAAAGGTATCTCCGCCCAAACAAATGGTACTCCAAACACAAGCCTTGCAAGAATTGCTCAAAGCCTATAAGCGAGGTCAAAAAGAGGAAGAAAACAAAAGCTTCGTCAATGACAAAAAAGCGGTACAACTCGCTCTGCGAGAATGGCTATTAGCCTACCAAAACCTAAAGCCCAATCATCAAGAATTACTTGAAAATTGGTATAGCTTTTTCAAGAAAAACTGGAGCTTGCTCAAGCAGCCCAAAGAAGATACCACCAATAATGAAAACGCATAAAAAAAAGGAATCAACTCTGAAGTTGATTCCTTTTTTTATGTAAACCCAATTCGGTTATTTTACAAATTATCTGCCGTAGCATCTCCTGTCGCTTCTGTTTCCTCAAACGGAATAGGCTCTATCGGAAATTGAATTTTTTGTTGATCTTCCCAAGTTTTAAATTCTTCTATTTCGGTCGTCAACTTACTGTGTATCCAAGTAAGAATCGCAATATCGTCTAGCAAACCAACACCTACCAAGAAATCAGGTACAATATCAATCGGTAACACCAAATACAATAAACCAGCTAAAAGCATCGTAACATTTAGCGTTGTAATACCATCATATTCTCCTTTGACAAAGGCTTTGACCATACGACCAGAAGTAATTACTTCGTCCTTGATGTCTTGCGTAAATTCTGCAAAAGAGTCATATTTTTTCACATATTCCGTTACTGATTTGAGTACTCTAAAAACTAATAGCGGCTTACGAATTAGTGTCGCTGCATTTTTTAGCGTTCTTCTAAAAACCCAGTTTCCGTTATCTTTGTCTTCGTCCTTTTTTTTAATGCTGATAATTCCCATAATTTGTGTGTTCTTCTTTTCTGTATGTTATTTTTTGTTCAATAGTGGCAGTCCTACTTTTCTAAAGCCAACTCAAGTACTTCTTCCATTTTTTTGACATAATGGAAAGTCAAACCTGTCAAGTAATTTTGATTAATCTCCTTAACATCTCTCTCATTGACTTCACAGAGTATCAACTCTTTGACCCCTGCTCGCTTCGCTGCTAGTATTTTTTCTTTGATGCCACCTACTGGCAATACTTTTCCTCTCAAAGTAATCTCTCCAGTCATCGCCAAGTGAGAACGCAATGGTCGCTTCGTAAACGCAGAAGCCAACGCACTCAACATCGTGATTCCAGCAGAAGGACCATCTTTGGGTATCCCTCCAGCAGGTACATGAATATGAACGTTTTGTGTATCGAATTGTTCGGGAGTGATGCCTATTTTTTCGCCATTGGCACGCAAATAACTCAGCGCCGTAGTGGCAGATTCCTTCATTACGTCCCCTAGATTACCTGTCAATATTAAATTGCCCTTACCTTTGCTCAAGCTACTCTCTATAAACAAAATATCTCCTCCTACACTTGTCCAAGCCAAGCCAACGGCTACTCCAGGACCTTGATTTTCTTCAAATACATCGTCAAGCATTACTTTTTTGCCCCCCAATATTTCCTCCAAATCTTCTGCCTCAATTACTTTCGTAAATTGGTCATCAATGGCTACTTTTCTAGCCACCGAACGCATTGCTTTCGCTATCTCTCGCTCTAGCGAACGCACCCCTGATTCTCTAGTATAATCTGCCGCTATTTTGAGCAGTGCTTCATCTGTAAATTGACAATTTGCCGCTGTCAAGCCATGCTCTTTGAGCTGCCTATCAAGCAAGTGCCTTTTGGCAATCTGTAATTTTTCTTCTATCGAATAACCGCTTACTTGTATAATCTCCATACGGTCAAGCAAGGCAGGTTGTATATTTTGTAACGAATTGGAAGTAGCAATAAACATTACCTTAGAGAGGTCGTACTCCAACTCCAAATAATTGTCATGAAACGTAGTATTTTGTTCAGGATCCAAAATCTCCAACAAGGCGGACGAAGGATCCCCCTTAAACCCTTTTCCTAATTTATCAATTTCATCTAATATAAACACAGGATTTCCTGCTTCTGCCTTCTTGATAGAATTGATAATACGCCCTGGCATTGCACCTATATAAGTCTTACGGTGTCCACGCAATTCGGCTTCATCATGCAGACCGCCCAACGACATACGAATATATTTACGTCCTACCGCTTTTGCAATAGATTTCCCTAGCGATGTTTTACCAACACCGGGAGGACCTACCAAGCACAAAATAGGTGATTTCATATCTTGACGCAGTTTGAGTACCGCCAAATATTCCAATATTCTATCTTTTACTTTTTCTAATCCAAAATGATCTTCATTCAGAATTTGCTCGGCTTTTTCCAAATCAAACAAATCTTCTGTATAATCGTCCCAAGGCAAATCAAGAAGAAACTCCAAGTAATTGACCAATAAAGAATACTCTGGTGCAGCAGGATTGGTACGCTTTAGTTTCTTAAAATCTTTCGTAAATTTCTTCTCCGCTTCTTCCGACCATTTTTTGTCCTTCGCTCTCGCTTCTAGCTCTGCCAAGTCATTTTGTGGCGAATCTTCGCCCAATTCTTCCTGTATTTTTTTGAGCTGCTGATTGAGTATAAAATTTCGCTGATGCTTCTCCATATCGCCATGTACATCACGCTCTATTTGGCTTTTGACTTGCAATACCTGCAACTCATGCTGCATATATTCTAATACTTTTCCTGCTTTGTCTTCTATATTTTCTATTTCTAGCAATTCCTGCTTGACAGCCACCGTCAGATTGAGGTTGGCACCAATAAAGTTAATCAAAAAAGTAGCTGATTTGATTTTGCCCAACATTTGAGCCGCATCCATTGGAATATTCGGAGAACTGCTGATTATTTTATCTGCCAACTCTCGGATAGTAGTCACCAATGCTGAAAATTGTTGTACATCTCTTGGTGCACTCTTCGGCAAATAAGTCACCTCTCCTATCAGGTAAGGAACTCGACTCGACAACTTATCCAAGTGCAATGTTTGTTTGCCTTGCAATATAGCCGTAGTCGTTCCATCGGGCATCGTTAATAGCTTCACGATTTTGGCAACTACACCCACTTCGTACAAATCCGCCTGAATAGGGTCTTCGATACTCAATTCTCTTTGCGTGATAACACCAATTGTTTTGTCTGCCTCGTAAGCATATTTAATTGCTGCAATTGACTTTTTGCGACCTACCGTAATGGGTACAATTACCCCTGGAAAAAGCACGGTGTTTTTGAGTGCCAACAAGGGCAACACTTTATTGTAGGCATCTTTTTCCTCTTCATCGTCCGTACTGTCGTCCTCTTCTGCCGAAAATAAAGGCAAAAAATCCAATTCATTTTCACCCAACAATTTCCAGTTATTATACTGCTCCATTCCGTATGTTATATTTTCCACTTTTTTTGTTTTTTTTGTCAATTAAAAGACATTTTGTCACGCTCTTGTTTCTCACAATTCCTCTTTGCCCCCTCTACTCCATCACAAGACATTGATAAACAAACACTTACCCAATAAACAAGGTTCATTATCTATTAGACTATTTCAAGTAGTATGCCACCATCATACACCTGTCAATTTGTTCCAAATTTCGACGTGCATTCTCGTACACATTCGTATTTGATGCTCAATACAAATATCTGCTACCAGCTTGTTTCTTTCTAGCAATTGCTCAATACTATCAGCCGCAGGCATCAGCACAATTTTACTTTTGTCTATCAATAAAGTATTCAAAAAATCTTGTTGAATTTCTTCAAAATCTGCCACGCTCGCCAACACAAACTTAAACATCGTATTGGGGTTTTGGTTAAACCAATGCAATATTTGGGGTTGGATTCGCTGTGCTTCTGCCATGCCCGAATTGCTCAATTTGGGAGACGTATTCCAATAATGCACCCGTTTATCTAGTGCCTCTTTGGGCAAAAAAGTCGCGTTTGTTTCGACCTCTATAATTGGTCGCAATTGATATACGGCTTCTAGGTACTCCAACAAGGCAATAATTCGGTCTTGTTGTAGCAATGGCTCGCCACCTGTAATCACCAAATGCACCCCATTTTTCAGGCGATTGACAAAATCAATTTCATCATTGAGCTGCTGCAATAAAGTTTCAAAATCTAGCGTTTTGCCTTTCATCCAAACCTCGATAGTATCGCAAATCCAAGTTGCACCAGCTCGCATTTTGCCATCTTTTTCTACGCCCTGTCCTCCACACATTAGGTTACAACCTGTTAGCCGCAAAAAAATAGCAGGAATCCCCATGGTTTTACCCTCTCCTTGTAGGCTATAAAAGTATTCTGAAACGGCTATTTTTTGTATTTTTTTCATAGAAATTAGAGGTTAGATACTAGACTGTAGATTTTAGGACTTGATGGAACAAATTTTGATAAAAAATAAATGAACAGGTAACATTGTAAATCTTTGTCCCTAGAAAATTAAACCTTGAACATTAGAGGTTATTACGAATAGATTCGTAACAACTTCTGTTCAAAATCGTTATAAAACTGCTAAAAATAGTTATTTTTGCACCAAAATAAATCATAATGACATCTCTGTTATTGAAACCAGCTATTTAATTGTTATTTTGTATAGGTATATTTACATCCTAATACTAGGCGCAAGCTATACAACAATTGCTCTTTAGCTATTCCAAATTAACAATAAACAATAATTCATGAAAAAAATACACATTTTAAGTCTAGCAACCCTATTGAGCTTATCGGCGGTAACACAAAGTATTGCTCAAAAAGGACCGAATAGTACCGAGCCAACCAAACGTACTAAAGTAGTGCGCGAATGCGAGTACGAAATCGTACCGGGATTGGCAGAAATTACTTCCATCAAAATGAAACGCTCTGCCGATAAGAGTGTCCTCGAATACGATGAGCACGAAGTATGGTTCAAGTTTCAGCCAATGGAGGGCGATGAAGTCATTGAGCAAATCAAAGATACTGAAATAGAATTTGTATTGCGTTCAGGCAACTTGAGAGTACCTGTTGGTCCAGAATATATCGAGCAGTTTCGTATCAAGGAAGGCACCAAATATGCTATGAATTTATTGCAAACTCGCAATAGAGAAGCTTGTATGGAGCGTTTCACTTACGAATCCAAGGCATTAAGAAACGACTTGTTTGAAGCAGATAGAGAAGATCGCTTGTACAATTTCAAAAAAAATGAATTTGCAAAGCAACTCGAAAACAGAGAAAAAGAATACGAAGAGAACAAAATCAAAGAAGCCACCGAATCGCTCAACCAAGTCGATGAACCAATCGAAGAAGACGAACCTATCGTAGCTCCTGCTTACAATATAGACCCCAATGCACCTGATTACTCTCAATACTCTGACGAAGAGCTGCGTGCTATCGTAGCCAAAGAACTTGAAGAGCAAAAAGAAAATGGCTCTTCTCCTACTATAAACACTTCTGGTGTCAATATCAATGAAGATAAAATTAGAGAGGAAGCTAGAAGAAAACTTCAAGAAGAGTACGAGGACGAATTGGAACGTGCCAATCAAGGCAAATTATCTAATAATGCAACCAGCAACAGCGAAACCTCTGGAGCCGATGCTATCAAAGAAGCAAAACGTAAAGTAAAAGAAGCTGAAAAACAACAGAAAGAAGAAGAGCGTTTGGCTCGTCTTCGTGAAGAAGAGCAATTGCGTAAAAAAGAGGAAATAAAAATGCAAATCGAAGCAGAAGAACGCAAAAAAATTGAGGAAGAAATCGAGGCTAGAAAAGAAGCTGCCAACAAAGCTGCACAAGAAGAAGAGCGCCTCAAAAGAGAAGAACTAGAACGTAAAAGAAAAGCGTTGGAGAAAAAAGAAGCCATTCGCCAAGAAATGGTAGAACGTATCAACAACGAAACTGCTCGCCAGTCGTGTACCTTCCAAGACCGTGTCAAGGGAGTGATAGAAGTAGTCAAAGTGAGCAAAGTGACCGAAGCTAGCCAAAGCTACTTGGGACATACCGAGTATGAAGTAATGGTAACTTTCCGCCCTGATAACTTTGCAGAATTGAGCAAGAAAGATAGAAAACAATGGGAAACACCTTTTGTATTTTCGCTAGATCCTATGTCTCAAAGTGCTAACCCTGGTGCTGGATATATCCGCAAGTACAAGGTATTCAAAGCCTCGCAGTACGAAGGTTTTGCACAAATCAAAAGCAGTGGCATCTGTAACCCAGTTATGGTTTATTCGCCTGATTTGCCAAACGATGCTAGCAAGATTAAATTGAAATAATCTAGTTGGTAATTTAGCATTATGAAGCAAGCTGTTTCTCACTAAGAGAAACAGCTTGCTTTTTTTGTTGTCTAGGCTAGCAAACATTCAAATCACAAAACTGCCATTATGTCACATTTATTTTTTATCTTTGTACGTTAATACGATAGTACAAAATAAAGTATCATAAATAATTAGGACAGAGTATGTACAATGATAATCCGACCATCAAGTTTGATGACAAAAATATAGACGAAAGCAAACAAGGCGATGCTTTTTTTCAGGAACAAGTAGCAAACAAAGCTAAGGACAGCGATAAGAAATTTTATATCGAAAGTTATGGCTGCCAAATGAATTTTAGCGACTCCGAAATCGTCGCTTCTATCTTGGGCGATGCTGGCTATAGCGCTACGCGCAATATGGAAGAGTCTGATTTGATTCTCATCAATACCTGCTCTATTCGAGAAAAAGCAGAAGACACCGTGCGCAAACGCTTGCGCGTTTTTGACAAAGTCAAAAAGAAAAAATCGAGCACTTTAGTAGGTGTCCTTGGCTGTATGGCAGAACGCCTCAAACAAAAATTGCTAGAAGAAGAACGCCTAGTAGATTTGGTAGTCGGTCCTGATGCTTATCGTGATTTGCCCAACTTGATAGCAGGTGCCGAAGATGGCGACAAGGGTATCAATGTATTTTTGTCGAGAGACGAAACCTACGCCAATATCAATCCTGTCCGTTTGGGTAGCAATGGTGTGACTGCTTTTGTGACCATTACTAGAGGTTGTGACAATATGTGTTCCTTCTGTGTTGTACCGTTTACGAGAGGTAGAGAGCGTAGCCGTGACCCTTTCTCAATAGCTGCCGAATGTACCGATTTGTTCAATAACGGCTACCGTGAAGTGACGCTACTTGGGCAAAATGTAGATTCTTACAAATGGGATAACCCTGATACCGAACAAAAATGCGACTTTTCTGATTTATTAGCTTTAACGGCTGCTATTTCTCCAGATTTGCGTATTCGATTCTCGACCTCGCACCCCAAGGACATTACCGACAAGGTCATGTACACCATGGCGGCACACGAGAACATTTGCAACTACATTCACTTGCCAGTACAAGCGGGCAACTCAGAAGTACTCAAACGCATGAATCGCACCTACGACAGAGAATGGTATATTGACAAAGTAAAACGTATCTACGAAATCATTCCAGATTGTGCTATTTCTTCCGATATGATTGCGGGCTTCTGTGGCGAAACAGAAGAGCAACATTTAGAGACTTTGTCTGTGATGGAAATTGCGAAATATAGTATGTCGTATATGTTCTTTTACTCGGAACGTCCTAATACATTGGCTCAGAAAAAATACGCCGATGATATTCCATTGGACATCAAAAAACGTCGTCTGAGCGAGATTATACATTTGCAAAATAAAATATCGAAGGCTCATAATGCTGCCAATGTTGGCAATATCTATAAAGTGTTGATAGAAAAAGAATCGAAAAAATCTGCTGATGACTTGGCTGGTAGAACGACACACAACAAAATGTGTGTTTTCCCTAGAGAAGATGCTGAAATTGGCACCTATGTTTATGTCAAAATAACGAGTTCTACTTCCGCTACGTTGATGGGGCATTTGGTTAGTGAAGAGGCATTTTTGAATCAGTAAGAGTGAATACACCGCTTTGCTGCAAAACTGCATCTATTAGGACGTACACCATTTTGTACGTTCACGAAACCAACCATAAATATGAACATCATCAAATCTTTTTTGGGCTATAGCCTAGCACTTCTTTTGCCTTGCGGGCTAATGGCTCAACAAGGCTTAGAAATCAAGTCTGTTTCTATATTCAAAGATCAATCTGCGTTTTTTGTCAAAGATGGCAATGTCAAAGCCAAAGATAAAACTTGGTTCATACAGGGCGATACGATACCTGCGGCACTCAATGGTACTTTCTGGATTGCTTCGCCTACCAATGATTTTAAGATGGTCAAAGCGTATCAGAAAAAAACAAAAAAAGATCATCAAGCAGTGGCTAATAACTTTGCCGCTATAATTTCGCTCAATGATGGCAAAATTGCTACTTTTTATCTCTTGGATACCGTCTATACAGGCAAAATAATGCTGCTGATTACACCCAAAGAAAAAGAAGCGATGAAGCAAGGAGATACTCCCAAGCTCAATGCACCGCTTTTTGTGCTGCTACAGTCGTCAGGCAAAAGTATGATTTTCACAGCCAATCAGATTGCACAATTGCAACGCTTAGAGTTTGATCAAACACCGACGTTCTTTTATGACTATCAGCTAGAGGAATCAAAGCCTACTTTGCAAATTGACTTTAAGTCTAACAAAACAGAGCAGCCTATCAACATGATGTATCTGAGCAAGGGATTGGCTTGGAAACCTGACTACTTGGTAGAGTTGATAGAAGAAAATGCAGCGATGTTGACCTTGCGTTCTACTGTCGTGAATAATGCTGAAGACATCAAGACTGACAAGTTAAACTTAGTGGCTGGTGTCCCAAATTTCAAATATGCGACTGTTCTGTCTGATTTGATCAATTTCTTGCAAATACCACAACCGTACAACCAACAAAATTTTGCGACCATAAGCAATACGATTCGACAAGAAGCGATTACTTATAGTGACTTTGCTGCTCCTATTACAACAACAACGACTAGTGGAGGTACTCGTCCTGCTAATTTATCCAATTTCGGAGATGCCTCTTCAATGGAAGATTTGTACTTTTATACTCTCAAGGATATTGTATTGAAAAAAGGCGAGCGGGCATTTTTTGATATTTTCAATGTCAAAGTACCTGTTGAGCATATCTACGAAACCGTTTTAGATGGTAATAATGTCAATTATTCGACACAATACAGCTTTTTGAAAAAAGAGAATGCTGTGATTCATACCATCAAACTCAAAAACGATTCTAAATATACTTGGACCGCAGCGCCTGCATTGGTTATGAAAAATGACCAAAAACAATATGCTCCTATCAGTCAAGATAAACTGCATTATACCTCACAGGGCAATGATGTATCTATCAAACTGACAGAAGCACCAGACGTCAATGTCAAGTTTAAGGAAGAAGAAACAGAACGTATTCCTAACAAAAAATCAATTAAAAAAAATAACTACACCTATTATAATGACTTGATTACGGTCGAAACAGAAGTAGTTATTCAAAATTTCAAAAATAAAAATATTCGATTAGATGTCAAGCGTCTTATAACAGGCGAGTTGGTAGAATCAAGCATAGATTGGCAAAAGTCTCCTAGAGTGCAATACGGCTATCATTTCAATGCACAAACAGATGTTTGTTGGGAACTAAAACTAAAACCAGGAGAAACTAAAACGATTAAATATACCTACACTTATTATACAACTGAACATCGTTAATCTATTTATTTCTATTAGTGTCTGCTAGTGTATTTCAACAACTTATAGTTGTTGAAATACACTAGTCTTTATAGGCTTCCAATTCTTTATTATGTTATTCAAACACCGTTGCTTACTCTTTGTTATCTGCCTTTTTCCGTTGGGATTGGTAGCTCAAAAAGATTTCCCGACCAAGTCTGTTTCTATATTCAAAGACCAAACTTCGTTTTTTGTCAAAAGTGGCACTGTTGATACCAAAGATAAATCATGGTTTATTCAGGGGGATAATATCCCGCAAGCCCTCAACGGCACGCTGTGGATATCCTCTCCTACCAATGATATGCAACTGGTAAAAGCCTATCAGAAAACGACCAAAATTCCTCAACAAGGAATTGCACAAAATTACATGGAGATGATAGCTTTGAATGATGGCAAAAAAGCAACACTCCACTTGACCGATACTTCGTATAAAGGTACTATTTTGGTCATGAAAAAAGATAATGAGCAGGAAGCCATAGCCAATGGAGCCGCTCCATCTCTAAATGCTCCTTTGTTTATATTGCAACAAGCTTCTGGCAACAGCATTATATTTACAGCTCGACATATCGCACAGCTCGACAGGTTAGAATTTGAGAAGACACCTTCTTATGCTTACCATTACAAATCGGAAGAAACCAAGCCCACGCTACAAGTAGATTTCAAATCTACTAACACCAAACAATCACTAGATATGATGTATCTACGAAAAGGGTTGGCATGGAAACCAGATTACTTGATAGAAATGACCAGCAATAAAGAAGCTCAACTTACGCTCCGAACAACACTGATTAATAATGCTGAAGACATGAATACTCAAGAGCTAAATTTGGTAGCTGGAGTACCTAATTTCAGATATGCCAATGGCGTTTCTGACTTTTTGAATTTTCTGTATAATCCTACGGCAATACAAGCGACTCCGACTAGACAGCCGCAGCGATTCGTACAAACACCAACTACTAGCAATCTTACCATCAACCCTAGCTCTATTCTGAGCAACTCGGTACAAATCGAGTCTGTTAATTTTAATAACAACAATGTGGTCTCACCACAAGCATCTCCTCCTCTAGAAAAAGTTGATAATTTGGACAATGGTGCTTCGTTAGAAGATTTATATTTCTATACGGTCAAAAATGTAAAGCTAAAAAAAGGAGCTAGTGCTTTGGTAGATATATTCCAAATCAAAGTCCCCTTAGAGCATGTTTATAGAGCCTCGTTCCAACCCAATAATATCAACTACAACGTAGGTAAATATAATTATGCAGGACCTAGTAGTGCCGTTAATCATATTATTAAACTAAAAAACAATTCCGCTTATACTTGGACAGCTGCACCTGCCTTAGTCGTCAAAAATGAAGACCAACAAACTGCCCCAATTAGTCAAGACAAATTAGCTTATACTTCCAGAGGAAATTATATGGAAATTAACTTGACGGAAGCACCAGATGTTAATATCAAATTTACGGAAGAAGAGAAATCAAGAGTACACAAAAAGAGAGCTCGAAAAAGAGGTTCGTATAGCTACTACAATGATTTGGTAACCGTTGAGACGGAAATTACGATTCAGAATTTTAAAGATAAAAAAATTAACTTTGAAATTATGCGTCTTATCAATGGTCAATTGATCAAAACTAGTATGCCTTGGGACAAAGCAATAAAAACAGCACGATCACCGAAAGAAAATGCTATGACGAATGTCCGTTGGAAATTTGACTTGGAAGCAGGCGGAACTAAAGTTATTAAATACTCTTATTCTTACCTTACGAGCGATTATAATTAACACCCCATAACACAATGCTGTTAGGCAGTACTCTTACAAAGATTTTTTATTATTTAACGCAGTGAAGTTGCAGAAACAATTCCTTAGACACGCTCTTAACAAACAACTTCATTTCTAATTCTCATTTCTGTTGAAAACCCTATTTTTAGTTATTTTATTCAGTCTATTGACCAATACTTATATGTTTGGTCAATTTCGTTTATTGGAAGGTGCCGCTACTGCTATTGCAGAATCAGGTACTATTGTTTTCACTAATGAATTTAATACCGCCCCTAAAAAGAAAAATGTACCTAAGCAACAAGAGTTTGACGACAATACTACTATATATGGTACACTCTACATGAAACAGAAAATGTATCGTATTCCTAGAGACAACAAAACTGGAACAAAAATTTACATTACGATTGTCCTGATGAGTGATGACTCAAAATATATCACCCTCGCTTTGCCTGTAGCAGAGACCGAAAATGAAAACCGACATTGGTGTTTTGAGATTGCTCCTGAGCAACTAAATGTAAAAGATGATAATCATTTTGCCCTTTTAGAATTCCTCAAAAATCTAGAAAATACAAAGCATGAATTACTTGTCTATTTGACACATAAAGAAGGGGTACGAGGTAAAATGACACTTGATTTGAGTGCAGGAAAAGGACGCTACCAAGCAGTGTTTGATGAGCTAGAAAAAGAGCAACAACGAATAGCAGCAGAAAAAGAAGCCGCTCGAATAATCGCACAAGAAGCAGCAGAAAGGCAGCGGATTATTACTCAAAAAAAAATAGCTGTATATGAAGGCTCCACAGATTTTGTGTACGTAACCCTCAAGAATAATGCTTACACAGCGTTATCTGGTCATTTGTCCACAGGCTACGGCCCCACTGATAATTATTTTGAAATAGAGCCCAATCAAACCTTAAAAATTAGGTGCCGCCCCAACGAAAAAATATACATTGACCAGCAAATAGTGCTTACCGTCAACACCAACTCCAATGGAAAAGTATTGGATGTAACTCCTTCTCCTATTGCCATCCGATTGGTCAAGACACAATGGAGTGGTGACGATGCTTGGAAAGAATGGGCGTTTAGACTTGATGAAAACAAGAGCTGGACCATGAAAACGCAATGGAGTGGTGATGATGCTTGGAAAGAATGGAACATCAAAACAGGAAATGAAACTTGGAGCGTCAAGACACAATGGAGTGGTGACGATGCTTGGAAAGAATGGGTGTTCAAAACGAAAGCGGAAAACATGACCCTCAAAACAGTATGGAGTGGTGATGAGGCCTGGAAAGAATGGCAGGTCAATAGTTCTAAATATGGCAACGTATCGGTCAAGACACAATGGAGTGGCGATGACGCTTGGAAAGAATGGAGCATCTCCTCCAAATACGGGACAATGACCGTCAAGACCGCTTGGAGTGGCGATGATGCTTGGAAAGAATGGACGATTACGGATAACATGAAAACAGCACCTCCACAACTCCGATCAGCTGCTATTTTTTGTTGTCTATTGAGTGCTATACTCCCACAGACTGCTAGTATGAAAAACCCTTTTTGTTCTTTTGATGGCAAACAGCTTTTTGGCAAAGTCAAATTTGTGGATTCTTATGAGGATATTAAAATAAAATACGTAGATTCTAACGAAGATATTAAGGTAGAATTTGTAAACTCCTCTCCCAACGATTGTGGAGAATGGCAAGAGGTAACCTCTTATGAAGATATTAAAGTAAAAGTAGTCACTAGTGGAGAAGATATTAAAGTAAAAAAGGTAACCTCTAGCCCTGGCATGAAATAACCTTTATTGAACTGATAAAAAAATTATGGACGTACAATCAATAAAACTTAGATTCGGAATTATTGGCAATGCTGCTGGACTCAACCACGCACTCAAAACGGCTGCCTTAGTCGCCCCTACCGAACTTTCGGTGCTCATTAGTGGTGCTTCTGGTGTAGGAAAAGAATCTTTTTCTAAAATCATACACTCGCTATCGGCTCGTAAACACGAAAAATTTATAGCCATCAACTGTGGTGCATTGCCCGAAAGTACGCTTTATTCGGAGCTATTTGGTCATACCAAAAATGCTTTTACGGGAGCGACCACTGAACGAAAAGGTTACTTTGAGACGGTTAATGGTGGCACCATATTTTTAGATGAAATTGGCGAAATGCCCATGCAATTGCAACAGTATTTGTTGCGTGTATTGGAACAAGGCGAATTTGTAAAAATGGGCTCCAATAAAGTCGAAAAAACTGATGTTCGAATCATAGCAGCAACCAATGTCAAACTAGAAGAGCATGTCAAAAAAGGCAAATTTAGAGAAGATCTTTATTACCGCTTGAATACGGTACCTATCAAAGTGCCTTCGCTACAAGAACGCCCTGATGATATTGGCATTTTGTTTCGCAAGTTTGCGGCAGATTTTGCCGAGCGCTATCACACTTCGCCTGTTCGACTAGATGAACGTGCCTTGTTACTACTCGAAAACTATACCTGGCCCGGTAATATTCGAGAACTAAAAAATATAGCAGAGCAAGTATCGGTACTTTCCGAAACCAAAAATATTACGGCTCAAGGAATGCTACAATTTTTGCCGAATGCCTTGAATAAAAACCTTCCTGCCCTATCCAATTTTGAAGGAACAGGAAGCGGGAGCCCCAATGGAAATGGTGGCTACTATGAACGAGAAATATTATTCAAGTTCTTGTATGAAATGAAGCAAGATCTTTCTGATGTCAAAACATTGATTGCGGAGCTAGCCAGAACCAATAATTTGCAAATGCCTAGCAATACTCCTATGACCAACACGCCTACTTTGCCCAGTGCACTGAGCAATCGTTTTGACAAAAACCAAAGTTATTCTAAAGAACATTATCACGATAGTGATTACGATACCAATTATAGTCCTGACTATAATAGTCATACAGAAGAGGATGACAATAGTGATTTCAGACCCATTATTATCAATAATAGAAATAATCACGATGCCAATCCTGATAAATATAGCGATGTAGAAGAAGTCGAAGAGTCCTTGTCTATTGAAGATATGGAAAAAGAAATGATTCGTAAAGCATTACAAAAATACAAAGGCAGACGCAAGGAGGCTTCCAAGGAATTGGGCATCTCCGAACGGACGCTATACCGCAAAATCAGACAATACGAAATAGAACATTAATTATATCCCCTACACACTTTTTTTTATGAAAACTATCCTTTGGAGCAGCCTGCTTGCTTTACTTTTTTCCGCTTGTGCTAGCCTCCCCCAGAACACCCATACCGCTTTTGACCGAATCCAGACAGGCGTAGGTCCTGAAGATATGGTACTCGATACATTGACTTTGCCCTTGACTCGACTATTAGTATCCTGCAACGATCATCGACTAAGAGAAAAAGCTCCCTTAGGAGACATTTATACAGTCAATCTACACGAAGTAAAGCCAGTTGGTCGAATATTACCACGCAGAAATGAACCTGATAGCCTTAGTTTCCACCCACATGGTATTGACTTGGTACGTCAAAATGGAAAAGTTTATTTGTATGTAGTCTCACATGATGATATCAAGGATAAACATTTTGTGCTCAAGTACGAAGTACATGCTAGTCATTTAGATTTTGTAGCCACTTACGAACATCCATTCATGACCTCTCCGAATACAGTTGTTGCCTTTAGAGGTGGTGGTTTTTATGTGTCGAATGACATGAAAAAAAGAGGAGGTCAATTGGCTGCCTTTTTGAGATTAAAAACAGGTAGTGTCATCTACTGTGACGAGCAAGATGGCTGGGCAACAGTTGCCCCCAAATTATCCTATGCCAATGGATTGTTTATTACTGAAAAAGAGCGCTACTTGTACGTCAGTACCACTCGTCAAAATCAACTGTTCAAATATACCGTTCTAGAAGATCGTAATCTTATCAATAAAGAAAGAGTAGTAAAGGTAATCGGTGGTGATAATATTCGTGTGGGCAATGATAATGAATTATTAATTCCTACCCACCCCAAAGTATTCAAATTCGTTGGACACTATGATGATTCTACCAAGTTATCTCCTACCATTGTGTACAGCGTCAATCGTACCGACAACAAGAAAGAAGTAATTTACGCTAACGATGGCAGCCAAATTAGTGCTGCTTCTACTGCATTGTACTACAAGGGATATTATTATATTTCGCAAGTTTTTCAGCCTTTTATTCTTAAGATAAAAGCGAAGTAAAAAATACTAACGATAGAAGTTGTATGCAGGTAGAAAAAGATATTTTATCCCCCGTAGGAAATTTACCTAACCTTTAATATACCTATGATAACAGAGGAAGGCACAGCCGTTATTTTTATTCCAGTTTTAGATTTCCACCAAAATCCACTAGATTTGATGGAAAAGTACAAAGGAAAAATCTTGTTGATTATCATCTATAATAATCAATGTTTGGGGTGTACTGGTCGAGCGATTCCGCTCGCTTATCAATTCCAAAAAGAATACAAAGATATTCAAGTACTTGGTATTCATACCAACTTCAACAAAAACGTAGTCACTGAAAGTGATATAAGAAGTATTTTTACAATAGAAGAGCTTCCGTTTCCTATTTATTTAGATAGCAACTGCAAAATCTATAATCAATTTCAGTCATCTGGAACACCTCAATGGGTTATCATTTCTAAAGAAGGAATTTTATCTCGTTCTATATTTGGTTCGCAAGAAGGAGCTCAAAACAGGATTCAGTACACTTTGGAAGAATTATTTAGTAAGAGCCTGCCTAAATAAAATTGAATACTAATTGAATAACATACCCAACATATCGTTTGATAGCAAAATAGATCAAAATAATTTTGAACTACTGAACCTTACAGAATTATTTGATAGACTAGACTCTATTGAAACCCACAATCCTACTCTGCCTCACAAAATTGATTTTTTTGCGGTGTTAATCGTTACCAAAGGAAGTGGAACTCATCAAGTAGATTTGCAAGAATATGAAATAACAGAAGGAACCGTTCTTAAACTGGCAAAAGGGCAAGTACATGCTTTTCAGAAGAGTCCTAATTACGAGGGTTATTTGTTTCTTTTTACAGAGGATTTTGTGATGAATTATTTTCTAAAATCATCTATCAATCTCATTTCTCATTTATACAACTATCATTTAACCTCTCCTATTACTTCCAATAAAACGGGTAACACAAGTTTTATACATGAATTGAAAATTGAACTACAAAACCCTAACAAGTACGCTAAAAACGACATTATAGCCGCACTTCTTATGTTGTACTTGTTAAGACTAGAGCGATTTTCAACTAGTACCGAAACTCAGCAACATAAATCTAAAAAATACGATTCGTTTATACAGTTCAAAAATTTGGTGGAATCTAACTATACCCAAACAAGGAATGTACAAGATTATGCCAACAAAATGCTAATCTCTACTAAACAACTGAATCACATTGTTCAGGAATTCACCATTAATACGGCTAAGTCGTTTATAGATAATTATGTCATACTAGAAGCCAAAAGAGAGCTAGTCAGTACCAACAAAAGCATCAAAGAAGTTGCGTACAGTATTGGCTTTGACGAAGTAACAAACTATACCAAATTCTTTAAGAAGAAAGTCCACTGCACTCCAAAAGAATTTAGAGCAAAACAACCTTCATAATTCCCATTTTTACCATTTTTATTCTCGTTTTGATAAAAACATACAAAGTGAATTGCCCCATCTTTGTACTATCAATTAAACAAAAACGTAAATAAAAAAATTATGAACTTTAAGACAATTACAGCAGCAGCAGTACTAGGGCTATCTCTAATGGCTTGTACAACAGCGACCAAAAACGCTACTAAAGAAAACCTAAGTAGCACAGAATTATCAAAAAAAGAACAAGTAGTTGCACTACTCAACAGCTTCAATACTGGCGACCAAACACCGATTTCTTATATTAACCCAAACAAGTACATTCAACACAACTTAGGGGTTGCTGATGGATTGGAAGGTTTTGGAGCAGTAATGCAGCATGCACCAGAAGGAGGATTCAAAGCAGATGTTATAAGATCATTTGAAGATGGAGAATACGTATTCACTCATACTAAATATGATTTTTTTGGTCCTAAAGTTGGATTTGATATTTTTAGATTCGAAAAGGGGAGAATTGTGGAGCACTGGGATAATTTAACCACTATTCAACCAGCAAATGCCAGCGGGCACACACAATTTGATGGAGAAACTAAAATTACAGATTTAGATAAAACAGAAAGCAATAAAAAAGTAGTGAAGAACTTTATTGATGACATTTTGCTTGCTCACAAAACTAACTTTACAGATTACATCAATCCACAAAAATACATTCAACACAATCCTTCAATCGCTGACGGACTAGAAGGATTTGGGGCTGCCATGCAATATTTTGCTAAAAATGGTCTGGTAATGGAATTTGAAAAAACGCACAAAATACTAGGGGAAGGAAACTTTGTATTAAGCATTAGTGAAGGGAAATTTGGGAAAGGAGAACACACCGCTTTCTATGATTTATTTAGATTGGAAGATGGAAAAATTGTAGAGCACTGGGATGTTATCGCTCCAATTCCTGCAAAATCTGAGTGGAAAAATGAAAACGGTAAGTTTTAAGTAAAAAAGTTGTTTTAAATTATTCTGGGTCAAGCTCTTCAAGATGAAGAGGTATTGAAAAAAGTAGGTCAGCTAAAAAAAGTAATGCAAAAATTTAAAGAAAAAGCAGAGGCATTGGAAAAGGAATTGGAAGCCTTTAAATCTAAATAACATGAAAAATAAACAAATCATTAGAAACGGAGATGGAGCAAACTATCCATTTTCACAAGACCATTGTTTCATCAAATTATCCTCCAGAGATACAAATGGAGAACTCTGTTTTGTTGAAGACAATCTAAAACCAGGATTTCACTTGAAACGTCATCATCATAAAATTATGACGGAGGTTTTTTATATGTTGGAAGGAGAAATGGAACTGATTTTTGATGATGAATCTATTGTGATAAAAAAAGGCGACACTGCCACTGTACCGCCTACTGTTTGGCATGAAGCTAAATGCAAAAATGGCGGAAAGCTACTTACCATCTTCAAAAATGGACAGTTTGACATTTACTTAGAAAAACTTTCTCAAATGAAAGAGGAAGATTTTGGAGATGCAGCATTAATGAAAGCTGTAAATGCAGAATTTGACATTTATGAATAAAGTTCTTTAGAGCTTAAAGCATGTCTAAGAGGTTAACTTGTACTGCATAAAAATGCCCCTAATATAGACATTAGGGGCATTTTTAAATTCTGGAACCTATCTATTTTTTCCAACCACCGAATCACCCCAATTTGCAATAGATTGGACTAAAGGAACAACTGTTTTTCCAAAATCTGATAAAGAATACTCCACTTTTAAAGGTGGTTTAGAGGTATATACTTTCCGTTGGATCAAGCCATCTTCCTCTAATGCTTTGAGCTGCAAGCTCAAAGTCCGTTCCGTTACGGCTGGTATCATTTTTCTCAATTCGTTGTATCTCAATGTTTCATCAATCAAATGATAAAGAATTACAACTTTCCATTTTCCACCTATAATCCCCATGGTTAAACTCGCACAACAAGGGTATTCCTTGCCGTTAAATTTCAATATTCTTGGCTCTTGCATTTCCATAATTTTATACTATCCTTTTTGACCGTTATTGCAAAGGTAAAAAACTATACTTACTTTTGCAACTATACTTTTTATAGTTAACTAAATTAAAGCAAAAAAAATGAACTTACAAGAAACGTTAAACTGGAGATATACGACCAAAGCTTATGATACAACTAAAAAAATACCTGCATCTGATATGGCTCAGGTAAGAAATCTATTGAGAATGAGTCCATCAAGTGTCAATCTACAGCCTTGGCATTTTATAATTGCGGAAACGAAAGAGGGAAAAGAACGTATGGCAAAAGGTACGCAAGGTTTTTTTAGTTTTAACGAACCTAAAGTATTAGATGCTTCTGCGGTAGTCCTTTTTTGTTCAAAGGTTGATGCTGATGATGCTTATTACAACTATATCGCAGATACAGAAGATAAAAGTGGAAGGTTTCCTAATGAAGATATCAAAAATGGATTCTTAGGTGCTGTTAAGACGTTTGCTGGTATTCATAAATATGATTTAAAAGACTTGCAACATTGGATGGAAAAACAAGTATATTTGAACATAGGAAGTTTTTTATTAGGTGTTGCAAGCTTAGGAATAGATGCGACTCCCATGGAAGGAATAGATGTAAAAGCATTGGATGAGGAATTCGGATTAAGAGAAAAAGGCTACACTTCTTTAGTAGCGGTTTCACTTGGTTATAGAGCAGCATCTGATTTCAATTCTACTGACAAAACACCCAAATCTAGATTGGCAGAAAGTGAAATTATAACCGTGGTATAGTCTTCCGAATAGAAGTTGTTTAAGAAGTCGTGATAAAATGATTTATAAGTGATTGAAAATCGATTATTAAGGACTTCTTAAACAATTTCATAAAGCGACCATTAAGAGCATGTCTAAAATTAGACTTATTTGCTTAAACAATCACTTTTCAAACAACTTCATTCAAACAACACAAAATGAGAAGACAAGCAAGCTATTTCTTACTTATATTGGGATTAGTTACATCTTGTACCAACCCAAAAGAAGAAGCAACTACCGTAACAAAAAAATCTACTCCCGAGGTAATAGAAAATCCTACCAACAAAGTGATTTTGAGTTCAGAAATTGTATTTGAGAAACTCAACCCTGCAAGAGGTGACCAGAGCCCTCAAGCAGGTACTATTTGGGGAGACAGAAAAGGAACGGAAGCTACTGGATTTTTAGCAAAATTTGTAGATGGTTTTTCTTCGCCACCACACATTCACAATATCACTTATCGGGCAGTGGTCATCAAAGGATTGATACATAATGACGACCCAAGTGCCGAAAAAATGTGGATGCCAACAGGCTCTTTCTGGACACAACCTGTTGGCGAAGCTCATATCACAGCCGCAAAAGGTCAAGAAAATATTGCCTTGGTAGAAATCGATAATGGTCCTTATTTGGTACACCCTACCGAACAGGCTACTCAAAACGAAGAACGTCCTATAAATATTGATGCTTCAAACGTAGTTTGGCTAGATCATAACAAGACAAATTGGGTTGATTCCGAAAGCAAGGCTGCCATCGCTTTTCTTTGGGAAAATAGTCCCTCCAAGGGTCTCTTTGTCAAACTACCTAAAGGTTTTGATGGAACAATTGTAACAGATGGAACTGTTTTGCATGCCGTTATTATACAAGGCGAATTGAACTATACTTTGCCTGACAACAATCAATTAAAAGTATTAGACGCAGGAAGCTATTTTGGGGCTACATCAAAAGCTATTCACACGATTGCCAATAACTCCGAAAATGACCTTATAGTATACATGAGAACTAACGGAAGTGTTTTAGTTAAGTAGATTTAGGTACAATAAAAAAGCAGCAACTAACCAATAAAGGAAAGTTGCTGCTCAGTACCCGGAGCGGGAATCGAACCCGCACGGCCCAAAGGCCACAGGATTTTAAGTCCGGCGTGTCTACCAGTTCCACCATCCGGGCGGATGGTTTTTGTTGCACTATTGGTTAAATGCTTTGCAAATATAGGGCACTCACTTTAAACTTGCAAGCTTTTTGTCGTTTTTTTTGTATAAATATATTTTTAGCCTTTTTGGAGGATACAAACAGCTGCTTTTTTGTATATTTTGATAAAAAATACGCCATGCCAAAGCAGCCTTCTATTTATAGTGCCGAAGATATAGAAAATAACAAAGTTATTTTTGATAATTTTGATAAAAATTATGTCCGAAATATCAACGAATCGGCTTTCCAAATATTAGAAGACAGTTATTTTCGCCCCGTTTTTGTTGGTTTTGACGAAATGCCCGAACGCAATAACCCTAACCACCCTATTATATTGGCAAGCAATCATTCGGGTATGGCTTTTCCTTGGGACGGTATGTTGTTTGGCTCCGCCATGTTTCGCAAATACGATTACGACCCACACAAGACATTCAGAGCCATGATAGCGCCTCGCCTATCGGGGGCTCCTGTTATGCACCCTTTTTTCATGAAAGGTTCTTGGAAGCAGGCAGGCGGTGTAGATGCTACTTTTCTCAATTTTGAGACCATGATGCACTACCCTGATGGGCATTTGTTGATTTATCCAGAAGGTGTCCCAGGTATAGCCAAGGGCTTCAATCGCAAATATCAGTTGCAGCGTTTTGCTACTTCCTTCATTCGGATGAGCCTCAAATACAAAACAGACATTCTACCTTATTCTACCGTCAATGGCGAATGGGTGGTACCTTTCGTGTATAGCTTTCCGTGGGTCAATCGTCAATTCCGAAAAGTAGGCGTGCCATTTATGGCAATTGGTCTTCCTACCCTATTTTTGATTTTCCCTTGGGCATTTTATTTGGCATTTCCTGCCAACATGCACTTCGTAAAAGGTACTCGTATTAGTCCATGGCAATGGACAGACAAAGACTACGAAGACTTGACCGAATTGGAGATTGCTACCATTCGGGACAAAGTCAAAGAGCAGATGCAGCAAGATTTGGACAAAGCCGTACAACAATATGGTAAAAAACCGTATGCTATCAAAGGTTTGCTACAAAAAATGTGGCAACATCGTCGCTACTTCCCCTATAATTTACCTATTTTTTGGCCACTCCTTTTTCATGAATTTGAGCGACAATGGGTGCAAGAACGTAAGTTCGAAACCAAAGAAAAAGTCAATATCCCAACTCATTGGGGCAGCTTCTGGCTGCTCTTGTGGCGAAATCCGATTGTTTTAGCGTATTTTTTGCCTATTATTGGTTGGTTTATTCTCATTCCTTACGGCAAACGCAAATGGAAAAAATATAATGACTTGGGTTTGCCTCTAGAGGAAAATTGAGTAGAAATTGTATCTTATTTGCACCTTTCCAATAAGGTACTAAGCACTTTGAAAGTACTTAGTACCTTATTGGAAAAAGTCAATAAATATTGATCACATCATACCCAAAAAATCCCCAAAGCTGCATTCGCAAGCCTCGAACTCTTCGAGTATATCTATAATAGTTTTGTTAGGAGCTACTACTTTAGCTTCATGCTGATTGAAGTATTGTTGGAGTTTTATTTTTTCGGGCGGACAGGCTGTCGCCTTAATGAGCAACTCCAATTGGTGCAGCGTAGCAGGTGCTTCTAGGTCAAGTTGGTAACTCAATAAATCTTGCAACAAAATAGGAGGTGCTTGATGGATTTGCACGAAAGTGCTGGCATCTAAATCAAAATAAGCACAAACACGAGCCACACTTGCCTCGCTATTGTTGTATGGACGATGAGAGGAAGAAACATAATTCGCTACATTTTTCATAATTTGCAAGGTGTCGTTGACCGCTTGCTTTTTGAGCTCTAGCTCTTCTACTAATTGTTGCCAATAATGAGCGTACCACGCTTCAAAATCTCCTTCAAAATCGTTGCTAGCATCTGCTGATCCTTTCTCATGGAAACGACTGGCTCCTAAGCGTTTTAAGTTTCTATCTACGAAATTAGGAAAATTTTGGAAGGTATCCCATTGGCTATTGCCACAGCCAAAAACACTGTAACGCACCTTAGCTAAATCCTGCTTGGTATTTTCTAGCCAATGCTGAAATTTTTTGGCATTGTCGGGAGGTGTGCCGTTGTAGGTCGAGGTAACAACCTGTATCAATCCACGCTCGGGCAGCTTGCCCGAATAATCATCTAGTGTGGCTACTTTGGCATCAAAACCATATAGTTTGGCATCTTTGGCTATACGCAACGCCAAATCCTCAGAGCTGCCCATATTGGAGCCATACAAGACCAAAAAAGGCGTTTGATGCTGTACAATTGTTGCTTTTTGAGCTACTTCTTTTTCTGCTTCTGTCACAATTGGTTCCATAAAATAACGATCGGCATCGGTTCTTTTTTCGAGACGAACACGGAAATTTTTGGGGCGTAGCGTTATCGTTTCATCTAGCTCAAATTTGTAATCAGGGTCGATGTGCATCTTGAAACGATGCAGGATAGTAGCTACCGCCAATGTCGCTTCTGTCATCGCAAACTGACGACCAATACAAGCTCGTTTGCCATTGCCAAACGCCTTGAAAGCATAAGGATCTCGCTTAGCGACATTTTCAGGAGTAAAGTTAGTGGGGTTAAATTGTTCGGCATTTTCGCCCCATACTTTTTTGTCTCTATGGACGTGATACGTCCAAATAAGGCAAGATTGCTTGGCAGCTACAGGATACTCAGCTACTCCTATCGTTGTAGCTTTGGTGGGGGCTACATTAATAATCGGCACAGGCGGATACAGTCGAAGTGTTTCTAGTAGTACTTGCTTAATAATCTTGAATTTGGGCAAATCTCGGTGCGTGGCAGTATAGTCGGCACTAGCGCCCCAAACACTATCTATTTCTTCATATACTTTTTCCAACCAAGCAGGATTATTAATCAGCTCGTAGAAGACAAACGACAAAAGACCGCTAGTCGTTTCATGTCCTGCTACCAAAAAAGTATAAATTTGAAAACGGATATTTTCGTCTGTCAATTTATCGCCACTTGCTTTATCTTTGGCATTGAGCATCAAGCTCAACAAATCATATTTTGCTGTATTGGCAGCAGCATCTTCCTTACGTTTCCGAATGATATTATCAATCAAATTATCGGTATAGGCAAGATATTCTTTGTAAAGTTTATTTTTCTTGAAGCGAAATGGGATCAAAAAAGGAATCGTTCTGGCTCTTGCCACTGCTTCATCTAATGCAAACAACATGGCAGGTATAAAATCGTGTGGCTGTTCATTCTCAAAACAACCAAAACTATAATCGAATCCACAGACACCAATCGTTTCAAACGTCAATTTGGTCATATCTTCCGCCAAATTGATATATTCACCTTCTGGCACTTTATCCCACTGTTCCAATAACTGGTCACATATTTTTTTCATGGCTGGGACATACCCTCGTATAGATTTCATGGCGAAACCAGGGGTCAATATATTATGTGCTTTTTGCCAATTGGGCTCGTGAGAGTGTGCTGTAAACAAGCCATCACCTGTTATTTCACGAAGATGCTCCACAGGAACATCTATAAACTTGGGGAACTTCTCATCATCTTGCAATATTTCTTTTGCCAAAGCAAAATCATGAATAAAAAGCAGCTTGATATGCAGTACTTTTATCTCCAGTAGTGGGTCGTCGTAATCGTACCCTAGCTGAATCATTTTATTCATGGTATCTTTGCCTGCTATTTGAGGTAAGTTACCGATTAAAAATTTGCGTGGAGGATGCGGAAGAAGCGTTGCCATTGTTTATTTTTTGGGTGTACTAATAGGCAACAATCAGCACAAAAACCACTGCTACCCTAAGAGCATGTAAGCTACACGAAAAAAAACACAAAAGCAAGTCAAAAAAAAATTAGTACCCAAAGTAAAAGATTTGAAAGTTGCCTGTTGTTATTCTATCCACGAAATTTGAAAGCAAAAAAGGCATAACGATTGCCGTGAAAGACAAGCCCCAAACGGCTCCCCAATAGTGAGCATCGTGCCCAATATTATCATTGCCCTGTTTGCTCTTGTAGGCAGAGTACAGCAGGTACAAAATACCAAAGAAAAAAGCAGCAAACCAAATCCCTGTTATGTCCGATATCAAGATCAATCCCATTGGCATAAACGGATTCATGAGCATAGCCGAAAATACGACTGCTGATATTGCCCCTGAGGCTCCTAATGCTCTATAATAACGGTCATTTCGGTGTTTGAAAAAACTATAAATAGACGAGGTTGCCAAAGCAGAGCCGTACAAAGCAATATAAAGTAAAGGGCCTATAGCAGCACCAAATTGCAATTTCAAAATCAGCTCTACTTGCGGTCCAAACATATGCAGTACGAACATATTCAGCCCCAAATGCATCCAGCTACCATGTACTAAGCCATGCGAAAAAAAACGATACCATTCATTTTTGTCTTTTTGGATAGCATAGGGTATAAACATGAATTTTTCTTTCTCGTAAGGATCTTCCATGACCTTATAAGAAGTGATACACGTCATCACTAATATCAAATATGTAATAGGCGTTTGTAGTAGTGTTTCAAATCCCGTTGTTTGTAGCAAAAGTGCATTCATTTGTTCCGTATTGTTTGTTTTGCCTATGGCAATTATTGAAAGTAACTTAGAGGGCAGAAATAATATTTTGGTTGTAGGTATCGGACTCCAAAAGACCATCTTTGAGGCGAATCAGTCGGTGGGCATATTCTGCAATATCAGGTTCGTGCGTGACAAGTATAACCGTATTGCCCAAGTTATGAATTTGCTCAAATAGTGCCATTATTTCCACCGATGTTTTACTATCTAAGTTACCTGTTGGTTCATCTGCCAATATAATCGAGGGGTCATTGACCAAGGCACGTGCTACAGCTACCCGTTGACGCTGACCACCCGATAGCTCATTGGGGCGGTGCCCAACTCTATCGCCTAGCCCTACGGAAGCGAGTACTTCGTACGCCTTATCCAAGCGGTCTGATTTTTTCATGCCTGCATACACAAGCGGCAGAGCGACATTTTCGAGCGAAGAAAGTCGAGGAATAAGATTGAACGTCTGAAAAACAAAGCCAATTTCCTTATTACGAATCGCTGCCAGTTCGTCATCAACCAGAGTTGATACTCGTTGCCCATTCAGAATATATTCGCCAGAAGTAGGCGTATCAAGGCAGCCCAGCATATTCATCAAAGTAGATTTTCCTGAGCCAGAAGGTCCCATCAAGGCAACATACTCATTCTTGAGAATATCTAAACTGACACCTCGCAAGGCGTGTACCGTTTCTTTGCCCATCTGATAGACCTTAGTGACGGCTTCTATTTCTATTATTTTTTGCAAACTTACTTATTTTTTGGGTACAAACTTCAAAGATACCGAATTTATACAATATCGTGTACCTGTCGGCTTAGGTCCATCATTAAAAATATGTCCTAAATGGCTATCGCAATTGCTACACAAAAGCTCTACCCTAGTCATACCGTGTGTTTTGTCGATTTTTTGCGTAATCTTTGCTGTTTCTAATTCTGTCCAGAAACTAGGCCAGCCACAACCCGAATGATATTTTTGAGTAGAATCAAAAAGTGGTGTTTCGCACGCTCCACAAATGTATGTACCGACTTCTTCATGCTCATAATATTCACCTGTATAGGCTCTTTCTGTACCTGCTTGACGCAATACTCTGTAAGCTTCATCAGAAAGTTCAGATTTCCATTCTTGGTCTGTTTTTACTACTTTTTTCATGTTTTTTTATTTAGAAGTTGTTCAAAGAATAAACAAGCCAATTGGTGTTATGTTGTCAAAAAATAATTAAATTGCTTGCTTACTAATTTATCCAAAAAATACGGCTGCATGATGTCTATTGCTTTTTTTCGCTCTTTTGCACTTCTTATATTCTCTACTAGCCTGCTTTATAGCTGCGTTCCGCTTGACCAACCCAATATCAACAGCGATGCCAACCTGCAATTAATCGAAAATAACACCATTCCGAAAGTCGATAGCTTGCCGTATCAAGATACCGTTTATGTTCCTATCTATTCCGATATCTACAACGAGTCCAAAGATGTCAAATTTAACTTGACTGCTACACTCAGTATTAGAAATACTTCCCTCAAAGAAAAAATCTATATTCATGCTATTGATTATTATGACTCCAAAGGCAAATTAGTACGAAAGTATATTCCTAGCGAGCAGGATATTTATCTAGATGCCATGCAATCTATTGAGTATGTCATCGAAGAAAACGACACAGAAGGTGGCACAGGAGCTAATTTTATTATCAATTGGGGTAGCACCAATCCCCATCTGCATCCTATTTTTGAAGGAATTATGATTTCTACCAACGGACAACAAGGTATTTCGTTCTCCACTATGGGTGTTTCAATCAAAGAAAATAGATAGGCATGTACGAAAAGGATCAGTTATTAGATGAAGTAGAGATAGAACATAGGCTGCCTCCTGTATCACTGCAAATCAAAGCGATTCAAGTATGGTGTATCAAATTATTTGGTCTGCTCTTTTTGCTCAATATTCTGGTATTTATCTATTTCTCCTATATTCATGACCTTATTGAGCTAAACCTGTTTTCGATATGGTTCCTGCCTTCCTTTTCCTTCGTAGTGATTACTCGTATCCAAAAACTAGCTAAATTACGTCCTGCTTTTTTGTATTATTTGGAAGGAACAGAAAACGTACGGTGGACACAGCTAATATTGAAAGAAGTACTTAATTTTTTTATTTATATCTTATACTTTTTCTTTTTCCTACTTGGCTGTCTTGTTGTGTTTTTATTCCTAGTGTATTATGCAGAAAGTGCCTTGGTGTTTTATAAAGGAAGGACTCTTTTGTTCCAATCATTGTTTATACTCTTTCAGCTAATGATTCTTTGTCGTGCACTCTATCAAGAGAAAAAAGGAATCATAGAAACACATGACACCATCAGTCGGTTATAAATATTGCTACCTAGCGTTAAAACATAAAAAAAGCAAGCTACACCTTTCGGCTAGCCTGCTTTTGTACTCATGAGGAGTTATTGTTTTCAGTTGCAATTATTTAGATTCTTTGGAATCTTTTCCTTCCTTGCTATTTTCTGTTTCCATCAATTCTTCTCTTGTTTCCCAGCCTGTTTTCTCCAATTTGAGTGGGGTTTCGTGCATCAGTGTACGAATTGGGAAAGGAATATTAATGTCTTTGGCATCAAACGCTTTTTTGAGTGCGATGACCGCTTCACTTCTTGCTTCCAATACGGTTAAACTGAGTTTAGCATCCACCCAAAACCGAACTTGAAAATTGATAGAACTATCTCCAAATTCGAGGTAGTGAAATTCTACTTTTTCACCTTCATGCGGCTTAAAGAGGTCTCCAATTGCTTTTTGAGCAATATCACGCACTTCCTCCAAATCAGACTCATAACCTACACCGCAACTTAGAGTAATACGCAATCTTTTAGTTAATGCGTAGTTTTTGAACGGATTATCCATCACGTCCTTATTCGGGATAACAACAATATTATTGTCTGATTCTTTTATTTGGGTGCTACGCAACGTGATTTCGACTACAGTACCAGCATAGCCATTGGTTTCTATCCAGTCGCCAATATTGATTACGTCTTTGACTGCAAGATAAATACCCGAAAACATATTCGACAAGGTTCCCTGTAGTGCTAAACTTATCGCCAAACCTGCGATACCAGCACCCGCTAAGAGCGAAGTCAACATACCTTCTAAATTCAGTACATTCAGTGCCAATATCAATCCTATACCGACTACTATTGCAGCAGACACATTAGATATCAACGAACGAACAGAAGCTTGACTCACAAGCCGCTGCAATCCTCTAGCGGTATATTCTTTAACTTTTTTGGCTGCAAAATAAGCCAAAACAAAAACGATTATTGCCAATACCAAATTTGGTAAGGCAGTAATAATATCTGTAAACCAAGTGCCTATTTTTGTTTTTATTTGACCTATTGCCTTATTAAACTGTTCTATTATTGCGTCCATCTACTGTACGGTATGTTTTTTCTATTTATGTAATAACACTAAGTCGAGCTTAGTCGTGTGTATTTTTATATTCTTGCAATAAAAAAAATTGCAGCCGTTTATCCTTTGATACTTGGTAGCGATATGAACTTGGCATCAATTCTATAACGTTCTATAATATCCTGAGCGAAACTTTTGTTGCCATAAGGTGCCATCAAGTACAATTTGCCTCCTTTGTTATTCGCCAACAGACTCAACAATTTCCACTTGGAAACTAATTGTTGTACTTTTTGCCTTTTTGTTGGTTTTACGGCTATTTCAAAGTAGTATTTAGAGTCTTTGGTAGATGCCGTCAAATCAGGTATAACCAAATCTTCTTGTCCTTGTTTCTGAAATCCAGTAGGCGTATCAAATCCTTCTGTATTGGCTTTTATATTTTCAAAACCTCTTTTTGTCAACCAACCATTTATTTTGCTATATATTTTCTCTGTCTTCGTATTAGACTTGCTCATTGTTATCGTTTTTGGTATTTGTTAGTAAATCTTAATTTAGGATTCTAATCTTCTATTGGAACGCTTAGAGCGTTATCATCAGGGTCACCAAAACTACAATTCGCCTTTAGACTCAACACACTTCGCTACAAATTGTTTTGCTTGTTTAGTGTTCGGCGTGTTTTCATATATCTTCAGAATGCCCCTTACTCCTGTATTGGTTATCAGCCCGTAAAGGTGAGCAATCGTCTCGCCTGTCTTCTCGTTTTTCGCCTCGAAGCTTGACCAAATCTGTATCGCTTCATGACCAAATCTATTGCCATTGCAGATGGCAGCAGAACCAAAATAATCCACATAAAAGTATTGGTCAAAATTCCCCTTCTTGAGGTAGCTAGTAATTATGGCTAGGTCGGTTAATTGTTTTCCTTGTTGCATGTTTTTTATTTTTTGGTGAATTGAATAGTTGACTATAGAAAAAGATCTACCTAAAGTGTAGCGGCTTTCTTTTTTGGCGTATTGATACGAACGAATTGAAGTAATCGGTTCACTCGTTTTGCATTTCTGTTTTGTATTCGCTGTGCCAATGCTGCGGTTGGTGCATCATTCGCTTGTGTTGCTTGTTGATTGAGGTTGTAGGCAGTATTTTCGAGCGATTGGCTGTCCTCCAATACTTGATTGATGATTCTATCCGATGATTCTATATCGGTCTTGTAGGTTAGTTTTGATTTGCGCATCCAGTTTGCTAAAGTACTAACAGGAGTCTGCTCCAATTTCATGACCCGTCCTACTATATTATCTATTTGTTGCTCTACATCATCTGTATATTCGTCCAACAATTCATTCATTTCAGGTCTTTCAGAAGCTTGTATTTTCCACTGAAAACGAAGTAACTTGTGCAGGTAAATTTCGTAATCAGCCAATAAATAGTTAAGACTCTGAGCAACTTGAAGTTGTGGACTAGATAGCATGTGTATGTTTTTTTGTAGTATAAATAAAAAAGTATTCAAAAGAAAAAATGGGAAAAGGCTTGCCATTGCCACACAATAAACAAGCATTGCAAAGGCAATACTTAAAATAAAACAAAACCTGGATTAGTAAGTAATGGCAAAACAATGCACTGTATTAATTGTATAAGACTATACAACAATAGTAGTAAAAGTAGCAACGTAAAAAAGGGTGCTATTTAGTAAATAGCAGAGATAATGCAGTTGGATAGGAAGTCCTATTCCATGGAATCTAGGTGTCAGATTTTCTATTATCTATTACAGCAATAATAGAGGGCTTTTATATCAAGAATTAAAAACTATAGCAGAAAAGTCACAAACCACCAAGTGCTATTGCAGCACTCGTTACGTCTAGGGCAGACGCTGTATAAAAAGAAGTGTAAGTGGTTGTTTGGTTACCTTTTAGCAAAATATAGTTAGTTTGGTTAGCAGATTCTAACCTATACTACAACATAGTACTGCAAAAAGTTCATTCTGACTGGAACTTTTTTCTTTTTTTTTGAATTAATGTCTTTTATCATTTTTATACAGCCCTCTCTCTCTCCCCTCTCTCCTAGCACTTTATTATTTTTTTCTTTACAGTAATTCTTATATTTTAGTCGTACATTGCGGCTTAATAAGCTCGTATTATCACAAATAAAAAATTAAACTTAATACCTTATGAAAATTGCATTCAAATATATAGGTTTGGCTACACTCCTCTTATTATTACTATCCGCTAGTGCTTTCGTAGCTCCACCCAAAACAGTGCATGATTTTACAGTCCAAGATATAGTAGGCAATGATGTTTCACTTTCGAAATACAAAGGTAAAACCTTGCTTATTGTCAATGTCGCTTCCAAATGCGGATTGACTCCACAATATGAAGATTTACAAAAAATATACGCCGAGTATCAAGAATTTGATTTAGAGATTCTTGGATTCCCTGCCAACAACTTCATGGGACAAGAACCTGGCTCAGACGAACAAATCAATAGTTTTTGTGCTGACAAATTTGGTGTCACGTTTCCCATGTTTTCCAAAATATCGGTCAAAGGCAAACAAATACACCCACTCTACAGCTACTTGACCGACAAAAAGCAAAACAAAACAATTAAGGCTCCTGTCAAATGGAACTTTCAAAAATTCTTGGTTGACAAAGATGGGAAAGTAGTAAAGTCTTTCACTCCAAATGAGCGGGTTACCAATACTACCATTTTGGCACAAATCGAAGCAGAACTAACCAAAGGCAAAGATGGAAAAAAAATAAAAGAAGCCATTGCCGCAGCTAAAAAAAGCAGAGCAACTACCAGTGCAGAGTAACACTTTCGTTTTTAGCTTTTTTTACTACTAATTCATAGAGCGAGTGGAGGGGGTGCACTTCTTTACTCGCTTTTTTTGTACTTTTGTAGCTCATCAAACTGCTATTCATGCTCAAGTGTATTCTTTTGCTAGCTATTTTATTTTTGTGCTATGGCAATAATCAGCTGATTGCTCAACCTAATTATGATCTGTATGCCGTCCTGCTCAAAGACAAGAAAGGAACCTCTTTTAGTGTTTTTCAGCCACAGGCTTACCTTTCTGCTGCAGCACTCGAACGCAGAGCCATACAGGGCATTTCTATCAACGAACAAGATTTGCCCATACCTCCTGCCTACTTAATCGCTATCGCCAATCAAGGCGTAGAGATTACTCAATCGTCCAAGTGGCTCAATTTGGTGCTGATATATACCACAGACAAAGAGCAGCTCGCAACTATTGCCAACTTGCCCTTTGTAGAGAATATATTGCCCGTAGGGCAACACCGTGCCATACGCCCCTATAAGCAATACACCAAACGACTAGAAGTAGATAGTAGTCAATTTGTAGCGAACTATTATGGTCATGCAGCTTTTCAGATTGAGCAAATGCAAGGCGATTTCTTGCATCAATTGGGTTATCGAGGTCAAGAAATAGAAGTCGCTATTGCCGATGGCGGATTTAGCAATGCTTATCGTACAGGCGTTTTTGATAGTGTCTATCAATCCAATCGGTTGTGGGGAACCAAAGACTTTGTAGATGGCGACGACTGGGTTTATCAAAACAGTACGCATGGCACAGGCGTTTGGTCAACCATGGCAGCCAACACACCGCAAATGATGGTCGGTACCGCCCCTGCTTCCAATTATTATTTATTACGGACAGAAGACACACAAAATGAACTCCCTGTGGAAGAAATTCATTGGGTTATAGCCATGGAATATGCCGATAGTGTTGGCGTAGATGTCGTCAATTCTTCTTTAGGATATAGTGTGTATAGAGACAAAAGCAAATCCTATACGTATGCCGATATGAATGGCAAAAACACTTGGATTTCGCAAGGAGCTGCTATTGCGACACAAAAAGGAATGCTCCTAGTAAATGCCGCAGGAAATGATGGCAAAAAAGAATGGAAATACCTCTTCGCTCCTAGCGATGTCACTGATGTACTCACCGTCGGAGCAGTCGATTCTGGTCAACAAAAAGCCGATTTTAGTGGCTGGGGACCGACTGCAGATGGTCGCCTCAAACCTGACGTAGTAGCATTGGGCGTTAGTACGGTATTGACTTCTATTGTGACCTATGGTGTCGCTTATGGCGATGGTACTTCTTACGCGAGTCCTGTACTTTGTGGCTTGGTCGCTTCGCTAAAAAGTGCCTTTCCCCTACACCACCATGCAGCTATTCGACAAGCTATAAAAGAAAGCGGACACCTACACAGTCAGCCCAATACAGGTATTGGGTATGGTGTCCCCAATTTCGAAAAAGCTTATTTTATACTTCAAAAATCTATTCTGGCAGTTCAAGAATCAGGCAATAAGATTGTTCCTTTTTTTGACAAACAATTCACTATCTTATTGCAACAGCAAAAAGTAAATGATATTGATATACAAATCAAAAATCCGTTCGGAAAAGTGGTGTTTTCTCAGCAAACAATTGGCAAACAACTACCAATGCAAAAAATAAACTTATCGTTAGAACATCTGCCGAAAGGCTGCTATATCTTACAACTCAATTTGGATAACAAAATCCAGTATTTTCAATTATTCAAAAACTAATAATTCTATAATAGGGTTGACTAGTAGATTACTTTAACAAAAACTACTTCCAACTTACACACTCAATGCTTATGAAACTGATTCACTTATTTACTATTATCTTGTTGTTCGCAACAAGCAGCTTATCTGCACAAGACTCTCTAACACAACGCTACAACCCTAATGATCATGGGTTGCATTTGGTAGAATTTACCGACAAACAAGGAACACCCTTTAGCGTTTTTCGTCCGCATGAGTTTTTGTCTGCTGCTGCTCTAGCACGCAGAGAACGTATGAGTGTGGTTATTGACGAATTGGATTTGCCTGTCAATCCTGCTTATATTCAGCAAGTGTTAGCGATGGGCGTAGGATTGCAAAATACGTCTAAATGGCTCAATGCGATTGCCATACAAACAAAAGATGTCACCCTGCTCGCCAAGATTGACCAATTGCCGTTTGTGCAGTCGGTCAAACCACTCGGCAAGGTTCGCCCTGTATCCGAAATAGAGAACCTCCGTACGCCCCCCAAAGTAGATTTGTCGAAACATAAAGAAAGTTATTATGGAGAAGGACTCAACCAAGTTCGAATGCTTGGCGGCGATGCGTTACATGACCTTGGCTATACTGGCGAAGGCGTGGTCGTGGCGGTTTTTGATGGTGGTTTTGTGAACGTTCCCACCATGCCTGTATTTGACAGATTGCAAGAAGAAAATAGACTGTTAGGTACCAAAGATTTTGTAGAAGGCGACAGCTATGTTTTTGAAGCGAGTGGACACGGCACGAATGTACTTTCGTGTATGGCAGCCAAATCGCCCTATTTTTTGGTCGGTACCGCTCCTGATGCGAGTTACTATTTGTTCAAGACCGAAGATGTCAAAGGCGAGTTTCGGACAGAAGAAATGAACTGGGTCGCAGCACTAGAATATGCCGATAGTATCGGTGTAGAGGTCGTTAATTCTTCTTTGGGTTATACAGGGTTCAATGATACTACTATGTCGTATAAGTACGAAGAGTTGGACGGAAAAACTGCCTATATTACTAGAGGAGCAGAAATCGGAAGTCAGAAAGGAATTTTGGTAGTCAATAGTGCAGGTAATGAAGGTTCTGGCTCTTGGCATTATATCGGAGCGCCTGCCGATGCTCCTAGTGTACTCTCAATAGCTGCCGTTCGTGGCGATGGCAAGCGGGCTAGCTTTAGCTCTTGGGGACCTACTATTGATGGTCGAATCAAACCTGATATTGCAGCACAAGGACTTTCTACGGTGGTTTCTTCGATGACCAAATATAAAGTAACACGCACTAGCGGCACCTCTTTTTCTTCGCCTGTCATGGCAGGAATGGTCGCTTCGCTCAAACAAGCGTTTCCAGATACAGATGCCGACCATTTGCGAGCTATGATTAAGCAAAGTGGCACACAATCAACAGAGCCAGATTCTTCTTTGGGATATGGGATTCCAAATTATTTTGTAGCCTATTTATTATTATCAGAAGCAACTGTTGTGGTCGATCATACCAATTCCATTTTCACTACCTTCCAGACAGTTGACAAAAGTCTAAACATTGTGCTAGAGCAAAAACAGCTTTCTGATGTTTCGATTACCCTCTACAACAGATTGGGACAAGTACAATACGAGCTGCAAACCTTATTACAACCTAATCAAGTTAAGGAATTTAAAATTCCTGATTTAGAAATGCTTTCGCCTGATGTTTATACGCTCAAATTGGTTGTAGATGGCACTGCCCATTATTTACCTATTTGGAAGGAATAAAACAGCTAGATATAATCAACCATAAAGGCTCGTTTTTTGTTGTTTTTTTGTATCCTCTATTCAACTGACTAATACCACCTTCATGTACAAATTACTTTCTTCTAGTTGCTTTATTTTATTCATTAGCTTGCTTTTTTCTTGCGAAAAAGAGTTCACGCCACAAACTACCTTTGACGAACCAGAACTGGTAGTGGAAGGTTATATTCAGAGTGGCAATGGAGCCTTGCCGCCTTATGTTATCTTGACGAGAAGCTTGGAATACAATCGTACCATTGGACAGGACGTTCTCAATAATTTGTTTGTACACGATGCCACCGTTACCATCTCAGATGGCACCAATTCGGCACAGTTGCAAGAATTATGTGTGAGTGATTTATCTTTTTTGCCACCTTTTTTGCAGGCAGCTATTGCCAATGCCATTGGTATTCCAGAAGAAGCTTTTTCTGGTCAAGGACTTGATTTTTGTGTCTATGCCGATTTGGTAGGGATTCTGAGCAATTCGGGTATCACCCCCCAAGAAGGTGGCACGTATGACTTGACGGTTGAGACGACCGAATTTGGTATTGCTACGGCACAAACTGCTATTCCGCCCTCTATTACATTAGATTCTATCGCCGCCAAAGACCACCCCAATTTCCCTATCAATGATACATTGGTAGAAATCTATGGTTATTTCCAAGACAAACCCGGTATCAATTATTATCGCATTTTTAGTCAGCGCAATAGTGAAGCGATGTATCCCGCTACTTCTAGTGGCTCCAATGGTTCGGTTACTGACGACAAAATTTTTGATGGGCAATACTTTCAATTCAATATTGTACGAGGGCAAAACTCGTTTGAAGAGTTTGACTTCGATACCTTTGGTTTTTTTGAAAGAGGCGACACGGTTACGATTCGTACTAGTTCGCTTGATTATGGACATTTTCGCTTCTTTCAGACACTAGAAGCCAATTCCGCTAGCCAAGGTCCTTTTGGTACTTATGTCCGAGTAGAATCCAATATTACTGGTGGGCTGGGTGTTTGGGGTGGTTCTTCGTTTACCGAAATAACGAAAATTATCCCACAATAAAAAAAAGCATCACTGTTTGCACAGCGATGCTTTTCCATCTAAAAACTTATTCAAAAACATTTCTTGCTTATTTGTTTGGGAACAATCACGCAAGATCTTCTTTCTAACTTCAATACATAATGCGCAGAAGGACCTAAATGTTACCTCTGCTCCTAAATAAAAATAAAATTATGCTCAAAATTGGTATCACAGGAGGAATCGGCACAGGAAAAACAACCGCTTGCAAGTTATTTGAGCAGTATAATATTCCTGTTTATTATGCCGACGATAGAGCCAAGTGGCTCATGAACAACGACGAAACCCTTCGAGCTCGTCTAATCGAACATTTTGGCAAAGAGGTTTTTGATGACAATCAACAGCTCAATCGAGCTTATCTTGGCAATATTATATTTCAAGATGAACGTCAATTGGAAGTGATTAACAAATTGGTTCACCCTGCCGTCAAGCTTGATAGTGAGGCTTGGCAATTGGAGCAAGCCAAAAAGAATGTGCCTTATACGCTCAAGGAAGCTGCTTTGCTTTTTGAGTCGGGTTCTTATCAGTATCTCGACAAAATCATCGTGGTAACCGCCCCCCAACAATTGCGCATAGAGCGAGTCATGAAGCGCGATAACTGCACTCAAGAACAAGTATTGGCTCGCATGAGCAAACAATTGCCACAAGAACAAAAAGAAGTACGTGCCGATTTTTTATTGCACAATATCGAATTGCCACAGCTAAAAGAACAAATTGCCTTGCTGCATCAAACACTCTGCAAAGGAATTTAATTCCCATCAAAAAAGAACAAAAGAAGCCCCATCTACACCGTGTAGATGGGGCTTCTTTGATATGCCTAATTTCTAATCTAGAAATTAATCTTGACATTCTTTGGGACGAGTCCCAATACCAGAATCTTTCACCAATTTATCAAGTGTTTTTTCGTAGAAATCTAGTAGTAGATTAGTGATATTCAATTCAATATCCACCTTTCTAAATTCGCCTCCTTTTTCGCCAGAAGGGTGTTCGTATGCTCCTACCTTGATTGGTACATTCATAAATTCTAGTTGCTCTTTTACTGTCCAAGCACGAGCGATACCCAACTCCATGTTACCAGTCAATTTGGTATTAATGGCTCTAGTTGTTTTTTGCAATGTATCGACCGTACCATCATTTTTGCCATAAAAGTGCGTAAACGGAGTTCCTTCAGGTACACCCAAAGAGCGGTCATAACTCCTACCATTAAAGCGGTTACCATCGGTATGTCCTTCTAGATAGATGAAAAAATCTTCTTTGCAACGCATATTTTTTTCGCAATATTTGGTTAGTACTTGCGTATTGACCCAAGTAGCAATTTTTTTGTAGTACAACGGATCACCCATTTTTGCCAAGTTAATTTTTTGGCACATGTAGGTAGAAATTACATACTTCACACCAATATATCCAATTGGCTCATAGACTACTGCTGTTTCACAAGGCTGTTCGGCAGAGTTGAGATCTACACGCATTGTTTCTGCCGAAGCAGGACCAAACACCTCTCTTTCTTCATGCGTAATTTTGCGTGCTTCTAGCACCAATTTCCAGTACTTGCACTGATATACTTTACTTTCCAAACGCTGAACACGACAAGCTAATTCTTTATCATATTTGAGTTTGTGTTCTTTCTGCAACGCCTGTATTTTTTTCAAGAAAGGCTCTCCTTTCGTACAAGGATCAAGGTGTCCTTTGATACACCAAGATTTAGTTTGAGCGATTTTGTCGCAATAAAAATCTACCAATCTAATGTCATCTCTGATGATGGTATCCTCTTGCGGATACTCTTCTGTCCAGCTTGATACTTTGTCATTCTCAATAAATAAACCCCAAGCAGTAGTTAAGTCAGCCATATCTTTGTCCTCCTCTTCTACCAATTTTTTGAGAATATCTATTTTGCCAAGTACATCTCCAGACAATGTTGGATTGTGCTCTTCTCTTGCTTTCTCAATATCAGCCAACCGCTGTCTGCTCTGAGCACAACGATTGCTAATGCCGTCCATGATGTACGCCTTGATAGTCATGACAATATCGCAGTATTCAAATACAAAGTTGATTCCATTATCCAGCTTATTATCTGGCATAAAATCTTTCCATGCTGCATTCAATGTTTTGCTATCCTTTTCGTCTTTTTCTACCAAACTTTTTAGCTTACTGTGCTTCGCTGTTGTTGCACTAGATAGCTTTGGACTGTGTTTTTTCTTAATTTCTTCGATTTTGTCCAACGCGTCTCTACCAGTAGTACAATAGTCTTTGTAACCGTCTAGCAACTGTGCTTTTACGTCTGCTTCTCTATCGCAAGGAAATTCGTAGGCATACTCTTCGTCGGCATCCACCTTGCTGGTACGCTCAAACTTGGTCCAAGCAGCATTAAGTTGTGTCAATTCTGCATTTTCTTTTTCCACCAATGTTTTGAGGTAGTCAATTTTGTCCAATACTACTTGATCCAGTACTGGATTGTGTTCTTTTCTAGCTTTAGCAATATCTTCCAATCGCTGTTTGCCTTTAGCACATTTGTTGGCAGCACCGTCCATGATATACGCCTTGATAGTATTGACAATGTCGCAATACTCAAACTCAAAATTCACTCCATTTTTGAGTTCATTTTTAGGCAAAAATTCTTTCCATGCTGCATTCAATTTAGCAACACGAGCATCTTCTTTATCCACCAAATCCTTTAGCCTTTTCTCTTTCTGACGTGTTTCACTAGTCAAAGAAGGCTTGTGTTCTGCTTTGATTTTTTCGATATTTGCCAATGCCGTTGCACCATTTTCGCAATAGTTTTTGTAGCCATCTAGCAATTGTGCTTTTACATCTGCTTCTCTATCACAAGGAAATTCGTAGCCATACTTAGCTGATTCCGCTACTTTTTCCGAAGAAGTAAAGCTAGCCCAAATCTTATTGATTTCTTCCAGCCCTTCATTGTTGTTCGTTACTTCTTTTTGCAACCAATCAATCTTATCCGACAAGTCGGCAGGAATAGCGTGTGTAGTAGAGTTTTGTAATTTTTTAATTTTTTTGAGCATCTCATCGCCATACTTACAGACATCTACTGTTGCTTGTAGCATATAGGCTTTCATGTTCGGCACAGGATAACACTCGATCAAAGGCAATTCATAATCGTACCCTGGAGATTTGTCCGTTTCGATATATTTTGCCCAATTTTTTTTGAGCAACGTCAATCCTTGGAATGATTTCTTGAACGTATTGATTTCGTCTTGCATTCCCCCCACTGACTTAGGGTCAAAAGAAGTACCTGCCAATTTCATCACTCTATTCTCGAAGTGATCTCTTGCTTCGTCCAGGTCTGCCTTACAGTAATAATCATACGTGGTCATCAAGAAATACTTAGAAAGTGTTCCTTTCTCACATACTTTTTTTGCCATTTCATTGCTTTCCAATTTGTCTTTAGAAACCGTTTTGTTGTTTTTGTAAGTCATCCATTGCTTATCACATTCGTAATAAGCTTCCATTTTTTCTACCAAATCTTTGTGGCGTTCTTCAAACCCATCGACTCTGTCCATGGCATCTGCTCCCATTGATTCGATGTTCTTCATGCTCTTTTTGGCATTCGATATATCGTCAGCACAAAAGTACTTGGTAGCATACATTAACGAGAATTTCAAATAATTGGCAACTTGACCACGGTCAGGCTCTGCCAACTTACTAATACTCGAAGTCTTAGGATTTCGCAAAAATTCTTGCCAAGTTTCTTCATAATTGACTAACTGTTGTGCTTGTAGCATTGGCATCCAAAGCCCAATACTCATTACCAAACATAACAAAAAACGTAGGTTCTGATTCATTTTTCTAATTTTAATGATAAATGTTTCTTTCTAGGCAAAAACAATACCTCTATCTATATTCACAGATAGTGGCACTCTTTTTTGCTTTCTAAATAGTTCCTAAATAAAACGTTAATTCTATTTTGTATAAAAATAAGGATTCTTAGCAATCTATTAGCATCTAAAAGCATTTTTTAGACTTTTTGATACCTCTCGTCCCTTGTTTACTCGATTTTGAGTAGCAATTGAACTATACCAAAGATGGACAAATCACCACTTGAGCAACTTGTCCATCTTTTCAATCCGACCTTATTATTTATACCTACTTACAGCTTTGCTAGTTTGATTTGTTTTGTTTTTCCTCTCAATACAGAAATGGGTTCGATAAGGGCATCGGACTCAAAGATATTGTTTTTGGAAGACAAACGACTGCTATAAAAATTCAAAGTCATCTCCATATCTGGCTCAATCAACGCTCTAAATGCCTCTTGGCTCACATTCCCAGATAGCGTTATTTTACGTTCATCTGTTGGCATTTCTATCGTCGTGTTTTTGAGATAAATAATACCTTCTTCGCTGTTATAATAGTCTTTTTGGGTGACATCTATTTTTTTCTGTGCCTCGCCTGCAATCGTCCACGAAATTTCAATTTTTTCTTTTCCCTCTTTCAGTATTTTATTGATTTCGGGCGTTGGCTGAAAATGAATGCTAAAGCTAGGAATCGTAACAGAATCCCCGATGACCAACATACGCTGCTCCATTGGCAAATTACTAGTTGGCTTCTTGTTGCCTTTTTTCAACTCTACAATTTGATATTCCTCAAAAGCTTGTTCATTGACAAACTTAACCAATATCTTATCTCCTTCCAGTTTATGAATAAAACGCTCTTTGTTCTTGATAGAATAGATAGGCAAAGTAGATTCTCTTATCGTGAAAGAATATAATTCTTTCCACACACCATTTTTGTAGCTAACAACGTACATTTTATTAATATTCGACTGGTCGATATTATCAATAACATAACTTAGTTCATCAGCACCATCGCCATCTAAGTCGCCTTCATTTTTGAGGTATGCCAATCCATACTGATAAGCATCATTACTAATTTGCAAAGGATTTAAGGTCGATTGATCTGCCTGTAGTGTTGTTAGAGGTTCTTGAGCAGGAATATTCTGTTGCAATTGATCTATTGCGGCATCCAAATCTCTCTTGATAGGCTCTTTAGTACGTTGACTCAAATAATTTTCAGTCCAATTTTCGGGGCTACCATCACCATCAAAATCACCTTGTACCGTCAAGCCAACTACTCTTTTAGTAGGTTTGGGCGGTCTAGAATGATCCATATCAGAATCCACCGTTTTGTTTGTTTTGCTCAATGCTCGCCCAATCGTATCATGCTGCGGCAATACGTGATAGTTGCTATCAATATGAGCTGCTACCCCTCCTTCCTCAGGCAATAAGGGCGTTGTATTGGTCGTAGCAGTCGTGATAGGGTTTGTCTCTTTTGTAGCTGTTTGGTCATTGGTACAGCTCATCACTGCAACCGACACAGCGATAGCCGCTGCCAGTAAGTTATATTTTTTCATGTTTAGTGTTTTTGTTTGTTATGAAGTTAAGGCAATGTAATAAAAAAAACTACTTCGCTCCCAGCAAAGTAGTTTTTTCTATTACAGATTAGCTATCAAAAAGCTATTCTATCAAGGTGATTAAGGTTATGTGAGTAGATGTTGTATGCAGGTTGAAAAAGATATTTTTCTTGCCATACGAATCTATTCGTAATAACCTCTATTATATCATATCAATATTTACTTTGGTAGTTGTCCCCTTTAGTTCACTAATGGTACCATTAACAACAAAAGATCCATTAAAAAGGTTGTTTTCTGAAGAACGACGACCACTATAAAAGTTCAACGTTACTTCATAATCGCTATCTTTCAACTGCTTCAGTATTTCTTTATCAACCACTTCGTCAATCGTCCACGTCTCAACGGCTTTGTTCAGTCGTACTTCTTTAGACAATACAATCACTCGTTGCTCCTCTTCATTAAAATAAGGTTTGCCTGCTGCTGCTGTTGCATCTAGTGGGTCACCTGCTATTTCTACCTGAATAACCAAATCCTCCCCTCCACTATTAATCAATGCCGCTGCCTTAGGATTGTAACTCATCTCTAAGGTAAAGTTAGGGACAGATTCTGTCTTTGCACTTTCATTAGTAGTCGGCACATCAGTGGTTGTAGCCTCTTGAGGTGTCGTATTGGCAGTTGTTGGAGTTGTATTCGTATCTTCTTTTGGAGTCGTTGCTTTGTCGCTATTGCAGCTTATCGCCAAGAAACAAACAAGCATAAAAACTAAGTACTTTGTCATTATTATTATTTTTAGTTAGGTATTTGTAGTGTTACTGCTTTAATACAAAAACAGCGACTAAGTTGTTCTTACATAAACAAAAAAAAGCCTTTTGGGGTTTAGTTTAGCCTACCAAACTATTTGGTCTTTAAGCAAATCAGTTGAGTACAGGACAAAAATTAAAAATACTTATTCCAAAGGCATTATTTAGCCTCCAATAAGCTGCTAAGCACTTTGAAAGTGCTTAGCAGCTACACCTCTCTACTAATTAAACCCCTCACATTACTTGAAATAAGTTTTGTCCTGTACTTAGGCAAATCAGTTTTATTGACTTCATATTGATCTACAAATTCCTGCAACCGCTTTCTCGAAAACTGTTTCAATATATTCTCTAACTTAACCGCCGCACTCCTACTCGGCTTAGCCGTTGACCAAACTAAAACCCACTCACCTCCACCTTTTATGTATTTATGCCGCCCTTCATTGTGACGCTTCAAGCGATCTTCTAAGTTATTCGTCTGCCTCTTATAAAACTCATCTCTAGTTTTAGAGTAAATTATATACACGTAATACACACTTCTGACTTTCCTCTATAAACAAAAAAAAGCATCACAACTTTCGTTGCAATGCTTTTGTTGGCGGTCTGGACGGGACTCGAACCCGCGACCCCCTGCGTGACAGGCAGGTATTCTAACCAACTGAACTACCAGACCAACAAACTGAATAAACCAGCTTATCTATTTTCTTTTCAAAGTTTTTTTAAGTTGAATGGCTTTCCATTCCCCCTTTCTGCTATGCAAATGTACGACGGATATTTAGAACCTGCAAGCTTTTTCGTAAAAAAAAGCAAAATAAAAACAAAAAACTTTCTAAACCATTGACTATCAGTGATTTAAAATTTTTATTTTTTTTGCTACTCAAAAAGAAAAGCATACCAAAACAGCTTAAATTCATTGCTAGTAATATTTGCTTGGTTCGTAAATCCTGTTCTCAAATCTGTAATTGTGGACGAATTGTGCTTTTTTCCGTGCGATACATCGTACAAACGAATAACTGGATTACTAGAAGTAGCTTCTCCTGACGGCTCTACTCCTGTCAATTGTACCCGTATCGGGAGTGGATTGCGATGTGCTTTATAAAAAAGATGGTATCCGCGCTCTGCTTCCAATATTTGAGCAACCCCTGCCCCAGCTATCTCAAACGTGTTGCTATTTTCTGCTATTTGGTAATGAATTGCTAAATCGGTAAATACCGTTTCGTACATTTCCTTCAGGAAAGCAATCTCTGCGATTCCTTGCCCTTTGATCATCGAATCAATCTCTAGCGTTATTTTGGGTGTTTGTTTTGCTAGCAGTGCTTTTATTTTGAGCTCAATCAAATTCAAATCACAAAAGTCCGTCAAATAAAGTGATTGTTGCTTATCAAACTGCTCTGGAGCATTTTGATACACATAACGCAATTCGTCTAGTGCCGATTTCTGAAAAAGCTGCTGCTTGATTAATATCTTCTCTATCTTATTAGTATCCCGTTTGAATATAATACTACTCGTCCCTGCACTTTTGAGTCGAAGCGAAGCCGATACGGCATGGTCAAAGTACTTAGAACGGAAACCCAATAGCATTCGGTTGGCGTGTTCTTTCTTTTCTGCCAACTGATTTTTGAGGTCATACAGCTCCCAATTTAGTTTTTCGTGGTTAGCTACCGAAATAATAGCATCGGTCTGCTCATCGTCGTATTTCCGAATCTTATCTTCTATTTGCTCTATCGTTTTGATTAGGCTACCATAAGCGTGTTTTAGCTTGTGCTCTGTTGGCACTTCTGGCAACCACTCTTCTGAGTAAGGCTCTACAAAGTCAAGCACTTCTATCTGTGGTGCCAATTGATTGTCCTTGAGACGAATATCAAAAATAAGTGGTTGATCGGTTGTTGTATTGACCAATTGGTCTGCCGAAAAGCTAGTCAAATCCTTCTCTATTTGTCTTTTCAAGGCTCTACCGCCCATTTTAGCGTTGAATCCACGTTCTGCAACCCATTGCAGCGCATCCTCTGTTATATTTAGTATGGTAGTTCTGCGCACAAATCCATCTCGACTCAACAAGTTCTGTATTTGTAGCTTCGCAATCTGCAAGATATGCTCCAATTGCAACGCATTGAAAATAACCGTCTGGTCAATTCGATTGATAAACTCTGGGCGAAAAAAATTCTCTACCGCTTTTTTGTATATCGCATCATCGCTACTTCCTGCGGTCTGAAAACCAACTTGTGTATCAATATCTGCCGCTCCAATATTGGACGTCATAATAATAATAACGTTAGAAAAATCAACCGTTCGACCTAGAGAGTCCGTCAATCGACCATCATCTAATACTTGCAATAGCAAGTCGTGAATCTTGGGGTGTGCCTTCTCTATTTCATCAAATAGGACAATTCCAAAAGGATTATAACGCACTTTGCCTGTCAATTGCCCTTCAGGGTTGTAATAATCGCCCACCAAACGAGACAAGGCACCCTCGTCAATATATTCGTTCATGTCGAATCGCATCAACTTTTTGGTATCGCCCAATAAGTAGCGACAAATCGTCTTGGCGGCTTCCGTCTTGCCTACGCCCGTAGGACCGATAAACAAGAACGAACCCAGTGGTTTATTGGGTGGAGCCAGCTTCGACTTGATGGTATGAATCACATCTGTCAAGCATTTTACGGCTTTTGGTTGCCCAATAATAGAAGCCGCTATTTCTTGTTCTACCTCTCCTTGTTCAAATACATAATTGTCATCAAAAATATGCGTACTTAGTCCACTGTATTGTGCAAACTCCGTTTGCACTTGCTCCACATCTACTTTTTGGTTGCTATATTTGACCGCCAATTGATTGAGCAATTTGCAGACAGAACCAGGCAAGGCTTTTTGTTTAAAATAATTGCGATGTATCGTAAATAGCTGTCGAATAGCAGGAATACTAACTTGGCAGCCATGACGCAATTCTAATAGTTTACGTTCTTCCAATACCATACGTACCGCCGTGGACTCTGTTGGGGCTTGTACTCGTATTACTTGAAACAAATCGGCAAAACGTCGGTCTTTTTCTTGTATAATTTTCCATTCTTCGGCTGTTGCCGCAATAACGACTTGCAATTGCCTTTTTTCCAAGTACGGTTTGAGTACATCACTGAGCGTCATGCTATTTTGCGAGGATTTCCCGATACGCAACATTGCTACTACATTATCTATAAATAACTTATCTGTTTGCTGCGATTTGAGGCGTTTGATTAGGTGTTGCAAAATGGATTCAAAACGCTTTTGCCACATACCCACCACGCTCATACCTGCGATAATCTTAGTCGGGTCAACATGCCAAAGGATTGGCATTTTTTCGGTTTCGGGCGATGTCCATGCTTTATTGTAGCGGTGTACCACTTCATGCACTACGCTATGCTTGCCAACCCCTTCCGCACCAACTAGCACAACAGGCGTGTTGTCATGCTGATAAATAATATTATCCAGTTGCTTCACCAATTCCTCTCTATAAAAAGCTCTTTTGAGGCGATTGGGATAATACAAATTTAGATTATTGCCGACTTTGTCGATTTCTTCTGCTCCATCAAAATCTTGGTTGCCACCAAAAAAAGCACGCATCCAATCATTTTCGTCCTGCTCAAACTTAAAGCCGCCATGATTGACAGTTGTTTTGAATTCTAACGTCGTCATAAACTCGCCTTTGGTGGCGTAATGACGTTCCATATCCCAAGTGGTTACCCCTGAGTTTTTCTTATAGGCTCGCAGTAGCTTTTCTATGATGGTTTGCGTTTCTCGCACTATATCCGTAAACTTAGGATCAGCCACCTGTACCACAAAAATATAGTTGTAAAAACTCGGTAAGCATACAAATACATTGCCTTGCAACTCAAAATACAACAAACTAAAACTCCCTCGTACCAATTGCTTGCCTGCCACAAAATCAAACTTATGAACTTGATGCGTCATCTTTGGGTTGAACATAAACCACAACAGATTATTGCTATTTTCTCTAGTTATTTTTTGTCCCTTGAAGTGGTTACGTACTTCTTTTTTGAATTGACTAATCGTCTCTTCATAGCGTCGATTGACCGCAATAGGATACCTAAAAAAAACAGGCACTATTTGATAATTTTGCTCTTTATTGACTTCTATTTGTTGTACCAATACAGGCACCGTCAGGGTAACTTGACTCATGGAGTTGTTGCTTTTTGTTTAAAATAACCACAACAAAATAGGTTTTTTTTGAATCAAAGGATTATAGTTATCCAAAAAATAAAGAAGTTGTTTTAAAAAGTGATTGTGGCATAAGCGGTTTCTCGTTTGTTGGATTAAATATCACCTCTATTTCGGCACAAAACAAGGCTAAACTTTCGTTAAGTTTACATGACCTTTATAGCATGTCGAATAAAGTAGGCTGAAAATTGTGCTTCTAATTCCTTTTCTCTATCTTCCATGTTGAATTATTTATATTAAATAATATAGGTTATTTAAGTTTTGCCCTGCACTAAATTTTTCTTTCTATTTTTCTGAACTAAAAGTAGATAACAATAATCACCTCTGGTTTGCAGGATACAATGGCTTACTTCGCTATATTCCTCCTACGAAATAATCCTTTCTTTTTCCATGAAAAACCTATTCCTACTTTTGTTGCTCCTTTGGAGCAATATGCTACTTGCCCAACAGTGGGAAATATTCAACAGTGATCAATACTTCAATGATTTTTGTTTTCACAATGACCAAATTTGGGTCATTACCAATAGCGGTGTAGTGGTGTTTGATACATTGGGAAACGAAATTAGTCGATATGACCCAACAGATGGTTTGGGAGGAGGTACACGTATCTATGTAGACTCTACTGGTACGGCGTATGTTTACGAAAGTGATATGTTCTCTTCTGCCAACAATATATGGCACTTGAAACCAAACGATAAACGATGGAGTATCTATCAACAGTCACTTACAGGAAATTCGTTTGTATTTGCTAATGAAGTACTTTATAAAATTACGCCCTATGGAGTAGCTACATACAGTGGACAGCAATGGATAAAAAAGAGCCTACCTTTTAGGAGGGAACCATCTCCTATTATGGTAGCAACTGAAACGGGAGCTATTTGGATAGTAAGAAAAAATAAATTGTTCTATCTCCATAATAATAAGCGTCGAACCTATCCTCTACCAGATGCCCGCCCCTTAGGGCTATCTATAAATTCAGCAGGTAATCCTTCTATATTTATACGCAGAAAAAAAGACTTAGTCGCTCTAACTTGGGAAAATAATAGCTGGCAGGAAAAAGATAAAAAAGACTATGGCTTTGAAGCTACACTACCTTATTCATTAATCAAATACCGTAAAAAAAACTATACACTGTTTGCTATCGAAGACAGCTTGTATAAATTTGATGGCAAACAGTTTTCTTTTCATGGTGCCATTACTCTTCCTCATTCCAAAAGTTATAGAATCGTTGCAACTAAACTTGATGAGAAGGGAAACTCTTGGGCAATTTTTACTTATTGGCAGGGTTTACATCCCAGACATCATCACAGTCAATTATATAAACTAGTTGGTAATGCTTGGCAAAAAGTGGTATTAAAACCGGCTAATACACAAGTCCATACAACAACAAATACTGTAAAGCGATTAGTAATAGGTATCAACAAGGATATTTGGTATAACGCCGATGAATATTTATTGCACTATCAAGCAGGGCAATGGGATAGTATCAAATTTAATGACATCAGGAATATTCGTACTAAAATACAAGATAGTAGCGTTTGGGTTTGTCATAAAAATGGAGTACATCGTTATAAGAACAACCATTGGCAAAAAATAACAGCCCAACAGTATTACGATGTATATCACAAAAATAAAGAACAAACTTATTTGCTGCCTATTAGAGCTAATGAGGAGTCTACCTTCTTCTACGAAGAGAGCCAAGAACGACCAACATTAAAGATAATGCTGTGGCAAGATGATAGCCTGCAGTTTGTAACTAATGCTGACATAAGACATGGTGGCTATAGACATAGTACTTATCTAGGAAGTATTTGTCATCAGGACAGTACCATGCTCTATTTAAATTATGTACGAGATACAATCCTTCGTACTTTTGATGGACAACACTTAAGTACATTCAATTTCCCAACATCGCAAGGTTATCAGCCTAATAAACAAGAAGTCGAATGGGTATATGGCACTAAGACGCACTTGGGAGTTGTCACGTTTGATAAGAGCAATTTCGACCTACTTATCTGGCGACAATATGTTAACAAAAAAATTACGGTCGACCAGACTATGTATCGAAAACTTGAACTGCAAGAAGCTGTAGTTGATAATCAAAAAAATACTTGGTTCTTGACCAGAGATTATCCCACCAGAACAAGCTATTCAAAAGACAAAAAAATAAAGTTCAAGCGTTCCAAGAAGCTGAGTAACACTAGCAGCCTCCTAAATATAGACTATCAAACAGGTGACTGGAGGGTAGTAACATTATTTAATCAAGAAATGAAAAGTCTTGACATCGCACCCAATCAAACTGTTTGGGCAGCGAATGAAACCCAACTTTTTTCTATAAAAAATGGTATCCAACAATACCATAATTTTCCTTTTCAATTTTATTTCGATGGATTCAAAATAGATGGTAATGGACACCTCTGGTTTGCAGGATACAATGGCTTACTTCGCTATATTCCTCCTACGAAATAATCCTTTTCTCATCATAAAAAAACACCATGAAAAACTTACTTATCTTTTGCTTGCTCCTTTGGAGCAATATGCTAGTTGCCCAACAATGGGAAATATTCAATAGTGACGAATACCTCAATGATTTTTGTTTTGTTGACAATCAAATTTGGATTGCTAGTAGTGGCGGCGTGTTGGTTTATGATATTTCGGGCAAAGAGCTGCATCGCTATAACTTGCTCAACCAAGTAGGCAGTGTTGCTAGTGAATTTGATGCCATTGGGGTTGATAAAAATAAAACGATTTGGGCAGTTCAAGACAATAAAAAAGGCATTGACTGGTGGACGATTGACCAAAAGTCGAATAAATGGAAATTTGCTTTTCAGCAAAAAAAAGGTACTTATTTAAAAGAAAAAAACGGTATTATTTATCGTACTACGGGTGACTTACTCGAAAAATATATCGACCGAAAATGGCAAGCGATTGCCCTGCCTATCACTCCCCAATACACCGATTGGATTATCAGCGAAGAGCAGGTTGTTTGGTTATATCAAGATGCTACTGTTGTACGAGTTGATGGCGAAAACATCCAAGCCTACACACTTCCCAACCCTGAAGCCTTTATTTATAGCATTTTCTTGGACAAACAAGATAGGCTTTGGGTGGTGGCAGACGAAGAAGAGGAAGATGCTCTATTTTATTTGGAGAACGGAACGTGGATAGAAAAAGATCCTTCTAAGTATTTATTTCATAAGAGCTACTCCGACAATTTATTGCAAGATAGAGGAACCATATTGTTTGAAAGTGAGCATAAACTTTATCTATTTGATGGAGAAAAAACTACGCTTCACTCTACTTTCCCTATAACAAAATCAAATAGATATGGCACCATCAACCGAGTCAAAAAAGCTCCTAATGGTACACTCTGGGCAAGCTTTTTTGTTGATGCCAAAGAAGAATTATTTCAGTACACCGACCAGCAGTGGCAACAAATCAACTTACAGCCTAGCAATACACAGATAATGGCTTCAGAAATAGAACTGCCACAAATCACACTCGACCACAAAGGCACTCTTTGGTGCAATGCCTATACAAAAATCCTCCATTATCAAGAAAATCACTGGGATTCTATCTCGTCTTCTTATGTTGATGTACTTCAATTCAATCCAGTAGATAACAGTCGATGGATTGCTAATACAAACGGAATCTCCCGTTATACTGATGGAAAAAAACAATTGATTAGCTCCGCTTCTACCTATTATATTTACCACCAAAAAGAGGCTACTTATTCAGTCATCGAAGATGATGATGAAATCTATAGAGTGTTGCGTTGGAAAAACAATAAATTAGATACCTTGGAATATCAATTTCACCCTGAGTTGTATATGCTTTCGCATGATGAAATATTGTATCAAGATATAACAGGAATGTGGTTTGGGACAAAGGGCGATTCTTATTTGCATTATTTCGATGGTGAAAAATTGGAACTCTACGATTTTTTTAAAAATCCTTTATTTGCAAAATGTCCCATTGATGAAATTACACACGTTTACAGAACAAAAGACTATACGGCTGTTTTTGCCACGAGTACTCGCTCCAAACAATCTTATATTTTCAAGCTAGATGCTGCCAACAAATGGACGATAGAAACTTTACGAAATAAAAACTACACCTTGTTTAGCGACAAAGCAATAGACAACGAAAACAATACGTGGTTGGTCAGTAATAGAGGTATCGAAAAAGTAGATTACCAAAGTGGCAAGCGAACACTTTTGAGAAAATGCGAAGGTTTACAGCATATTACCATCAGTCCTGACCAAACGGTTTGGGTTACTGGCGAAAATGTTATTTGGTCTTACCAAGATAAAAAATGGAAAAAACACGCTCAACCCTACGGCTTGGAAATCCGAAAAATCATTGCCGACACCTACCATAATTTATGGCTTTTTGGTCGTACTGATATATTGAAATACCAACCTTAGGTATTTGTTGTATCACGCTCTAAAAAAAGTATCTAAACCTTTGGTTTAGATACTTTTTTTATGAATCCAAGATGTATTCCCACTAAGCACGCTCAATAATCGTAGCATAACCTTGCCCGACACCGACACACATCGTTATCAAAGCATAGCGTTTTTGAGTGCGTTGCAATTCTAAAGCTGCCGAATGCACAATACGTGTACCCGTCACGCCCAAAGGGTGACCTATTGCAATCGCTCCACCATTGGGATTGATACGAGCATCATCATCTGCCAAACCTAATGCACGTGTACAAGCCAATGCTTGTGCCGAAAATGCCTCATTCAGTTCGATAATATCCATATCATCTAGCGTCAAACCTGCTTTTTGGAGTGCCAGTTGGCTCGCCTTGACAGGACCAATTCCCATAATGCGAGGCTCTACACCAATCACTGCCGAGGACACAATTCGAGCCAACGGTTTGAGTTTATATTGAGCGACCGCTCCACCCGAAGCTATGATGGCAGCGGCTGCCCCATCATTGAGCCCAGACGCATTACCAGCCGTAACCGAACCGCCTTCTTTGCGAAAAGCAGTACGCAATTTGCCCAATACTTCTAAGCTAGTATTTGGTTTGATAAACTCATCTTGATTAAATATAATCGGGTCTTTTTTGCGTTGTGGAATAGATACCGCCACAATTTCTTCTGCCAACCGACCACTTTTTTGAGCAGCAGCAGCTTTCATTTGCGACCAATAAGCAAATTTATCTTGGTCGGCACGACTGATGTTGTACATCTCCACCAAGTTTTCTGCCGTCACGCCCATTCCGTCAGTGCCATACATTTGGTGCATTTTAGGATTGACAAAACGCCAACCAAAACTCGAATCGTGCATTTGTGCATCACGCCCAAAAGGCTTCGACACCTTGGAAGTCACCCACGGCCCTCTAGTCATATTTTCGACACCACCAGCTATAAATACTTCTCCGTCACCTGCCTTAATCGCTCTATTGGCATGTATGATTGCTGACATTCCAGAAGCACATAAACGGTTGACGGTTTCACCGGGTACCGAGTACGGCAATCCTGCCAATAAGCTGCACATACGAGCTACGTTGCGGTTGTCTTCTCCTGCTTGATTGGCACAGCCCATTATCACATCAGCATAAGCATCAGCAGGAATATTGGGGTTACGGGCTACTATTTCTTTGAGTACAATCGCTCCCAAATCATCGGTGCGAACAGTGGACAAGGAACCACAAAAATTGCCAATTGGCGTACGGATTCCATCTATTATATATGCTTCTTTCATGGTTGTTATTTTATCTTTAAATTCAAGTTTTATGTTGAATGGTCGGAGGCACTTCTAAATGAGCTCACTAAAAAACCTCCCACTATTTCAGTCTCTCAAAGGTACAAAAAAATTCAATACATTTGCCTGCGGCAATTCCTTAATTATATGTCCTGCCAAATCAAAATAAGCATCGACTTCATCGACAATCCAAGAATCACAACTAACGGTTATTTGATTGGCTTGCACCAATGTTGTATCAGGATTCATGACCAAATCAATGTCCCAATGGCAGTTATTTGCCATCGTATATTCATACAAAAATGTTTTGAGCTTGCCAGAGTTAGAAACAGGAGCATCAAAATACCATTGGGTATGTTTTACGCCTAATTTTTTGATATATTTGTCTATCAATCCAATCGCTGCTGCCGTTTCTTCTACACGCTTGTACGTACCGTGTACACTCGCTATATCTCGATAGCAGCCATCTTGCGATACAAAAACATAACCACCCGAAAGAGCCGCCTCGACACTAATCAACAGATTGTAGCCATCAATCAAAATATTTTTATTTTGCAATGTCGCAGCCGATACTTGTTTTGCCTTTCGGCTAATAATATGCGTACTTGGTGCCGTAATCAAACTCAATGCTCGCTGTTGTCGGCTGTTCAGTTGATATTTATTACCAACTAGTGCCAAAGCAGACTTTAGTCCATAGTTCCGCCCCAACAAATAAGACAAATCCTCTGCGGCATCAGCAAAAATAGTATGCCATTTAGTAGCAAAAATTTTATCGTCATTAGCGTGTTTTCCTCGGTGTCTCATCTATTTTTATTATCTTGGTTGGATAGTAGCTATTGCTACAATATTGAAAAAATCTAGCTTTCAAAAGTCTAATACCTATCATCATGCAACATTATGAATTTGGCTGGAAAAGCCCTAGCAATATACAAATATATGCCCAAGGTTGGCAACCCGAAACCTCAAAATTTAATAAACCCGTAGGCGTTGTTGTCTTGATTCATGGCTTAGGCGAACACTCTAGCCGCTACGAACATGTAGCAGAGTTTTTTACGTATTATGGTTGGGTCGTATTGGCTAACGACCGTTCTGGACATGGCAAATCTGGCAACAAAAGAGGACATATCAATCAGTACGAAGAAGTGTTTGATGATATCAAGCAACTCTATCAAGAAGCCAAAACAAAATATACTGACCTACCTGTTTTCTTGTACGGACACAGTATGGGTGGCGGTATTGTATTGGATTATTTGGTACACCATCACCCCAAAGTATTCAAAGGAGTGATAGCAACTTCTCCGTTGTTGCAACCTGCTTTCAAAACCCCCAAAGCACTTCTTTTTGTTGGCAAAATGCTACGTCCTCTCCTACCTAGTTTCACACAAGACAATCAATTGGATCCGTCGCTACTTTCTAGAGATGAACTGGTAGTAAAAGCTTACTTGAGCGACCCATTGGTACACAGCAAGGTTACTTTTGAGACCGCTATCAAGATGCTTCAAGCAGGAGAAGATACCCTAGCTTATACAGGCAAAATAGAAACGCCTTTATTATTGACGCATGGCACAGAAGACGGTATTACGAGTCATCAAGCTACTCGCAAGTTTTCGATGGGGGTGCAAGGAGATGTCACACTCAAACTATGGGAAGGTTTTAGACATGAATTGCATAACGAACCCGAAAAATTAGAAGTCTTAGACCATATTTATCAGTGGATGTTGCAAAAGCTGTAGAATAAGTTTTACTTTAGCCCTAGCTAATCAATATAGTTGTTCGCAACTTGATTACTACTACATTATTATAATAGAAAAAATATAACTTATTATGACTGCAAGAGAATTTATCTTAGGCTTTCCTGAAAGAATAAATCCAGAAGCATTGGCGGATAAAGGCAATACTGTTTTTCACTTCAAAATTTCTGGCAACAATGGTGGCGATTTTACAGGAGTAATCCAAGATGGCAACTTTTCGGTAACGGAAGGTCTAAATGGAGAATCTAAATGTACCATCAATACTTCTGACAAGACATTGATGGCAATCATCAATAAAGAACAAAACCCAATGACAGCGGTGATGTTCGGTAAGCTAAAAGTAAGCAACTTGGGCGAAATGACTAAGTTTGCTAAACCACTTGGTTTAATGTAAGATTTGCTTACGCATTTTTTTTATATCAAAAAGCCCTTTCAGACATTATTGATGTCCGAAAGGGCTTTTTTTTTATAAATCTATTCCTCTATTCAAAAAAAAAGGAAACAAGCCGCAGCTTGTTTCCTTTTATAATTTATCATAAAAACTTAGGCTATTTTATAGTCCTTGATCTTTACGTATTTTGTTGAGTGCAGAACCTTCTGTAACCCAATCAATTTGAGATTTGTTGTACGTATGTTCTACTTCAAATCGCTCTTCGCTGCCATCTGCATGGTGTAGCACGATAGTCAAGTTTTGCTCTGGTGCAAACGCATCAAATCCAAGAATATCAATCGTATCATCTTGACGTACTTTGTCGTAATCTTCAGGATTGACGAAAGTCAATGCCAACATACCTTGTTTTTTAAGGTTAGTTTGGTGAATACGAGCAAAAGATTTTACGATAACCGCTTTGACACCCAAGAAACGTGGCTCCATAGCAGCGTGCTCTCTTGAAGAACCTTCTCCAAGGTTATCTTCACCGAAAACAACAGTACCAATACCAGCATTTTGGTATTTGATAGCCGAATCAGGTACAGGCATATATTCTGCCTTGTTGCCATCTGTATAGTTGGCTACATTGTTTGTTTCTTCGTTGAAGTAGTTAACGGCTCCGATGTAACAGTTTTGAGAAATATTCTCTAAGTGTCCACGGTAAGTCAACCAAGGTCCAGCCATAGAAATGTGGTCAGTCGTACATTTTCCTTTTGCTTTGATCAACAAACGCATTCCTTTCAATTGTCCTTGATCCAATTTCTTGAATGGAGTCAACAATTGCAAACGGCTAGAATCTGAATTAACAGTTACTTCGATAGCAGAACCATCTTTAGCAGGTGCTTGATAACCAGCATCTTCTACTGAAAATCCTTTTGGAGGTAATTCCATACCTGTTGGAGGATCCAATTTTACCTCTTCGCCTTTCTCATTGGTCAAAGTATCGGTTAATGGATTGAACAACATATTACCAGAAATGGTCATAGCTGTTACCAACTCAGGAGAAGCTACAAACGCTTGCGTGTTGGGGTTACCATCGGCACGTTTCGCAAAGTTTCTATTGAACGAGTGGATAATTGCATTTTTCTCTTTTTTCTCTGCTCCAACTCTATCCCACATACCGATACAAGGACCACAAGCATTGGCTAATACCATTGCTCCAATATCCTCTAGGGTATCCAATAAGCCGTCACGCTCTGCGGTATAACGTACCAATTCAGAACCAGGAGTTACAGTAAATTCTGCTTTTACTTTTAGATTTTTATCTTTTGCTTGCTGTGCAATAGAAGCGGCACGCGTCAAATCTTCGTAAGAAGAGTTGGTACAAGAACCGATCAAACCTACTGATAATTTGGTAGGAAAATCATTGTCTTTTACTGCTTGTGCAAACTCAGAAATAGGCCAAGCACGGTCTGGCGTGAAAGGTCCGTTGATATGCGGCTCTAGTGTATCAAGATTAATCTCAATAACTTGATCGAAATATTTCTCAGGGTCAGCATATACAGCAGCATCACCAGTCAAATGTTCTTTTACAGATTCTGCCAATTCAGCTACATCTGCTCTATCAGTAGATTCCAAGTAGCGTTTCATCGAATCATCGTAACCAAAAGTAGAAGTGGTTGCTCCAATTTCTGCTCCCATGTTACAAATAGTACCTTTACCTGTACAAGACAAGTTAACAGCACCCTCACCAAAATATTCTACGATATAACCAGTACCACCTTTAGCACCAATAATACCTGCTACTTTGAGGATAATATCTTTTGCAGCCGTCCAGCCGTTCAATTTACCAGTCAATTTGATACCAATCAATTTTGGCATTTTGAGCTCCCAAGGCAAGCCAGCCATCACATCTACAGCATCAGCACCACCAATACCAATAGCAACCATACCCAAACCACCTGCATTCACAGTGTGCGAATCCGTACCAATCATCATTCCACCAGGGAAAGCATAATTTTCGAGTACAATTTGGTGAATAATACCAGCACCTGGTTTCCAGAAACCAACACCATATTTATCCGATACTGTACTCAAGAAGTCATACACTTCAGAGTTGCTGTCATTAGCTCTTTCCAAATCGGCACCTGCTCCTACTTTCGCCTGAATCAAGTGATCACAGTGTACAGTAGAAGGTACGGCTACTTTCGCTTTGCCAGCCATCATAAACTGCAACAAAGCCATTTGAGCGGTAGCATCTTGCATCGCTACACGGTCAGGAGAAAAATAAACATAGTCTTCTCCACGCTCGTAATCATTCAGTTTAGAAGTAGGATCAAGGTGAGAGTACAAGATTTTTTCGGACAACGTTAATGGTTTGCCCAATTGTTTGCGTGCTGCCTCAATCTTAGAAGGCAAAGAAGCGTAGTGCTTCTTTATCATATCAATATCAAATGCCATAGTATGGATAATATCTTTATTGGATTAGTAAAAAATATGCTCAATGGGTAGCTTGCTGCCAATTGTATTAGTAGTAGTTCTAGTCCATCTGTCTCGTGCGAAAATACATTTTTTTAGGCAATTATTATAACTAATAATCTTATTTAGACTCAGTCTATGGTTCTTTTGAGCTTTATTTTTCCCTTTCAATCCTATCTTCTCTTTTTTGCTAAACCTTTTGCTGTTATTTTTCCTTTTATTAAAATAAAACAACCATCAAAAAAAATCACTATGGAAAAGACAGCATTTATAACAGGAGCCAGTAATGGCATCGGATTGGCATTGGCTCAACAACTACTCAAAGACGGCTACAAAGTCTATGGCACCAGCCGAAACGGAACGGTTGACGCTATTGAAAACGAAAATTTTGAGAGTTTTGCCCTTGACCTCTCCAACCACACGACAGTAGAGAGCCTCGGCAAAAAAATAGAACAGAAAGGTATCAAAATTGACTTATTGATTAATAATGCAGGAATTGGTCCTGATCTCAATACCTCTCGACCTTCTCGCCATACCTTCGAACAAACGCTTGCCGTCAACTTGACGGGTACGGTGTTCGTAACAGAAGTTCTCGAAAAACAATTGCGCACAGGTGCAACCGTTGTTTTTATCTCTTCCAGAATGGGCTCTATCGACGATAGAAAACGGACGGATTCTGTTGGCTACCGAGTATCCAAAGCAGGTCTAAATATGTATGCCAGCATCATGGTCGATCGCTTGGCTGATGACCAAAAAGTAGCCATTATTCACCCTGGATTTGTCAAAACTAATATTTCGCCTATGAACGAAAACGGCAATCTGACACCCAAAGAATCCGCTAAACGAATTACCAAATTCATAACGGGTGATTTTGAATCCGGTGTTTTTTGGGACGTAGAAGGCAAGGGAAAATTGAAGTGGTAATAGAAATTCTAAGTAAGTGGACATAAGTAATGGGCACTTACGTTAACTACCTACTAAACGATAAAACGCCTCTCTGTACTTGTGTACAAAGAGGCGTTTGCTTTATGTAAACCCTCAAAAGTAATCTATTTTCTAAAAACCATCTTCGTCTTTATCGGCTCTTTTTTTACTATCTTCCAATGCTTTTTTGGTCAAAATAACTTTTTCCATTACGGCTTCGTCCACATTAGTGCCAGCCATATTAGTCTGAATCATAATCGTACGATCAAACGTACAGTTTTCGACATCTGCTTCCGAAATATCAGCAAGTGTCATGTCTGCCTTACGGAAATTGCAACCTACTAAACTTGCTCCAGAGAGGTTGGCACGTCTCAGATTTGTTTTGACAAACTTTGCTCCTGTCATATCTGCTTCCGAAAGATTGGCATTTTCGAGATTGACCAAACTCAAATCGGCTACTTCTTTGTTATATTCGCCCATGTCTGCCCCTTGCAAATTGGCTCCTTTCAGATTAGACGCAGGTACTGGTGGTGTTTCATTTTCCATCAATCGCTTTTCGTCATCGTATTCGGGTACCAATTTAGAGGGTTTCGTTCCAAATTTCACGCCTCGTAAATCAGCATTTTTAAAATTCGCATTTTCGAGGTTCATACCTCTCAAATCCAATCCAACCAGCTCTGCTTCTTCAAAATTCAGCTTGGGCATTTCGCCGTTTTTCTTTTTGTACGCTTTTTGGTAGGCGTCTATATACTTGCTGCCTTTTTTGAGCAATCCAACTTCTTGGTCGTGATAAGGTGTCTCAGGGTCGTCAACAGATTGAGCCATTACAGATAGGCTACTGCCTAATAAAAACAAACAAAAGGTAGTCAAAATACTGGTTTTCATAATTTCTAGTTTTGTGTTAAGGAATTGTTTTTATATTAGAGGTTATTACGAATGGAGTTGTATGAGGGCAAGAAGATAGATTTTTTTGATTGATGAAATAAACGCACACGCACGAGCGAACCCAAAGGGTAGATGTTCAGAGAACATCTAGCGAAGAGTGCCACTAGTGGATTACATAGCCTTAGCTATGAGTCGAGCATTTATGAAATGAATCGGAAAAAGATATTTTTCTTGACATACGAATCTATTCGTAATAACCTCTATTCATAGCTAGTTTTGTGCCAAGCAGAATAAAAGAATACAAAGTTATAAATCAATTATCCAATAAGTCATCATTTGCCTTCTCATTGGTTGTAACTAACCTAATAATCAACTGCCCAAAAATCATAACAGCAGACAGTATTAAAAAACCAAAAAAAAGCCTCCTACCCAACCAAATAAGAAATAACAAGGCATTGAAAAAACTAAGATACCAAAAGTCAACAAACCTTTGTCTCCAAATTCTTTTTTATTATTGTAGCCAAAGGCAATTTTTTTGCCTGCTATCAGCGAACACAAATCCATCCAATAACCAAGTATGTAGCCATATAGACGGACTATCAGTCCTAAAATCGGCACCACTATTGCTTCAAAAATTGCGTCCATAATATTACTCAATCAATTTACCTGCTTCTATAATTTTCTTTTCGCTATACAGCACATCATTTTCATAGTAGCAATGTGTTTCTGTTTGTTTTTTTCCTTGATGATAACGTCCTACTACACGCAAGGTTACCCCCTCTTTACTAGGCAAGTGCTGTACACTAAAAAAAGCTCCTTCTAAACGACCACGCTCAAAAGTGTATTGACTCAGCGTGTCGCCATTTTCTGCAAACGTATTTTCGGTACCATTCAAAAAACCTTGGCGAAATTGAGCCGTTTGTTGCAGTATTTTTTGATTATAATAATAACGCTCTACCATCGGTTTTCCTTCTAGCAAATAGGTAATACTTTTATTGAACTTGCCGACCAAATTGCTATCCATCGCCACCAATTTATATTCTTGACTCCACTCGTAATAAGCCCCCGAATAGATTTGTTCCAATATCAAATAAGCTGCATCGGTTGTATGGTGATAATATTGCCACTCGCCTAGTTCTTCGCCCTCTTCATAACTGCCTTTGATTTGCAGCTCGCCACTCCATCCATAATAATTCCATTCGCCTTCAGCGATACCATTGACTAGCTTACCTGCGGCACGCACTCGCCCAAATTTCGATATTTCTTCGATATAACCTGTGTAATTTAGTGGCATACTATACATAAACTCATACGCCGCCATGGCAGTACTATCGCTGCACAATATACCTTGCCCAACCAGCAGAAAATCGTAGCGGGCATCAGGGTACGCATGAATCAAATAGGTTTTGCCCACTTCATATTCCGCATAATCATCGGGCGATTTCCCGACAATAATTTCCGTTGTTTCCAAGGTTGTATTTTTGTACGTTTGCTCTATCTCAAACTTCACAAAAAAGCTACGCTCTTCCTTATTTACTACTTCAAAACTATAATTTTTTTTATTGGGGTTTCCGACCTTGACGACCTTGGCTCGCACAATCACGTGTGCATGATTATAATGGCTCAACACCGAGTGGTGTATCTGGCTATTGCAAGCCATTGCCATGGGCAACAAACTAAAAAAGCAGCAAAAAAGTAACAGGTATTTCATGAAAAACAAGAGTTGAGTCTAATAACGTGTCTAAAAGGTATTTTTTTTATTTATTTCGGGCAAAAAGTGGTCAATTCTCTTTGCTAATTCGGGCAATTTGGTGGTAGGAACCGCAGGGAACAAATGATGTTCCAAATGATAAAACATATTGAAAGTCAATTTATTTTTCCAGCCTACTCGTTGAGTTCTTGCGAAGTCTGGACTTTCGTGTGTGTCGTGATGCACCAACCATACCGCAAAAAACGACATCAACAACTCACCAAATACCATTACTGACACGTGATAAATCAGCCACGGAATTTGGAAATAGAAAACAAGTGCTGCAAAAGTACTAATAGAAAACAGTTCCAATAGCATATTTCGTCGATACATTTTATTGCCTAACTTCCACGTCACTTCATGAATTTTGAATACGTGTATAGGGCCATATAATATGGCTCCATACCAAGTCATGGTTGCCGATTTGCCTTCGTAGTCATCTGGCGACAAACAGTGTTGATGATGCCTCAAATGATTGAACTCAATCGCATGAACCGAACTAATCATCAATATACTGTTGAGATAAAGGGTTAGCCAAGTCAAAAAACGATTGGTACCTAAAGCATTGTGAAAACCATTGTGTACTTGTCGTAAACCTGTTAGGAAAAAGAATCCAGAAAATGGTAATGCCAAAAAATAATGCTCGTGATAAGCCAATAGTAAGGACAAGAACAACCATGGAAGCGTCAAATTATTTTCAATTATTATTTCATTTTTTGACATTTCTCGGAGATCTCGCCAAGGCACTTTTTTTAGGATTTCTTGTTGGGTCATGTTGGGATTTTTTTTACATCAGCCAAATTTACTCTTCATCTCGTTCTTGCATCCAGTTCAACAACTCTTTAAAACTGCCTTTTAGTTCCGTTACTTCTTCTGCCGAAACGCTCGCTGTTTGTTCTATACATTGCTCAAAGACTTGAAGCGTATCCAAATCTTGCAAACTCACAATAAGCTGCTCGGCTGCTTCTTGCTGTGCAGCGGTATTTCTAGGCTTTTGTAGCAATATAATTTCCGCTGATTTATCTTTGAGTATCTCCTCCAAATCGCTCCCAATAGCTGTCAACGATAAGTCTGTTTCGACTTCCAATTTGAGCCAAGTTGGCAAACCTCCAGCGGTATCCAAATTCGACAACTTCGCTTTGATATATTCCAAATCGCCTTTGTAGTGTCGCAACTTGCGTTGGAGTGCTACCGCTATAGATTTTCTATTCGTAATTTGCTTCCCCTCAAATTCTACCAAAATAACCGATTGTTGGTAATTCAATTCGCTAAAATCTAGCGGAATCAACGCTCCCGAATACCAAATAGGACGACTTTTGTCTATCTGTTGCACTCGATGTAAATGCCCTAATGCCACATAATCAAACTGCTCCGAAAAACTAGATGCATCAATCACGTCTAAACTGCCAATATGAATTCTATTGATGCGGTCGCCACGATCACCACCTGCCGCAAAAAGGTGTCCTGTAACGATTATCGGTACATTTTTGTCTTGATAAACCGCCAATTCGGTTTCTATCTCTTCGTAATGCTGACGAATGCCACGTTTGAGGATACTGGCTCGCTCCTCGCTCGTTTCGCCTGCCACATTATGCCGAATATCTCGGTCACGCAAGTAAGGAACCGCACCGACTACAGCTTTCAAATTGCCCTCTTTATCTTTTATTTCTATAATTTGCTCCGAACGGTTGTCCGTAATATGCCCCACTACATGCACCCTAAAAAGCTGCAATAAATCTTTGGGAGCTTCCAGCATATTGGCAGAATCATGGTTACCTGCTACTATAACCACTTCTTGACAACAAGTAGTATTGAGCCGTTGCAAAAAATTGTAATACAACTTGCGGGCATAGTTTGGCGGATTGTCCATATCAAAAATATCTCCTGCCACAATCAGCAAATCAATTTCCAGCGATTGAATCGTTTCCAACAGCCAATCTAAAGCAAACTGATGCTCTTTTTCTCTATTTTTGAAATGAAATTTCTGTCCTAAATGCCAATCAGCGGTATGTAGAATTTTCATAATTACCTTATTTTATTCGCTCTTTCGAGCAATTGTTTGTTCGCTCTTCGAGCTCTGTTCAAGTTATAATTGACTCAACAATTGCCCTGCAAGGGCAAAAATCAACAATCAAACAAAATAACCGCCCACCATTGGTTTTAAACTTTCCAGACACGCAACAGCAATGTTTCTACTAATAAAAACACCAAAGCGATAATCAAACACCATTTCCAAAGGGGCGTCCCCTTGCTCTGCATCGTAATGGTATCGGCAAAATCTTGCGTATTCGTTCCCTCTACAATTGCCACTTGATTGCCGACTAGATTCCCCAATTCCGTAGAATTATAAAACTCCAAATAAGATTCTTTTCGGTCATAATTGTAGGCAAATTTGTCCAATGTTTTTTCGGGATTCAAGTATAAATTGTAGAAACCTGCTTGCTTGATTTGATTATTGATACCCAATATGGTTCTGGTGCCAATATTACGCTGTTCGGGTATAAACTCTTCTTGCGAACCTTTCAGTTTATAGACCATTTCGGCATTGGACGTACGTGCTTCCGTCTCTAGCACGGCATCTTTGCCAATGGTGTAAGCAATTTTGTCGGCACTGGTCGTAGAAAGTGCCATTTTGTAAAGCATGGGTACGAATATTTCGCCATTTTCACTCACTAGGTTAGAGTAATCTATTCCTAAAGGAACCGCACTCAAATACAAATGCCCCTTGCCTGTGCGGTATTTGCCTACAAAGGTATTGCCATCTCTATAACGCAAAATCACTTCTTCGCCACTCGTGGCACGCTTTGCTATTTTGAAATTAGATTGCGATACAGGCAGCTTTAGATTATTGCGACGCTCTTCAAAGACATCATTAAAAATAAATTCTTCAAAATTAATAAACGATACTTTCCGCTCTTTCTTTTCGAGAGCGGCATAGCTGTTTGCATTGAAGGTGCGTGTCAAGTTGCCGTAGTCGGTCAATTGAGCCTCAGGGTGCGGAAAAATCACCACATTGCCCCCATCTTTGGCATAACCATATAGTTCACTTGCCAAGCCCGAAGGGATATTGACCAATTCGTCCAGTACAATCAAGTCGTAGCTCGAAAACTGGGAATAATCCAACTTACCGACCGATTGAGTCGTTGACTTAAAATAATCGTTATCCTTGAAACTAGCCGATACAAAACGGTTGGGCGTAGTGCCATATATTTGCAATATATCTACTTGCTCATCGACATTGAACGCAAAGTAATAATCGTTGTCAAATTCTATCGGAAAATCGGTAATTGTAATTTTGGCTTCGTGCCAACCTGTCTCTAGTACAGGTACATCTATGGTATCATACACCGCTGTTTGGGCAGGTATCGTCAGTGTACCAATAGGTCTTGATTGTCCTTTGATAGACAAACTCAAGCGTACATTTGGTATTTCGCTTGTTGAGAGATTGCGTATCTTAACTACCAAAGGATTTGGCTGGTTGAGACTCTGTACAGGCGACTGAAACCAAGCGGTATCGATTGCCACATTCTGGTTCTGCACCGATTGCAACGGCACCAATGTTAAGTTAACCGTTGTATCGTTATACACTTCCAAATCAGTAATATTTTTCTGAAAATCAGAAACCATATACACTTCTTTGTTGGCATTTTTGCCACTACTCAGGGCTTGCTTTTGGCGAGCTAATACCTTGGACAATGGTTTTACGTTGTGCGATATTTGTACTTCTTGTAGTCGAGTCAACGCATCTTCTTTGGAGAGCAATCGTTGATCACGCCCCTCAAAATCAGCCGTTATGATTTGTATTTTGTCTTCGGTGGTGTAGGCGGATACAATTTCTTGCACACGTGTACGAGCTTTCTCCAGCAGGCGTACATCTTCCGATTCGGCAGCCATACTAAAGGAGTTATCAAAGAAAATACTCACATCTTTGCTACCCTCTTTGACCGTGCCTCCAGGGCTAGGTATATAAGGCATTGCGAAAGCCAAAACCAAGGCAGCCAGCACCAACATACGTGCTAGCAACACCAAGAGGTGCTTCACTTTGGCACGTGCAGAAGTTTGTTCTTTGACTTCCTTTAGGAATCGAACATTGGTAAAATAGACAGTCTTGAATCGACGAAAATGAAACAAGTGTATGATAATAGGAATCGCTAAAGCAGCTAACGCCCACAAAAACCAAGGATAGACAAAACTCATGAAGTTGGAATAATTATGTTGAATTGCAATACGCAGAAATTGTTCAAAAAATAGAAACAGCTACTCTGCTAGATTTTAGTCAAAATATACCGAATATTATTGATACTTCTAAAAATATCAATCTTATCAGCACAATACTACTAATTGTAGTACAATTAAGGAATAATTAAAGGCTTTATTTGCAAATATGCCGCACATTGAGTCAACAACAGAAAGCGCTGAGCCTTCTACAATATTAGAGGTTATTACGAATTAATTCTTATGGTAAAGAAAATATCTTTTTCTGATTAGTATCAAAAAAAACTCTCCCTTTACCTTTATTCAGATTAATTCATAGTAACCTCTATTGAACAAATAATGATTCTTTTTTTGTTTTTTAGCTTTTTGGCTTCAATTTTGATTGAATGTTTGTATAACATTAACAAACACAAAAGAAGAAATAGAATAATCTAAGATATACCAACAACCCATCCACTAGCTTGTCTGCTTATTGCAGATGAGCTATTTTTTTTGTAAAAAAAAAGATAGCAACAATCAAATTGATTGCTACTATCTTTCCCCAAAAAAAATGCTTTGTATCGACGTTATTTATTAACCTCTATTTTTACTTTTTGGTCGGCTGCTTTTGTTTCTTGAAGCGTTCCCGTTACCTCGTCCACCAGTGTTGCCACTTCTAGTGCTGTTCTTTTTTCTATTGGCAAAAAATTCTTGTTTTTTGCGTTGTTTAGCTTTGTTTGCTTCTTTCTTTTCGGCTGCCGTCATTGGCTTAGTTGTCTGTGGGAAAGGATTATCTTTGATAATTTCAATCTTCATATTGATCAACTTTTCGATAGCTCTGATGTCTGCGTTTTCTTCTGGCTCACAGATAGAAATAGCAACACCCTCTTTTCCTGCACGTCCTGTACGCCCTATTCTATGCACATAAGTTTCCGAAATATTTGGAATATCATAATTGATAACGTGACGCAATTCGTTGATGTCAATTCCTCTAGCTGCAATATCTGTCGCTACTAATACACGTACATCATTTTCCTTGAATGCTTTGAGTGCTTTCTGACGTTGTACCTGCGATTTATTGCCATGAATGGCAGCAGCATTGATATTTTTTTGTTTCAGCGAGCGAACAATTTTGTCAGCACCATGCTTTGTTCTAGAAAACAACAAAACTTGTTCGAGTTCTTCATCTTGCAGAATGTGCATCAACAACTCTTTTTTGGAGTGCTTGTCGGTATAGTACAAGTACTGTTGAATTGTTTCTGCGGTAGAAGAAACTGCAGCCACTTCTACTTTTTTAGGATTGTTCAGAATTTGTCTAGACAGCGTCTGAATATTGTCTGGCATAGTAGCCGAGAAAAACAACGATTGTCTTTTGGCTGGCAACAAACGCAATAATTTGCGAATATCATTAATGAAGCCCATATCAAGCATTCTGTCCGCTTCATCGAGTACAAATACCTCAATATCGTTAAGACTAATGTGACGTTGTCCGATCAAATCTAACAATCGACCTGGAGTAGCTACCAATACATCGACCCCTGCTTTGATGCGGTTTACTTGTCGATTTTGTTTCACGCCACCAAAAATAACAGTGTGACGAATGTCTGTATATTTAGCGTATGCTTCAATATTTTCGCCAATCTGTATCGCCAATTCTCTAGTAGGCGTTACAATTAAAGAGCGGATTTTTTTTGTTTTGCTGTTTTGTTTAGCTTTGCTTTTTTCGAGCAATTCGATAATTGGAATAGCGAAAGCAGCGGTTTTACCTGTTCCTGTTTGGGCACAGCCCAATACGTCTTGTTGGTCGAGTACCAACGGAATTGCTTTAGCTTGTATAGGGGTAGGATTAGTGTATTCTTTGTCTGCCAATGCCTTCAATACGGCTTGGCTTAATTTCAAATCTTGAAAAGTCATGTATTATTTTTATGGAATAAGTTGGCTTGCTCTTCCTTGGTGTACTAGTATAAATGGAATGCCCAAGCGGGCTATCGTCCTACGACTGTTGGTGACAAGCGATATGTTTTGGTTGCCCTTTCTCACATTAAGGCACACAAAGGTAAGCATTATTGATGCCAATTGTGTACTTCCTTCCGTAATTGTTAATTAATTGGCTTTTTGATAACTTTGGAAATGGTCTTGAGACTAACGTTACCAAGATTAAACAAGCATTGACAAAGAGATAGAAAACTATTGTCGGAAGTCTAATATCTAACTTCTATCCTTTCTCCAAAAATCACATAAATATACATTTCCAAGAGTACAACTAGTCCTCCTCTAGTTCGACAGCCGTCGTCTCTACCAATATATTGACTCTTCTATTTTGAGCCATGGCATCGGTATCGTAGGTACCATCGGCACGTACATCAGGTACTTTGGGCTGGCTTTCACCTGCCGATTTCACCTTGATAGGCACTTTGATACCACCTTCTTGTAGGTACTGCTTGACCGAATTGGCTCGCCCCTCACCTAGTACTTTATTATAGACTTCGCTTCCCTTGCTATCTGTATGTCCTATGATCAATATATAAGCATTGGGGTTGACGGCAAAGTATGACTGCAAGGAATCAATATAAATATCAAAAGAACCACTTGGAGCAAATCGCTTGGAATTGTACTCAAATTTTGCATTTTTGTCATTGTACGTAATATCCAAAATAGAAGATTGTACCTGCTGCAAAAATAGCGTATCGGCTTGATTCATTTCGACAATTTTGGCAACATAACCAACAATATCAAATTGGAGTGGTTCTATCATCGTATTGGTGGCAGTCATTTTGGAGATACCTTTGATACGATTTTTGGGTATATTATATTCTTCTATCAATTTATTGATAATCGTGTAGGCTCTTGCTTTTCCCAGGTCGTTGTAGAAATGCGTTTTTTCGACGGCTTCTTTTTCTTGTGGCGTATAATAGCCTGTTACAACCAGATTGGACTCTGGGTGATCTTCTAAAAAAGCAGCAAGTTTTGCCAAAAATTTCTCATTGCCATCTATATAGGTATAGCCGTGGCTTCCATAATCGAAATAAAATTGCGGATAATCTTTGAGCAGTTCCTGATCGCCTGCCATCAGCTCTAGCGTTTGCGGAATATTCTGCAAGTAAGTCGAATCTACATCTGTTTGGGCTGGAGCACATTCGCCCAATACTTCACAAACATAATAATTGCGTGCCCAAACCGCCCACAACATAAAAATAATTGCTGCTATCAGTATTCGTATCATTGTCTTTTTGGATTTGAAGGTTAACCTTAGAGCGTGTTTAAAATTATGATTTTTTATAATTTAGTATAAATTTAGACACGCTCTTATTTATGTTCTCTAAATTCTGTATTAAGTAATTAATGTTACACAAGAACAGTTTGAGTTTTGAATTAAGAAAAGATTTGTTTTTTTTTGCTCAAAAACCAAGCCTACTGAAAATGTGGGCATGAGCGAAGCGAACTGGGTGGCTTGATGCTTGGCATCAACTGTAGACGCTCTTTTATTCGCCCTAGACTTTGCTTCTTTCGGTAATGGAAAGAAGAGGAGGTATAATTGACCTGCCCAATTGGCAAATCTATCTCTCGTGTAACATCAGTTAGGTAAGCATAAAGTTACCTTTAATGTAGCACAAATTCAGCAAAAACAGGCTGGTTATTCCTACAAATCTACTCATAAGCGGCTTGATATTACTACATCAAAAAAATAAGAACAGTCTAAAGACTGCTCCTATTTATAAGATATGCTCTCAGCTTCCGTCAGCTATTCTTGATACGTCATGGTACGAATTGCTCGCACATTCGATACTCTATTTCTATTGGACAAATAGCGTTGTTGTTCGCCATCCAAAAAGCCTTTGTTATTGATTAAGATAGTCGTAAAACCGTCTAGGTCGCGCTGAATGACCACTTCATCAGGATAGGCTTTAGATGCTGATTGTTTGAATACAATGCGTTCGTTGTCAAACGAAACCAACATATACTCAATAGTGGGCTGACTTTCGCCTATCCGTAAATTCAAAAATACTTGATTGAGATTCGGTACAAACTTAATTTCTATCAGCTCCTCAAACATTTGTTCTTGATTGCTAGATAATTTATAGCCCTTACCCTGCAAGGTGTTTCGGTCTTTCAATTGCCATTTTTCGTATGAAGTACCTTCCGATTCGTTGTTATCGACCCAATTGCCTAGCATCCAGCCAAATATCTGCAAGCGAGGATTTGCCGTTGCCATAAAGTTGGCATAATCGCTCTGTTTTTTGGTGTCCGTAGGTACTGCTTTTTTCGATTGCAAGCGATTGCGTCGATTAGTTGTCGTAGGAGTTACATTCGTTTCTTTTTCTATTATCGCTGTGCTATTAGAAGTCGTCTTACCTTCAAAGTATTGATTCGCTGTTTGCGTGCTAATCGTAGGTGGTGCTGCATAATTGTATGCCTGCACATCTTTGATATCTTCTTGCGTCAATGTATTGTTGTACCCTGTGGTCGTGGTGGGTTCCGATGCTATGGCAGAAACTACTTCCGCCTTGGTTGCCACTTCTTCTAGTTCAATTTTTTCGATTTTGTCCGCAATCTGTATCTCCTGCGATTCCGCAGATTGACCACTACCGCCACCTTTAGACATACGATTCAGAATACGCTGTGTCTGCTGCTTGTCTTCCTCTTCTAGCAGTGCCTCTTGCTCTTGCTCATTGATAGGCAGTGCATCGTCTTCTAGCAACATCGTATGTTCGGATACGGGCTTGGTTTCCTCGATTTCTCGGGCAGCAATAGCCGTGTTTTCTGGTGGCAATACAAACTGAAACCAAACGGCTACCGTCGCAATAACCGCTACAACAGATGCAGCCATCAAGTACCTAGTGACGCCAATCGACTTGACGGGTGTAGCAACAGGGGGCGACGCATCCAAATCCATCTCTATCTTCGCCCAAAGGTCGGGCGAAGGGTCTTGGCTGAGCTTGTCCTGATTCTTAATAAATAATTTGGATATATAGTCCTCTCTGCTCATAAGCAATGAAAAGTTGATGGTGTAGGCTTTTTTTTCACTAAAAAAAGTATCCTACACTATGAAGTTGTTTAAAAAGTCGTCAATAATCGCTTGACAAGCCATTGAAAACCAAATACTTCTGCTCTTTTTAACATGGTAGCTATGGCTACCAAATTAAAAAGTAGCATCGTCTTGATTTCCAAGCACTTATCAATCATTTTATCACGGCTTATTAAACAACTTCTATGAATATTTATGATGTAAATTAGAGTTTATTACGAATAAATTCGTAGGGCGACGAAAATATATTTTTTCGAGTAGGCAGCGTCAAGTACTCAATTTCGTAGCTAAGGCTACGAATTTCCGTCTTTCCTTGCTACTCAAAAAATATATCTCGCCACCTCTATACAACTCTATTCGTAATAACCTCTATTGTTTTGGTAATTTTTATTTTTCTACTAATTCTAGACATAGCTTTTTCTTCCAAAAAAGCCGTTAGGGACTGCTACTAGAACCTTGTGTTTGCCGAATTAATTTTTGCAATCTTTTTTTTGCTAAAATCAACTGCGATTTAGAAGTATTGATACTAATTCCAAGTTGTTCGGCTATTTCTCTATGCTTGTATCCCTCTATTACGTACAAGTTAAAAACGGTACGATAACCTGTTGGCAACTGCTCCAATAAATTGAGAATATCTTGTGCCGCCAATTCATCTTCTACACTAACGGTCACAGCTCGTATCGGGATTTCTGTCACATCTGCGTGTTCATTGAACCGATAATTTTTGCGCAAAAACATCAACGACTCGTTGACCATAATACGTCTAATCCAACCTTCAAAGTTCCCTTCCCCCGTATAAGTATCTATTTTTTTGAATACTTTGCAAAAAGCCAACATCAATACTTCTTCTGCGTTCTCGGTCGTCTTGACATAACGACGGCACAGCCCGAACATTTTCGCAGAAAAATGCTCATACAATGCCTTTTGTGTCAATCGGTCATTGTTCCTACAGCCCTGTATCAATTCTTGTTCAGTCAAATCGTTCTGTCTTGTTTAGTGTGGTGGTTGGTGTCTCGTCTTAATAGATGCAAAATACATTTTTTTTGGTGTATTCGCTTTGCTTTTACCGCAAAAAAGACCTATTGAACAAGTCAATAAGTCTTTTTTTTATTCGTAAAGTTGTATAAAGTTTGCTACTTTCTAATTAAGCAGGAAATTTACCTGCTTTCTCAGAGCAAAGGTAGTAAAATACAGCTCTATGTTTTTTAGGATTGCTTTTGCCAATTTTGTCCAAAGCGTATTCCAAAATACCATCCAAATCATCACTTTCAGATAGACCCAATTTTTTGATTAGGTAGTTATTTCTTACCGTTTCCAATTCTTTTTTGTCAGAACCAGCTACTGTGCTAGAATCGTTGTTGTAGATAGATGGACCACAAGCTTTAGCACAAGCAATCAATTTTTGCTCATCATACTTGATTTCTTTCTTGTCCATGCTTGTTTTGTATAGGGCTATTTTCTCATCAAACTTACTCATCTTTTTTTTGTTTTTTTATGAATGACTTAATATTATAAGATAATGCTTTATTAGACATTGTCCAAAAACACTACCTTACGTTTTATTGTAATACCATTAATACGTCTATTGTTTTAATAGGTAACACAATTTATAAAAAAAATAATCCCGTAGTAGTTTTTCCTCTAGTTTTTTTTGATTCTAATAGCAATAGTCCTTTATTGGACGAACCAAAATATACATACCATGCAAAAATACACCAAAACCGCCTTGCTCATACTTGATGGCTGGGGCATCAATAATGACCCAACAGTAAGTGCTATTGCTCAAGCCAATACGCCTTTTATTCGTTCGCTCTACGATAAGTATCCACATAGTGAGTTAGTTACGCATGGCGAGTTGGTAGGCTTGCCTCATGGGCAAATGGGCAATTCGGAAGTCGGACACCTCAATATTGGTGCTGGACGAGTCGTTTATCAAGATTTAGTCAAGGTCAATTTGGCGATTCAGCAACGTACTTTTTTTGATAACCCAGTCCTCCAAAAAGCATTGGCTTACGCCAAAAAGAATAACAAAAAAGTACATCTTTTAGGCTTACTATCTGACGGTGGCGTTCATTCGCATATCAATCATCTGAAAGCACTCTGCGAAGCAACCCAACAGCATGAATTAGAGCGCGTCTATGTTCACGCATTTACTGACGGAAGAGATACTGCCCCTGATGGAGGCATTGCTTATCTGCAAGATTTGCAAGCAGCTATACACGATACACCTATACAAATTGCCTCCTTAGTTGGGCGATACTACGCCATGGATAGAGACCACCGATGGGAACGCATCAAGCTCGCTTACGACTTATTGACCGCTAGCAAAGGGACGCACTACGACAATCCTTTAGAAGGTCTTCAAGCCGCTTATCAAGCTGGTCAGACTGATGAGTTTGTATTGCCGATTAGTTGTGTTGCCGAAGGCAATATAGAAGCCGATGATGTGGTGATTTGTTTCAATTTCCGAACAGACCGTTGTCGTCAAATAACGACTGCGTTGACTCAACAAGATTTGCCTGCATTTGATATGCAAACGTTGCCGCTTTATTATTGTACGATGACTCGCTACGATGCGTCGTTTGAGGGAATAGAAGTGCTTTACGAAAAAGATAACTTGACCAATACGCTGGGCGAAGTGCTGCAAGAGGCACAACAAACACAAGTTCGCATCGCCGAAACAGAAAAATACCCACACGTTACTTTTTTCTTTTCTGGGGGAAGAGAACAACCCTTTGAGGGCGAAAAAAGGCTCATGGCTGCCTCGCCAAAAGTAGCAACCTATGACCTAAAACCCGAAATGTCGGCGCTCGAAATTACAGACAAAATTATTAACGAAGTCCAAGAAAACGAACCTAATTTTGTTTGTCTAAACTTTGCCAATGCCGATATGGTGGGTCATACAGGTGTATTCTCTGCGGCTATCAAAGCCGTAGAAACCGTCGATAGCTGCACCAAGTCGGTTGTAGAGGTCTTGTTGGCTCATGATTATGCAGTGATTATTATTGCCGACCACGGCAATTCCGATTGTATGATCAATCCAGATGGCTCTGTCAATACGGCTCACACCACCAATCCTGTTCCTTGTTTTCTATTGACTTCCAAGCAAGAAAAATTGGTACTCAAAGATGGAAAATTAGCGGATATTGCTCCTACTCTATTGCACTTGATGCAGATAGCTGCACCAGCAGAAATGACAGGAGAAGTCTTGGTTAGAGAGTATAACCAAATATAAGAGTATGTCTAAGCATCAAATATAATGGCTCAAAAATGCCACGGTGGTATCTTTGAGCCATTATAACTAAACTCGATTATTTTGTCCATTCAAAATCAGAAATTGAATACCCATTAAAACAATCATCTGCACAGTTATTAGGTACAAATCCTATGGTACTAATTAACCCTTGGTCATTCATAGACACATAGTTTGTTTGACCAAAACGTAGGTCATTCCCCTGCTGTTTCTTTGCTTTACCTACATATTCTTTTGCCTGTTGGTAAATCGTATCCATGGTTACCACGCTTTTGTAATGCTTATGGCTGCCAATCGTTTTTTCATTTTCCTCCCATTTGATAGTTCCTTCGGGGTTCTTTTCTCGGTCACCTTCCTGTAGTTTTCTAGCTACTATCTTTCCATTTTTGACTGTATAAAAAAGTTTACTCCAAAACCCAACCCATGATTCATTGGAAACAGCAAAAGTGTAGGAGTTATTATACTCTTTTTTACCAGCTTCAAAAATAGCCAAACTTTTCTTGTAGGCTGCCTCTGTCAACACAATAGCCCCCTCTACTTCTTTTTCAGGTACGGTTTCTTCTGTACTAGTAGCTGTGGTCAAACTTGGTGTTATTTTGCAACTTGTGCTACCTGTTGCTATCAACAATAACAGCATATAAAATGGTACTTTCATAAGAGTCTTTTTTTTAAAATGATTATCAATCTGTAAGATATATAAATTTTATTAGAGCGTGTCTATCTTATTACTTACAGAACAACTATTCAAATTATTTATCGCCCATTTATTCTTACCGCTTCCGTCAAGCTAATTTTTTGTCCATTCCGATAAGCGACCACAAACGCTTCTTTGAAGCCCTTGCTACGCCAATAGGATTGCCTTTTGGCAGCCATCGTTATCGTCCGATGCTCTCCTATCATATACTTGTAGGTAGAATCCGACTGTACACACTCTACGTCCGATACAGACTTCCAAATCCCTGTACTAATAGGTATTCGCTCCAACGAAGAAGCCAATTGTACTTTGTACACTACTTGATTATTGGCAGGTACTTGGTGAGCTAGCGTATCTGTTTTTTTGTGCGTTGTTGTTGTGCCTAATTCCGCTTTCCACTTGGCAGCAGCAGTCGTCTCTACCGTTTGGCGATAGGATTTGATTGCTCTAAACATGGCGGACGCTAAATAAATTTGTCCTGCTTCCGAACGCAAAAACCCTTCTTCTGTTTGATGTGTCAAAAAGCCTGCTTCTACCAAAACCGAAGGCATTGTAGCCGTACGCAGTACCGCAAAACCTGCTTGCTTCACCCCTCTACTCTTGCGTTTTACTTTCGTTTCAAACTGCTGTTCTATTTTTTGTGCCAATAGCAAACTTTGGGCAATGTAAGCGTTTTGGTACATCGACAAAATAATATGGCTTTCGTCCGAATTGGGATTGTATCCACCATAATTTTGGACATAATCTTCCTCCAACAAAACTGCTTCATTCTCTCTTTTTGCTGCGTCTAAATTATCTTCTGCTCGATGCAATCCCATCACATAGGTTTCGGTACCATTCACTTTAGCCGTATTCGTAACCGCAGAATTGCAATGAATAGAAAAAAATAGGTCGGCGTGGTGTCTATTGGCAAACTCGGTACGTTGATATAAAGGAATGAACACATCTTGATTGCGCGTGTAGAGCACTTTGGTATTGGGCAAGTAGCCCTCCAGAAAATTGCCGAGTCGCAATGCTAATTGCAACGCAATATCTTTTTCTTGAGATAAACTACCCAATGCACCCGAGTCTTTGCCTCCATGCCCTGCATCAATTACGACCAAGAAGCGTTCACTAAAAAGGCTATTCGCATTATTGGTTTGAGAATAATTGGGTAATAAAATGAAAATAAAAACGGATAGGTATATAATCTGTCTCAAGGTATAAATGGTCTATTGGAGAGCGTCTCTAATATTATACTAATATGCATTTTGTACAATATAAGACACCCTCTTATTAAAAAAAGTGCGTTAATCCAGTCATAGAAATTCCTTCTACCAATTAATTGTACGTTATTTGCTGTCAAGATAAATGACAGTGCCTGATAAGCGAAAAGCCAATAGGCAACAATTAAGTAAGCATACATAAATAAGTTACTATAAAATGATGGTCTATTTTTAGCCCATACTTCGCCAAAAAGCCTCGTGATAGCCCTACTATCACTACGTTTTTTGACTCGTTTGAACTAAAAAACCCCTTAATCATTTTGCATCATTATTTTTGCACGGTTACTTATTTTGAATTAATTTGTGGTTGGGGCTGCATAGATACTATTATTTATTAAGTCTTGCCAATTATTGCACGGTCTTTTGATAGATTCAGGTCTAATTATTCGTAGCCTTAAGGCTTTAATAGATCGTAGTTATCAAATTGACATTCAAAAACTTATCAAACAGCGTAACCAAAAGATGGTTACCCATTCAAACCTATTGAGATTGGTGTACGTCTTGAATAGGCATTGTGGCAACTGGCTACCCAAACTTTCTAAAAAATTTACGTGTGCTTTTTTTGCAAAAAAACTACCGAACTGGATTCTTTTTGTTGTTTATGGCTTTTATTTTTGCAGGCTGTGGTTTTCCGTTCCACACCAAGCAGGCTCGTGATGCACGCAAGATAGCTCGCCAACGCGCAGCTATTGCTATACCTGACACCGCTGTTGTAGATAGTGCCAGCCTGATGGCAGACCTAAACGACAGCATACCTAAGCCTAAGTCCAAAAAAGGAAAAATAAACAATACCACTTCACCTGACAGCTCAGAAATCGTAGAAATTGAGCAACAAGAAACGCCATCCAAAAAAGATAAACTCAAAGGTAAAGGCAATGGAAATCTAAGTATTCCGCTGGACTCCTTTCCTATCGTTATGCTTGACAGCAATGATTTTGAAGCCATTGTTATTGAAAATTATCCTGTCATTGCCTTGGGGCAAGATAGTACCGAATTGGACTCCATTGCTCGCAGCAAAGTAAAAAAAATCACCTATTCGAGTGATTCTGTTAGTATGCCGATTCAGTACGAGGCGACCGACTCCATTATCTATGATATTGCTAGCCGCAAGATTTATATGTACGGCAATGCAGAAGTATATTATGAGCAATACGAGCTCAAAGCAGGTTATATCGAATTTGATTTTTTGAAGAATGTCGCCATGGCTACCTGCTTGATAGATAGTGCAGGCAATGAAGTAGAATGTCCTGTGTTTGATGACAAACTACAAAAATTTAGTAGCCGACGTATTGAATTTAATTTCAAAACCAAAAAAGGAAAAGTTTATGATGCTTCTACGCAGCAAGGCGACGGATTTTTGGTCTCCAATTCGACCAAATTCATAACAAGTAGTGACAGTACGAGTGTCGATAATATTATATACAGTCAAGGAGCCTTGTACACGACTTGCGACCACCCCAATCCACATTTCGGGATTCGAGCTTCCAAGGCGAAGATTATCCCCAATAAGTTGATTGTGATTGGTCCTGCCTTCCTCGAAATCATGGGTTCGCCTACGCCTATCATTTTACCTTTTGGCTTTTTTCCGCTTACGCAAAACAAGCGTTCAGGACTGATATTGAGCCCTGACATTGACTTTTCGCCAGCTCTAGGACCGGGATTGCGTGGCAACGGCTTTTATTTAGGATTTAGCGATTATTGGGATTTGCAAGTGACAGGTGATTTTTATCTGCGTGGTTCGCTGCGTGGTTATGTCAGCTCCAACTACAATGTCAAATACAAAGGAACAGGCAACGTGACACTCGGATATACTCGCATACAAACGGACGAACCGAATACGCCAGACTATACTTTGGCACAAAGTTTTAATATTGGTTGGACACACAACCAGTCTGCTCAGGCACACCCCAGCCAGACATTTACAGCCAATGTTAACTTTGGTACTTCCGATTACTTTAGTAGCACCTACAATGATGCACAAAATGTATTGCAAGCCAATATTAACTCTAGAATATCGTACACCAAACGATTCATAGGCACTCCGTTTTCTATCTCTGCCAATTTTTCGCACACGCAGAATACTAGTACAAGAGCCATGACCATTCGTTTCCCTGTTGTGTCATTGACCATGAATCAAATATTCCCTTTCAAACGCAAAAAGCAAGTCGGTAGCAGCAAGTGGTACGAACGCATTGGCTTCAGCTACAGCAGTACCGCCACCAATATTATTGAGACCTCTGATACGTCTTTCTTTACCTCTAATGGATTTAGAGAAGCATTGGACAATATGGAATATAACATCGTACATAATCCTAGAGTTAGTATGTCATTCAAGGCGTTTAAGTTTATCAATATTCGTCCGAATATCAACTACTCTCAAAACTGGTATTTCTACCGAAGCAGACAATATCTAGACCCTACGCCCGTACTCAGCGAAACAGGCAGCGATACGACGCAATTTGGTTCGGTAGAAACCTATAAAGATTATGGCTTTTTTACGACGCATAATTTTTCGGCAGGTATCAATCTGAATACGCAAATCTTTGCTACGGGTGACTTTAATGTATTGGGACTACATCAACTGCGAGGGACATTCACACCTGATGTAGGTTTTGAGTGGCGCCCCGATTATGAAGGAGCCAGCAATTATTACTTCGATTCGGTGCAAACCGATACGCGCTATCCCGATCAACTGCGGCGTTACAATTATTTTGGCTATAGCCCACCAACTGGTCGAACCGCTAATTTGACCTATGGGCTGAATGCTCGTTTCGATGCCAAAATCAACAAAAGTAAGCGGGATACCTTGACCAAAGGTGATTACAAAAAAGTAAGCCTTATTCCGAATATGAGTATGAATGGCAGTTACAATTTGGCAGCCGATTCGTTGCATTTTTCTCCTATCAATTTCAATACTTATACGACCTTATTTGGTCGTTTAGATGTACGTTTTTCGGCTACCTTCGACCCCTATGCCGCCAACAAGGAAACCAATGCCCGAATCAATACCTTTGAGTTTGACGAAAGCAAGCGTTTTGCTCGTATGACGTCCATGTCTTTCAATGCTTCTACCTCGTTTAATGCCGCTGATTTTCAGCAAATATTTGGGAAGAAAGATAGAAAGCCTGACGATGACAACGTAAGAAAATTTGAATTGATAAATAATGTAGCCATTGATTACAACTTTATCGTTAATAATCGTTATATCAATGGAATTGACACGTCTGTGGTCGTTGCCAATCAACTGTCGTTTAGTGGTACGGTCAATTTATCGAAGGGGTGGAATATACGCGTAGGAAGTATTGGGTACGATTTCACCAACAAACGAATTACTTATCCTGATTTTACTTTTTCTAGGGATTTGCACTGTTGGACAATGGGACTATCTTGGCAACCAGAACGCCAAACATGGAGTTTCTACCTTAAAGTTAAACCAGGGACATTGGGCTTCTTGAATGTGCCTGTTCAGAAACAGTTTTATGAACGTTTCTAAAAGGCTACAATTTTATCAATTATTATTATTATTAGCTACCAAACATGGAATTAGAAGATATAGATAATATCGAACTTAAATTTTTAGAAAAAGAAGATTACGAACAACTCAAAGCAGCCATGATTACGGCTTATCATGCCATGCCTGACCCCTATTGGTTGGAGGACGAAATAGATGCCCTAATTAGCAAATTTCCAGAAGGGCAAGCCGTCATCAAAATCAACGGTCAATTGGCTGGTTGTGTCCTCTCTATTATTGTAGATTACGATAAGTTGGCAGACAGCCACACCTACAAGCAAGTCACCCAAGACTATACCTTTGATTCGCACACAAACGAAGGTGATATGTTGTATGGGATTGATATATTTATCAACCCTGAATTTAGAGGGTTGCGACTAGGCAGAAGGCTCTATGATTACCGCAAAGAATTGTGCGAAAAGCTCAACCTCAAAGGAATTGCTTTTGGTGGCAGAATGCCTAATTATCATAAATATTCCAACGAAATAAGCCCCAAAGAGTATATTGCTCGCGTGCGACGCAAGGAAATACAAGACCCTGTACTCAATTTTCAAATTTCGAACGATTTCCACCCGTCCAAAATACTCAAAAATTACCTAGAAGGCGATGAGGCTTCCAATGATTTTGCGGTATTGCTCGAATGGAAAAACATCTATTATACCAAACCCGTCACCAAAGCTAGCATCAAAAAACAAGTGGTGCGTTTGGGTTTGGTACAGTGGCAAATGCGTCCTTATAAACGACTAGAGGATTTGCTCGAACAAGTCGAGTATTTTGTCAAAACAGTGTCCAATTACCATTCGGATTTTGCTCTTTTTCCAGAGTTTTTCAATGCCCCACTCATGGCGGAAAACAACCACCTAAAAGAGTCCGATGCCATACGAGAACTCGCCAAACACACGCCTGCTATTGTACAAAAGTTTGCCGATCTTTCTATTTCCAATAATATCAACATTGTGACAGGAAGTATGCCCGAAATGGTGGATGGCAAACTCTACAATGTCGGCTATTTGTGTCTAAGAGATGGCTCAATAGAGCGATACGAAAAAATCCATGTTACGCCTGACGAAGCCAAAGTTTGGGGTATGCAAGGAGGATACAAATTGACTACTTTTGACACCGATTGTGGCAAGGTGGGCGTATTGATTTGTTACGATTCCGAATTTCCAGAATTGAGCCGTATATTGGCAGATGAAGGCATGGATATTTTGTTTGTTCCATTCTTGACCGACACCCAAAACGGCTACTCTCGTGTACGTAATTGTGCTAGAGCTAGAGCTATAGAAAACGAATGTTATGTAGCCATAGCAGGTAGCGTAGGCAATCTGCCAAAAGTACATAATATGGATATACAATATGCCCAATCTATGGTCTTTACGCCTTGTGATTTTGCGTTCCCTAGCAATGGCATCAAAGCCGAAGCTACGCCCAATACCGAAATGGTCTTGATTGCTGACTTGGACATCGGTTTGCTTAGAGAGCTTAATCAATTTGGTAGCGTTCGAAACTTGTGCGACAGACGAAAAGATATTTTTGAAGTAGTAAAAAAATAGCTTTCTGCTCAAATAGTCTTATTTTGGGGCATTAACCTTAGTTATTCCATATTATCTATAAGGATAACATGCAACAACTAACTTCAAATAAAAAACAAGTAAAATGGAAAATGAAATCGTAGTCACAGACTCCAATGGTACACGACTAAATGATGGCGACAGCGTCATGCCAATCAAAGACCTCAAAGTAAAGGGAACTTCTGTGACACTCAAAAGAGGAACCACTATCAAAAACATTCGCCTAACAGGCGATGAAGATGCCGTAGAATGCCGTGTAGGCAAAAAAACGTTTGTTTTGAAAACTTCTTTCCTCAAAAAGAAATAATAAATCACTATGTCCTTTTTCTCCAAATTCTGCCTATTGGCAATACTATCTTGTGGGCTTATTAGCTGTGGCGGCACCAACGAGCCACCAACTTGCAATGGTCAGCCTGTTCCTATCTTTGATAAGATTCAGGGATTTGAGCAACATACATTTGAAGTAACTGGACAAAACGGTAAAGAGTTCGTATCGGTGCCAACTTTGGCACTCGATATCGAACTTTATCAATCTGGCTGCACCAATCTCGAACAAGAATATAGATTCTTGCTACATGGTACATTACCAACCAACACGACTCCTAAAGAGTGTGCCATCACCATCGCTCAAATATTCTATAATATGAGCCAACTAGATCCAAAACTCGCCCAATATGCAGAGTGGGCAAAAGCTGTCGGACAATCTGCTGAAAATTTTCAATACAATGAAACTATCTTGCTAGATGGTTCCAATATTCAAGCAAAAATTCTAAAACAACAACAAACCAAAAGTACTATATTAACCGTTGTTTTCATGAGTTAAGGAGTACTTTTCGCTTGTTGTTTTCTCATAATTTAGTCCAATAGTGGCAAGGCTTCTTTCCACTTATCAATCAGATAACTCGCTTCTTCCAATCCGATACAATAACGCACAAACGTAAAGGGTAAATGTGAGCCAGATGTTCCATTTTGATCATAAAAAACACAAGTAGGCACTTGCAGTGCTTTGTAACCTCCCCACGATACTGCCATCAGAAATGTATTGGACAAGGCATCGCAAAACTGCTCCATTTTGGCGATACTATCCGCCTTGAACACAACCGAAAATAAGCCGCCTGCCCCTCGCATCTGCTGACGAGCCAGCTCGTATTGCGGAAAATCAACATCAAAAGGATAGAGTATTTTTTCTACTTGTGGCTGCTGCTTTAGCCAATCAATAACTTCTAGTGTAGTTTTGCTAATTCGGTCTAATCGTGTCGTCAAGCTGCGCAAGCCCTTGATTACCAACCAAGCATCATGTGGCGACAAGACCGCTCCAAGGGTAGCAAATTCGCCACTAAAAAGCTGCTTCATCATCTGCTTGCTACCACATACGACTCCAAACAGTACATCGGAATGCCCGTTGAGGTACTTCGAGCCAGAATGCACTACGATGTCGATACCAAAATCTATCGGGTTTTGATAATAAGGCGACGCATAACTATTGTCAATAATGGTGGTTATTTGGTGAGCTTTCGCCAATGCTGCACAAGCCTTCAAATCCTGTATTTCATAGGTCAAAGAGTTGGGGCTTTCTAGTATCAACAAAGTAGTATTCGGTCGAATAGCAGCTTCAATAGCCGTCATACTACTTCCATCTACAAAAGTATGTTCTACACCAAAACGCCCCAAAAAACCCTCTACTATTTTGGTTGTCCAAGCATAAGGATGATTGACACAAATGATGTGGTCACCTGCTTTGACATTGCCAATAATAGCCGCTGCCAATGCCGCTGTACCACTCCCAAAAACCAAGGCATCTTCTGCCCCTTCGAGTGCTGCCAACTTGATCCGCAATATTTCGGTCGTTGGGTTATTGCCGCGCGTATAGACATGATGGTCTATTTCGTTTGCCAATGCCGCTCTAAAATCCTCAACGGTATCAAAGGCAAAATTTGAAGACTGAATAATAGGCGGAACAGTCGCTCCATAATAATTGGAACGTTCTTCGCCCAAGTGATTCAAAATATGTGTCCAATCTTTCATGAGTTATTTTTTTAATTATTTAGTTCATGGTGGGGTCAGATCGACGAACTCCAGCATTGGTGTGTACATTCCCTACCTCTGTAATTACGGCACCTTCTGGACCAGCCATTTGCCAATGTGCAGAGTTGACAATTGCCAAAGAATCAAAATAACCTTCATTCGCTTCTACTATGTGATTGGCTGTTACTTTTCCATTCCAATGTGTTTTTGGCACGACTACTTGAGGAAATTCAGCACGGTTATTTTCTCCCGTACCAACAATATAACTCTTTCCGTGTCTTACTAACCAGCCTTCCATTTTTGCAGGATTTCCTTCTGCTTCAAAGTGCATATGTTCACCCAACATTTGTCCTGGCAATAAAAATATATCCATTAGCATATATCGATCATCTTCATTATTTACAAACATGACTGACGCCAATCCTAAGTCTGCATAATTACCTTTTTTGTAATCTGTTAGCCAAATTCTTTCACGCAATCCATCAAAAACAGGATAATCATGATATGCTAGCATTTCCATTAAAGCATCTTTTGCTTTTTCTTCCAAAAATTTTCCATCTGCATCGTAAAATTGCTCGTTGGTAAATTTCAATTCTTTTTTACTTTCTTTTACCGAATCTACTGTTGTATTTTTTTCGGTTTTGTCAGAACAACTCACAATAAGAATTGCCATTAGTAACGAGGATAATAAAATTACTTTTTTCATGATTTTTTGTTTTTGTCTTACTGGTATTTTTATGAAAAAATACCTAGTGTAGCACTGTAGTGAGATAGTGTTGATGAGATAGTTCTTCTAAAAATATAAACTATTGAGCTTTTATTGCTAGAAGGATAATTTTGATCATAGCTTTTTGGCTATCCAGCTAAAAATAGATGAAAAGAAGCAAATAGAGAGCCTCCTTCTCACCAATTAAGATAAGTTTAAATACAGCTGTTAGACAGCTAATTCACTAAAACAACACCTCAGACAAAATCCAGCTACCATTATTTCTTTAGCATTTCTATTATTTCACCCAACGCTATTTTGGATTCTTTCATAACAGGCAAAAAGGGCCAAACATGAGGCATATTCTCTCCTACCGTAATGTTGAGGTTAACGTTTGCCGATTTCATTTTCTCCACTGCCAATTTTTGATCTGGATAGAAAATATCCTTTTCGGCAAGATATAGCATCGTTGCAGGGAAATGCTCAAAACTTCCATACAATGGCGAAATTATTTCATTTTTCAAATCCATGTTACCTGCACACATTTTTTTAGCACTCAATACTCCTTTCCGAGAAAGCATCGGATCAACTGCATCTAATTTTTCGATTTCAGGATTTGTCAAACTAGCATCCATAACAGGAGATACAAGAATTATTTGTTGCGGTATTGCTATACTTTTTGCAATCAAACGTTGCGTTAAGCTAGCAATCAAGGTTCCACCGACAGAGTCCCCAATCAACCTAATATGGTTAGGAGCATATTGTTCCAATGCCTTGTTATAGATAGCATCTATATTCTTTGATATTTTCACAATATTATTTTCAGGTGCTTTCGGATAGTCGCACATCCAAATCTTAAAATCAGTCGCTTCCGTAATTGTTCTGATCACGTCCCAATGATGTTGGGCTGGGCCCGATATAAAAGCACCTCCATGAATAAATATCAACAGCTTTGGGGAATCGCTACGCAAGCCAATTTCCGTAATAAAGGAATCTTCAACTTTGAATTTCTGCAATTGATATTGCCCAAAAAATTTCCCTTTAGGATTGGGCACATCTTCTTTTCGGATTTTTTTGAAATCAATGGGATCTTTGCTAAAGTCTTTTTTCAAGCCTTTCAGCTTCAATACTAGCAATATAATGTAATAAGATAAGCTCTGTTTCATGGATTTTTGTTTTTTTGAACACCTTATATATAAAATTCTCTTGATAGACTCAACTCCAAACAATAAAAATTGTACATTAATATGCTCATCAGAGCATTTATTTACCAGTCAAGCCCGTCACGCTATTTATAATATGCAGACATAGGCTAACTAGATTGCTACGAAACAATTCGCACCAAAGACTATTTGTTTGCAATAAAATTAATACTTTTACTAGGAAGTTTATTTTTAAAGAAGCAAAATAGTTCGATTTCGATTTTTCTTTGCTCGGAACCTGCATAAAAGCAAGTTCTATCATCTATTTTTTATTACTGGTATGAATCATTTACACCAAATTGCCTTATTGCTACTCTTGACACTGGGGAGCGTTTCTGTACAAGCACAAGTCGGTATCAATATACTGAACCCTGACACGAGTGCTATTCTACATCTCGAATCTACGGATCGAGGCTTCTTGCCTCCTCGCATGACGACACTACAACGAGATAATATTGTGCAACCGAAAGCAGGATTAGTGGTCTTCAACACCGAAGATAGTACCCTTCAGTATTTCACAGGACGCTGTTGGTTACCTACACATCAAGAAGATTGCGACGCTTGTATTTTTGATTTTAATATTAGCCGCACCAGCGGCAATATTGATAGAATAATCGGCAACAGCGATTCGACAAAAGTCTATATCAATCAATCCAATGGGGCATCTTCTGTTGGTGTATATGTAGTAGCGACATTGCCACAAGGCATCAGCGTATCTATTGATAGTGCCATTCTTAATGGCAACGATAGTACATGGCTTCGTGTCAATGCTGATATTTTTGCACCCGCTGGAACCTATCCAATTGTGATACAAGCCGCTTGTGATGGCACCATCAAGAGTCAAGTTTTTGTTATCACCATTGATCCTTGTATCGAAGTAGATATTATTACACCTCAACTCAATTACAACTTACAAGCAGCCAATAATCTGCCAACTGCTACACCAGTTTGTGTGGTCGTTCGTATCCCTCCTGGTCTAGAAATGACCAACGATACCTCTGCTCCTGTCTTCAATAGTGGCAACTTGCACCCACAATCCAAAGTTGGTATTTTCAACCAAGGACTACTCCTAGCACAAGGTGGTGATGGAGGTGTCGGAGCAGGCGCACAAGGACAAACAGGCGAAGGCGAAGATGGTACGCACGCACTCGTACTCACCACCCACACACACCTTGTCAATACAGGTAGTATCTACGGCGGTGGCGGTGGCGGCGGTTCTGTTGGCTATATTGCTACTATTCCGATTCCACAGCCTGTCGGCAATTTTAATATTGGTATTGGTGCAGGTGGCGGTGGCGGTGCTGCTGGCGGCAAAGGTGGCAATCTAAGCAATGGTTTTGGTTATTACGAACCAGGATTAGATGCTACTACTGGCTCGTTGGCACAAGCTGGTAGCGGTGGTGTGCTCACGACTCCCATTCGTTTCCAAGTAACCGTGGCACAGTTTACGATTACTCCTGCGGTATTTGGTGGCAATGGTGGCACTTACGGTCGTGTTGGTCAAGCGGGTTCTCTGAACTTCAACTTAGATGTGACCATCAATATTCCGTTTGTAGGAAATACCAGTATTTTTAATCAAAGCTTCCCGAATCCACCTATCAGCAATTTCCCTGCTGGAGGCGACGCAGGTTTTGCAATCAAGCGCAACGGCAATACGCTCGTAGGTCCGATTGATGGCAATTATCAAACAACAGCACTCAAAGGACCTGTCGGAAACTAGTCAAAAAACAAACAAATAGTGGCTATCAACGATTTAGTTCCTCTTTGGTAGCCATTATTTTTTAAATCTAGTATTTTGGTCATTTTTTGGCAAACTGTTTGCCGACATTTATTATGTTATAACCATTCACCGTTTATCAATCAACATTATGTACAAAATAACTTTACTCCTCTTCTTTTTTATTGCTACATTTGGCACTGCTGCCACTGCTCAAACATTTGAAGGGACAGTCCAGATGCAACAAGAAACAGCCAACGGAATCATCTACGATGTGACATGGTACATCAAAAAGGACAAAATTGCCTTTGAGATTAGTTCGGCTTCGGCTAGAGGAACCAGTGTCGTTCGATTTGTTCCACAAAAAAAATCCTCCTCTATTTTAATGATTACAGGCGATACCAAAAAAGAAATTGCACTCAGTGATATTAGTACGGATTATAATTTTGGCAACATTCAAACGCAAGAAGTAGCTGGAGAAAAAAATGATTACACCTTATATTCCAACAAAAATACGCACTACAAAATATCGACAACAGATGTCGTCGCCCAAATAGAAGTTTCGTCAGAAATAGATGTAAATTTTTCGGAGTATGCCGAATTTTTCAAAAATGATTGTGGTATGTATATACTTGCCAACTCCAAAAAGAAAGGATTCCCAATCAATAGTGTTGCTACAGACATAGAAGGTAATTTAATTTCTAAAACTACTTTCCGCAGTATGCAGAAAATGACGATTGACGATTCTAAATTCAATTAGAAAAGATTTCCTTAATAAAGTATCAAAAAAATCCTGCTTTCCAAATGATGGAAAGCAGGATTTTTTGCTTTTGTGCGTTACTGATAGGTTACACTAATGTGCATCTACTTTTTTACTCTTCTTCGTCCACGATACCATCAGCAATAGCTTTGAGCTGTACGTTGATTTCTTTTATTTCTTCACGGTTATACTTATTTGCTGGATTCTTAAGCAATCCTAAGTAATATTCGTAGCCTGCATTGTCGTCGTCCAATTCCACTTCTTCCGCTTCCCAATAAGAAAGGTTATTGATAGTTTCGTAGGCGGCTAAGTGTTCATATACCAAACGAATAGACTTCACTATTGTTGGTTGTTCTATTTCTATAAAGCGCTCTCTCATTTCCTTCATTTCCTTAATCATCTCAGGTGTTACGGCTTTGTTTTCAGCCAAAGCAGCCAATAGACTCTTGAGGTGTGCTTGAATTTGTGGAGTAGAACTTACTTTTTCTGTCTTTTTCATAATATGTTGTATTGAGAGTAGTATCAATGAATGGGACAAATGTACACTATTTTTTGGTGACTTTGAATTGTATGCGTTCATTTTTTGCCCGACCTTCAGCAGTTTTGTTGAGTGCCACAGGTCTGGACTGCCCATAACCCCTAAAACTCAATCGCTCCTTGTCGATACCACTTGTTATTAGATATTCGTAAATTGCTTTAGCTCGATTGGTCGATAGTATTTGATTTTTCTGGGGATCGCCCTTATCGCTTGTGTGTCCTGATAGCTCTACATGGTAAGTAGGAAAACGTTTGAGCGTAGCTATCAAGTCATCAATTCCTTTCTGCGAACCTTCTACCAAGGTTGTTTTGGAAGACTCGAAGGCAACTTCTTTCATAATAACAATCTGCCCCAAATCATATTGCTTCGCTTCCGACTTGAAGTCCAATATAATACGTTCTTCTCTATTGGTATTCGGGTAGTCGAACGAACCACAATTGCAACTAAAGTTAGTACGTGTATTGGTCACACAAATATCATCTACAAAATAGTAGGCAAAATCTACGTGTGGATTTTTGAATTGCTCACTCGCTATCGCTCCTGTTATTTTTACTTTTTTGTCATCTTCAAAATTGCCCAGCACCAAAAAACGCTCTCCGCCCTTGGCTTTGTACTGACAAGATATTTCCGTCCAACCTCTATCGGTAAGCGGTTTTTTGTCTTCCTTAATCAAGTACTCAAAATCGTGTTTGATATACATTTCGTGATTTTCTTGGTAGCGAGTAGGTACACCAAAACAACCCAATGCCCCCACTGCCCTATTCGATGATTCTGCCAAATATACATGCACTTTGATGCAATACACATTACCTGCCAGCATCGGTTTTTTGAGTTCTACTTGTATGTATTCTCTAAAATTGCGCTTGATATAGCGACTCGCATAGGCATAAATCCCAGCATAAGCATAGCCCGAACGAGCCATTGTATTGCCCATCTTATTGAGTGGCACATCGACCTCTTTGTTGCTCGCTCGTTTATGATAAAAATCAGGACTAGCTGCCGAAGCCGACGACCAATAATCTAAATTAGCTATTTCGCCCAAGTCATTTGGTACTTTTCGATACTGCTCAAAACTAGGGTTTTTGACCATGTTTTGTAGAACTTGTGCCTGAGCATCAAAACCTAACAATAAAATAAAGCAAAGAAGGAGTAGATGTATTTTTTTCATTGTATTTTTGAAGTAGAAAATTTTATAAAATTAGGTCTGGAAATACAAAAGTAAGCATTTCTAAGTTTTCAATGGACATTAATCCTACAAGGTAACCAAATCAACGTTAAAAAATGAAGGTATTTCGTAAAGTATTCAAATGGACAATAGGTTTTTTTCTTGTTTTTATTCTATATATAATAGGTTGTATTGTCTATGGCACTGCCACAGACTTTCAGCCACCAGAGGTAATCCCAATCGTCGCGACTACTCCAACCAGTGCCACAGCAGGCGATACTATCCGAAAATCTAAACTCAATTTCTTGGATTGGAATATTGGTTATGGTGGCTTGGGAGCCAAAACAGATTTCTTTTATGATGGTGGTCATTTCTTTTTTAGTGGCAATAAAATGATACGTTCGTCTCAAGAACTCGTCCAGGAATATGTCACAGGAATTACTGAATTTGTGCAAAACAAACCCGCTGATTTTGTCCTTCTGCAAGAAGTAGATAGAGGTTCTAAACGTAGTTATTATACCAATGAATACGAAAAAATAGCCAAATTATTACCTCGCCATACACCTAGCTTCGCTGCCAACTTTGTCGTTAAACGTGTTCCTATACCGATTTGTGAACCATGGCAAGTCATGGGCGAAATGCACAGCGGTTTGGCGACTTACAGCCGTTATACGCCCGCCGAAACTGTCCGTTATCAGTTCCCAGGGGAATACAACTGGCCCAATCGCATTTTTCATCTTGATCGCTGTATGTCGGTCACTCGTTTGGCGACTAGCCACCCTGATGGCAAACAATTGGTTGTCATCAATACGCATAATTCGGCTTACGATGGAGGTAAATTGAAGCAGCAAGAAATGGACTATTTCAAAAAATTTGTTTTAGCAGAATACGCCAAAGGCAATTATGTGGTCGTCGGTGGCGACTGGAACCAATCTCCACCCAACGAGCCGTTTGATAGAATATCAAGTACCTTCGGTATCCCCACCGACTCGACTTATAACATGGGCAGCATCAAGCCCGACTTCATGCCCGAAGGCTGGCAGTGGATCTATGACCCCAATGTGCCGACCAATCGTAAAGTAACCGAAAAATTAGATTATGGAAAAACGTTCATGACGCTCATTGATTATTATTTGCTTTCGCCCAATATCAAAGCCACCAAAATCGAAGGGATTAATTTAAAATTTGCTCACGCTGATCATAATCCTGTTTATATGGAGGTTGAATTGCAGGATTGGGAAAGTGCAGCGAAAACTGTTGCATTGGATAGCTTGGTAGTAGAATAGAATTTATTACTTTTCGAAAATTCAAAACAATGAAAGTACTTTTCATTTCGCTTCATTCTATTTTGCTACTAATAGCAGGTATATCTATTGGCTATTTTATCGGGGATTCCCATGAAAAAAAAATGTATAAAACGGCTATGGCACAAGCTTCCAAGTCAAAAAGACAGTCTTACTTAGCTGAGCTATCCAAACAAGAAGCTAAAAGGGGCGGTTCTTTAAAAAAAGAAAAAAAACTGCACATTAGCTCACTAGAACAAATCTACAATTCTGAGGAATCAACTTTTTTCAATCGCTATGGTGTAGGTTTAAACTCTATACACTTTGAGAAACAAAAGTGCCATTTTTTCTTCAGCCCCCCATGTATCTATCAATTCAGAACGGAGTGGAAATGTGGAGAATTAAAAGTTCTTTGGGATTATAAGGTTGATTGTTTTGAGCATGACTTGAAGCATATTTTGAAAAAAACGGGTATTCCAAAGAAAAATCAAGTTATTGGAGTATTCCAAATTGCCTCAGATTCTACGCTGCTCTACGAGCCTTACGGCAAAGACTATATAGGTGCAATCAATAAAGTAATTAACGAATCAGACACACTATATCCTTATATTTTCATATTGTAATAACAGCAAAACACCTCCAATTGAACGAATTTACGTAAATTCGTTCAAAGCAATAATATGAACCAATTTCCAAGAATAGTAGAAGCACAAGTAAAGAAGTATTTAAAACAAAGTAGTGGTTTTATTAGGTTCTCGTCGAGTAGGCAAGACTTTTTTGATACAACAATTATTGAGCAGTACACAAGAGCCTTTTGTATTACTGAATGGAGAAGATGTAGCTACTCGAGAGCTATTTGCCAGAAGAAGTAAAGTAGCCTTATCGAAAATGCTAAACGGCTCTAGTTTTTTGATTATTGATGAAGCACAAAAAATACCTGACATTGGCAATGCACTAAAATTAATGGTGGATACCATCGAAGGACTCAAAGTTCTCATTACAGGTTCTTCTGCTTTTGATGTAGAAAACTATACTGGAGAACCTTTGACTGGAAGAAAAATAACGTTCAAGCTGTATAATATCTCCGAACAAGAAATAACAAAAGTGGCTAATCCATTGCATCAAGTAGATTGGCTACACGCAAGTTTGATTTATGGCAATTATCCAGAATTGTTGCAAATGGAAACCGATGAAGAAAAACACTTGTACTTGCGTGAATTGCTCAATTCTTATTTGCTCAAAGATATATTGACCTTTGCAACCATCAAAAATTCAGATAAAATCATTGATTTGCTCCGCCTAATTGCTTTCCAAGTAGGAAGCGAAGTAAGTACCTCTGAGCTATCCAACTCCCTCCAATTGAGTAAAAACACGGTAGAGAAGTACCTCGACTTACTCACCAAAGTATTTATTATTGTACGTATTGGCGGATTCAGCCGCAATTTGAGAAAAGAGGTCAACAAAAGCAGCCGCTATTATTTCTTAGATAATGGTATCAGAAATATATTAGTTGGCAATTTGAACCTTATTCATTTGAGAAATGACATGGGTATATTGTGGGAAAACTATATGATTAGCGAACGTATCAAATTCCAAAATTATAATCATGTATTGGTGTATAACTACTTTTGGAGAACCTACGACCAACAAGAAATAGATTGGGTCGAAGACCGAGGTGGTAAGCTTTATGGCTATGAATTTAAGTGGAATCCGAAGAAAAAAGCCAAAGCCCCCGTTGCCTGGAGCAAAGCTTATCCTGATGGCGAATTTGAAGTAATAAACCCTGCTAACTATACCGATTGGCTCGATTAAAAACAAGATTAGACTACTCCTCCTCGTCCCAACTAGGTGCTACAAAACCTCGTTGAATCTCAAAATCGTTTGCCCCATCTAGGTTTATCAAACTAATTTCTTCTAGTTGCAACAAATCTAAGATGGCTAAAAATATAAAAATAGCATGCAGACGGTTTTCGCAATCTGCAAACAACTGTTTGAATGGCAAGCGGTCTTTGATACTAAAGCTATCCAAAATATGTTCTCGACTTGTCTCTATCGTATAGGTATAATGAACGACCGTATGAATCGTTTTTTCGGTACGATATTGAAACTCAAACACAACCGATTCGTAGGCTTTGAGCAAACTAAAAAGCGATAAATTCTGTAGCTCGGCATCTGCCATCGCTTGATTAGAAATTTGCTGAATTTCATTAATCAAATTCCCCCTTTCAGTTTGGCTTTCTCGCAGGGCTTCCATTTGGCGTAGCTCTTCGAGTATGTTTTTATATTTTTTGTATTCCAATAATCGTTCGACCAGCTCTTGACGCGGATCAATTTCATTGCCCAATTCATCTACGTCCTTGCGAGGAAGTAACATTCTCGCTTTGATTTTCATGAGCGTAGCTGCCACCAAAATAAATTCTGAAGCGACATCTAAATTTAGCGACTTACGAGCTTTGAGGTAATCCAAAAAATCGTTGGTAATATCCGCAATCGGAATATCATAAATATCTAACTCATCTCGTTCTATGAAGAAAAGTAATAAATCGAACGGGCCCTCAAATTCTGGTAGTTTTATTTGATACGTCAATGTAAGAATATCTGTTTTGCATTATGCTACGAAATATGTACTTTTGTACGTACCGAATACGAACAAAATTCAAAGCACGAAATTAACAAAAAATAAAAGTAATCCATGCACCTGAAAGATAAAATAAACCTGCAAAAACTCCCCAAACACGTCGCTATCATTATGGATGGCAATGGCAGGTGGGCAAAACAACAAGGAAAACATCGTGTTTTTGGACACCAAAACGGTGTACAGTCAGTACGAGAAGTAACAGAAGCAGGTGCCGAATTGGGTATCCAATACATGACGCTTTATGCTTTTTCGACCGAAAACTGGAACCGCCCGAAGCTCGAAGTCATGGCACTGATGAAGCTGCTGGTGCATACCATTCGCAAAGAAGTAAAGACTCTCAACAAAAACAGCATTCGTTTGCAAGCTGTTGGCAATCTCAAATTGCTACCCAAAGATGCCTACAAAGAGCTGCAAGAAGCTATAGAGGCGACCAAGGATAATACACGCATGACGCTGGTATTGGCATTGAGCTACAGCTCGAAATGGGAAATCATAGAAGCGGTCAAAAAAATTGCGCGCGAAGCAAAAGATGGCAGCATCGAAATAGAAGACATTGACGAAACCATGTTTTCGGCAGCACTATCTCCCGACAATATTCCTGACCCTGAACTAATGATTCGCACCAGCGGAGAAACTCGTATTAGCAATTTTTTGTTGTGGCAATTGGCTTATGCCGAATTATACTTCAGTCCTGTCTTTTGGCCCGACTTCCGCAAGGACAATTTTTATCAAGCTATATATGACTACCAAAACAGAGAACGTCGGTTTGGCAAAACCTCGGAACAAATCTTAGATGGAGAATCTCAATAATCCGTTTCTTTTTTTTAAATGTCTTTAGTTCAACTGAACTTTCTATGGCATTATTTATGTTAGGAACATATTGTAAATTCATAATTATTATAATCCCAAAATAAAAATTTTTATGCGTAATTTTATCCTAATGGCTGGCATCTGTGTTGGCTTATTTTCGACTGCTTCGGCTCAAACAATCGAAGAACCCGTAGAGTACATCAACTTCTTTAGTCAAGAATTTGAGCACATGTACGATTTGCAACTCGAATATGCTTCTTTTTTGGCACATACGACCGATGACCAATCCAGTATCAAAGCAAAAGAACTTGATGCCGCCACCCAAAAAATTCATGACAAATTTTCGGCTGTTACAGCTTATGAAGATGACCAAAACGTAAAAGCAAATGCCGTACATGTACTAGATGAAATGCTCAAAATAAGTAAGACGGACTATACGGATGTAGCTGCCGAAAAAGCAGGTTGTTTGGATTGCTTCGCTCGTGTATTGGAACACAATAAGCTAAGCGAAAAAGGTAGCAAGCAATTGGAAAAGTCAATGGACGCCCTCATCAAAAGTATTGATGACTTTGCGGCAAACAATGACGTAACGATGGAGTCGGACGATGATGGCAAAGAAAGCCTACTTGGCAAAATCAATCGTATCAATGGCTATATTGGCGAATTGGATTTGGCTGTATTGGAAGTGCAATATGCAAGCACAGCACTAATAGAAGCACTCAACGACGATCCAACAACTGCCAAAGATATGCTCAAAGAACTGTCTAAAGCAGTATCAAATGCCAACAAGCGCCTCAAAAAAGTAGATCGTATCAAAGAAGATGCTACTGCTTTTGGTCAAGCCGAACGCTTAGTTGATTTCCACAAAGATGGTATCAAAGGTATGTATGCCGATATGGTCAATGCTTACGACAAACAAGGAGAAATTATCAATGAGAAAGTAAAAGCTTACAACAAAGCTAGCGAGCAGTTGAACAAAGGTAACAACACTTGGAATAATAAATACGAAAGTGCTAAATTTAACCTACAACAACGTAATATACCGAAACCAAAACAAGAGTATAAGCGCTCTTAATTCTGAATATTTCGTTCAGCCCTATGTATAAAAAAAAGACTAAACAGTAGCTGTTTAGTCTTTTTTTTATACATCACACTTAGTTAAAACTTACAGCACTTCTGGAGTTACTGTTTCGCTGTTTTGCAATATAATTCTAGTCAACAACTCATTGAGCAATTCTACCCGATAAACTCCTACTGTTGGCTCTATATGTTTATTACCGACACCACTATGGTCTGTCAAAAACACATAAGAACCATTGGTTGCCATTGCCATGAATCGAGTCAAAAATTCTGTCTTTTTGTCGATACCACTAGAAGCGATAGGTATAATCTGAATGCCATTTTTTGCAGCAGCTTGTATAGATGCCTGTAGGCTTTTTTGATGTGCTGGCTCGTTGTGAGCAGGAGCATCTAACATCAAAAACAAAATACGACTGCGTGCCGAACTACTCCAGTTCTTATCCGCTAAGGCAGCTTTCAGAGCAGCATCTACCGCTTCAGGAAAATCTCCACCATCTTTGGCACTTTGCTCGTTCATAAAGTTAGTTACGTCCGAAGCGTTGGCAGAAAGAGGACTCATACGAGTGACATATTCATCACCAATATCTCTATAAAAAACAGCTCCTGTTTGCAATGCAATAGTAGGTTGTTGTGTTTTTACTTGCTGGATTACATCAGCAAATTCTGCTTTCATGTAAGCAATTTCGTCTTCCATTGAGCCTGTGGCATCTACCACCAACATCACATCTATTTGATTGCTGGGTGCTACTGCTGCTGTTTCCAATTCTAGTACATTGGTACCTTGCGTGAAAGTTTGTGGACTTTCGATAGTTTGTGTTGTACCTTGATACGCTACTTCTATTATGTTGTCTAGTTGTTTAGATTCTTCAAAAAGTTGTGCCCAAAGCTCTGCATTTCCTTTATTATTTGTTTTGGCTTGCCAAATGATGTCTCCGCTTTTGCTTTTGAGTATAACCGTGGCATCTTGGATTGGTTGCTGGCTGTTGTCTTTAAGCTGTACTTGATAGCGTTGGCTTGGATAATATTGCCATTTTTCTTGAAAATCAAAATATACTGGTTTTTGCATCAATTTATTCCAAAACTCCCAATTTTCTAAGTCGTTCCAATTACCTGCCGTCAAGGTTCCTTCTTTGACAACAACATCATCAGGTGTTGCTACATCATTGGCATTGCCAATGGCTGCGGTAGAAGCATCGCCTCCGTTGCCTCGTGCAGCATTCGTATCAATATTGTCGTAACTAAAGGTAGGTACAGGGCGTTGTTCGCAAGCAACCAAACAGCTCAACAAGCAGCCAAACGTAAGATATTTTATTTTTTTCATGATTGTTGTTTTTTAGGTGTGAGGGTTTTAAATTTGAGTCAGACACTTTCTATGTATCTAATATAGCAAATGTTACCAAATGTTTAAGAATTTTTCGCAAACTAATTCAAAACCACCATCCTTTGAACCAAAAACAACCTTTAATACAAAAATAAGATTACAAAAAAAAAATATTGTTGGAAGTCTAACTTCTCCTATCTAACAGCAAGTCGGTCTCATTTAGAGCAATGTTAACTCTTATTCTTTTTCAAAAAAAATGACGCAAGCTAAAAAGTGTGCCCTTCTAAAGTCTGAAATAATTACGCCCCTTAGCGCCCCAATATTTGATAGTATCTTTCATTGTCGTTCAATACTTTCAATGCTTCTTCTATTTCTGCATTGCCACGTAACCCACCTGCTACAGCACCTTTTCGAGCATAATAAGTAGCGGCAATTTGTGCCTGCAATTGATTGAGGATGTGTTTCTTTTGGGCATTAATTTCTTGCTCTCCTGTTCGGTTAACAACTTGTTGAATACTAGCCAATTCCTCTTTTAGGAGTTCTGTATAGTTGTCCTTTGCTGCCTTCTGCTCCAAATTATCCAACAACTTTTCGGTATCTGTTTGATAATTAAAGCCTCTTTTTTTGACGAATGCCAAGTAGTCCTCAAAGTCTTGATCTGTCAATTCGAATTGTTCCATAGGAGCAATAGTAGCATGCTCACTGTGGTATTTGATAGCAAAATCAAAGGCATAATTTTCTTTCAATAATGCTTCCTGAATCGCATAAAAAGCTTTTCGGTCAATCACAACATCAGGATTGATGCCACCTCCATCATATACTTTTCGACCATTGGCGGTCGCATACGCCACTCTCAAAGAATCAGCTATACGCTTCGGTTTGCCGTTCTCGTAAGCAAGTGCCTGAATCGAGCGGTTGCTCGGAATATAATAGCGTGCGGTTGTGAATTTTATTTTGGCTCCCGAAGGCAAATCCCTCATGTTCTGAACGAGTCCTTTCCCAAAAGATCGTTCTCCTACAATCACCCCACGGTCATAATCCTGAATCGCTCCTGCTACAATTTCGGACGCTGAAGCAGAACCACCATTGATCAAGACCACCAACGGAATTTTGGTATCTACACTTGGATTGAGTGTACGATAGACTCTATCTCTAGCTTTGTCTCTTCCTTTTATTTTGGTCACTACACTTCCTTTCTTTACGAATACATTGACCACGTTGACCGCCTCCATAAGCAAGCCCCCTGTATTGCCACGCAAGTCTAGTACGACTCCTTTTAGTGTGTTATTTGCTTTGAGGTTTTGTAGTGCATTGGCTACGTTCTCGCCTGCATTTTCCGAAAAGGTAGATAGATTAATATATCCAATATCACCTGCCAACATACCAACGTAAGGCGTGTTATTTACTTTTATTTCCGCACGTGTCAGCGTCACTTTTATCGGCTTTTCTACACCATACCGAGCCACTTCCATCTTGACTGCTGTATTTGGTTCGCCTCGCATATAGTTGCCAATATCGTTCATATTTACATGGTGCATACTTTTGCCATCTACGCTCAGTACCTTATCGCCTGCCATCAATCCCGCTTTTTCGGCAGGACTATTTTCATAAGGCATCGCAATATAAATATAGCCTTCTTTCTGAAATATCGTCGATCCAATTCCGCCATATTTTCCACTAATCGAAGAATTGAACTCCTCTACATCTTCCTTGGAAATAAACGTCGTGTAAGGATCCAAGCTCTGCAACATGGCATTGGCACCCGTTTCCATCAAGTACTCTGGGTCAATTTCATCGGCATAATACGTGTTCAATTCTTGATAGATATTAGAAAATATCTCTAGGTTTTTGCTAATCTCAAAATCGTTGAGCTCCGTAGAAACGCCAAACATGGCGAATACCAAGATAGCAAAGAATGCTAGCTTATTTTTTGTTCTTTTTATCCAGTTCATGCTATTTATTTTTTGGGAGCTAACAGTTGTTTGAATTTATCTTTATCGCCAAAAAGCTTCAAGGCTTCTAGCACATCATTATCTCTTGCTAGTCGGTTTTCGACCTGACCAGTCATGTAATAATAGCGTCCTACAATCTCTTCCTCCAAGGTGTGTTTGATAAGTACTTTGTGCATCTCAAAAGCTTTCTTTTTGTCTGCCAATAAAGTTGCTCGTGCTTTGTCGATAGCTGTTTTCAATTCCTTGATACTGCCTTCTTTTTTAGCTTTCGCTTCCAGCTCATCAATCGCCTTTTCGGTCGTTGTTGGGTAGCTCAACCAAACAGGCATTGCTTGCTTCACAAATGCCTGATAATCCGCTTCTGTCAATTCAAACTCTTTGGCTTTGACGATAGAATCATGTTGGTTATAGTATTGCGTAGCAAAGTTAAAAACCAAATGCTTAGCTTCCAAGGCTGCCAATACAATAGGTACTTCGGGTGCTTCTATTTTGTAATCAGGCTCCAGTCCTCTCCCATCATATACTTTTCTGCCGACTTTCGTCGAAAATTCTTTTCGCAAAGAATCTGCAATCCCTACGGGACGACCATTCTGATAATCCAATGCTTGCACACAGCGACCAGAAGGAATGTAATATTTGGCAGTGGTCAACTTGACAATAGAGCTGTATCCTATATCTTTGGTGTTCTGCACCAAACCTTTGCCAAATGAATTTCTGCCCGCCAATACGGCTCTATCCAAATCCTGCAAGGCTCCTGCCACAATCTCCGAAGCCGAAGCCGAAGAACCATTCATCAAGACCACCAACGGAATATTTTTATCGACGACAGTATTGAGTGTACTAAACGAGCGGTCCCATTTGGCTACCTTGTTACGAGTATAAACGATTTCGTTTCCTTTGTCCACAAACAGATTGCAAATATTGACCGCCTCTATCAAAAAACCACCTCCATTGCTACGCAAATCCAAAATAATCTGGGTCGGATTGTGGTCTTCTTGCAGCGTGCGAAGAGCTGCTTCTACATTCGCCCCAGCTTGCTGAGAGAAGGTCGTCAATACGATATAACCTGTTTGCTCATTGAGCATACCAAAATAAGGTACGTTCTTCTTGGTTACTTTGGCTCGTTCTATTTCCAAATTCAATGTTTCCTCAGTTGCTGCTCGCCACATTTTGACTTTCACTTTGGTACCAGCCTTGCCGTGTAGCGTCTGCGAGACCGATTCTAGCGGTTGATTAGCGATAGAAGTACCATCTATTTCGAGGAGTACATCGCCTACTTGCAGCTTGTTTTTTTCGGCAGGTGTATCTTCTACCACTTCTTGCACCACTATTTTGCCGTCCATTTCTTGGAGTTCCACCCCAATACCGTCCCAGCCACCTTTAGCTCCTATTTTGACACGTACCATCTCCGCTTCCGAAAAGTAGTTTGTGTAGGGATCCAAATGTCCTAGCATGGAATCAATAGCTGTTCGCATCAATTGATTCGGGTCGGTTTCGTCCACGTATTGATAATTGATAATACGATACGTTTGAGCAAAGTTTTCCATACTTTGCGATATTTTCAGGAGGCGATTGCCATCAATAGAAAGGGCAAAACCGCCACCCAATACGAGTAGCAACAAGAGCCACTTAGAGGTTATTAATTTGAGCATATAGTACTGTATTTGTTTTTTGTTTGGATATTGCTAGTAGATAGCAATAATTATGCTTAGTGCATTAGGGGTTATTATTTAACAGCTATTTAGTATTGAGTTGAGCTACCAAATATTCGCCTTCCCAATATGCTTGTTCTAATTGAATGCTTTTGCCATAAAAAAGTTGGGCGGCAGCCTCAAAAGTAGCCGTATAATCCGATACCCAAAAATGATATTGAGGTATTTCTTTTGTTTTGTTTTGCAATAAAGGTTGTTGCTCAAAGCAGGCTTTCAGTTTATTAGTTACCGCCTCTATCGAGTCAAACACCTGCACTGAATCGCCTAAGTATTGTTCTATTTCTTTGCGAATAAGCGGATAATGCGTACACGCTAGTAACAGTGCTTCGATGTCTTCAAAATCAGGATAAGAAAGATACCGATTAATCGTCGCTTGACTAATGGCATTATTCAAAAAACCCTCTTCAATCATAGGCGCCAATAGCCCCGTAGCTAAAGAAGTCACTTCTAGTTCAGGGCGAAGCTGTTGCAATTGTTGATTATAAATATTGGTACTGACCGTCGCTTTGGTTGCTATCACGCCTACCTTGCGGAACGAATGCTGGGCGACTTGCTCCACCAGTGGTGAAATTACATCTAAAATGGTCAATTGCTCGCCAAATTCTTTTTTTAAGGTTTCGTAAGCCGATGCAGAAGCAGAATTGCAAGCAATTACAATCATTTTGCAACCTTGATCAATCAAAAATTGGGTTATCCCACGGGCATAATCCCGTATTGCCGTCACCGATTTTTCGCCATAAGGCAAGTGAGCTGTGTCGCCAAAATAAATAATAGATTCATTAGGAAATTGCTTAGCGATATCTGCCGCTACGGTCAAGCCGCCAATACCCGAATCAAAAATACCGATGGGTTGCGAAGCAATAGAAGGGTGTAATATAGTAGTAGCCATGGACTGAAAATAAACAAAAATAGTCCCTCTTGTATGAGGGACTATTTTTTTTAAGTTTATAATAACGTACCAAGTACGCCAAAATCAATAAGATTGCTTAGAAAGTAATACCCAATGCTGATTTTACTTTAGCAGTAGCATCGATGCCACCATCTGAGTACAATAGCAATTTTTTGTCTAGGATATAACCATATTCGTTTGCTGTTGCCACTTTTTTGAGTGCAGCATTGAACTCTTCATACAAAGGCTTCAACAAATCTGATTCTTTCTTAGCCAATTTTTGTTCTGCTTCCATGGCTTCTTTTTGCAAGTTAGCTTGCATCTCTTGCAATTTCACTTGTGCTTCTTGCTCTTGCTTAGGAGTCAATTCGCCACGTTGTGCTTTGCCCGTTACTTCTTGCAAGTACTGCTGTCCTTCTGTTTGCTTTCCTTCAATTATTTTTTGCAATTGCTTGCCATACGCTTCTACTTCTGATTTTGCTTTTTTGTAAGCAGGCATTTCAGGAATAATTTTTTCAGCATCGACATAAGCAATTTTTTGAGCGTTGGTGTCAACACTAAAGGCCATAAGAGCGATGAATGCGAAGAGTGGAAATAATTTAAATACCTTGTTCATTTTGTTTTTCTATTTTGTTTAATGATTTGGTTTCGTCTTTTTTTTATTGTTACTTAATGGAAGCAATACGAATAGCGTACCAAAACCAAAAATACAATCTATCCCTATCAAAAACGGTTGTAATTAACACGACCGTCAGTAATTAACTGCAATCTTAACGCTTTTTAACCAAAAAGTAAAAAAAATGCCTCAATAGTGTCTGTATTATACTCAATTAAACGTCATAGTAGTGTCAGTTACTATTAATTGTGCTAAAATAGTAGCTCCATCAACCAAGACCATTCTTCGTACCTTTTGTGAAGCTTTTTGAAATCTTATGTTCTAATTATTTGCATAAGCATACTCAAAAAAGTATCTTTGTCGGCTATGACCACTATAAAAGATTTACAACAACTATTGCAACAACCTGCTTCCTTGCAGGATTGGAGCTATCACAAGCTCGAAGAGCTACTCGAACAATATCCGTATTGTAGTGGGCTTCGTATGTTGTTGGTCAAAAAACAAAAAGAAGAAAAACATCCACTGTATCAACAGAGTCTTATTTTAGCCTCTGTTTACTCCAATGATCGGAGCAAATTGTATGGCTTTTTGAATACAAGTTTGCCCAACAATACCGATAAACCAACATTAGGAGAACAAAAGCAGGATACTGCCGAGGAAGAAAAAAAAAATGATATAACCGTGCAATTGGTTAGCCCACCGCCTGTATATCATCAAGTAGTTTCCGCCAACCCACCAGCCCGTACGATTACGCCTACAGCGGATACCAAAACAGAAGATTTGACGAAAGTAGAACAACAACAACCTATAGAAGACTGGCTACGGAGTATAGAACCTGCTCGTATAGAAGAAAACGAACAAGTCGCTAAAGCTAAAAAGAATTTTAAATTGCCTCGAATACCTGTTTTTGAAAAAGATTTGTTGCATTTTTTGGATAATGCCCCCTCTACGAAACCGAGCGTAGCCAAAAAGAAAAAAAGCAAAAAAACAGCGAAGAAGAAAAAAATAAACGAGCAAAAAACGCCCGAAGCAAAAAAGACTTATACACCTGAGGTAACGCCATTGCCTGCCGCCAAAAAAACAGACCAAGTAAAAGAAGAAGAAGACCCTTTTAGTTTATTTTTTGCACAAACAGCAGGGCTATTGAAAAGTTTGCAAGCGAAAGGTTTACGAGAAATAGAGACCAAACCAAGTACTTGGGAGGACAATAGTACCGACGAAAAAGAAGAGGTTATTTCAGAAACACTCGCCACACTTTTAGCCGCTCAAGGACAAAAAAACAAGGCAATTAAGATGTATGAGGCATTAAGTTTGAAATTTCCTAAAAAAAGTCGTTTATTTGCAGACAAAATAGTTGAGTTACAGGGCTAAATTCGCCCCGAATCAAACGATATTTACATTTAATCATAAAAAATATAGAACATCATGGTTTTAGCATTAACCATATTAATCGCAATAATTTCTGTCTTTTTGATACTAATTATCTTACTACAAAATCCTAAAGGTGGAGGGTTAAGTTCTGCTTTTGGTGGTGCTCAAACTGCCAACCAAATAATGGGTGCAGCCAATTCGGGCAATGTACTAGAGAAAGGAACTTGGATTTTGGCAAGTAGCCTATTGGCGTTGTGCTTGTTTACAGGTATCTTTTTCAAGAGTGCTCCTTCTACCAATGATGGGCCCAAAATTGATCAAACGGAGTTACCCAATAATTAACTGAAATCCTAGCAGTTAATTTTTGCACTTATTCAAGAAGATAGACAGACACATAAAGGTTCGCCATGGGCGAACCTTTTGTATTTTCAACAAATAAACTTAAGCCATATTTCCGATTCTATATAATGCTATTATTAGAACAATATGGTTTCCTATATTCAGTCATGGCAAGAAGAAGAAACAAAGACACTGAGCGTCCTAAAGTAAGCAAAGAAGGTTGGGCACAAGCCAGAAAACTAGTCAGCTACTTAACTCCTTACAAGTGGTCTTTTATTATAGGCTTAGTTTTCCTATTTCTAGGAAGTGGCGTATTTTTGGTATTTCCTTGGGCAGCAGGTGAGTTAATTGATGTCGCTAGTGGCAATTCCAAATCCAATCTTACATTAGCGAGTTTGGGTGGAATATTAGCCGTCATTGTATTGATACAAGCGATATCTTCCTATTTGCGCGTTTTGCTTTTCGCCAATGTCAGTGAGAAAGGCATGGCGGACATTCGCAAAGCCTTATATCGCAAATTGCTAACGCAACCGACTACGTTTTTCGATACCAATCGTGTAGGTGAACTCACTAGTAGAAGTACCGCCGATGTACAACAACTGCAAGACGCTATTTCGATAACCTTGGCAGAATTGATTCGTCAAGTCATCATGTTAGTCGCAGGACTAGCCTACTTAGCATGGGTGGCTACCGAATTATTATTAGTCATGATTTGTACCTTTCCTGTGGTAATTCTTATTGCTTTATTTTTTGGAAAGTACGTCCGAAAATTGTCTAAACAACGCCAAGATGCACTAGCCGAAACCAGTACGATATTGGAGGAAACGCTACAAGCTATTTCGGTCGTTAAGTCATTTACCAACGAATGGTACGAACAGATTCGCTATGGCAGAAAAGTACACGATGTAGTCGATATTTCGCTTAAATTTGCTCGTGTTCGAGGACTTTTTATTGTCTTTATTATTACGGCTCTTTTTGGAGCGATGTTTTTTGTGTTATGGTGGGGTGCTACCCTAGTCCAAGACGGCAGTATGCAAGCAGGGCAACTTGTTACGTTTATCACACTCACTGCTGTTATTGGTGGTGCTATCGCTAGTTTGGGCGATTTTTATACGCAAATGCTGCGTGCCGTAGGTGCCTCTGAGCGTATTATGGAATTGCTGGATTCGGAAAGTGAAATAGAAATAAGTGAAGACCGAACTGATCTTAAACTAAAAGGCAATATCAATTTTGAAAATATCAATTTTCATTATCCTGCTCGTCCAGACATGGAAATCCTCAACGGCATTGATTTATCTATCAAAAGCGGTCAAAAAATTGCTTTGGTAGGTTCTTCTGGCGGTGGAAAATCCACTATTGTCAAATTGCTATTGGGATTGTATCCCGAATACAACGGAAAAATAACTGTCGATAATAAAGACCTCAAAAGCTATAATTTGAGCGAATTGCGCCAGAATATTGGCATCGTGCCACAGGAAGTTATTCTGTTTGGTGGTACTATATTAGAAAACATTGCCTACGGCAATCATAAAGCAACTCCTGCACAAATCGAAGACGCTGCCAAACAAGCAAATGCTTGGGAGTTTATCCAATCCTTCCCTGAAGGCTTGGATACGATTGTGGGCGAACGTGGCGTGCAGCTTTCGGGCGGTCAGCGTCAACGGGTAGCTATAGCTAGAGCAATCCTCAAAAATCCGTCTATCTTATTGCTAGATGAAGCAACTTCTGCCCTCGATGCAGAATCAGAAAAGCAAGTACAAGATGCCTTGGATAGACTAATGGTAGGCAGAACGTCTATTATTATTGCTCATCGCTTGGCTACTATTCGTGAAGTAGATTGTATTTATGTGCTAGACGACGGCAAGATTTCGGAGCAAGGAACACACCAAGAATTAGTACGTTTTCCGAACGGACTCTACAATCAATTGGCTCAATTACAATTCAATAATAATTAAGTATTATGCTCTATGTTATCCCCACCCCTGTTGGCAATTTAGAAGATATTACGCTGCGTGCTTTGAGACTACTCAAAGAGGTAGATTTGATATTGGCGGAAGATACTCGTACTAGCAAGAAACTGCTACAACACTACGATATTGTCACGCCATTGCGTTCGCATCATGCTCACAATGAGCATCATACGATAGATCGTATTATTCAAGAAATCAACGCAGGGAAAACTGTTGCGTTAATATCGGACGCAGGTACACCTGCTATTTCTGATCCAGGTTTTTTGTTGGTTCGTGCTGCTGTCGAAGCCAATCTTCGAGTAGAATGCCTCCCAGGGGCTACGGCTATTATTCCTGCTTTGGTAGGTGCTGGTTTGCCTTGCGACAAATTCTATTTTGAAGGTTTTTTGCCACACAAAAAAGGGCGACAAACTCGACTCCAATATTTGGCAGAACTGCCTTGTACTTTTGCACTCTACGAATCTCCTCACCGCTTACAAAAGTGTCTGGAACAATTGCAAGAACATTGCGAGCCTACTCGTCAAGCGGCTGTTTGCAGAGAGATAAGCAAGCTACATGAAGAGTTTGCTAGAGGTACGCTCTCCGAATTAGCTATCGCTGTAGCAGAAGGTAAGTTACTGAACAAGGGCGAAATTGTGATTGTGGTAGCTGGAAAAGTGGTAGTCAAAGAAAAGAAAAAAAACAAATACGCTAAAGAAGTATCTTAGATTGCTAGACGCTAGATCGCTTTGCTGCTGGATTTTTAGATTGCCAATTGTTGGTGTTGAAGGTCTAAAGTAGTAAGTCGGAAGTGCTGTTGTTAGATTTTTTTTAGCTGTGCGTGAACTGCTAGAAGTTAGAGCAAGTGATTAGATTCGCAAAAAAAGCACAAAGAAGAAAAAATATCATCAAAAAAATTACATTTCTACTTTTTGATGCCATGAATTATTAAAATATCCTTACTTTTGTACCTTAAAACAATACTCTATTTTTAGGGAATTGATTCCAATAAAAAGACAATCATTAGCGGTAACAAAAGTAGTACCTTAGTTACGGCATTAGGGATATAATAAATGGCAAAGAAAAAAAAACAATCCGTAAAGAAATCTAAAAGTGGTGTACAAGACGAACGACTGCCCAAGCTCTTGGGCTTGTTTTGCCTGTTGGCAACCTTGTACCTATTTATTTCCTTTTCTTCTTACCTTTTTACGTGGAAAGAAGACATGGACAAAGCCAATTGGGGTAATCTATTTACTGATGTAGAAATGGACAACTGGCTGGGGCGCTTAGGTGCTATCCTCTCCCATCAATTTTTCTCGTGGGGCTTTGGTTGCTCCTCCTTTATCTTAGTCTTTTTGATTTTGGCAACAGGATTGAGCCTCATAACAGAAACCCCCATCAAAAAACTTTATCCTGTCTATCAACGCTCTTTGATTGTGATGCTCTGGACGAGTTTCTTGTTAGCGTTTATGACGCAGAGTTCTGAATTTCCGTGGGGCGGTGCCTTTGGTACCGTGCTAGTGAGCGGTCTGGATAGTATGATTGGTTCTATTGGAATCATTGTATTGCTGGTTTTTGCATTTTTGGCGGTCGTTATCTGGAACGATAACCCTGACCTAAGCGATGGACTACAATGGGACGAAGTAAAGGGAGCTTTTACGCCTGATAATGTACAAGACACCCTCAAAAGTATGTTTAGGCTAACGCCTCCCTCACCTATCAAGCCCAAAGAAACCCCCACCAAAACAGTCAAAGTATTGCAGCCCAAAAGTTGGGCTACCGATAAAGATATTGCTTCTGACAATGATGATATTCCTGCACTCGAAATAAGCGATAATACGCCTTCGGAAGTACCAGAAAAAGTAGCGCAGAATACTAGACAAGAGTTAGAAAATAAAGTAAAAAAATTGACACAAAGTCAACTACAACTCGACCTAGAGAAAGCCGTAAAGGAAGAACAAGAAAAAGATGGCGGCTTGGAAATGGAAATTGGTAAAGGTGGCGATCAAATTGACGTTAGTATTGCCGCAGAAAACGAAAATCATATAGAGCCTTACGATCCTACCTTGGATTTGCCTCGTTATGAAAACCCTGTTTTGGATTTGCTGGAAAGCTACGACGACCAAAAACCTGTAATCGACCGTGCGGAATTGGAAGCCAATAAGGAGCAAATTATTGAGACGCTTCTCAATTACAAAATTGAAATCACAAAGATAAAAGCGACCATTGGACCTACGGTTACCCTCTACGAAATAATACCTGCCCCTGGTGTGCGTATCTCCAAAATCAAGAGTTTGGAAGATGATATTGCTTTGAGTTTGGCAGCTTTGGGTATTCGTATTATTGCCCCTATTCCCGGCAAAGGAACGATTGGTATAGAAGTACCGAACCGCAACAAGCGCATGGTCTCGCTCAAGGAGGTTTTGGCGTCTAAAAAATATCAGGAAGCTAAAATGGATTTGCCGATTGCTTTGGGCAAAACGATTTCTGATGAAGTATTTATTGCGGATTTAGCTAAAATGCCGCACTTGTTGATAGCAGGTGCTACGGGACAAGGTAAATCCGTTGGTATCAATACGATTATCATGAGTTTGCTGTACAAGAAGCACCCTTCGCAGCTCAAGTTGATATTAATTGACCCTAAGAAAGTAGAGCTTTCGTTGTATAATCGTATTTCTGCTCATTATTTGGGCTACTTGCCCGACGAAGAAGAGGCGATTGTAACCGATACCACCAAGGTGGTTCAAACGCTTTATTCGCTAACGGTAGAAATGGACGAGCGATACAACTTGCTCAAAAAAGCTTCGGTTAGAAACTTGAATGAATACAACCAAAAATTCGTAGCACGTAAACTAAATCCTGAAAAAGGACACCGTTTCATGCCTTTCATTGTATTGATTATAGATGAGTTTGCCGATTTAATTATGACGGCAGGCAAGGAAGTAGAATTGCCAATTGGTCGTTTGGCTCAGTTGGCTCGTGCCGTAGGTATTCACTTGATTATTGCTACGCAACGTCCTTCTGTCAATATTATCACAGGTATTATCAAGGCGAATTTCCCTGCTCGTTTGGCGTTCAAGGTAACCTCCAAAATTGATTCCAGAACTATCTTAGATGGTGGCGGAGCCGAACAATTGATTGGTAGAGGTGATATGCTTTTGTCGAGTGACGGTCGTCTGATTCGTATTCAGTGTGCGTTTGTAGATACACCCGAAGTAGATCGAGTTATTGAACATATTGCTACTCAACCTGGGTATCCTACTCCGTTCCTGCTACCCGCCTATGGCGATAGTGATGGCAGCGGAGGCGATAGTTCGGAGAGCAAACTCAATCAAGTATTGATGGACTTGGACGAACACTTTGACGATGCCGCTCGACTGGTAGTCATGAACCAACAGGGTTCTACTTCTATGATTCAGCGTCGATTGAAGCTCGGCTATAACCGTGCTGGGCGTATCATGGATCAGCTCGAAAATACAGGTATTGTAGGGCAGAATGAAGGTTCTAAAGCTCGTCAAGTACATATTGCGGACGAAATAGAGTTGGAAGAGTTCTTGAAGGCATTGCAAGAGCGTAAGAAACGGGTTACGTTTAAGTAGTTTGTGATAAGTAATAACTCCATCTCTAGAAAGGGCGAGACTATCAAAATATATAATTTACAACACGCTCTTATGAATGGGGTGTCACATAAATAAAGACCTTTTCTACTTCATAGGAAAGGTCTTTATTGTATATTGCTCCAATAGATTTTTTTTAGTGAAGTTGTTTCAAACGTCCTCCACAATCCCTTGAAAACCAAATACTTCTGCTCTTTTTTGATATAAAAATGCTACCTACCTGCGGTTCTCAGTATCAAATATTTGCTAGACATTTGCCTTACAGCTTCATTTGTTCATCCGAGCATTTATCAATCATTCCATCAGGACTTTTAAAACACCTTCAATATGAAAATTAAAATACTAAGCATTGTATTTTTTATTATTAGCTGTAATCAAAATGACAGAGTTGAAAATAATATTCCTATTGTAGAAGAACAAGACTCTGTAGAAAAAAATGAAATTATATTTCCTAATCTTCCTCCTAAGAATATTGTGTCATCATTTAAGTCTTTTCCAAATAATAAAGGACCTCTTCTATATCTTTTCAATACAAAACTTGATTCAATAAATAAAGAAATCTTACTTCAAAAAGAATTCTTAATAAATGAGGAAGAGAATGTACAGATAGACCTAACTCAAGGTGATAATTTAATATTAATATCCGAACAACGTTATCAAAATATAAAAACTGCATTTTTTTATTTTTTTAACCATCCAGAAGGATCTCCATTACTCTTAATCTACTGGCATGAATGGAATTGGGATTTTGATATAGAAGATGGTGGAGAATTTGAATTATGGACATTCAAAAAAGAGACTTGGATACCTGTTAACAATACAGGCCTATTAGCAACAATAGAAGCTATGAATGTTTTAAAAATAAGACCTTGCCCCTTCAAACGAAACCATGATCTAAAATCTTATTTCTGCTACGAGTTAGAAAATTTTGACAGTAAAAAGATTGCTAAATTCCCTATCATCAACAAATTACACAAAGAAATAACCGCTATTGAAAAAATAGAAGATTATGATTTAATGTTAAATTGCGACTGGCAAAACATTTCAATGAATCTTATTAAAAACATCGATTAAGTTGGTAGTTGTAAAAGCGTGTCTAAAATTATAGTTTTTAATAATTTGTGTATTTTTTTTATTATACAAATTTGATTTTTTACTTCATAAGCCTGCTTCTCCCAACTCTACGTTGGGAAGCTATACTGCAAAAAAGAGGTAAAATATAACAGGAAAATACTTTTCAAATTAAAAATTAGTATAAATTTAGACACGCTCTAATTCTATATTTATATTCCGACACCCGTTTTCCATCTTTTGACCGCATGTAGATAAGCACTGGGCTCCGAAAATCCTAATATATAAGCAATATCCTGTGTTTTCATTGATTTTCCTTTTGACAAATAAATGGAAAGCTCTCTTTTGATATTATCCGTAATTTTTCTAAAAGAAAATCCTTCCGCTGTCAATTTTCTTTGTATTGTTCTACTACTTAATGGAAATTGTTTAGCCACCTGTTCGAAATTTGGCAATTCAGGATTACACATATTCAAAATCATATTTCGTACTTGTGTAGAGAACACACCATACTGAGGTTTATTTTCATCTAACAATTGTAAAAACTTCGGAAGCAAGATTTCTAGCTCGTTTAATCGTTTTTTATTTATTGGGATTTTCGATACTGACTTATCAAACAAGATCAAATAATCTCCCCCCTGTTCGATTTCTACATTTAGAAATTGAGAAAATTCATCAATATAAGTTTGTGGTACACGAACTTGTGGCAAATATTCGGCAGTTACCATTTGGCTAATTTCTCGATATAAAAAACAGACTATAGTATCCAATAATTGAATTCTCAACTCACTATTTTTCAACGAACAATTTAATTTTATCTCAAAATGAGTTTCTGATTCCTCTGTTTCAAGCTGAATAATTGGAAACGTATTTATAAAGTATTCCTTCATTAAAAAAACAGCCTGTTTCAAATTAGAAGCCTCTAATGATAATTGATAAATTAAACCCAAGGATTTTAAATTCAAAAACGAGCCGAAATGCAGTCCAAAATATTCATCATTTGAATTTTCATACAATGCACTAAAAGTATTTTCAAATTCAAGTGGATTTATAGTATTGCTGGGAGAGCATACATCCAAATTAATCTTGTTCAAAAATCTCCTTAAGGTATTTTCATCAATTCCATGATAAGAACCATATTCGTATAAATTAGCAATATAAGGTGCAGATATATTTTCCATTTTGCAAAATACACAATTGGCGTAAAATATCAACAAAAAGAGTTGTTTTTCCTTTATTTTTGTATCAATAAATTAATTAAAAAATAGAAAAATGAACAAATTACAAAAAGCACTTGGCATAAATGCGATATTTTCAGGGACTTCAGGACTTGGACTGATCCTATTTCATAATACCATAGCAAATATTTTTGAAGTTGTTAATAGTAGCATTTTTTGGATAATTGGTGCTGGATTAATTTTATTTGCTACCACAATTGTGTATGAAATCAGAAAACAAAGACTACTAGCTATTTTATGGATAATCATACAAGATTTTATTTGGGTAGTGGGTAGTGCAATTTTATTATTCATACAACCTTTCAATATTTCTAGCACAGGAAATAATATGATTATGACAGTAGCACTAGTTGTATTTTTTATGGCAATTAATCAATATTATGCCTTGGCACAAACAGATAATTTGGAAAAGGGACGAAAGCAATTAAAATTTAAGCGTACAATTAATGCCTCTAAATCAGCCGTATGGAAAGTAATATCGGATGTTGCTAACTATCATCAAGTAGCACCAAATATTGACGGAGTTACTATTATATCAGGTAAAGATGAAGGAATGGTTAGAAGTTGCTCTCACGGAAAAGATAGCTGGACTGAAACCTGCTCTGTCTGGGAAGAAGAAAAGACATATTCATTTATAGTCAATACTAATACACCTGATTATCCTTACCCTTTATCATTTCTGCAAGGTACTTGGAATGTGATAGAAAAGGATAAAAACCATACAGAAATTGAAATGATTTTTGAGTTGAAATACAAAAAGAAAATTATTACTCTATTTCATCCTATTTTGAAAACGAAGTTTAACCAAATATCAGATGGATTATTAGATAATTGGAAAAAAATACTTGAAAATAAATAACAATGAAAAATAAAAATAAAATTTCAGCAGATTTTCCTTTCGAATCAAAATTCGTGGAGGTATTAGATAGTAAAATTCACTATATTGATATTCTTGAAAATAAAGAGAATGATACTACATTTCTCTTTATTCACGGAAATCCAACATCAAGCTATTTATGGAGAAATATCATCCCATATATTAGCCCTTTGGGTAGAACAGTAGCCTTAGATTTAATTGGATTGGGCAAATCAGGAAAACCAAATATTGACTATTCTTTTCAAGATCATATTGCATATTTAAATAACTTCATCAAACAATTAGAATTAAAGAATATCATACTTGTTGTTCACGATTGGGGGGGAGCATTAGGTTTTAATTATGCAAAAAATCACTCTGAAAATGTAAAAGGAATAATTTTCATGGAAACCTTTGCTAAACCTATGGAATGGAAGGATTTAGGTCTTTTGACTCAATGGATTTTCAAGAAGTTCAGACAACCTGTTACAGGACAAAAATGGAATGGTAAATATAATATGTTCTTACGCTTTATACTTCAAGCATCTATATTTAGAAAACTATCAAAATCAGAAAAGAACTATTATTTTGAACCATTTAAAACTATTGAAAGTAGAAAACCTATCGTTAAGTTTCCACAAGAATTGCCTTTCAAAAATGAGGGTACTATTAACGAAAAAATTGCGGCGGAATATTTTGAATGGTTAAAAAAAGCGACTATCCCAAAATTACTTTTATATGCAAAACCTGGAGTTCAAATTAAGCAAAAACAACTTGATATATATATAAATAGTTTTCCTAAACTAACTACATCTTACATCGGAAAAGGGAAACACTACATTCAAGAAGATCAACCTGAAAATATTGGAGAAGCAATTAAACAATGGTTTGCAACCAACTATTAAGAGCGTGTCTAAAATTATAGTTTTTGATAATTTGTGTAGGATTTTTTTTGTTAAATGAATGCAACGCCTCCTTTAAGGAAGTATCCAGTAGATACTTAGTGGAATGAACTACTAGTCAGCTTTTCATCATTGCATAGCCTTAGCTGTGAAGCAAAAAAATAGGTAAAATATAACAGGAAAAGACTTTTCAAATTACAAATTAGTATAATATTAGACATACTCTAAAGATTGATGGCTGATAGAGCTAATATAACTCCTCCTAGTTTGTATTTTTAGTTCATAAGATCCCGTTTGGGAAGGATAAGCTCTCCCGTTGTTTTGCCGTAAGCAGCATCGTCCTCTATTAGTAAGATACCCTGTGTAGCAATAGCGTCCATAACATTCCTATTGTTGAGCAAAAGAGCCGTATTCCCTCTCAAATCTAAAAACTGTAGGTTATAGAACTGCTTGATATCAAAGGGCATTCCCATTAATGTGTTATCTCTCAGGTCGATTGTTGTTAGTTTTTGGAGTCGTGCTATGTCCTTCGGAAATAACAAGAGGTCGATATACAAACCACCTGCTATTTCTATCTTCAATAATTCTAATGCTTCAAATTGGCTAATAACGGCTGTTATCACTAAGCTATCCTGCGTATAGTCTGAAGCATCTTCTTCAGCCAGCCTTAAGGTTAGTTTTTTTAAGGCTTTTTGGCAAGCTGGAAACTTACTCAAGTAAATCAAATCTGCGGTTGTGCAAGTTGCTGTATGGGTTGCTATTGCTTCTCTATAAAGGCTTCTTCGGGTATCCAGCAGCAGATAAATATTGATCACTAGAAAGAGTACGGCAGCCAAGGCTATTTTTTTCTTGGTGGAAATGGTCATAATAGTTGTTTAGGTAGATTTTCCTCAATATAAGTATTTCTAATCAAACAATCGACACATTTTGGGCAGGCTATTTTGACAAGGACAAGGTAAGAAAGATAGCCCTTCCTATAGGGTCACTTTACGTAGAAACTAAGGCAAGTCTTGATTCCTCTTGGTGTAAGTACTTTTGAGTAACCACTTGGTTGGCTATAGCAAAAAAAAAGATTGCAAAAAACCATTTGGTAATTTGCAATCTTATTCTTTTTCTAAATCTTGGCGGAAGTTGAGGGATTCGAACCCCCGGTGGGCTATTAACCCACGCTAGTTTTCAAGACTAGTGCATTCAACCGCTCTGCCAAACTTCCTTGTGCTTCGCTTTTAAAGCAATGCAAATATAGGGCAGATATTTCAAACCTGCAAATTTTTTGCTAAAAAACCCTTACCTTTTATTTAAAAAGCTAAAAAAAACTAACACTAACAATTGATAATCAACAAGTTATTACTTTATAATTATTTTTCCAGAATAACTTACTTTCTCGTTTTCTAAGGTATAAAAGTAAGTTCCTGCACTCAAATCTGCTTTTTCGATGATAACTTGATTGCCTTTGATTGCGGTATATTGACGGACTTGTTTCCCTTGTACGTCCGTAATCACGACTTCAAAAGTTGCATTTTGATCATTGTTGAAACTCAAAACAGCTCTATTCGAGAAAGGATTTGGCTGCACCTTGGGTTGCAATAACTGATAAGCTGCCAGTTGGTCGATGCTGTTAGGTATCGTAACCGTTACGAGTTGTGTCGTGCTATCTGCACCACAAGCATTCTGTTCGACCAACTGAATCGTATAAACGCCTGCGGCTTGATAATCGTGCTTAATCGTGCCATTGGTGGCAGTCGTGCCATCACCAAAATCCCAACGCACATTGTTGGTAGTCGCAGGTGCATTTACATAAACAGACAATCCTCGTACACTATCTTGCTGAAACGTGGCGACAGGAGTATTCTGAGCGGTTGTCTGTACACTTTGCACCATCGAGGGGCAACCATTGGCATCATAAGCCGTGACGCTGTACTGCCCTGCTTGTGCTACCGAAAGACTAGCTGTAGTCGCTCCTGTTGACCACAAATATTGCGGATAATTGCCTGTAGCATCTAGTGCAATTGGCGTAGCATCACAGACCAATGAGCCTGCTGGTGTATTGATTTGAGTAGTTGGCATCGTTGGGTTGACGAATACAAACGTATCGCCTTTGGGGCAACCAAATACGTCTGAAATAGCAACCGTATAGGTTCCTGCACCCAAATTATTGATAGTAGCGGTGGTCGCTCCTGTTGACCACAAATAAGTATAAGGAGTGCGAGAACCGACCGTAGTCAAGCTAATACTCCCATCGGCAGCACCACTACAACTAATAGCACTCGTAGCTGCGGTCGTTTGGTAAGGAATAAAATTCTTGATCACCTCTACCGAATCTTTGCGAATATTATTGTCATTAATCATCACATACTTAGCGGTATCGCCTTTGATGTCAAATCGCACGTAGTGATTTTCATATATTTCTACACTAATATTGGGGGCGTTACTATTCGTATTGTTATCAATGCTGCTAGAACCTGCACCACCTGTTATCAAGTATTGTACGCCGTTCATATCTCCACGCTGATAACAGTGTGAGTGTCCATTGACTACAAAATCAACATTGTATTGCTCAAAATATGGCACCAAATCCGTACGCATATCTTCGTCGCCTTGGTATCTAAAATAAGGCGTAAATGGTACATAATAATCTATTGACCAAGCATTGGTCCATGGTGGCTGATGAAAGAATATAATCAACCATTTGCTATCATGACATTTCATCTCATCGAGCATCCAGTCGTGTTGTGCCGAACCGATGGTATAAGGAATATTGCCATCTAAACAAATAAACTTAGCTTCGCCCCATTCAAACGAATAATAACGCTCACTTTGTGCCGCATTATTGCTAAACAAATAAAAATCGTTGAGGTAAGTTGCTGCATTGTCTGCATAAGTATCGTGATTGCCAATACAAGTAAAATGACAATCTTTTTTGAGCATATCTTTGTAAACACCAAAAAATACATTGTCGTAATCATCGCCATTGCCTTGATCTACATCGCCTGTCACAATCGCAAAATCAACAGTTTGAGTCTCCATCAATGCTTTAATAGTGTGCTGGGTGGTATTGTTGTAACCACAATCGCCATACGCCAAAAAACTAAGCTCATTTTTGATAGGTAAAGGAGCGGTATAAAAATGCTCTACTGCTGACAAAAAAGTATCGCTTGGTGAAATAGATTTTACTTGATAATAATACTTGACATCTGGCTGCAAGCCTGCCAAATCAAAAAAGTGTTCTTGTGTGAGGGTCGTCGTCGATAGTGAGTCGAACCAGACATTGGGGGCAGTCCCCAAATACAGCTTGCCCGTCGCTGCATTTGCCCTACGCCAAGCAATAGTAGCCGTTGTTTGGCTAGGTCGCTGTATATAAGGATAACGGTCAACTACTTGTGCTTCTGCTATGGTCGCAAAAGCTAGTAAAAGTAGCAGTAGATAGTGTTTGTTGTTCATTGTTAAATAATTGTAAATTGATTGTAAACAAATAATTCGTCAAAAATACAACAAAAATATGAACATTGCTAAGGTATCATTTGTACAAATCGCACAAAAGCAGTATTATTACTTGCTTTATTTAAAATAACCGAAGAAGCAACCTAAAAAAGTATAAAAACGAGCCGCCTATTCCTCTATTTTCCAAGATTGAATCGCTGCTTACTTTTTGAGTGCTGTACTTCCTTAAATACACCTAACTTAATATGTCAGTAATTACCAAAAAATCAGAAAAATTCTTAGAGAGCTACCTCAATAATTTTTCACCGACAGGCTTCGAAGCCCCTGGACAAAAAATGTGGCTAGAATATATCAAGCCTTATATTGACGAATATCACGTGGATAATTATGGCACTTGTTATGGTGTGATTAATCCTGAAGCAGAATATAAAGTAGTCATTGAGGCACATGCCGACGAAATCTCTTGGTTTGTACACCACATCAGCAAAGATGGCTACATCAAAGTAATTCGCAATGGTGGTTCTGATCACTCTATCGCTCCTTCCAAGCGTGTCAATATCCATACAGGCAAAGGAATTGTCCGTGGGGTTTTTGGCTGGCCCGCCATTCACACTCGTAGAGGCGACAGTGCTGATTTGAATCCTAAATTGAGCAATATTTTTATTGATGTCGGAGCCGACAGCAAGGAAGAAGTACTCGAAATGGGTATCCACCCTGGTTGTGTCATCACGTACGACGATACGTTTGAGGTACTTAATGACCGCTACTATATCGGTCGTGCTTTGGATAATCGTATTGGCGGTTTCTGTATCGCAGAAGTAGCAAGATTACTACACGAAAACAAAGTAAAATTGCCTTTTGGTCTGTATATCGTCAATGCGGTACAAGAGGAAGTTGGCTTGCGTGGTGCTCAAATGATTACGCAGACAATCAAGCCTAATGTAGCGATTGTTACCGATGTTTCGCACAATACCAATACGCCACTCGTGGACGTAGAAAAGCACGGCGATATACAAGGTGGAAAAGGACCTGATTTGACTTTTGGTCCTGCTGTACACAACAATTTATTGGCATTGATTCGCAAAGCAGCACAAGACAACGATATCCCTTACCAATTGAGTGCCGCTTCTCGTGTGACAGGTACTGATACTGATGCCTTTGCGTACTCCAATGGTGGCGTACCTTCTGCTCTTATTTCGTTGCCACTCAAATACATGCACACGACCGTAGAAATGGCTCACAAAGATGACGTAGAGAATGTCATCAAGTTGATTTATAATGCCTTGCAACAGATTGAAGATAAGCACGATTTTAGATACTTCAAGTAACATTCGCTTACTCTTACTTTAGAGACCACGAATAGCTATTTTTGGATAGTTATTTGTGGTCTTTTTTCTTAAATAAATTATCCACACAAAATAAACCCTAACAAAATAGAAGAACTAATGAAAGCTTTTTTGGCAATAGCAAAAGCAAAAAAATATAGGAAAGAAGCATTTGATTTTTATAAAACAATGTGAAGACCTAGCGGAAGCGAAACAAGCCGTACTAATTAGTCAAGGAGTAAATACAGCACAGATTGATATTTATCATGCTCATTCTGATTATAGACGTCAAATTGGTATATGGAATACAACCATGAAACCTATGGATATAGCTGCAAACAAAGCAGAAAACCCTGCATTGACCTTAAAGCAATTTGAAGACATCTCTGAGAATTTGCAGCATATAATAGAAGCTGGAAATGCTTTTATCACTGTTTATGCTAATAATAGAGAAAATATTGTTGACCGCTTAAAAGAGACTTATGACGGACAGCTTACTGTTATAACTGATCAAATAGGAAATGATGATACAACTGGTTTTAGGCATAAAAAAAAGCTATATCAAGATGCATTGAACGAAAAACGTTCTGCAGAACAAGTACTTGAAATGGCACTCAAACTTAAAGAGTATGCCAAAACTTGGAAAGCAATTATTTTACCTAATATAAAATCTTTGTCTCTGACAGAGGAAAATCTTAAAACGGTTCGTGCAGCCTACACACACCTATTACATATGCGAACTGTTTGCGAAGCATTACCGAAAAAATTACAGGATAACTTCGCAACTACGATTACCTCTATTAACAAAGATCTCTGGCAACAGCGACTTAATATAACCATATCAAAACTTCAAGACTCCATAGACAGAGAGAAGCCCAGTACTAGAGCAGATGGCAATCCAGAATTGCCTCAAAGCCAAGAAGGCTCCTTAAAATATGTCAAACCCAAAGAAAATGCCCAACTTTATGAAAAAGGACACGGCGACAACCATAAAATCGATCCTAATGACTTGCAACAAGGAGTCATAAACAATTGCTTTGCTCTGGCTCCTATCGCCGCTATTGCCAAAGCTAACCCCAATGTCATAGAACAAATTATTAAGCAAAAAAGTGATGGTTCTTTTGAGGTAACCTTGCACCTTCGTAAAGACCCTACCTCCAAAGAGCGGACAAAAACAGTGATTCCTGTTACTAGAGAATTTATAGAAAATACTATAGAAAACGAGAAAGCAAGTATAGGAAAAGGAGATTTTGGAGAACTATGGACAAAAGTCTTAGATAAAGCCATTGCACAAGCCTTTGGAGGATATGATGCTTTGGATCACAAAGGATACCCTGATGAGATATTACAAGCAATAGCAGGTAAAACAGTCACTAGAGAAAAAATAGTTACTAAGACAAAAGAAGAACTTTTTGTACTTTTTGAAAAAGCAGTACAAGGTAAAAAGGCAGTAGTAATCGGTAGTCTACCCTCTCCCGACGGAAAAAGTAATGCTACCAATCAAGCAGATGATCAATATTTGGTTTACTCACATTCCTATTACTTAGATAGGGTAAGTAAAAATAAAATTTGGTTAAAAAACCCAGCTGGAAATAACCACTTAAAACTCTCTTGGAAAACTTTTATGATTTTTTTTGATGAGTACTCTATAATCAATTAATAATGAAGGATTTATTATTCTTACTGATAGTAAGTTTATCTATTGTCAGTTGTCAGTGTCACAAGTATTTTGGATCCTTTGATTTGAAAAAACCAGTTCTATACATGGAACAAGTCTCTTATTTAAAAGTAACGAAGAAAAAGGAATTTACAGTCGGATCGAAAGGACCTGTATCCAATGAATATAGAATTCCTAATAGTTTAAAACTGAA
>CAKZQC010000014.1 GCA_937139495.1 uncultured Saprospiraceae bacterium | reverse complement strand
TGACTTCAAGGATGAACGAAGTGAACGGCAATACTTGGTATGGCATACCAAGTATTGCCGCTAGCCACGGTGGAACCTCTTGAAGTTTAAACGTATTTTCAAGGGATCGTATTCGCTTGTTCTGCATAATGCCCCCTTAATGGCACAGCTTTTACTTGGTTTTATCAGTTCAAATAACATTTTTTAAGTTTTGTCCTGTACTTAAAATTACAGGACAAAAAATAATATATGGCAGTAGAATAAAAAAGGAGTTATTGTTAAACTGCAATTGAGAAAAAACGATTTACCACACCAATAACTCAAGATGGAAAAAGGAATTAGCTAAGTTAGCGATAAGCATAGGATAGATAGGAAGAATAACTTATTATGAGCTGTTCTTGACAAAAAATACTTGGACAACAGTCCTTATATTATGAAATTAAGCTTTTGTCCTGTTCTTAAAGCTGGCATAATCAAAGCTATTTTTCCAACTTATCCAGTATACAATACATACAAATCAATTGGATTATGCCATCAAACCCACTAGACCATTTAGGATTGTATATTCCTATTTCTTCTAAGCCATATAAATATTCATAACTAATTAATTCTACTTCTCTTTTAGATATATCACCATGAATAATGAGACTTAACTCTTCTTGCAAATAGAAATATTCTATTGTTAGTGTTTCTGAAGAACTTAGTTTTATTATTAAATCCTCTACTTCAATATCATTAAAAAAGTTGATTTTAAGATGCAAGGATAATTTTGACAAATCAGGCAGTGGATCTTTTTGTAAGTCTATAGGGCTATCTGTAGAAAAGCTAAAGACTATATCTGCTTGTTTTTCTTGGCTATCAATGTAAATTTCAGAATCACTTTTCCTTTTTTCTAATTGTGACAAAACTTTTTTTCTAGAATAAGAACGTTTTGCCATATCTCGCTCTATTTTCCAATACCATCGTAATGATTCTTGTGGTTTGATAAAAATTTTAAAATCAAATAACTCCGCCTGTTTTTTTATGTAAAATGGATGTAGTCCTTCAAATATGACTAGTTTATTAGATTTTAATTTCTTTTCATTGGTGAATTTACCTGTATTGTGATTGTAGTGTTTTCTTTGAATACTATTACCTGTTTTCATAGCCATAGCATGGCGCATATCTTCATACAGATTATTTGCTTTTGGATTTAAATGAGTGTATAAATTCCAATTATCATTTCCTCGTTCCCATTTATGCATATCATCGCCCTGTATGATTTGGGTACTATTTTCTTCAAATATTTGTACAATGAGTTTTGTTAATGTAGTTTTTCCTGCACCAGAATTACCACCGATTCCTAACAAAAAGGGTTGAGATAGTATTTTATACTTTAAACTTGGAAGAACACCTCTAAAGTAGATTAAAATACAAAACATAAGGAGACTGGCTTGTAAGCCAGTAAAAGTAAGGTTAGAAATTAAGAGCATATCAAAGCCATAAGAAACACCAATTTTATAAATAGAATCCTGTATGTTATGAGTAAAAATACTTAAGAAAACGGATTCTTTAACTAGTATAAAATGTATGAAATAGGCTATGTTTAATACACCAAAATAGAGGTATTGATTATCTCTTGACTTTGTAATAAATAGAATAAAAAATGGAATAATCCAAATATACCAACCTTCTAGAGGTGGAATAAAGAAGGTTAATATCCCAAATGTGATAGCCATAAATAGAGTCATGACTTCCTTATTGAATAATTTGAACTGAGAGCAAACTAAAATAAGTATAAAGTAAAACGCTGGCACTATATAAATCTTTAAATTATTGCCAAGCGGAATATAGAGAGCTAATGCTTTGTCGTGTTGATTGTTTTGGAATAAAAAAGCGGATAACCCTGGGCCAATATAAGGATACAAAAATAAAAATAGCAGGAGTCCTATCAATCCTAAAGGAGCGATTAAGCTAGACCATTTGGCTCTGTTGACAGTCAATCTGTAAAATATAAAAAATGGAATAGTAAGGAGGAGACCAAATTTGGTACAAATACCTAAAGATAGGAAAAATATTGTATAATAAAATGATTTATTTTTATATAGAAAATACAATGCAACAAATAGAAAAGCAATAGGAATACTTTCTAGATAACCAATCATATAATTTATATAAATTATAATTGGGGAGAACCAATAAAATAGTAGTAGTTTTCTTTGATTTATTTTCGTCCAACTAGAAAGTACAAGGAGTATAGTAATATCTGCTAATAGTATAGGAACTTTATAAAGGAATATAGCTAATGTAGAAGGACAATGCCCCCAAAAAGCAGTACAAAGTTTTGTCAAGCTCATTGGGATAGCCATAATCCATAGGAGAAGAGGAGGATACTGAAAAGCTTCTAATTGATTTTGACTAAAAAAAAAATCGTATGGATTATTACTAAATTCTAAAAAATAATCTATAAAGGTAAAATGAGACTGATAAATATTAGGAGCTATGAATAAAATACTAAAAGATAATTTTACTAATAGACCTAATATAAATAGGCGTTCTTGTAATATGCCAAATCTTTTTTCTCCTTTCTTATTGTATAATAAATTAGTAAACATTGGTTGATTTGATTGCGAATACGGAACAAAAAAAAAATAGATGTAATAAAATTACAAACAATAGATAACTTTGCTAATTATTAAAGTAGGTGTTCCATAAAAGTAGTATCTTTTTTGTGCTTTTTTTTAGAAACTTTAAAGGTTATTTGAGAAGATGATGGTTTAAGTAAGTGGACAAAAATTTTCAACGCCGAAAAAGTCTATTTTTAACAAAAATCTGCGTCAAAAATACTCGTCCTAATATACTAAGACTGCTTTTTGTTCCTTGTTTTTGTCAAAAAATAGTTCATTTTTCATTACATCGCCAACTTTTGTCCACTTACTTAGTACAGAACAAAACTTATTAATTAATAATTGAATAAGGTAAAAAAGAAAAAGTTATTGGGAAGATTGATAAATTGCAATTGCAAAAAAAACGATTTACCCACCCCAATAACTCAAGATGGAAGATAGAGAAAAGGAATTAGAAGCACAATTTTCAGCTCACTTTATTGGACATGCCCAACGAAAAAGATGTTAGGGATAGTACAGTTGGGAAAGTTTAGTACAGGGCAAAACTTAAAAAAAACTATTTGAAAGTGTAAAACAACGTAAAAGCTGTACCATTAATGGGGCATTATGAAGAACAAGCGAATAGGATCCCTTAAAGTACGTTTAAACTTCAAGGGATTCCACCATAGGCTAGCGAGAAGATGATGGTTTATCATCTATTTTTTTTTTTGGAATGAAAAACAGCAGGGAATTACAAAAAAATGGTATTACTTTTATAAAAATTGTTTTAGTGTTTTGAATAAAAAAAACTTTTATGTCCAATATATCAGTATTTTTCAATAAAAAAAATACAGTAATTACAGCATTTTTTATCCTTCTGTATATCGTTTTGGTTTGTTATAGCAACTTTCATTTTGTAGATGATTATGCATTATTTATGGATGAACGAATAACCTATGATGGTGTTGAAGCTATTTATAATGCAAAGGACAATAAGGTAATGCAAAAGGCTATCTATGATGGTGGCGACCAGCGGTATGGACGTATTTTGTGGAATAGTATGGCTTTCTTTAGCTATATACCTACAGAAATATGGGGAAGCAAAGGACAAATAATCTCAGGACGGTTATTTCAAGCATTGTTATTATTGCTGTCTTATCTACTCCTGACATATACTTTTTTAGATAAAAAAATATCAAGAGTTATTGGATTAGCTTTTTTATTGTACTTGCCATACACACCTTATTATGCTTCTATGCCCAAACCTGAGCCTCAACAATTATTTACTCTAAGTTTATTTTTGTTCTATGCTTATAAAAATGATTTTCGTGTAGGGTGGTATTGGATTTTTCTAGGACTCACAGTGGGTGCAAAAATTTCAGGAATCCCCATCGCATTATTTTTTCTAGGATTAATTCTCATCAGAAAAAATAAACCAAAGTCTATAAAGACTGAGAAAAATAAAAAAAAGAAGGCTAGTGCTGTACAAAAAGGAAACACTACAAAGAATAAGCCTCCTAAAAAGATAGAAAAAAAGGGTTCTGTTGGTAATAGACTAGGGAATATAGTCAAAGCTATATTATTGGTTATGGCAGGGTGGATTATAGCTGTACCACTTATGTTCAAAGGGATAATGCAAAAACTAGGTGTTAAATATGATGAGTATGCTAATGACGATATATTGGCTAATATTCATCAAAATATATTTGGTAATGTCGCATCGAAAGAATTATCTATAATTGATAACACTATTAATTGGGGTGTTTATTTATTCACGGATTGGAGTTATCTATTCCTGCCTTTAATGCTCGTTCTAATACTAGTATATATATACTTGTTTGGAACTCATTTTTTGGATCATCTTAAGGCTAAAAAATCTTTTCAAGATTTATTGTTAGATAAAGCTGTTTTAGCTTTTATTGTAGCTAACTCTTTTTCTTTGGTTATTTTTCTGAAAATTGAGCGTCTTTGGGGATTTTATCATCATTTTGGAAGTGTGTTTTTAGTTCTTTCTGCACTCGTTATTGTTGAACACAAACAGTTTAGAGGAATATTAAAAGATAAAGTAAAGATTGGGTTATTTGTTTTGGCAGGTATCAGTATTGGTAACCTTATTTTTGGTAGTTATATGGAGTATAACAAATTAGCACAACGAGCAGACAGTCCTGAACATCAGAAACGTGAAAAACAATACAAGATAACGATGGACCTTGTAGATAGAGCTTATGCACAAATTTCTAAGAGTAATTCTCAAGCTAAAGTTTTTATTCTAGCAAGCTCTCGAATATACCAACCAAGCCTCTATTTTGAGAAAGCTTATTTCAGAAGATGTTATAACACCATTTTTTGGGGAATGGGAGCTCACTATGTTATTCTTGAACGTGATTACAGTATTCCACCTCAAAAAGATGCCCCTCAGAAAGAAATGAATACATACTTGACGTATAAAAAATTTGTAGCGGAAGCTCCTAAGACAACCTGTAATCAAAATGTCTGTTATAAAGAAATCCTTAGGGATACTTCTTTAGATTTGTACATCTATCAAAGGATAAAATAAATAAACATGCTCAAAATAGCACATCGCATTAATACAATAAAGCAACTAAAGGAAACACCTATTGAATATGGCGTAGAAATAGATATTCGCTATGAGAATGACTACCTAATATTGCATCATGATCCATTTATGACAGGAGAACTTTTGGAAGAGTGGTTACGACATTATCAACATCAACTACTTATTTTAAATGTCAAAACGGAAGGAATAGAAGAGGCTTGTTTAAGTCTATTAGAAAAGTATAATATTAAAAACTACTTTTTTTTAGATTTATCACTTCCATATTTAGTAAAATGGACAAATAAAGGTTTATTTCAAACCGCTGTTCGTTTTTCAGAAATAGAACCATTAGATTTTGTCTTACAATTTGTTGGTAAAACAGAATGGGTTTGGGTAGATTGTTTTACATATTTTCCATTAGATTATCGTACTTACACCATATTAAAGCAGCATTTTAAAATTTGTCTAGTTTCGCCAGAACTACATGGGCATGAGCATTTATCTATTGCTGATATTAAAGAACATACTCGTAATATGGCTATAGATGCTGTTTGCACAAAAAAAATGTCATCATGGGATTAAATGAAGTCAATCTAAGTAATATTAAGGGTGTATTATTAGATATAGATGATACATTATATTGCTATTCATATTGTCACCAAATAGCTCTGACAGAGTGCTTTGGTTTTTTAGTTGGAAAGTATAAAGAACTTGACTTGGTTACCTGTCAAAAAATATATCAGTCTGGACGAAAAAAATGTCATATTACACTGCCTGGACGAGCGGCATCTCATTCTAGACTGTTATATTTTCAATATATGGTAGAACAGTTGCTTGAGCATACTGATGTAAATTTAATCCTACATTTAGAGGCTCTCTATTGGGATACTTTTCTATCTAAAATGGAATTAGATAAAAATATTCAGGTGTTCATCGATAAGTGTTTTCAAAAAAAAATCCCCATTTGCTTACTTACTGATTTGACTGCAAATATACAGTTCAGAAAAGTCAACCAATTAAAAATAGCAGACAAAATAAAATATATTGTTACTTCTGAAGAGGCAGGAATAGAGAAGCCTCACCCTTTTATGTTTCTCAAAGCTTTAAATAAGCTGCAAATAAAACCAAGAGAAGCTTTAATGATAGGAGATAATCAAGCGAAAGACCTGAAAGGTGCAGCGTTATTAAATATACAGCATATAGAATACAAAGCAAAAGTGATAGATACCATTTAAAAGCTTCTATTAGAGTTTAGCTTTAAGTTCAAATATATATTGATAGGTTCTTTTGATAAGTTTTATACGTGTTTTTAAGCTTCCTCCTCCTTTTGCTTCACCATGCACACGGTTATGAAAGAAAACAGGGATTTCTTTCATGATACATTGCTGTTGAGCATGATATAAAAAGTATAAATCTAGAGAAAAATCATTAGGAGCTTCGGACTGTATGCGATCAAAAAAGGATTTTGAAAATAATTTAGGTTGAGCATTAACATCATATAGTTTTTGCGAAAGTGCCATAGAAGACATAACCCCCATACCCCAAGTAAAAAACGTGGCTCCCCAAGCACGTTTTTTACGTATTCCTCTTACAAATATTTCCTTATTAGGTTGCTCCATTTTCATTCCTTTATAAGAATCAAAAGCCGCTATAACATCTTTGGGAGGAGTTTGCAGATCAGCATGAGTCCAAGCAATTACAGAGGTTTTTGTGGCGAATAGACCCTGTAATATACCATGTCCATACCCCTTATTGATTGGAACATGTACAATTTCAAATATGTCTTTGAAGGGACTTTTAGCAATAGTTTGTTGTAATACAACTTGACTATTATCAGTGGAACCATTGTCCACTAAAATAATAGAAATATCCTTTCTTTCTTTTACAACTGCTTCAAATTCATTGATTAGAGTGGGTATATTCAAAGCTTCGTTATAACAAGGAATTACAATAGATAGGTCTTCCATTAAGATTAAGCATTATTATTTTTATAAAAAGATTCCCAATATTCATAAGTTTTGAGTGCTTGAGGAGTTCCCCACCCAATATAATAATCTATCTCTATAACTTTGGCTCTGTATCCCATACTTATAACTTCATTGATGACACTATCAACATAAAACTCATTGTTGATTCGAATGTTTTTTTCAATTAGTTTTTTAGCAGCATTTACAAACAAACGCCCTTCTCTGAACCAAAAAGCTCCTACAACAGCATGATCATTTATAGGTTGATCACTAATTGGTTTTTTTACAGAAACATTAGTAATCAACTGTTTTTCATCAACTTCTACCCAACCATATTGCTCAGGTTTTCTATTAACTAATGTATTGTTTCTGAATGTAAATACAAGACAGTCATTATCGTCTTTCTGTTTTTCAAAATCAGCATGATCATACAACATCCCATTGTCACATGCGCCTATAATCAAAGATTCATTCGTATCAATAAATTGTTCGGCCAATAAACAAGTACAAGCTTGCCCTTCTGTCAAATGATCTATACTAAGAATGGTAGCATTTGGATAAAAAGCATGTAGTTTATCATCTAATTGATGATTTTTTATATGCTCTTCTCTGCATATAAATATATGTTTTTCACTCTCTGGTAAGGCATTTACAGCATTGATAACCATAGGTTTTCCTGAAACAGGTATCAATGGCTTGGGGAGGGCATAACCGACTTTTGCAAATCTACTGCCTGCACCCGCCATAGGAATCAAAGTAATCATAATATTTTTTTTATCTACTTATTTAACAATCAGAGGGAGTGAAAATATTTGCCCAGTATAGAAACTCTTCAAAATCTGCAGGTGTTCCCCATTGACAAAAATGAGTAATTTCATCATAAATATAAACTGGGAGTTTGTCTCTTATCATCAGCTCATAAACCATACTTACATAGTATTCTCCATTGATAGTTTGTTTATTATTCATAAGTTGATCAAAGTATTCTTTTAGAATAGCTCCTGAACGAAAATAATAAGTTCCTGCCGAGTGTAGGTCTTTAGTCTTGTCCTGAAAAAAACTATTTTTTTCTTTTAATTCCAAAGCAAATGAATTTGAATCAGTGAGAGCAGTAGCATAAATATTATTAGGGTGCATCAAATGGGGATGAAAACCTGTATAACATGGCACTGCTCCTGCACAATTATTTTGCTGGACGGTTCTAACAAAGTTATGATAATCCCAATGCATATAGAAGTCACAATAATTGACAATTACAGACTCATTGTTAGGAATATTATCATAAGCTTTCTTGACTGCATAGACTGGTCCTAGTTTATGTGCTTCTATAGGCACAATCTGAGCTTTGGGAGCTATCCTTAGGAGTTCTTTTCTTAACTCAGTTGACTCTAAATGTTTTTTTTGACAAATAAATATAAAATCTGTATCGATGGGATAAATTTTACAGACCCATTCTATAAAAGGTTTCTTGTCAAATAAGATAAGTGGCTTTATGTTTTCATACCCAGCAGAGACAAATCTAGAGCCATTACCAGACATAGGGATCACAACTTTCATATAATAGGAATTATTTGATTATTTTTTTTCTAAACTTTTCACTTTCTAAATTGCTAATAGCATTGCTTTCTGTGCTTGCTAAATAGTTAGGTGTCCAACCTAATTTATGGATATGCTCCAAAATATAAAAGTAAGCAATTAGTGTTTCTTGTATTGTTTGAGCTTCTTTAGTCGTGGTGCTATAATATATTTCATCTAACGCTTGAGTAAATAATACTTTGTTGGGCGAATTTATAGACGAATCATACCAACTAATTTTATCTTTAAAAAAGACTATTTGATCTGGAAATAATATTTCTTTTTCAAGTAAAGAAATATCTGAATTCAGATATTTCTTAATATTAGTCAAAATATAACTAGAACTATCAAAAGAATGATACCTATTTGTTGTTATACTAGCAGTAGGGTAAGTAGCTACTGCTAATTCTTTTTTCAATACTTCATTGATGGTCTTGTGAAGCAGGATAACTTCTTCATGGGTATCTCCTGAAACAATTAGTCCATGATTTTGCAAAAAGAGAATTGTTGGAACATTAGGACTACATTTCTCTATTTCTCGACCAATTAAGATAGACAATGGGTAACCAGGAGTTGTATATGGTATCCAAATAATTTTTTTATTGAGTATTTTTTCTAATTTTGAAAGGTAATTTTGTCCTTCCTTTGCACAGTTTACAATATTAGTATATACAGAATGTGAATGGATAATGTAATCACCAAGTAAAGCATGAAAACCTGTTTCCATAGAAGGCCTACGCTTATTTTTAACCTGTGTTACCAACACAGACTTCTCCAATAAGGAGTTGTAAGACTCTTCTTTATCACCAATGGTAAATAGGTTGTTTTTAATTATTGAAGCATCTACCTCAACAAAACCGTTGGAATGATCTAATTCTTTCAAAAGAGATCCAGATGCTTTTATCCACATTTTACCCTCATTATTCTTGACGGAAGTATTCCCACCTCCGCCCTGTATCATATCAGGATCAAATCCAATAGCCTGCGAAATTTTTACTAAATATTCTATCATAATATAATGAAGTTATTTTAAAATAAAAGTTTGAAATAGATAGGACTAAAAAATACTATTTTCAAATAACCTCTATGTAAACTAATATAAATTTCTGATTTCGGCTCAGAACAAACTAGTAATACTTTAAAAATATTTATCCCAACTTTTCTACTTCCGTAAATAGTGGCAAACCACTATGTCAAATTCCACCAACTAAAGGAATACGACTGGAAGCTAATTTTTTTTCCTAATACTATTGTAAGGTATATCGAAAATATTGTTTGAGGATAGTTTTCTTGGAGAATTATCTTTTTTTACCGTATGCAATAGTTTAATTATTTCATCGTGCAAATGCTAATATATTTAGATAAGTAGGTGGACAAAAGTTGGCGATTAATGAAAAAGGAACTATTTTTTGACAAAAACAAGGAAAAAAACGCAGTCTTAGTATACTAAGACGAGTATTTTTGACGCAGATTTTTTGTTGAAAATAGATTTTTTTTGGCGTTGAAATTTTTTGTCCACCTACTTAATATGCTCTCTTATTTCTGCTAACCCTACCAAAATATTTAGTTAATTTTAGATCATTAGTTGTTATTTTTGTATGCTTACTTTTTAGGTAGAGCCACAAATGTAAGGCTAAAAAGTAAAAAATATCATCTTTGTAAAAAAAAGATGGAACAAAACTGCCCAGCTTGTACGAGTAAAAAAATGAAGTAGAACGGTTTGACGCATTATAGAAAGCAAAACTATAAATACCTCAAGTGTGCCAATTTGTAGAAAATGGTACTAATTGGTTTGTATCGGAAGAGCAAAGATGCTTAATCAATAAACTATTTTAATGGAATGCGGTGCACCCCATTTTGTAATTTGTGCCTAAACAATAGAGGTTATCGTACATTTATAAACGTACGATAACCTCTACTGCTAAGAAAGAAGTATTTTACAGCAGTATTTTTGAGAACACTAATACTTTCAACAAATTATTATGGAGTACCAAACCAACTACTTAGCGGTCAATAAAGAATCGTGGAATCAACGAACGAAAGTTCATGTTCAATCTGATTTTTATGCCGTGGAGGCATTCAAGCAAGGCAAAAACTCGCTCAATGAAATAGAGCTCCAATTATTGCCCGACTTGACGGGCAAAAAAGTATTGCATTTGCAATGTCATTTTGGACAAGACAGTATTGCATTGGCTCGAATGGGGGCCGTGGTGACAGGTGTGGACTTATCCGACGAAGCCATCAAAGAAGCGAAGCTATTGGCGGAAGCTTGTGGAGAAAATGTCTCTTTTATTTGCTGTGATGTTTATGATTTGCCAAATCACTTGACCGATACCTTTGATTTTATATTTACGAGTTATGGCGTCATTGGCTGGCTGCCTGATACCGACAAGTGGGCAAATATTGTAGCCCATTATTTGAAAGAAAAAGGTGAGCTACTTTTTGTAGAATTTCACCCTGTAGTTTGGATGTTCGACCAGTCGTTTTCCAAAATACAGTACAGCTACTTCAATGTAGAAACGATTGAAGAAACAGACGAAAAAACGTACGCAGAAAATCCGACAGAAAAATCAACGGATAGCGCTTTTAAGTCCGTCACTTGGAATCATAGTATCAGCGAGGTCGTCACTAGTTTGCTAGAGCATAATATGCAGCTTATAGCCTTGAAAGAGTACGATTATTCGCCTTACAACTGCTTTGACCAAACGGAAGAGTATGAACAAGGCAAATTTAGAATCCAGCATTTGCAAAACAAAATACCTATGGTTTATGCCATCAAGGCTATCAAAAAGTAATAATTTAAACGGTAGCACTCTTCCGAAAGAGCACTACTTTCCAATGGAGAGTAGTGCTCTTTTTATGGTTTTGACATAAAAAAGTTAAAAAATAACATACTGCATTTATTAAAATAAAATATTAATTACTACATTTGATTCACATTTTATTAACATTTTAAATTTACCCTTATTATGAAGCAGTTTTTTTTATTTTTTATGTTTTGTTTAGTTTTTGCTTTTTCGTCTTGCAAAAAAGACAAATGTGCTGATACAGTATGTACTACTATTAATTCTGTTTGCAACGACGGCGTTTGTGAATGTGCCGATGGTTATGTAACAAACGCTAGTGGTGCTTGCGTTTTGCCAGATCCTTGTATGAATGTAGTGTGTGGTTTGGATTCTATGTGCGTTAATGGAACTTGTCAACCTGGTCCTTGTGCTACTATTAATTGTCAGAATGGTACTTGCAATAATGGTATATGCGATTGTGATCCTGGTTATACAGTAGATTCTTCGGGAGAATGTACCGTTGCTTGGAATGCTCAATTAACAAGCGTTTGGACAGTAACAGATATTTGCTCTAATTCAGGTTCGGCTATTTATTCTGTCACAGCAGCTGCTAATAACAGTGGTACTGACCAAATAAATGTTTCAAATTTTGGGGATGTATTTATAAATCCAGTTAAACTGACTATGACTTCGGCTAATACATTTGATATTATTCTTCAAGAGCCTGACAATGATGGCTTCTTCCTAGAATCTATACAGGCAGGTACTTTGAATGCTAGTGGTAACAGGATCAACGTAATATTTGTTATATCTGACCAGACAGTACCAGGTGTTGTTCGTGCCGACACCTGTACGAGTACTTGGGTAAGACAATAACCTATCCTACTATCAAAAAGATACAAAAGAAGCCTTTATTCAATGAATTGAATAAAGGCTTCTTTTTATACATTTAGATTTTTATTTCTTATCCTAATTCTTGCGGAACATCCAAGTTGCGAACTCTTTGAGTCCTACTTTTTTGCCATACATCAAGATACCAATACGGTAGATTCTACCCGACATCCAGACAAAGAATATAGACGTAAGGAACAAAACCACCACCGAAGTAACGACTTCCCACATCGGTGGCTCAAACACTAATCGTGCAGGCATCACAATTGGCGAAAACAGCGGTACGATAGACGACCAAGTCGCCAGGGAGCTACTTGGATTTTGCACCACCGCTATTCCAATATAAAACGCTACCATAACAGGTATGGCTACAATAAGTGTCAACGATTGACCTTCGCCCCAATCGTCGCCCATAGCAGCTCCTACGGCTGCAAAAAGTGACGCATATAGTACATATCCTAGTAAAAAATACACCAAAAACAGGCTCAAAATGTAGCTATAATTGAAAGTCATCATTTCGGAAATAACCAACTGTATTTTGTCCATCATGCCGTTGTCGGCAGCCGACGATACATTGGTGGCTTCTTGTAGTGCTTGTAGCTCCGAAGAGAACATCGCCGCTACACCCAAGTACAGCAGCGGAAATACAATTGCCCAAATCGCAAATTGCGTCAAGCCAACTGCCCCAACACCTACTATTTTGCCCAACATCAGCTGAAACGGCTTAACAGAGGAGATAATCACTTCTACAATTCGGTTTGTTTTTTCTTCCATCACCGAGCGCATCACCATATTGCCATAAATAAAAATGACGATATAAATCAAAAATGCCATGATGCCACCCAATACAGAAGCTACGCCAATACGTGCTTCCGAAATCCCTTTATCGTCTTTCTTTTGTAGGTTATTGGTCGTTAATTCTATCTTAGTTTTGAGCTTATCTAGCGTGGCTTCGTCCACATTGAAGGCTTGCATTTTTATTTTTCTGGCTCGCTGATTGATGGCACTCTTAATCGAGCTTTGTGTATTGAGTCCGATATCCGAATTGCCATAAAAGTGCGAATTAAGATTGAGCGTCAAGCTATCAAAATTCTGGCTCGGAATATAAACAATCCCATCATAACCCTCTTCCTCAAAATTTTGCTTGAGTTGTTCCAATGTTGTCTTTGGGTACTTATACGTCACATTGTCATCTCGTAGCATACCCATTTGCTCGATTTGTAGCAAATTATCGGGGTCTAGCAATGCCATTTTTTTGTCTTCGACACCCGACGACATAATAAAAATGAGTGCAATCCAGAAGATAACAAACCCAATCGGTGTTAGTATAGTAGTCAGTATAAACGTCTTTTTGGTGACCCTCGACATATACTCTCGTTGCATGATTAACCACAGCTTATTCATCTGATATCCCTCCTACTTTTTTAATGAAAATTTCGTTTAATGTTGGCAATACTTCATTGAAACCTGTCACGATGGTACCATGCGCCAGCAAGTATTTCAAAAAATTATTAGCGTGTACGACATCTCTAAGCTGTACCGTCAATTGACCTGCTTGCTCACTGATAACAGTGACGTGTTCGCCCATGCCTACTGGCAAATCACCTTGATATTGCAATTTGAAAATATGCTCTTTGTATTGCTCCTTAATATCCGCAACACTACCCTCCAGTACATTTTTGCCTTTATTGATTAGCACGATATTTTCGCAAATTTGCTCCACTTGCTCCATGCGGTGCGTCGAAAACAAAATAGTTGTTCCACGCTTGTTGAGTTCGTAGATTTCGTCCCGAATCAAATTACTATTGATAGGATCAAGTCCAGAAAATGGCTCATCGAGAATCAATAACTTCGGCTGATGCAATACCGTTGTGATAAACTGGATTTTTTGCTGCATTCCCTTCGAGAGTTCTTCCACCTTCTTGTTTCGCCAATCCTGAATATCGAATCGTTCAAGCCAATATTCGAGCTGCTGCTTGGCTTCTTTTTTGGAAAAACCTTTGAGGCGAGCTAAATACATAATCTCTTCACCGACTTTCATTTTTTTGTACAGTCCGCGCTCTTCGGGCATGTATCCAATCTGAGCTGGGTGACTGCTATTGAGCGGTTCGCCATTGAATAAGACAACGCCTTCGTCAGCTCTAGTGATGCTCGTAATGATTCTGATGAGCGAAGTTTTACCTGCTCCATTAGGACCTAATAGTCCAAATATTTTGCCTTCAGGGATCGCAAAGCTCACGTCATCAACGGCTTTGTGGGTCTGATAGGTTTTTTTTACGTTTTTGAGTTCTAATACATTCACGTTGATGTGTTGTGTTCTATTAAATATATTGTATAATAGGGGTTATCACGAATAACCTCTAATGTCTAAAGTACTCTTATTAATGCACTATTGCAGTGTTTGAGTTCTTTTTATGGTTTTTATTGGTTTACATTTCGACCAAAATAGTCAAATTATCGTCTAGTCGAACAAAAACTTTATTTCTTTGAGGTCAAACTCTAGCGGATGAGCTTCTGTTTCGACTTGCAATTTGCCCGTAGAGCTTACGCCCGTTATTTTGCCCCTGAAGGTAGTTTGGTGCTGTGGTAGTTGATAATTTCGCCACTTTTGATACCCCAGCAAATTGTCCAAGTAGGCTTGTTCTAGTCTTTTTTTGGTGTCGCTGCGTTTAGCTTGCAATTGCAAATAATAGCCTTCTATATTTTCGCATAAGCGAGCCAGCAATATTTCTAAATCATATTCCTTTTGGGTGGCTATCGCCAACGAAGTCGCTTGTGTGAGTGCTGCATCAAAAGTTGTTTGGTTGATATTGAGACCAATACCTACAATACTGTGGTCGAGCCAAGTACCTTTGAGCGAATTTTCTATCAAGATACCGCCTACTTTTTTATCTGCTATATAAATATCGTTGGGCCACTTCAAGTGCAATAACTTCGGGTCAATATATTCTGCGAGTGTTGCCAACACCGCTAACGAAACCACCTGATTGAGTTGAAATTGGGCAGTAGCCAACAAGAACTTAGGATACAGAATAACGGACATAATGATATTCTTTTGGGGAGCTGTTTCCCATTTGCTGCCAATCTGTCCTCTGCCAGCATACTGCTCTTCGGCACAAATGGCAGTTCCTTCGGTTGGTTTACTTTTTGAGAACAGTAATTTTGCGTAAGCATTGGTAGAATCTACCGATACTAAACGATGTGCAACTTTTCCGACAAAAAGGCTGTTGTTAGAAATACTCATAAGCTATCTTTTGCATAAATAAAGGGCGATTGGGGCAACAAATTTAAAACTATTTATCCATTCTAAACTATATATTCTATTGAATAACTCAAATTCTGCTTCGGTACAAGAAGATACTGAGGCTACTATATTGAATGACTTGATTATAGATGCTATTCAAGATGTGAAGGGCAAAGGTATCAAAAAGTATGACTTACGTCAACTGGACGAAGCTAGTACTGATTTTTTTATTATTTGTCACGGCTCTTCTTCGGCTCAATTAAGTGGTATATTATCCAATATCGAAAGAAAAGTAATTAAAGAATTGGGCATTCGCCCCAATCATACCGAGGGCAAAATGAGCAAAAACTGGCGTTTGATTGATTATTTTTCTGTCGTGGTGCATGTTTTTGCAGAAGACAAAAGAGGATTCTATAACTTAGATGACTTATGGAGCGACGCTATCGTGACAGCCTACGAAGACATTTAGACACGCTCTTAGTCTAGTTTGTCCACCAAATTGCCACAAAACAGGTACCTACATTTAATATTATCTTAACCCCTTGGTTAATTAAACTATTAATCTTTTATTGAGCTTATATTGTTGTACAACCAGAGACAATCAAAACAAGGTACAGTCATTGTATCTTTCATACCATTATAACGGCGTTGTATCAGCGTAGTAATTCATTTATATTGTGATACAACTTCCATAATTATTTTCCAACACCTATATTTACTATGACAGAAAAGAAAAAACCGAGCGGCGACAAACCAAAGTTTAATTACTATTGGTTATACGCAATCATCGCCGTGGTTCTTATCTTGCTCAATATCTTCAATATGTCGGGTACTGCACCCGAAATATCTTCCGACAAGGTTGTGGAGTTGCTAGAAACAGGACAAGTAGAAAAAATTGTATTCGTTAACCTAGAATCAAGCGAACGATTAGCAGAAATCTATATCAAAAAAGATTCATTAGACAACAATGCTGACTTTGATAAAGTAGCAAAATCCTCTTTTGGCTCTTCTAATGCGGGCCCACATTACAAACACCGTATTGTAGTGGTCGAAGATTTTTTCGCCATGACAGAGGCTGCTCGTAAAGAGTATAAAGCTGCCAATCCGTTGGCTGCTGATGTAAAAATAACCACAGAAACCAGTGGTTCAATTATGGGCATGATAGGCTATCTATTCCCTTTTATCTTATTGATAGGAATCTGGGTATTCTTTATGCGTCGTGTAGGCGGCGGTGGCGGTGGTCCTGGAGGGCAGATATTCAATATCGGTCGTTCCAAAGCGACTTTGTTTGACAAAGACACCAAAGTAAGCGTTACTTTCAAAGATGTAGCGGGATTGGACGAAGCCAAAGAAGAAGTAATGGAAGTCGTTGACTTCTTGAAACGTCCAGAAAAATATACCACCCTGGGTGGCAAAATTCCTAAAGGAGTACTGTTAGTAGGTCCTCCCGGTACTGGTAAAACACTATTGGCGAAAGCGGTAGCAGGAGAAGCAGATGTTCCTTTCTTTAGTATCTCAGGTTCTGATTTTGTGGAAATGTTTGTGGGTGTAGGTGCATCACGTGTACGTGATTTGTTTAAACAAGCTAGAGAAAAAGCTCCCTGTATCATTTTCATTGATGAAATTGATGCCATCGGTAGAGCTAGAGGCAAAGGTGCTGTACAAGGCAATGATGAGCGAGAAAATACACTCAATCAATTGTTGGTAGAAATGGATGGTTTCAAAACTGAAAAAGGGGTAATCCTGATGGCAGCAACCAACCGTCCTGATATTTTGGATAATGCACTCTTACGCCCAGGGCGTTTTGATCGCCAGATTGGAGTCGGTAAACCTGACTTGAAAGGTCGGGAGCAAATATTCAAAGTTCATCTCAAACCTATCAAAATTGCAGATGATGTCGATGCCAAAAAATTGGCTCAACAAACTCCTGGATTTGCAGGGGCGGAGTTGGCAAATATCTGTAACGAAGCTGCTTTGATTGCTGCTAGACGCGGCAAAAAAGGCGTCGATATGGACGACTTCAACTCTGCTATTGATAGAGTTATAGGTGGTTTGGAGAAAAAGAACAAACTCATCTTGCCAGAAGAAAAAAGAGTAATTGCTTACCACGAAGCTGGTCATGCTATTAGTGGTTGGTTCTTGGAATATGCCAATCCATTGGTCAAAGTAACTATCGTACCTCGTGGGCTTTCTGCCTTGGGTTACGCTCAGTACTTGCCCAAAGAGAAAAATATCGTACCCAAAGAACATTTGCTAGACGAGATTTGTGGTCTGTTGGCTGGTCGTGCTGCCGAGCAAATTACTTTCGGTCAAATATCGACAGGTGCTCAAAATGACTTGGATAGAGTAACACAAATAGCCTACAACATGGTGGTTGTTTATGGTATGAATGCCAAAGTTGGACACGTTTCGTATTACGGAATGATGAAAGATAACCAATTTGATAAACCTTACTCTAACGAGACGGCTAAGTTAATTGACGAAGAAATAAGAGCCATCATTGATGGTCAATATGTTCGTGCGTTGAACTTGCTCAAAGAGAAAAATAAGGAACTCGAATTGATTGCTAACGAATTGCTCAACAAGGAGGTTATCTTGAAGGACGATGTAGAGCGTTTGATTGGTCGTTGTCCTTACGATGATGTACCAGATGTGAAGAGTGGCGAAAAAGCTGCAGGTGATAATAATGGCGTTGATACCTTATTGGACCCTGAAGATTTGCCAGAAATTGTATAAAACTTTAATGGTCTAATCTATTAGACTTCGATATCAATAATATTGTAGAGAGGTAAGAAAAATTTATTTTCTTACCTCTTTTTTTTATATTCAATAACATGGATAAAGCTAGAGAAAATATATTGCGAAAGCTACAAGCAGCTGTACAGCAGCAGCCCGCTACCACTGTAGCGACTACCATAAATAGAGCTGCAATTTTTGGAAAAGAGCCGCTTGATTTGAGCCAGTTTTTTGAGCAGCAATTCGTACAATTGGGCGGTAAGCTACACAGTGGTACTACTAATGCTACACTTCCGTTGGAAGTAGCTACTCTTATAGAGTCGAATAAGTGGGAAGGTGTTTTGTGCTATGAGGAAGCCCTGCAATCAATAGTGGCTACGGCTAGTCGTTTGCCCACAGACAGCAACGAAAAAGCATTGGAAGCGACGGTTAGTATTACGAGTTGCCAAGCCTTAATTGCTCGCACAGGAAGTATTTTGGTTGATAGTAACACCCTATCAGGACGACGACTGTCGATTGTGTCGCCGATTCATATCGTGGTGGCTTATCGCCACCAATTGGTAGTAGATATGGCAGCGGCTTTCGCCCAATACCAAACACCTTTGCCCTCTATGCTCTGCCTAATATCTGGCAATAGCAAAACCGCAGATATTGAAAAAACGCTTGTTAATGGCGCCCATGGACCCAAAGAATTGCATCTTTTTTTGTTGGATTAGATCGAAATTTCGGAATAAAACTAGTGGCTTAACATCACACAACCACCTCTTTTGAAACAATCTCCTCCATTGCTTTTTCTAGCATAGGATAGTTGAATACAAAGCCTTCTTCTGCCAAACGTAGCGAGACTACTTTTCTGCTTTTGAGAATCAATTCTGTTTGAGTCCCTAACATAACCGCTCCTACTTCCAGCAAAAATTCAGGCATTGACAATCCCCAATTACGACCAAGAGCTTGACGAATACTAGCCATAAATACCTTGTTGGTCACTGGATTGGGTGCTGCGCAGTTAATCACTCCATGAATAGATTTTTTGTCTATCAAGAAAGCGATACAACGAGCAAAATCTTCTAAATGCACCCAACTAACATACTGACTCCCTTCGCCTTGTGTACCACCTAATCCTACTTTGGATAGATTGAGTAAATACTCCATCGCTCCGCCTTTTTGTTTGGCGATGACGATAGCCGTACGTAATGCAATCTTGCGTGTATCAGGTGTTTGGGCAGCTTCCAATTCTCGCTCCCAAATCTTACAGACGCTCATCGAAAAATCATCGCCTGTTTTACCTATATATTCATTGTTGGCAGGTAAGCCACCCCTCGTATCTTCGTAGATGGTAGCCGAGCTCGAATTGATCCAAACCTTGGGCGGGTGGTCTGCTATTTTGATGGCTTTGCCAATCGCTCTAGTGGAGTCTATTCTTGACTCTAAAATCTGCTTTTTGTTCTTATCGGTATAGCGACAATTAACGGTTCTACCTGCCATATTAACGACAGCATCTGCTCCCTCGAATACCTTTGCCCAGTCGCCCATCGTCTTGCCATCCCATTGTACAAAGACAATATTAGCACTAGTAGATTCTCTCGCTTTTCGGGATAGAATCGTAACTTTCCAACCTTGGTTTGCCATATAATCAGCTAGATATAACCCCAAAAAACCTGACCCTCCCGGTATAATTAAATGCTGCATGAGTCGCTTCTTTTTTTCCATAGTTTAATAAACTTTCAATAATTATTGAAAGTTACAAAAAATGCCTGTAGTAAACTATTTTTGTACTATGAAATTATCGAAGCTGTTTAAAAAATCACAAAACAATGCTATTTTTGGCTACTGCTAGTTTATTGATTATCTTCGTGAAAATTGTTGGGCAAAATGCCACTCAAACTTTACTAACTTAGACTACACATCTATGAAATACTTTTTGACAACTCGTATTGGTTGGCTTCGATTATTAGGCGTACTCGAAGGAACATCTTTACTTCTTTTGGTTTTCGTAGCTGTCCCTGTCAAATATTTACTTGACAATCCTCTATTGACAAAAGTCATTGGTCCTATTCACGGCGTTCTTTTTCTACTCTTCGTTGTTAGTGTATTCATTGTAGCGATTCATCGCAAGTGGTATTTTTCAGCTATCACTTGGAAAGTATTGATAGCTTGTCTAATCCCATTCGGTACGTTCTATATCGACCATGCTATTTTGCGTCATTTGCCCGCAGAAGTAGCCAGCGACAAGTAAGCTTAAAAACTAAGACGAATCCGCAAAAAGAACGACTGAGAAGGGCTCGTATAGTACCCATTTTCGGCATTGAATACCAATTGACTAATAAAAGCAATATCCCATGCCTCATTGATGAGATACGAAAAATTGGGACTCAAAAATACCGCATGGCTTTCTCCCGGACTATATACAGCTGTCACGCCTGCATTGATTTTTTCGGTAAACGGATAGCTAGCCGACAAAGAAACGGCATAGCGGTAAGGGTACAGATTTTTGGCAGTAGGCTGACTACCAAACAATTGGGTAATACTTCCTTGTACATTGCCATTGCTATTATAGAGCAGTCCTGCCGAGAAGTAAATCCGATTCGGAAATAAATAATCCCAAGCCATCGTAGCCGTTACACTGTGTCGCTGATTGCTTGTCAATCCTTGTCTATAATTATAGAAATAAGAAACTTCGCCCTTGAATCCGACTAAACCTAAGCTACCAGCCCAGCCACCACCGACTATTATATCTTGTTGGGCAACACCTCCCAACAACTGAAAATCATAATTCCATTTATTGGTTTTCCAGAGGAAAGCAGCCGTTGCATCTTCCCACTTCGTGAATGCCTTGGCGGCAAACTCAATACTAGAAGTAACCCCTGTATAATACTGTATGCGCAGAGCATCGCTCCCTGGACGTTCTTCGTAATCAAAATCTGTAAAAGAGTAGGTATTGAAAATATCATTGGGGTTCCAGATGGTATTGATACCCCAGTTGATACGCTGTCTGCCCAGCGTAATATCCCATTTTCCATTGGAGTATTGTAGCGACAATCGATCTAATGTGCTGTGCAATATGGCTGCTTTTTCGTCGAGCAATATCCATGACAGAGGATCGTCATAACCATTGGAAACCAAGCTACTTTGCTTGATCAAATCGCCATAATTCGGTACTAACTTGACCTGTTCGCCAAAAAATAAACGAGTCCGCAAGGATGCTTTGAACGTCCAATGTTCATTGGGATACCATTCAAAATTGAAGCGATTGTGTATCAAGTTATTTTGAATCATGCTACCCTGTGGCGGTGGCACAAAATTGACGGACGGCAAATATTTGACATAGCCATGCAATTGCCAGTTTTTAGGCTTCGCTACTGTCGTAGAATCCTGTTGAGCGATTGCCCCAAGGGGCAACAACAAAACAGCCACTATCAACAGCAGCCCTATATTAAGATACTCTTTCATCACTTATAATTTTGCCATCTTCTAGCGTCACGACACGTCTAGCCCTATCAATAACACGCTGATCGTGTGTAGAAAACAAGAAGGTAATGTTTTCTTTTTGGTTGAGCTCTAGCATAATGTCTAATAAATCTGCCGTCGATTTGGAATCTAGATTGGCGGTTGGCTCATCGGCTAATATAAACTGTGGCTTGGAAGCCAATGCTCTAGCGACTGCTACGCGCTGCTGCTGTCCGCCCGATAGTTCGCTTGGACGACGGTCAATTTGATCTGCTAATCCTACGGCAGTGAGCAATTCCCGAACACGGGTATCTCTTTCCTGCTCTGATTTGCCTTGTAGCAGCATGACAAATTCTACATTTTCCTTGGCGGTAAAAACAGGAATCAGATTGTATGCCTGAAAAACAAAACCAATATTTTGCTTTCTAAACTCAATCAATTCGCTATCCGAAAAAGTAGCAATATCTTGATTGTTGATGATAATTTTGCCTGCTGTCAGCAGATCAAGTCCACCTATAGCGTTGAGCAAAGTCGTCTTGCCCGAGCCAGAAGGACCTACCAAAGCAGTAAATTCGCCTTGTTCAATTGTCAAATCAACCCCTTGTAGGGCATGCACAGGGATTTTGTCTGGGTTGTAGGTTTTTTGAGCCTGTTGTACGGTTACTATATTCATTTTTTGTTTATTTTTGAATGAGGTCAGTTAAAGTGAGTTCAACGCTTCTACGGGTTGTAGCTTGGTCGCTTTACGGGCGGGATACAATGCTGCAAAAAAGGTTGTAAATGCAACAGAAACACCAATAATCAGGAAACTTAACCAATCAATAGTTGGATAAATTGGCTCGCTAATACCAACTTGCTCTAGTGCTGCCATTTGGATACCAACACTGCCCAAATAACCTAACAATGCTGCTCCGACAAGCATCGCTACAGGCGTAGCCACCAATGCCATCATAATCGCTTCTGTTATAATCATCAAGAACACTTGTTTCCTTTTCATACCGACAGCTAGCAACATTCCGAACTCTTTGGTTCGCTCCAATACTGCCATGAGCATGGTATTGATAATCCCAAAAATGAGGGCAATCATGACAATAAAAATAACAATACTAGAGGAAGCTGTCATTTGAGTTTCGTAGAGCGCCACATCTGGCGATACTTCCAGATAAGTTTCCACCAAGTAGCGACTGCTGTCGCTGACTGTGTTTTGCAATACCGTTTGGGTTTCCACCAATTTGTCGGCATCTTTGAGCAAAATGGCGATTTCGTGCACTATCGGTTCCCCTGTTTGCGACAAGGCTATTTTGGATTGTGGCACAAATATATTTTGCTCATCAAATTGCTTATTGCTCGTCTTGTACAGTCCAGCTATTTTGTAGGTTTGGAGCTTAATATCTCCTTCCACCGTTTGGAACTGCACGACCAATTTTGATTTCACTTTTAGTTTTAGTATTTCTGCTAAGCGTTCGCTTATCAGTACTGGATTTTTGTATTTGGACTCCGAAAAATAGACTCCTTGTGTTATCTTTTCGTTCAATTTGGTCACCACAGCTTCTTGTTCAGGCACAATACCGCGCAACTGCAGTCCTCTCGAACCTCTTGCCGACAAAGCTATCGCTTCGACCAACGTACGTTCAGTATAAGCAACTACGTTTGGTTGCTGTTTTATTTTTTGTGTCAAGGAAGCCACATCGGACAAATAATACTGTACCTCCTGATCTTCAGGATAGGCAGGATTGTGTATTTGCAGATGCGATAGTTCGTTTTGTATGGCGTTGGAAACATAGGTTCGGACGAATCCTTTCATAAATCCCATGTAAAAAACTAAAGCGACGACGCCTACTATGATAGCTCCCATTACCGTAAAGGTACGCAACTTGCTACGCCATATATTTCGCCAAGCGAGTTTCAGAATCATTGTTTTTTGTTTTATTTAGATGACTAAAATCCAATATTTAGCTACGCATAGCAGTTACTGGCTGCAAGCGAAAAATCACAAAAGCTGGATATAAGGCGATAAGTGTCGTAATGGTTAAAACTGTCAACGCTTGCTCCCAGAATATATCCAACGCAACAGAAGCAGGCATCACTGGATCCATACCAAATTTGGTGTAAGCCTCTGCCATCTCGCCTTGCATTACGATAGGGTTTACCATCAGGTAATACGCTAATCCATACGCCAAAGCAATACCTACTACCGCTCCTAATAGCCCTAATAGTAGGGTTTCTATCCAGACACTAGCTGCTAGTTGTCCTCTTTTCATACCGATAGAGAGCAGTACTCCAAATTCGTATTGGCGTTCTCTGGTCATCATCAAGATGGTACCAAAAATACCGAATCCAACAATGAAATAAAGAATAATTGTAACGACCTTATTGCTACTATCTTTGGTTTGTTTAAGGTTCAGAATATCAGGTATCATTTCTTGCCAAGCCATGACTTCGTAAGTATTATTGGTATCTAGTTTGGCGTAGAGTGGCGGCAATACTTCCTCAACATCTTCCTTGCCTGCTACATCTAGCACCACGGCAGTGGTTAAGTTATTGGCACCATAAAAATATTGGGCGGCAGCCAATGGCATATAAACCATACCCGAGCTCAGTGCAGGCACCCCAAAGGATACAATTCCCTTGATGGGATACACCTGAGCGGCATTGACACCTCGATAACCTTGACTCAACAAAATAAGCGTATCGCCTATCGTTGCTTTTAGTTTTTTTGCCAGCCCCTCGCCTATCAATACAGCCTGATCATCAGCGTTTAGGTATTCGCCATCTACTACTCTATTGCTAATATTGGTGAGTTTGTTTTCTGCTGCAGGATCAATCCCTGTCACCAATACATTTTTGGTTATCTTGCCAAACGAAATCATGGCAGCAGATTGCAACCGAGGAATCACGGTCTGCACTTTGTCAATGGCTGCTAGCTCCTGCTTCCATTGTTGGTCATAGACCATGGCATTGTTTATGACTTGGTCGTCCCAAAAACCTTTTTTGTGGATTTGAATATAACCAACATTACTCGTCACAGAGTCATCTATCATCTTGTCGAATACGCCTCTATTGATGGAAGTCATCACACAAGAAAAAAACACTGCAAAGAAAATAGAAGCGGCTGTTAGTAGCGTGCGTCTTTTATTTCGCCCAATATTTCGCCAGGCTATTTTGAATATCATACCAGTTTAATGTTTAATAATTGAGTAATTAGTAGAAAGTGTAGAGTCGAAAATCGGAATTTTCAATCTATCCGTATTCTATCGAATTTTTTTCATGTTTTGAGTGGAAAAAAACTGGTCGTCAATAGGCATATCAAAATCCATATTGGTATATTCCATAATCGTCTGGTGCCCTTGCTCATCGGCAGGGATTAATATTTGCTTAGTTGCAATAATTCTACCGTCCATTTCCTTGATATTCTGACCAAGCATGGTCTGTACCAACTCTTGATCCTCGTCGAACTGTTGTGATTTTATTTGTATAAAATCTTTTTGGTCAATCCACAAAATGACTTTCCCCCAAACTACAGGAGCATCAGGATTAGGTATCAACTGCACTTTGTGGCAGACTCTCCCTTCTATCGTCTCGCTACCCAATAGCGTATGGGTATAGTCATCGACAATAGAGGATTGTCTGACCAAGTCATCGTTTTTGAAATCCGAGCCCATCCAAGATTGGCTCATCATAGAGGGTGGCATCTTGATAGTACGACTAATTGACGGCTGATAATTCCACATTTCTTTTTTGCGTTTGAGATACGAGATCCCTTTTTCACGAGCTGGACCTGTTATCAAAATCAAGGAATAATCTTGTCCATCCGACCAAGATTTGAGCGACATGGTACGCTTCCAAGTAGGACGAACAATAGTCATATTCATAGCCGAATACATTTTGCCACCATAGGCATTAGCACTCATTTTTTGTACAATTTCTTTGGCACTTTGTGCTTGTATTAGGGTTGGCAATACCGTAAAAAGTAACAAAGCCAATAATAGATTTTTCATAGTTATTTGTTTAATATTCCGTAAAAGAAGAATTTTGTCACTTCTGTTATCAAATCTTGAGGATTGGGGTAGAGTGCTTGCAATTGTGGGTCTACGAGCATCTCTTTCATCTTGCCAGAGAAATACAGAATAAATTCTGGCTTAATATCAGCCCGCATTTCTCCATTGGCTTGAGCTTGACGATAGTCATTGAGCACCACCTCCATATAGTCGCTACTTTTTTGGTTCATGTACGCAATCAGTTCCGTTTGTTCATTGCCATATATATCTTCCAAAAACTCCTTGCTAATCTCTTCTGTTTGTGCTTTTTTTTGAGTCATTAGCAGCAGCATCTTTTCCTCAAAACTAATCGGCTGTGCCATTACCGCTTCATAGTCTGCCACTCCTTTCGCTATCACTTGTTCTAATATTGCTTTAGCAAGCTCTATTTTATTGTCAAAAAATCGATAAAACGTCATTTTGCTCACGGCAGCTTGTTGGCATATTTCCTTAACAGAAACCCGCTTGACACCATGTTTCCAAAACAACTCTTTGCCTACCGTCAATACTTGTTGATATTTGGGGCTTTCCTTTTCTTTGTGATTTTTCAAATGTTACTCTTTTTTATTTTAAAACGCTTTTAGTAATATTTATACACAAATGTAACTTATTGTTTGTGATAAAGTCAAGTTTTGGACAAAAAAAAGTGACCTTTTTTGCATTTATTGCAAAAAAGGTCACTTTTTATCTTGTTTTGGTGGCGTAATTACTCACATCTTCCTACTGCCCCAAAGAAATTGAACTTCTTAAATAATGAAAAACAGACATTTTCTATCAGAAATTATAGCCCAACACTAGCTGCACCAGCTCTGCTTCGCCACCATAAGCACGTACATGACAACCTATCCATGCCTGATGTTGCTGTCGTTTGAAGTAGTTTTGCAGATATAAATTGAACCCCAGTTTGGCAACCAATAAGCTGCGTTGGTAGCGATGCGTATTCGTGTAAACGCCCAAACTACTCACAAACCCCCAATGCCCAAAGAGTAGTTCATGGGTCAATAGTACAGCTATTCGACCATAGTCAAAATGCCGATAGGCTACGCCCCCATTATTTCTATCAAAATTGTAGGTAGCATGGTTGTATAGATATTCTACGCCTATACTCAACTTGCTGATACGGCTCATGCGTCGGCTCACGCCTGCTTGCAGTATATAGACTGGATATTTGACTCCCTGTGTACCACCTCGTTCGGTCAGCCCCAATCCTAGCTCCAAATAAGGGCGAATACCTTGCTGCAAGGTCGGCAACTCTTTTATTTTTTGTTGATTTTTTTCTGTATCTATTGCCTGCGGCAATCCCAATGTATATTGTATTCCCAGCGAAGCAAAAGGGATATTGGCTCCCAAGTTAGGAATCGTCAATCGTGCATTGGAGTAGTGCGTAATGCCACCACCCAACAACAGTTGCCAATGCGAGGATAGGCGATACAGCAGCGCTGTCCGCAACGAAAAACAAGCATTGACCGCCGTTCCGATTACAATATTGGTGGGGTTATCAAAACTGTGGTAATGTTTGTCAATAATCCCAACGCCCCAACCGACACGCCCTCGCCAGCTCCAGCGATTGGATTGCCACAGCTCAAAATCTAATGCTGGCACTACACTTACAGCATTGCCGAGTACAGCAGGATTGCCGAGTGTCTGGTAAGACACACCATACACCACCGTTGGGTAATGGTACAAAATAGACCAAATTCGCTTGCCCTTTGTGGCTTGCAATACCGATAGTTCGCCTGCAAAAGTCGGGTTCTGTAAACTAGGGTAATTGGGGTGAATCGCAATATGATACCCTACTTGAGCATTTGTTTCTAGTTTCCACGTCTGTGCCTCTACCGAAACAGTACTACACCAAAACAACAAGAATAGTCCGCTCCAATTAATTGTCGCCTGCGGCTCCACCGCCCGAAAAATCATCGTCATCATCTTCCTCCTCTTCGTTATCAAGTAGATTATCTGAATCAATGCCTCCTGCGGCGTCCTCTTGTACATAAGTAGCTATTTGTCGAGACAAACGTTGTGCTTCCACATCGTTTTCATTTATTTCTAGTGCGTTTTGGAGTTGTAGCTGTGCCAGCTCATAATCGTGCATATACTTGATCAAAAAAGAAGCATATTCAGTATAGACCGCAACATTTTGTTTGACGGCAGTCAAAAACTGCTCGTAGCTGTTCGCTATCGCACCATAATCTTGGTAGTTGTTTTCGAGCAACACCACCAATCGTCGAAGTGTTTTGGGCTGGTTAGGGACTGCTTTGAGTGCTTTTTCATAAAAAGTACGTGCCTTGTCATATTCGCCCAATCGGCTATCATAAATATGCCCTAAGCTGCCGAGTAGTAGCCCACTGTCGCCATGTATCTGATGATCTAGCCCTTTCTCAAACGTTTCGATAGCTGCCTCTACCTCCTCTTCGTGTTTCCATTGTATCATACCCAACAAGTGCAGTGCTTCTTCCTGAAATTCGTTGATATCCAAAGCTATTGTTATAAATTGCTTGGCTCTTTTGATGTCTTTTTGGGCGTAGTAGGCTTCTGCCGTGCGGACATAGACTTCCGTCAAATAAGGATCTATTTCTATTACTTTGTTGTAATACTCAATCGCTTTTTCGTAGGCTTCTTTTTCGGTTGCTTGCAATATGCCCATCTGCAAATTGCCATACAAATGCAAGGGTTCCAATGCTAGACATTGCTCATAATAAGCAACCGCAGCATCTGTATCTCCTATATTTTCGGCTAGTCTAGCTAGTGCATAATAGGCGGCGGCATTCGTAGCATCGTATTTTATAACTCCTTCAAAACAAGCCTTCGATTCTGCCGAAAGCCCAAATAACAAATGCAGCTTCCTGCCCAAATCCAGATAATAATGCACCATCAAGGGCGACTCTACCAATAGTTGCTCGTAGGGAGAAGCCTCCGCTACAAATTTTTGATAATTCTCTTGTTGCAATTCCTTGTAATCTCCTGCCCAAGGCATTTTGGTTAGTATCGAATCAAAGATTGCCAAAGGTGCTGCGGTTTCTTCCAATTTTTCGTGAGACAAATACCGCAACAAAGCAGCCTTAGCGGCAGCTTGCAACAGCGGATCTAACGATACTTTCCAGAGTAATAATAAGGCTGGTTGATAGGTTGGAGCCGTTTGTTCGGTCAAGGCTTGCAGCTCTTTCAGGAGCTGTTCCGTATCTAGTGCTAGGAGTTGTGTTGGTGTTAATGGCATCATAGAGTAGTCGCTAATAATTTATCAAAAGTACTAAGAACTTGCCTAAAAATAAGTTTTTGTCTGAAAATCAATATTTTTTTTGTGTTCTCCTTCAAAGTATCCACTAGTTTGGGTCGATTGCAAGGCTTTTTTTTAGTAGTTTTGCACAAAATACCAACTGCCATTACCGACTCAAACGGCAGTACCATCAACAAAAGCTACCTTCCTTGACTATTTATACTTTTCATACTCGTTTTGCACTTCTTTGGGGAGCTATCTTCTGGACAACGCTGCTCGTTGCTCAAATCAGTCCGCCTACCAACAACAATAATTATGTTCCTGTTCTGACAGCCACTAGTGTTGACTACACCACTGATATTGCCAAGTCTGGACAAGCCTCTTATTTTGTGCATCAACCCAATATTGCTACTGACAAAATTGAACGCAGTTACCACACCCAAAATATATTTGACATCGGAGAATACGACAATCCATTTGCCTTGCGTACAGGCAAAAAAAATATTCGTAAAGCAAAAAAAAATCAAGAAGCCTCTCCCACTCAAATCCTATCCGATTTGTTTGTATTGCAAGACAACGAAACCGTACAGCGCATACCCAAATGGTTAATTTTTGTACTACTAGGTATTCTGTCTTTCATGACCATTTTATTATCCTTGTATCGCAAGACTATTACGAGTATTTTTCAGGCATTTTTTAGTCTAGGAATGGCTTCCAATCTCTATCGAGAACACCAGAGTTTCATCAAGATAGAAAGCTTTTCGAGCTATATATTGTTCACTTTGAGTATGGGTACGTTTTGTTTTTTGCTACCGCAATTCTTAGTCGATACGCCCCCCTTCAATAGCTTTAGCGGATTGCTTCTTTGTACCGTAGGAATAGCAGGCGTTTACCTGCTCAAATTCTTATTATTGCAGCTTACTGCATTCATTCTGCCCTATCCTAGCGAAATTGGATTTTACGCTTTTGTGGTCTCTATTACGAATAAGGTTATTGGTTATTTGCTAGTCCCTGCACTCTTTTTGTTGGCATATCTGCCCGAATCTATACAAATCTATTGGCTGTACGGGCTACTCGGTTTGTTAGGTATCATTTATATATATAGGAGTTTTAGAGGTTTTGTAATAGGCGGGAATACAATTTTATTTCATAAATTTCATTTTTTTGTCTACCTTTGCACCATTGAAATAGCACCGACAATTATATTGTTGAGAATGCTTTCTATTTTGTAATGATATATATAGATACAAGTGGCTAAAAATGAACGTCTTAGAGCAGTAAAGAAAATTTTGGTAACTCAATTGAATACCAAAAACAATCAAAGTCCGTATGACAAATTGGTGGAGAAATATGGTTTAGAGATAGACTATCGTCCCTTTACGGAAGTGAAACCTGTCCCAGCCAAAGAATTTAGGAAGCAAAAGATTAACTTAGAAGAATATACTGCCATTATATTGACCAGCAAGAGTGCTGTTGACCATTTCTTCCGCCTGTGCGACGAGATGCGTTACAAAGTGCCTGCTGACCTCAAATATTTCTGCAAGTCGGAAGCGATTGCACTTTATTTGCAGAAGCACACCGTGTACAAAAAACGTAAAGTATTCTTTGGAAAACGTTCTCTTGAAGATCTAAAACCAGCATTGACAAAGCACAAAAAGAAAGAGCGTTTTCTTTTGCCTTGCTCTAATTTTGGGGGCAAAAACTTTTCGCTTTTCTTACAGAACAACGAATTCAACTTTGACGAATCTGTTATGTATGAAGCCGTTAGCTGCGACTTATCGGACTTGACTGATGTGTTTTACGACATCTTGGTTTTCTTTAGCCCTTTGAGCATCAAATCACTCTACGATAACTTTCCTGAGTTCAAACAAAACCAGACACGTATTGCCGTTTATGGTGATTCTACCGCCAAGGTAGTGGAAGACAATGGTTTATTGCTAGACATAAAAGTCCCACAACCAAAAACACCTTCTATGACGATGGCAATCGAGCAATATATTCGCAAAACGCTAGAAGTAGCCGAGTAAGCAAATAACCTTGCCGATTGATTATGCCAAAAGAGCCCCTTAATACAAAGTATTAAGGGGCTCTTTTTTCATTGATAGCGAGTCTAGCTAGCCTTCGCACTCAAAACAAATATTCGTTTTCTGATATATTTCTGCATCTATTGCTGCATAATATGCTTTCACTTGCTCCAGCTCCCCTTCCAACAAAATAGCAGCACTCAATACTTCGTCCAATTCCTTGATTACTTTCTCTTTGCTATACATATAGTGTAGATTGATCATGGCATCAATGCAAACCTTCCGAGCAGCTACTACTTCCTCTTTATATACAGGATTGCTCCTCAACTCGTAAGTCATTTTGAGATACTTACGGTACATCCCATTCCCCAAATTGCTAGACGTAACCGCAGGATTAGTCTGAAAAGTAAAATCTTTCATTTTATTTTCTTTGAGTGGAGCCAAAGCCTCCTCTATTACTTCATAGTCTACACTAGAAGCCATTGCAGTTGCTGCTTCCGATTTTTTGTTTTCGTCATCGGACTGACACGCCTGCAATAAGCAAAAAGCAACCAACAAGGTAAATACGTATTTCATACTGTTTGTTTTTGTATTATTCTCATAGTGATTTTTTTATCAAGCTATCCAATCGCTGCAACTCTACTGTTGGGTCAGGCCACCAAGCCATTGTCCATGTTCGGACTACTTGTAATCCTTGTTGCTCTAGCATTTTTTGGCGGTGCATATCATAGATATACGCCTGTTTATCGTTGTGCCAAATAGCACCATCACATTCTATGGCTATCTTTGGTACTCTTGTGGTTGCATCCAGCACTACAAAGTTGACCACATAATCGCCCAATTTATAATTTGGAATCAGGCAATCTGCTGGTACTATTTTTTCTAGATAAACCGCCATTTCTTCTTGCAGCCCTTGATCTTGTTCCAAGTACAACTGTGGATTGTTATCTTCTCGACAAGCCTGCTGTATCAAGTTCAATATATTCTCTATCGCCGCTTCATCTTGCTGGTCTATAGCTTCGCAATAACTCAAATAAGCATACAAAATACCTTTGCCTTGATTGCCTTTTTCTATGATTTGGCTCGTAAAATCACGATAAAACTCCGTAGGAATAGAACTAAAAACCGCAATTCGTTGCTGTGCTCTTGTGATGATTACATTCAGCAAGCGATAACCCTGTGGGCTATTGAGCCAACCGAACTTTTCTTCAAACTTGCCTGCTTGGTCGGGAGCAAAAGTAGTAGAAATCAACACCACATCGCGCTCATCGCCTTGCACATCTTCCAGACTCTTCACAAACCAATCTTGCTGTTTTCCGATGGCATTCATCTTGTGTCGAAATGCATCATCTTGTATCATTTGTTCGTGTATCAAATCCTTGATTCTGTCCCGTTGGGTAGTGTTGAACGTAGCAATTCCTAAACTCGGATAATGCCCCTCTTCACTTGGTTCGTACTGCTCTATCAAGTAGCTCAATATCGCTTGTGCTTCTACTTCGTTGGTGTGTTGAGCACTGTACTTACCTTGCGGCGAATGATAAAACGCAATCGGCTGATAGTCCTTCGTTTGCGGCAAACTCACCAATCGAGACCCATAAAAAGCAGCATTGGAAAAAGCTATTAAATAAGGGTGTTGCGAACGATAGTGAAAATCCAAATAAGAGGTGTGTATCTCATTCGGGTTTAGGTTATTGCCAAACTCCAACAATGACTCGCTTTCCGCCAAATACAAGGCTTTATCTACTTCATTTCTATCCGCTTCCAGATTGATACTCGTTGTGTCTTGCTCAAAATAATCAACAGGCGGCATTTGGTGTTCGTCTCCTGATATTACTTTGATTTTGGCTCGCAATAGTGCGGTATAAGTATCTTCCAACCGCAATTGGCTCGCTTCGTCGAGCAGCACGACATCAAACAAATTGGTCTGCAAAGGCAGGATAGAACTACAGATATTGGGGCTAACCAACACCACAGGAAAAATATCCGTAAACAACTCAAACTCTTCGTGTAGAATGTGTCGCAAGCTATTTTTTTGCGAATATTTGCTATTTTTTCGATGATTGAAAAGCCACTTAATGTTGTTGGTTCTATTGAATCCCTTGATACTATTTTGCTGGCGTGCTTCCCACGTTTTTAGTATTTTTCGTTTTTGCAATTTCTGCAAATTTGCCTGCTGTTCTATTAGCTTGTGTAGCAATTTGCTATCGGAATGAAAACCACCAATACGAGCCGTTTCTTGATCGATTAGCAAATAAAAATAATGATAACAGAATACCGCTTCCCAATCGGCAGGCGTTGCTATTTTGCGCAACTGCTGCAAGCATTTTTGTACTTTTTCGGGAGCCGCTTCATAGAATATTCTCCAGCTAAAATATGATTTGAAATACTTCTTGTTCGCTACACAGTTATCCAATTGCTGCGTGATATAGCTAATATCGTCAGGGCGAGGCACGGTATGTTTTTCTTCTTCAAATAAGTCTTTGTCTATGGTATTGAATCGACTTTTGTAGAGAATTTTATTGATTTGCAACGCAATAGCAGGCATCTTTTGCCAGAAATTATCTAGCAGCTTATACTTACTCGAGAACAAGCGCATCGCTTTGGCTGAAGAGCTATATTGCAGCGTATTGACCTGCACCTCATCGGGCAAGGTAGTGGCTATCGCTGTCAGTTTGTCCAACTGTACTTGTAGCTCATCAAGTGTTTTGAGATGCGTAAATATTTTCTGGTAGAAATGGCTCAGTCGCTTTACTTTATTGAAAAATCCGTTGGGGCGAATGATAGAAATATGCTCGATATGCTGGTTCAGTTTGAGCAGCAAATCATAGCGAGTTTGCCAAAAAACTTTTGCTTTTTCTACTTGATGTGCCAACTGTCGATATGCTTTGAAATCAAACTCATTTTTGATAGATTCGCTAAAAGGCAATAACTCAAAGGGCTGTGTTGCCTTCGGCAAGTCTTGGACGTTGGCATCGTGCAAAAACTGCTTTTCTTGCGCCACTCGTTCAAACATCTCGTTCTCATTCTTGATCGAATAAACAGGATTGGTAAACAATCGAGCACCCAAACCATCAAACACCCAAGCTACTTCGGCTACTTCTTCATACAAGTCGCCTGCATCTTCGATATACGGCAATAGATAGTCATATTCGCCTTCCGACAATTCAAATTCAATCCCCTCTAGCACAATATCTTGCTTAGGAGCTTCGGCACGATAACGCAAATAATCGGTCACCAGCTCTTTGATATTATAATCTCGAAAGGCGGGCGTTAGCAAGTGTTGATGATTGCTATTGTACTTCTGTACCAATTTCTGATACTTCGCCAATTTAGACGCATAAGTACGATCATTGAATCGTTGATATTTTGGCTTGACCAAATCCGCCACTTGGCGAACTTGCTGCACAATTGTTTTGCGGTCACGATCTACATCGTCTATCAAAACTGCCAAATCGCCCAAACCAAGCTGTTGCAAATTGTTATAAATGACTTGCAGTGCCGTTCTTTTTTCGCAAACCACCAGCACTTTGCCTTCATTTTCCAACACATTGGTAATAATAGCGGTCAGTGCTTGACTCTTGCCCGTACCGGGAGGTCCTTGTATTATTTTGTATTCTTGCTCTTCCAAGCTACTAATAATCTGTTCTTGACTGGGGTCAATATCCACGCCCGTTTGTAGCGATTTGCGGTATAGCTTGGGCAAGGTTGGCGACAAGTTATAGTCGTCCAGATGCTCCAAAACGTATTCTACGTCATTGACAATACTCTGTTTGGGCGTAGCGAAAAGCCCCAACACACCGGACCAATAAATCTGTGGCTCATTGGTGGCAGTCGCTTCTATTGCTGCCAATGTCGGACAAGGCAGCAACTGTGGCGACTGTATCTCCGCCTCCTGCCCCATTCGGGTCAAGGCAACCTGTACTAGCTCACTGAGCTGCTCTATCGACAAAGTATTGTTATCTGGAATAGCGACCCAATCGGTATCCAATTGTATATTATATTGTTGCCCGATGTGTGCCAACAGAGCGGCATTGATACGCAAAGGTGCTTCTGGGTGTTTGCTGATAATCCATTGATTTTTGCTACTTTCCGAACGTTCTATCGTCAAGCTCCAAAGCAATAACGGTGCTTTGACCAACTGCTCTGGCTGTGTCTTGCTCTGCTGCACCACTAGCGGATAACCAAACGCAAAGGTATGGGCACCATGCTCCAAATAATCATTCTCTTGTTGACTATGCAGGCTATTGAGCTGCTTCGCCAACTCATCTAGAGCCGTTCGCTCTGCTACACCGAGGTCTGTTAGTGGTATTTTATTGAAATTGAGCTTGAACTGAAAGCGGCTTTTTTCGAGCAGATTGCTAAACAAAAAATCGTCGGATAAGCGTACGGCTCCTTCCTCGTGGGCTACGATTTGATCCAATGCTGTCAAGTCCAGTCGGTTGGAATATTGCGAACTGGGCAAGGCATCTAAATGGATACTTTGCAGGTTCCCTGCTTTCAATTTTTGATGTAAATACTGTAAAAATGCTCTGTTCATTTTGGTTATTTCTAGCTATTGGATTGACTTGCCAATTTACGAAAAACCAATGAAATAGTAGCTATTAGTAGACTACTAAAGTAGTTTTTGTGCTTGCACAATATGACGGTAATTGTGATAAATAACGACACGAAAAGTATCGCCTAGTCGCAATCGAATAAAACGAGAAATCGTAATTCCTGTTTTTGTCTTCGTCAAATTGACCGTAGCCGCTTGCTGAAGCAATTGAAGCGTTTGTTCTTGTTGCTGCACAAATTCGGTTAGCACTTGCTTGTCCAGCCTACTGCCATTTGGATTTTTGTCCTTGAAAGTCGGCATACTATTGAGCGACTCTTTGGGGAGCATCGTATTGGCGAAATACTCGCCCAACCAACTGCTCTTGAAGGTCGGCAGTGGTTCTTTATAGTTCGTTTTTTGCATTTTTCCTGCCATTTCTGGCAAATAAAAACGCCCGTATAGATTGAGGTGCTCGATACATTCGAGCACACTCCACCCTTCTGCACTCGGCTTGGCTTGTAGGGTTGCCAATGGCAAATCAAGCCATGCTTTGACGGTAGCTAAATGCTTTTCGGTGCGTTCTGTTAGGTCTTGTAGTAGCTCACTAGTAGGTGCGTTCATCTTTGGTTGCTTTTTTTATTGATTATTAGACATTATTACAAATTACTTTGTATGGCGAAGAAAATACCTTTCTTCGACTAGCTTCTCCAAATGCTCGCCAAGTAGCTATGGCTACTTAGCTGTGCTTTGAATCGCTATTCAAAAAAATCTATCTCTTCACCTTTATACCATCCAATTCGTAATAATGTCTATTGCAATAGTACAAAGATAAAGTATCTTGAGTAGCTTTTTCTTGATTGAAATCAAGGTTTATTCAAAATTATCTATAGCAAAAAAGCATTTTCAAATCAGGCTTAAACTTTAAACTTAAGTCAATTATTTTCATTTTGAAAAAAAATAACACTTCAAAAAAACCTCTCTTATGAAATAATATAAACTCATTAATAAAGGTTATGTGAGCATTTGATGCCGCTAATCGGAAAAATCTATTTTCTTCGCCATACGAAATTTACAAACATAACCTTTAATAGCTTGTATAATTGTTTTTGTCGAAAAAAGGGCTTATTTTTTTGACCTAATCACAAGAAGCAAGCTATCTAGCCTCTCCAACTGGAACAAGTACACCGAAGCAAAAAAAGGTATTGGCAAAATTGCTCTAAAAGAATCAAAAAGACTATTGTAAGCTACTCATAAAGATGCAACCACATCGCTAAAATAGAACATTCGGAGATAAAAAACACACTAGAATAGTGTGGAGATAAAAACCTAAACGGTGTAACTACATAACCTAAAAACTAAAAATCATGCGTCTATATTTTGTTCTTTTTCTACTACCTTTTTGGGGTAACAACAATCTATGGATTGTTCAAAAGCCCCTTAACAGAAACGACCAATTAATAGCTAAGGAGACCGATCTAAATACGCTGTTAACAGAAAACAACTTAACTATTAAAGACTTATCCGCTGATGAGCAAGCTGTGTTGCAGAAAACAGTTACAGGACTCTATGGAGGCGACAATATAGGAAAAGGTAAATTTTTGAAGACAGCTAAAAAATTATTGAGTAAAGTAGCGGGAGAATCTGACCCATTTGGTCTTTTGGGCGACGAACGAAGACTAACACATTCACTTGATGCTGAAAAATTGAATAAAGTATTAACGAAAAGAGCAAGTGCGTCCAGTACTCCTTTAGAAAAAGAATTTTTAGACGAATTAAAAAAGGAAATACCTAAGGGCAAAACTATTGATGTACGAGATGTAAAAGAAGCCCTAAAAAAAGTTCTTAAGAAAGTAAGTGATCCAAAATACCTCAAAAAGCATTATGATGACAATAAAGCAGCATATAAACAGTCAGCTGAAGACGACTCTTCAGGATTTGATAATATTGACCCCATCGATTTGCAGACGGGGCTTGATGACTTAACTACTACTCTTAAGCTAGAAATAGAAGAAACTATAGATGATCCAAAGTTTCCTCCTAATGCAAAAGAAATAGAAAAACAAAAAGCAGAAGAAAAGCAAAGAGAAAAAGAGAGAAAACAAAGAAAAGAGGACTTTAAGCTTGCTTATGCGGCATGGCGTAAACGCCAAATATCTAGCATAGCTAGTATGAATAAAAATGCAACAAATAAAAGTGCTGAAGAAACCTTACCCAAGCATATTGCCCTAGCATTTTTACTTGAATTACACAATGACTTTAAAAAACCTCAAAGAGAGCTATCCACTTCCTTAATGAGTTCTATAGTGACCTATATTGCAGGAATCAAAGAAAAACCTATCAAAACTAGTGACTATATAAACGCTATAAATTTTTCGATAATGTATGCTGATGCTCCAATTGACAAAATTGAGCTTAACTGGTATGAGGATAAAAATATGCCTAACTATTCCTATATAGAAATTTTTCTAGGGACATATAATGCTAACAATAGTAAGCAATATCAAATACTTGCAGAGTATTTAGAGTGGATTGGCGATATTGGTAATCCAGTAGATAGTCTGAATCTGCCTCCTAATCAGCTTTTTGTAACGGAGAATTTACAGGAAAATATTAAGAAAATCTTCTCGACAAAAGAGCTTGCTTTTTTCATTCCATTTTTTGAAGAGTCCCTACATAAGCACAATCAAGAAGTATTGTCTTTGAGTAATGTTAGTACCCTATGGACCAATACTATGATAAAAGTCATTAGCTACAAGCAATTTGCTGACATAGCTCTACCCAATTACAACGCCATAAAAGATAAAACATTTTTTTCAACAATTAGCGATAAGTTACAGCGTTCCGCAAGTTTAGATACACTAAAAAAAATGTTGCTCGATGCAAGTATATCTCCTACTAAAAAAACAGTCTTGAAAAAAGGAGCCGTACTTGGATTAACTTACCTGTTGAATGATCGTACTGAACTAATTGCTAATATTCGAACAGATATTATTGAAGCCGGTAAACTTGATAATAAAAAAGTATATTATGCTTCGCCCTCTAGTATAAATCTAGCTGTTCATCAAGGTAATAAAGCGTACACCTATGAAGCAAAAAACTTTTTGGCTCATAGCCCAGTCATCATCAATGCAAATAGTGTTCGCACTAATTTTGAGTTCCGAATTTACTTTTCTAAAGCTACAACTACCAATAATAGAAATATTGAACAAGTAAATAATAACACTAAGACTACCAATATAACATTAGATGCTGTTAGTAAGGGTTTACTTTTTTTTCTAGAAACAGATGAAGCCATTATGACAAATCAACATGTTAGTTACACCACTTCAAAAAAGCTAAACACCAATATAAAGCATTCTGAAACAAGTCTATCTGAAGGCTTCAGCAAAGAATTTACGACCGAATTAGGCAACGAACAAGGTTACATTGAAGTTTCAGGATATTTATTATCAGAAGATATAGATAAGGGTGGTACTTTAATCATGAACTTTGATGGTGTACAAGTAAATACATCTGGCATGAAAAGCATGAAAATTTTGAAGGGTTCTATGGAAACAGATAAAACAGTACGTTGGGATGCTAGTAATTAATCTGGAACAAGGGGTGTAAACCCACCTACTAAGCCCTCCCATTCAACAAAAGCCTACCTGTGCAACTCAGGTAGGCTTTTTCTTTATTCGAGACAAAGTCTCGGGCGTCATGCGCAAATACGATGCAATATACTTATTGGGAATGTGCTGAAAAAGTTGCGGACTTCGCTCCCACACACGACGATAGCGTTCTTGTGGCGAAGCAATCAAGAGATCTTTTTCTCGCTCCATCTGCTGAAAAATCATTTGTTCTAGCAAACTAAACCAGACCGCAAATAAATCGGCATCGCTATGCACCATTTCCATAAATGCTGCCTTCGTAATTACTTTGAGTTGGCATTTTTTGATGGCTTGTATATAGAGCTCCGATGGCTGTTCGGAGATGAAAGAATCCAAAGAAGCGATAAAATTATCTTGATAGCCTAAGCGAATCGTATGCTGCTTTTCGCCATCGTCCACAAAGATATGCAAACTCCCACTGACTATATAATACAAATTGGTATCGGTCGTATCCGCCATCTTTACGTACTCATTGCGAGCTATCGTTATTTCTTTTCCCCAAAGGTTTTGGGATTCTATTCGGTCAGCTAGGGCTTGAATGGGGTTCATTGGCGGTGTTATAATTGGCGTTATAAATTAGCGTTCTCTAAAACTTATAAATAGCTCTCAATATAATCGAACGGTTGATGACATAATCTGGACGAGATCCAGCTGGCTCATCATTATAAATAGTAGGCATCGACCTTGACCAACGTACACCAAGTCCTATATTTTTGGTAATAAATATATTGGCATCTAGCATCATCATAAAATCATTCTTATGGAATTTATCTAAGTCCAACCCCGCATTGTTTTTGATATTGATATTGAGCAAACGGCTATACGAAAAACCTGCTCCAAACATGAACCGTTGAAATTCGTTGCCATTGGCGTCTTCTACGTCCCAATCTTTATAATAAATCAAAACTGGCACTTCTACATAGTCCAAATGTATTGTATAAGCTCTTCCTGAGCCACTATTTTTGGGCAATGCAACAGAACCTTTTTGCGAAAATAAAATTTCGGTGGCTAACTCGGCTCGCTTCCCCAAACGAATACCACCACGCACACCTGCATTCAATCCTATTTTGCCGTATCCATAAGCATCATCGCCATCTATTTGCGAAATATTCATACCCAAAATCAAGGTAGCTGTAAAACGTCCTTCGTCTGCACTTTGAGCCGTAAGTAGCGTACTCATCGTAAGCAAAGCAATTAAAATATAGAATTTCATAAGTTTGTGTATTTTTGTAGTGAATTATTCAATAACTAATAGCCTATATGCTGCGACCAACTACTACCAATTTAAAGAAAATAGAAAGCTTATTTCAAGAATTAGGGTACAAGATTATTTACGAAAAAGGACATTTTCAATCAGGTTATTGCATTGTCAATACGCAAAATATGATTGTCGTCAACAAGTTTTACAAGACTGATGCTCGATTCAATTGCTTGGCACTCATCCTCAAAGATTTGGATATTGCCGAACGGCAAGCAAACCTTTCGGAAGAAGCTCTTGTCGTTTTGTCCGCCTTGGAATTGCACAAATTAGAAAAAGAATAAGAAAGGTAGGCACTCCAATTACGCACCTTGACCAAATTTCTCTTCTAGTACTTTTTTGAGTGCCAGCATCTCATCTCTAAATTCTGCGGCAGTCAAAAAGTCCATGTCTTTAGAAGCTGCTTGCATACGTTTTTTGCTGTTTTTGATCGCTTTTTCGAGCTGCTCTTTGGACATATACTCCACCGTCGAATCTGCTGCCAAATCGCCCATAGCGTCGTCATCTTGCAGGTAACTTTTCTTGCTACCGACCATCGTTTGTTTCATGATTTCTTCTTTCGATTTCATCACCGTTTTCGGTACTATTCCATGCTTTTCGTTATAAGCCATTTGCAGCACTCTTCTTCGATTGGTTTCGTCAATCGTATGCTTCATCGAAGCAGTTATTCTATCGGCATAAAAAATAACACGTCCATTAGCATTACGGGCAGCACGTCCAGCAGTTTGTGTCAGCGATTTTGAATTTCTCAAAAAACCTTCCTTGTCTGCATCCAAAATAGCGACTAATGCTACTTCTGGCAAATCTAGCCCTTCACGCAACAAGTTGATACCAATCAATACATCAAATACGCCCAAACGTAAATCTCGCAATATTTCTACGCGCTCTAGCGTATCTATTTCGGAGTGAATATAACGACACTTGACATGCAATCGCTCCAAGTACTTTTGGAGTTCTTCCGACATTCGTTTGGTTATCGTCGTAATCAGTACTCGCTGGTCTAGCTTGACGCAATTGTCAATTTCTTCTAGCAAATCATCAATTTGATTGAGACTCGGACGCACCTCAATAGGTGGATCAAGTAGTCCTGTAGGACGTACAATTTGCTCAATAATGGCTCCTCCTGTTTTTTCTAGCTCATAATCACTTGGCGTAGCACTTACGTACAATACTTGATTGGTAACACTTTCAAATTCTGTAAAATTGAGTGGTCGATTATCGTAAGCACAAGGCAGACGAAAACCGTGTTCGACCAATGTGGTCGTTCTGGCTTTGTCACCGCCAAACATTGCTCTAAATTGTGGCAGCGTCACGTGACTTTCGTCAATAATAATCAAATAATCATCTGGAAAATAATCCAACAAACAGAAAGGACGCATACCAGGTTTTCTGCCATCAAAGTAGCGAGAATAGTTCTCAATACCCGAGCAATAGCCCAGTTGTCGCATCATTTCCAAATCTAGTGTTACGCGCTCTTGTATGCGTTGTCCTTCGTCGTATTTGTGTTCACTATTGAAATACTCAATTTGGTCATGCAGTTCATCTTCAATATTATGAATAATGTCCTTCATCTTATCTTTCTGAGCAACATACAAGTTGGCTGGAAAAATAGCAAAGACATCCATGTTTTCAATAGACTTGCCCGACTTGAGTTCTATGCGTTGTATTTCTTCTATTTCGTCGCCCCAAAAAGTAACCCGCAAACCATCATCGGTATAAGGCAAATTGATATCGACAGTATCGCCTCTCACTCTAAAAGTACTTCTATCAAACTCTATTTCGGTACGAGAATAAAGGCTATCGACTAGCATATAAAGAAATCTATTTCTACTCAAAACCTGCCCGACTTGTATGCGGATAATACTGGTTTTGTAATCCTCTGGATTGCCCAAGCCATAAATACACGACACCGAAGCCACCACAATAATATCTCGTCTGCCTGTCAATAATTGTGTACTGGTACGCAGACGAAGTTTATCAATTTCTTCATTGATCGCCAAATCTTTCTCGATATAAGTATCTGTTGCCACTACATACGCCTCTGGCTGATAATAATCATAATAAGATACAAAATACTCGACGGCATTGTCTGGAAAAAACTGCTTGAACTCTCCATATAACTGAGCCGTTAGCGTCTTGTTGTGCGATAGAATAATGGTCGGGCGTTGAGTTTGTGCGATGACATTTGCCATCGTAAAGGTTTTTCCTGACCCTGTCACACCCAACAAACATTGAGCAGATTCATTATTATTAATGCCTTCGACGAGCTCGGCAATTGCCTTCGGTTGATCCCCCGAAGGCTCAAAAGGAGCGTGCAATTCAAATTTTTTGGACATAGCTAGTTTTTAGTAAAAATGGCAATTGAGGTTGACGGTGAAACAGTATTTTGCGAACTAAGTTGAGGCACAATACAGATGCACCTGCCGCAAAATAAAAAAAATGCCTTTCAAATGAAAGGCATTTTTTAAAATAACGGCATTTTATAACATTAAAATGCTGTTAATATTGATAAACAGTTGGTTACAACGTGCTTATTTTGCTTCTTCAACCATTGCTACTTTAGTTGCAGCAGCTTTTGATTTAGTGCAAGTAGTAGAACCGTTTGTGCTTGTTTTAGCAGCTGCAGCAGCTTTACTTTTGCAACAAGTTTTGCCAGATTTAGCACAAGCTTTAGTAGTCGTTGTCTGTGCAGTTGCTACTTTAGTAGCAGTCGCAGTGTTGGTAGCAGCAGCAGCTTTGCTTTTGCAGCAAGTTTTGCCAGCAGTAGCACCTGCACAAGATTTACCTTTAGTAGCAGTTTCTGTATTTGCTACTTTAGTAGCTTTAGCAGCAGAAGCAGACTTAGTACATTCTTTTTTTGATTTAGTGCAAGTTGTTTTTGCAGCATCTGCTTTAGCTTTTGCAGCATGTGGACATTGTGCATTCATAGTACCCAATCCGATGAAAGAGAACATTAAAAATAACATAAATAGCTTTTTCATAATAATTATTATTTAGTTTATTAAAAAATAAAATGGTTAAAATGTGTATAGTAAAATTAAGCATTCTATGATTATGAAAGGCAATATTCATACCTAAAATTCGTAAATTATCAAAAGATTAACACTTGTTCATATTTCGATAATAGTTCCCTCTATTACTACGTATATAAGGCTACAGTACGTCTTATTATTTGCCTAAAGGCAAATGAGCAATAGTCGTCAAATTTCCTTCTACCATGTCACCCATTGTTACTTTGATGTCGGTCCCCAACGGCAAAAACAAATCTACCCTAGAGCCTAATTTAATGAATCCCATATCGTTACCTTGTTCTACCTTATCGCCTACTTTTAGATAGTTGACAATACGTCTTGCCAGAAAACCTGCAATTTGACGCATCAAAATTCGCTTGCCATCACTTCGTTGATACACGACGGTAGTACGCTCGTTTTCGGTTGATGCCTTCGGATTCCATGCCATCAGGTATTTTCCAGGGTGGTACTTGCTGTACAAGATACTGCCACTAATCGGATTTCTATTGACGTGTACATTGAGTGGCGACATAAAAATAGACACCTGAAGACAGCGTTCGTTCAAAAATTCGGTCTCTTCCACTTCCTCAATGACGACAATCTTGCCATCTGCTGGAGCATAAATAACACTATCATCCGCTTTGGCAATTTCTCGGATAGGATTGCGAAAAAATTGCAATATAAAAACGACTAACAATAATGCCAACATCACTAATACCAGTTGCAAAAACCAAAGAGTAACAGGTACTAGCCACAAGGCTACCACAATAAGAATAGTGGATACAATACTAATAAAAACGATAGAGGCTTTGCTCTCCTTATGAAATCTGAACATTAGTTATTTTTGTTTTTTTACGAAAGATTCTAGACTGCAAAAGTAGCAAATAATCTGTTATTTCTGCGGTTTGTAAGTTTGTAAATATTGCTGAGGATCATTTTCGGTTATTATTTGCTGTAGTACTCGCTGGTCTATTTTTCTGGCAGTGAGCTCAGGGTTTGTTTTTTGCAGTAATTTGCGTTGCTGATTGGCGTATGCCAATACCATACGATAGCCCAACCAAGTACCACTATTGCCGGGTAATGATAGTGCTGGGTTGAAAGGACCTGCGGTAATATACTTCGAGAATAATTTGTCCTTGTCTGAGTAGAGCAATTCTTGGTCGTTGAGGTGTTCATACAGTTGTAGCTCACCTCTATTGCAATAACTCATTTGCTGACTCGAAAAACTAAACTTGATGCTATCTGCCACTTGTGGCAATAGAATATCGGTGATATAAAATTTCTTTCCTTCTTGCAGCATATAGTCAATCATAAAGCTGGATTTGGTCTGGGTCATATTAGTGACTATATCTTCGGCTATTGCGTAAGCTGCCTTAGCTACTAGGTGTTCTCTATTGAGAGTTCGTTGTTGATACAGCGGAATTTTGGCGAGGGTATATGCTGGATACCCCTGACCAAGTGCCATATCTAGCGGAAGCGGCACATAACCATCTCCTATCGCTCTATCGTAACTGTATTCGCACAAGTGCGTATAAGCAGTTGTTATTGGCACATTGGTATTCAGTTCGTAATACGCAAAGTGGGTTGCTAGGTTATTGAGTTGCTCTTGTACGAGCGGCATCGTCTTGAACTGCTCTTGTACCTTTTGGTAGGTTTCTCTAGCAGGGGCATAGCCCAAATAACCTTTGACTACGCTCTGCTCTGCTGCCAAACTAGGTACTCGCAATACCGTTTGTAAAAAAGGCAAGGTAAAAGCAGGATATTTCTTTTTTAATGCCATCAGTCCTGTTTCGATTTGATTGGTATCCAATCCAAAAAGGTCTTGCTCAAAACGTTCTATCGTAACTGTTTTTTCCATTCCTTTTGTGTCTGGAATGTAGCGTGGTGTTTCGTTGGTGGTTACATTACACCCCCCTAGACCAAGGCTAAAAAGGATACTTATCAGAAACAAAGTACTTAATTTGATGCTCTTCATCGGTTTTTTATTTTTTTACTTTTAAACAACGTTGATTATAATTGCATTATTATAAGAGTATGTCTAAGGTTATATTAATTTGAAATGGATTTTTTTTGTTATATTTTGCCTATTTTTTCCCCCATAGCTAAGGCTATGAATTAATGAAAAGCCCACTAATAGTTCATTCTACTAAGTATCCACTGGATACTTACCCTAAAGAGTTCGTTGCATTCATCTAACAAAAAAATTCTACACAAATTATCAAAAACTATAATTTTAGACGCACTCTAATGTAATTATAGGGACTTTGGTAGGACAGTTAGCAAAATCTAGGCTAGAAAATATCAAAATAGTGATTTATTCAATACCTTAGCTTACCTTAATTATTGAAGTTCTTTAAAAGTTACTTCATTCTCTTTGATTCTATTATTGAACCATCAGAAAAAAAGAACCAAATAGATCACGATTTATTGGTTCTGCTTATTTCTATCAAAAAACAACGATTCTATGTTAAAAAGATTTTCTTTACTCAGTACCCTATTGGTATTTATGTTGGCAAACCATACTGCCAAAGCTCAGGGTTTCAAATTTGGAGTACACGTTGCTCCTGTTATTTCGCTAATGGGAAGCGATTATAAGCAAGTAGAAAACAAAGCTGTCAATGTAGGCTTGAATGTAGGCGTGGAAGTAGAATACTACTTAGCAGAAGGCGAAAATTACGCCATTACCTTCGGACTCGATTTCGCACTTAACAAGGGTGGTACACTTCTCTATAAGTATGGTGGTACGCTGATGCCTATTTCAGAGTTGGATAGAAATACTTTTGCTGATGCGTTGGGGGCTTCCCCAACAGATGGTACTGATGTCGATATGCAAGCTTTCACGCGTATCAACTATCGTGTCAATTATCTAGAATTGCCGATTGGTCTCAAACTACGAACCAATGAGTTGGGAAGTAGTTATATGCGTGCTTTTTTCCACTTGCCTATCGTCAAAATAGGCATACCCGTCAATGCTAGTGCTTCTATTTATGCTCCAGATAGCAACGAAGAAGATTATATAGAAGATGCTTTTGGATTTGCTATCAAAGATAGCGAATCTCCTTCCAAAGAGCCTAACGTTTGGAAAGATGCCACTCCGATTCAATTTAGTATTGGAATGGGTGCAGGTGTAGAATATGCTCCTAATGCAGATGGTGGCTTACGTCTATTTGCTGGTATTTATTACGACGCTGGTTTGATTGACGTCACCAATGGTTTCACTGGTGATAAAGTACGCTTGAGAGAGCCAAATACTACTTTGGGTTCTAGCGGAGAAGTCACAAGAAACCCTACCAATATGCTGCATAACATTGCATTGAGAGTAGGAGTTACTTTCTAGTAATCATCAACTACTTTTTATGAAAAAAATACCGCTAAACAGCAAAAGCTATTTAGCGGTATTTTTAGTTTGATGTCGTGTCTTTTATTTAGCTACACTCGCACTACAAATTAGGATTATCAACGTGTCCTACAAACAAAATACTCCCTGTTTCTACTTCACGAATAAGCATAACAAAAGGCTTATTAATATTGACTACGCGTTCTACAAATGGAACACCTCCAACAATAACACCTACTGCCGTTGCTGCTGCGGCTTCTATCCCACCTTCATGCAATTTGATAGCCGCTTTATGCCGTATATCACCAATTTGTAATTCTCCCTCTGCCATTTTAGAAAAATCAGCCTCACTATTAAATGCATCGACCATACCCATATTTTGTAATGGTCCGACAACACTCCTAGCAGAAGTAAAAGCAAACTTAGGCAAATAGATACTAAAATTAGAGTTCATCGCATTGGGTGTAGCCAAACTATCAAGCCATTGCTCTAGCTGCGTGTGGCTAGTGTTCTGCACCAATGTATTGATACTACCTTTTTTGGGTAGTAATATGGTAATAGATGTTGCTCTATCCTTCAGGTACAATTCCAGCATTTCTACACTATTATCTTCCATATATTTGACATTGCTGCACGGAATCGAAGTAGTCATCATATCCACGGTTGTAGATCCTGTACTAGCATGGAAAGGTTGCGGGCTCGTACTGGTCACATTGAAAGGTATTTCCCAATCTGCCGACAAATAAAGTGCATTGACCAATACTGTAGCTGTATTACGTTTGATAAACTCTTCTGGCAATAATTCTTGAACGAGCTCATTAGTTTCTTGTTCTACCCAATGATTAATTTCTTGACGTATGAGTTCAGGTGTCTCAAAACTACGTGCCAATACAGGTGCTGCATACTCGTTTTGCATCGTGGTCTCAAAGGCTGGCAAGAAATTCACTTGATTGTTCCGCCACAACTGATTCACTACCTTAAGCTGACTATTGCTTGGACGATTGATATTAGCCTGCAAGTCCAATTTTAGTTGGTTAAAATCTTGATGGAATGTACTATTGTTAGCTCCAAAACCAAATACTTGCTGCATCTCAGTAGCCGTGTTCCCGTCCGCTCCTGCATAGGTCATTGCCAAAGCACTTGAAATACTATAAGGTGACAATAGTTGATTTTCGGTCTCATCTACTACTTCTTGATACAAGTCCCAAGCAAATTGATTGTTGTTTTGTACTTGCTGGCTAGTCGTAAGTGGTGGTTGTGGTAAGGGAGCAGGGGTAGACTTCTCTTTCTGACAAGCTGTTAACAACAAAATAGTTACTGCCATTAGATAATTGCGATATGTTTTCATGTTTTTTATTTTTGATGGCTATCAATGAATTAACAATAGCAAATATCAAGTATTGCGACAAATCAAACAAGTACATTTTATCAATTTTGTTTATATTTTTAATACACTTTAAACGCACTAACCTTTATTTATACTAGTTTTGGCATCAAAAAAAGTTTACAAAAAAACAATTAAATAGAAATAGGAGCTTTCCATCTAGTAGAAAGCTCCTATCTCATTAAGCAACAAGGCTTAACCTATTTATACTACAAACAAATAACCAATATACCCAACAACCGCTACTAACAAAACAGCTGCTTGCCACTTATCGACTACATAAGTTTTTGCTCCATCTACTACCGCACCTTTTTTGCCTGTAAACAAAAACACGAACAATAAGAAAGAAGCGGCAATCAAGAAATATACATCAAAATTGGAGGCGATATCATAAACAACAGGACTCCCTACTGGAGCCAATACCGAACTAGCCCCCAATACAAGTAATACATTGAATATGTTAGAACCTACCACATTGCCCACCGCAATATCGCTATTCTTTTTGAGGGCTGCCACAACAGATGTTGCCAATTCTGGCAATGACGTACCAATCGCAACCACCGTTAGCCCAATGATACGCTCAGTCATACCGAACGTTTTAGCTAAAAATACCGCATTGTCAAGTACTAAATTGCCTCCCAAAATAAGTCCCGCCATACCAAATACAACGAATGCAAAATCTTTCCATATACTTCCTGTAGGTTCAGGAATATCGGTTTCTACACCTGGCTGAACGTTTTTCAAAAAGTCATCATCTAAAACTGTAGAGCTTTGAGGTGATACTACATCACTCTGTGTAGGTACTACTGTAGAAGATTTGGCACTCTTATAGACATAGTACAAAAACCCTCCAAATAGTGCTAATAAAATACCACCATCTACCTTTGAGAAGGTATTTTGGGCAGCTCCTAAAAACAGCATATCATTTGCCAAAAAGTACATCAATCCGACTATCGCAATAGAAAACGGCAATTCTAAACGTACCGTAGCACGCTGTACGACCAATGGATATATCAATCCAGCAACACCCAATATCAAGCAGGTGTTAAATATATTGCTCCCTAATACATTGCCAAATATCATGGCGTGCTTACCTTCCATAGCAGCACCAATATTGACGACCAACTCAGGTGCTGAAGTACCAAAAGAGACGATAGTCAAGCCAATAATAATATCTGAAATATTGAATCGTTTGGCAATAGCTGACGCTCCATCTACTAGAAAATCAGCTCCTTTTATCAAGATTACAAATCCTACAATCAGTAATCCTATTGCTATTAATAAATCCATTGTTGTTGTGTTTTATAAATACTTGGGTAAAAAATTTGTATTACAATTTAATACGTTACAATCAGTTAATTCTCAAAGGTAAGTTTTTTATTCTTTATTTGAAATAGAGCCTATAATTGTTGGCATAATTCCACTTTGTTTATAAACCACGATTGTCACCAATAACTCAAACACTACTAAACCGCCTAAGGTGGCGTAAGCAGCTCCAATACTACCCAGCCAAGGAATGAAGAGTATATTAAGCAAAAAAGTAACTCCTACACTCAATAGTAATATATAAGTTGCGGCTCGTTCTAGCCCTATCATCATCATCAAGTAATTGGCAGGTCCTACTGCCACGTGTATGAACTTGACTCCACACAGAATCAGTAAAATAGGATAAGCTGCCTGAAAATTAGCCCCAAAAAGTGCCAATAACCAGTTGCCTGTTACGACCAACCCTAATAGAATAGCCCCGATTAGCAGGCAAGCCAAGCGAGTTGTTTTGGTATAAAACAACTGTAGCTTTTTCATGTTTTTTTGGGCAAACAGCTCAGCAAAAACAGGTGCTGTAACCGTATAAAGCACCGCAAAAGGAATCAAGGCAATATCGGACAGCTTGAGTGCTGCATTGTAATAAGCAATCTCCTCTACAGGCACTTCGTAAAAGCTCAAAAATAAAATATCAACTCTTGTATTGATGATATACAACAAGGAAGTAGCCGCAAAATAAAGACAACTTTTTGTCCATTGTTGCTGAGGAGCAGCTACCGAACTATGTAGGTATTCCTTGGTATATCGATACAGCAAGTACAACGCTACGACAGCAACGACCACAAAGGACAACGTTCTGGCTATAATCGCCTGATAATCGGTCATGCTACTCCCATACAACAAGTAGCAAATAACTAGAAAAGCAAAAAAAGCAATCGGTTGGACAAATTTCTCGGCAAACTGTCCCCACCACATCAATTTGAGTCCTCGCAAAGTCGCTTGACCAATGTGCATCAGCACAAACAACGGAATACACCACACCGCCCAACAGTAATAATCATAATATTGGTATAGTCCATTTATGTTGCTGTACTTACTGAGCAGTAATAATATAACAGCAACCAAAACACCTGCAACAAACCCCCACTTAGTCGTCCACCGAATCAGTGTATTGACGCTTGCTGGAGCTTCTTTTTGTTTATATATCGGAATTTGCTTCAGTACCAAATCATCTAGACCAAGTGTAGCTCCTACACTCCAGATCGAAATCCAAGTAAAAACAGTTGTATAGATTCCGAAGCCTTTGTCACCTGTAATCCTAGCCACCAACAAGGCAGAACAAAAAGTAATGATAGCAATAGCAGCTTGTAGCAAAATAGATTGATACGCACCACTAATAAAATACTGCTTGATTTTCTGATCAAGCTCATTACCGAGCAATTGATTGATTAAGCGATGGAGTCGATGGAGCATAAAAGAGTATAAGAAGTAATGGCATCAAAAAAAAGCTGTTCTAAATGAATAGAACAGCTTTACTTTATTATTGTCAAAAGAACAGATAAATCTACTCTTCTTCTTCGCTTGAAGTTGTAGTCGTTGTTTCAACTGCTGCAGTGTTAACTGCATTGTCAGAACTTTTACGACGACTTCTACGAGTACGTTTTTTCTTCTTAGTTACGCCTTCGAGTGCATCAGTGTTGTAATCAACTAACTCGATGATACACATTTCAGCTGCATCTTTTTGACGGAACCCTGTACGTAAGATACGCACGTAACCACCTTCTCTAGTTGCTACTTTAGCAGCAATATCATTACAAAGTGTTTTTACAGCTTCTTTGTTTTGCAAATAGCGATAAACAACTCTGATATTGTGAGAAGAAATAGCTGTAGTCTCTGCAGTTTGAGATTTTTTAGCTCTAGTAATCAATGGCTCTACAAACTTACGCAATTCTTTTGCTTTAGCCAAAGTAGTACTGATACGCTTGTGCTCAATTAAAGAGATAGCCATATTTTGAAGCAATGCTTTTCTATGTGCTTTCTTTCTACTTAAGTGGTTAAACTTTTTACCGTGTCTCATTATAAATAAGGTTTACGTCACAGCACATACTACATCTTATTGATGATTCCGTTACTGCAATATATATTAATATAAAAATAATTATTTTTTATTCTTCGTCCAATTTGTATTTAGACAAGTCCATTCCGAAAGAAAGACCTTTTTCGTTGAGCAATTCTTCAATTTCTACCAACGATTTTTTACCAAAATTGCGGAATTTGAGTAGTTCATGTGTTTCGTACTGCACCAATTCTGCCAAAGAGTTAATCTTAGCAGCTTTAAGACAGTTGTAAGCACGAACAGAAAGAAATAGATCTTCCAATGAAGTTTTGAGCAATTTGCGCATGTGTAAGATGTGCTCATCAACAATGTTATCTTCTTTCTTAGACTCATCACTAAATGTAATATTCTCATCAGAGATAAGCATCAAGTGTTGAATCAATATTTTAGCAGCCTCTTTGATTGCATATTCTGGATGAATAGTTCCATCAGTTTTGATGTCCATTGTCAATTTACCATAATCGGTACGTTGACCTACACGGCTACTAGACACGCTATATTTAACGTTCTTGATAGGTGTATAAATAGCATCAATAGGAATCAATCCAATAGGAGCATCTTTTGGTAAGTTTTCTTCCGCAGGAGCATAACCTCTACCTTTGCTTACTGTTAATTCGATTTCTAAAGTAACAGAAGTTTCCATGTGGCAAATTACCAAATCAGGATTAGTTACTTCAAATACGTTGGTACTATCACCCAAATCACCAGCAGTTAATTTATCCTTGCCACTGATTGTAGTATATATGGTTTGTGCTTCTATCTCCTCATCACTTTCCATCACACATTTCAAGCGTACTTGCTTAAGATTAAGTATAATGTCGACAACATCTTCTACCACTCCTTTGATAGAAGAGAATTCGTGATCGACGCCGCGAATACGAATAGCAGAAATAGCATACCCTTCTAAAGAAGAAAGTAATACTCTACGTAGAGAATTACCGATAGTTTGCCCAAATCCTGGCTCTAAAGGTTTGAACTCAAATTGACCCTCAAAATCGTCTGCTTTTTGCAATAAGATTTTTTCTGGTTTCTGGAAGTTTAATAAACTCATAGGAATTATTATATCTAGGAGAGCGTTAAAATTATATTACTAAAACGTTTTTAGGACTTCAATATGAAGTCCTAAAAACAATGTATATTCTATATAAAGCGATTACTTAGAGTAAAGCTCGACAATCAACTGTTCGTTGATATTTTCTGGTATTTGATCTCTAGTAGGAATTCCGATAAATTTACCTCTCATTTTTCCTTCTTCCCATTCCAACCAAGAATATTTGCGTACCTCCTTAGAGTTAGTTGCAATAGATTCGTTGATAACAGATAGACCTTGAGATTTTCCTCTTACTTCGATTACGTCACCTGGACGCAAGCTACAAGAAGGGATATTAGTAACGACACCATTCACTGCAATGTGTTTGTGCGAAACCAATTGGCGAGCAGCTCTACGAGAAGAAGCGATGCCTAAACGATAAACAACGTTATCTAGACGAGCTTCAAGCAATTGTAGCAAGTTTTCACCTGTCACACCACCTTTGCGGCTTGCTTTTTCAAACATTCTGCGGAACTGGCGCTCCAATACACCATAAGTGTATTTAGCTTTTTGCTTTTCCATAAGTTGGAGAGCATAATCAGATTTTTGCTTACGTCTTCTCGAAGGACCATGTTGCCCTGGAGGATATTTCTTTTTTTCGTAAGACTTATCGTAGCCAAAGATTGGCTCAGCGAAAGCTCTAGCTTTCTTAGTTTTTGGCCCTGTATACCTTGCCATTATTTTTTGTGTTTTAGCAACTCTTTTTGTTCTATTTAGATACAAAAAGCATTTGCAGATAATTCGAATAGTAGCCTAATTCAAGAAACTGCCGTTAACAGATCACTACCATTCTTAATAATTTTGTTGATTAAACTCTACGTTTCTTAGGAGGACGACATCCGTTGTGAGGTACTGGCGTCATATCTTTGATCGATATCACTTTGATACCAGCTGCATCGATTGCACGAATTGCTGATTCTCTACCTGCACCAGGTCCTTTCACGTAAACGACTACATTTCTTAGACCACAATCGTAAGCTTCTTTAGCTGCATCAGTAGCAGCAACTTGAGCAGCGTATGGTGTATTCTTTTTAGAACCTCTAAAACCTGCTTTACCCGCAGATCCCCAAGAAATAGCTTGTCCAGAAGCATTGGTCATCGTAACGATGATATTGTTGAAAGATGCATGGATATGCGCCTCTCCTCTTGCTTCTACCTTTACGTTCTTCTTTTTTACTTTCTTTGCCTTTGCCATAGTTAAAATACCATGTTGAACTGGTTGATATAATGTTATTTAGTTGCTTTCTTTTTGTTAGCAACAGTTTTACGCTTCCCTTTACGAGTACGAGCGTTAGTTTGTGTACGTTGTCCACGTAGAGGTAAACCTCTTCTGTGACGAAGACCTCTATAACAAGCAATGTCCATGAGACGTTTGATGTTAAGTTGTACTTCTGAACGCAACTCACCTTCTACTTTGAAATCATCGCCTAAGATCTGGCGAATTTCCTTGATGTTATTATCTGACCAATCTTTAACTTTTGTACTTTCGTCAATACTTGCTTTTGCCAATATTTGCTTAGCAGATGTTGAGCCGATACCAAAGATATATGTCAAACCAATTACACCTCTCTTATTTTTGGGTAAATCTACCCCTGCAATACGAGCCATAATATTTTATTGAATTTACTTTGAATTATCCCTGACGTTGCTTGAACTTAGGATTTTTTTTGTTGATAATATACAATTTACCTTTTCTGCGTACGATTTTGCAATCTACAGAACGCTTCTTGATTGATGGTCTTACTTTCATGATATGAAATACTTGTTTATTTGTATCGATAAATTATTCGTCCTCTAGTCAAGTCGTATGGCGACATTTCTACAGCCACTTTATCACCTGGAAGAATTCTAATATAATTCATTCTCATTTTTCCAGAAATAGTAGCGATAATAATATGCTCGTTTTCTAACTGTACTCGAAACATTGCATTCGACAATGCTTCAGTAATAGTTCCGTCTTGACGGATTAATTCTTGTTTAGCCATAGATAGAAATTTCGGACTGCAAATATCCAAATTTTATTTTAAAAAGTCTAATATTTATTGCTTTATTAATAAATGAGTATGATTACTTAACAGCTCTACTCTAATACATCGTCTGTAGTTTTTCTACGAACTCTATCATTTTGAGTAGCTGTGTTATCATAACCGTGCATAGACAAATGACTATCAATTTGCTGAATGGTATCTAGTACTACCGCTACTAATATCAGCAATGAAGTACCACCATAAAAAATAGCAAAAGAAGTGTTATTTGTTATAATAGTAGCCGCTGCTATACCTGGCAAGATAGAGATAAAACCTAAAGCGATTGCACCAGGCAATGTTACTCTAGTAGTTACTTCATCTATATACTCTGCCGTGTCTGCACCTTGTTGTACATTCGGAATAAATGCGTTTTGTCTTTTCAAGTGATCTGCATACTGCTGCGGATTAATAATCAAAGCAGTATAAACATACGTAAAGATTACTACCAACAAGAAGAAAACAACATTGTAAGGAACAGAAGTAAAGTCTGCTAACTTAGCCCAAAATGCGTTTTCGCTACCTACACCCTGTGCAATAGCACCAGGTACAAACATCAACGCCTGAGCGAAGATAATAGGCATTACACCAGCAGCATTCAATTTGATAGGCAAATAATCTCTTTCGCCAGCAAGTCCACTCAAGTTACTTCTACCTAGCATGTGCTTAGTAAACTGAATCTTGATTTTGCGAACAGCCTGTACCAAAGCTACTGAAAGCATTACTACACCTACAAACAAAGCCATCTCCAAAATGAATAAAAACAAACCACCTTGAGACTCTAATTTGATATTAAATTCTTGAACAAACGCAGCTGGTAAAGCTGCAATAATGCCTGCTGTAATCAATATTGAAATACCATTTCCAACACCTTTGTCAGTAATACGCTCTCCTAGCCACATACAAAATACAGTACCAGCGGTTAAGATAATAATATTAGCTAACCAGAAAACAGTAGCAGGAATTGTAGATAAAATAACACCTGGATAACTACTCAAAAAAGTTAAATAGGTAGAACCTTGTACCACTGTAATTGCAATCGTAATTGTTCTAGTAATCTGATTTAACTTACGCTGTCCGTTTTCTCCGTCTTGTTGTAATTTCTGGAAATAAGGAACTGCAAACCCGAGTAGTTGAACAATAATCGAAGCAGAGATATACGGCATAATTCCCAAAGCAAAAACTGCTGCGGAGAAGAATGCACCACCTGTAAAAGTGTTTAACATGGTCAATAAACTAGCATCAGAGCTACCACCAAGGGCTGCTTTGAGTGCGTCTGTATTAATACCAGGTAAAATGATAAAACTCCCCAAACGATAAATAGCCAGAAATCCTAATGTAAGAAGGATTCTGTTTCTCAATGGTTCGACCGAGTAAATCTCGTTGATTTTTTGTATAAAACTTTTCATTATACTTAAATATATTTTTGGGAGATAAAGCTATAGAATAAGAATGGAAAAGTACAGTACTTTTCCATTCTTATAATAAATTATACTAGTGAAACAGAACCTCCACGAGACTCTACTAAACTTTTTGCTTCATCAGATATTTTATTTACTTCCAAAGTAAGCTTCTGAGATATATCTCCATCAACAGTAACATGGATAAGATCATCTTCTCCAACATAGCTAAAGTACTTGCGTACTAGTGTTAGGTCAATCTTATCTGTACCTGCTGCATCTGCAATACCTTGTAGGGTATTCAAAGAAAAAGCGATAAAAGCTTTTCCACCCGCTTCTGTGATTGCTTTCTTAGCAGAAGCAGAGAATCTATGAGCAGTTACGTCGATAGCACGGTCAAACTTGTGTCCGCCCAATACTTTGTAAGATGCTGTTACCGATCCTGAATCATTAAGAGTCGCTGGAGTGATTTCGCTCAAGTTGTGTGTAGAAGCGAAGTATTCCAATTGCTCTAAACTAACAGCTTTGAAATCGTTTGGTCTAGAAGTTTTGTATCTACGGTGTGTATTCTTGAACCCTCTTTTAGGGATACGCATCTGTAGCGGCATTTGTCCACCTTCGAATGCTCTTTTACTAGAATATCCAGAACGAGATTTAGCTCCTTTGTGACCACGAGTAGCGGTACGGCCTGAGCCAGCACCTACACCTCTAGCAATACGTTTTCTATTTTTGGTAGAACCCGATGCTGGTTTTAAGTTATGTAGTTTCATTTTGAAAAACTATTTATAGTCCATTTCCTAAAGAAATGAGTCAATTTTTTGGAATAAGGAGAACAGGGAGTTATTAGTCTTCAATTCTAACAAGGTGCTGTATTTTAGCTACCATGCCCAAAATTTGAGGATTAGACTCTAGTTCTACTGTTTGGTTCATTTTACGAAGTCCTAATGCGTACATAGTTGCCTTTTGACGCTTTGGACGGTCAATGATACTCTTTACTTGAGTAAGTTTGATCTTAGCCATTTTTAATTCTTTTAAAGATTATCCATTAAAAACCTGATCCATAGAGATACCTCTCATACGAGCGACTTCTATAGGAGAACGCAATTTGCTTAGTGCATCAATTGTTGCTTTTACCACGTTGTGTGGGTTAGAAGTACCAATTGATTTAGCCAATACATTGTGTACACCAGCTACCTCCAATACGGCACGCATTGCACCACCAGCGATAACACCAGTACCATCAGCTGCAGGCTTGATAAATATTCTACCTGCGCCGTATCTACCATGCTGTGCATGTGGGATAGTTCCGTTATAAATTGGAACTTTGATAAGGCTTTTCTTGGCATCATCTACTGCTTTAGTGATAGCACTTGCTACCTCACGAGCTTTACCTAGACCATGTCCAACGGTACCATTACCATCACCTACAACTACAATTGCTGCAAAACTAAACGTACGTCCACCCTTAGTAACCTTAGCTACACGATTAAGTGTTACTAATTTTTCTTTTAGATCACTTTCGGCAGATTTTACTCTATTATTTTTCTTCTTAGCCATTTTATTCAGATTTAGAATTGTAGCAATTCGTTGGTTCCGTCTTCTTTTTTCTCACCACGTGCACCATCAGCCAAAGCCTTGATACGTCCGTGATATAGATAGCCACTTCTATCAAAGACAACATTATTAATTCCTGCTGCGATAGCACGCTCTCCAATGAGACGTCCCAATGCTGTTGCTACTTCCATTCTAGTAGCACCTTGTACTTCTTTATAAGAAGCAGCTGCCAGTGTTGAACCAGCGTTATCATCAATAACTTGTGCATAAACACCTTTGTTACTTCTGAATACACTTAGTCTAGGTCTAGTGGCGGTACCTTTTATTTTCTTTCTGACTCGTCTTTGAATCTTTCTACGACGAGATATTGTTTTAGATCCCATGATTATTGTATAATATATCTTTTGAAGAAATTATTATCTACTATTTAGCGGCTGTTTTACCTGCTTTTCTTCTCACTTCCTCTCCTTTGAATCGGACACCTTTACCTTTATATGGCTCAGTTTTACGGAAAGCACGAATTTTAGCGGCTATTTGACCAACCAATTGCTTATCGTTACTAGTTAAGATGATAGCAGGAGCTTTACCCTTATCCATCTTAGTTTCTACCTTAACTTCCTCTGGCACGTAGAACATAACTGGGTGAGAATACCCTAGTTGCAATTCTAATAGTTGACCAGTGTTATTAGCACGATAACCTACACCGTGTAGTTCTAGTTCGATAACATATCCTTCAGTGACACCTTGTATCATGTTTCTAATCAACTGACGATACAAGCCGTGCATAGCTTTATGACGCTTTTGTTCTGTTGCTCTTTCGACTACTACTTGGCTTTCCTCTACTTTCACAGAGATTCCGTCGGAGTTGATGATTTGTTGTAATTCACCTTTTGGTCCTTTGACGGTCACCACGTTTTTGTCAACAGTGACTGTTACACCACTGGTTATATCAACAGGATTTTTACCTATTCTTGACATTATTTTTATTTTTTAAAATCTACTGAATTGAATGTGTACTTAAAAATCTACTATTGTAATCTTAGTAGATGTAGAAAAGTACTTCTCCACCAACATTTTCTTTTCTAGCTGTTTTTTCTGTTACTACTCCTTTAGAAGTAGAGATAACAGCTGTTCCTAAGCCATTGATTACACTTGGTAGTTCTGTAGACTTTACATATTGTCTCAAACCAGGTCTTGAAACTCTCGTTAGCTTCTGAATGACAGGTTTTTTAGATTCCTTATCATACTTCAATGCTATCATGATAGCACCTTGCTTGTTGGCAGTTTCATTAAATTTGTACTTAAGAATATATCCTTGATTATAAAGGATTTCAGTTATTCTTTTTTTCAGATTGGATGCTGGAATTTCTACCATACGGTGTCCAGCCATCTGAGCATTACGGATACGTGTTAAATAATCCGCAATAGGATCTGTAAGTGCCATACTATACATTTTAATCGTGACTATTATCTCGGAGAAAGATGTAGCCACTGATTCAAAAATAAAAAATTTCAAAAAACAAACCCCTCTTTTAGAGGTTCTTTATATTTATATTAACTGGAATGTGCATACATAGTATGCACAATTCAGGTCTTTACCAACTTGCTTTGGTAATTCCAGGAATAACACCCTTTAGGGCCATTTCTCTGAAAGTAACACGAGAGACACCGAAGTGACGCATATACCCTTTAGGTCTTCCTGTTAGTTGACAACGGTTATGTAGTCTAACTTTAGAAGAATTTTTAGGCAATTTGTCTAGTGCATCATAATCACCTTTTGCTTTCAATTCAGCACGTAGGTCAGCATATTTTGCTACTAGTCTTTCTCTTTTCTTTTCTCTTGCTATAACTGCTTTTCTGGCCATTTTACTTTTGTGTTATCTGGTTTTTGAAAGGTAAGCCCAATAATTTCAATAATTCTAGAGCTTCTTCATCTGTTTTGGCAGTCGTTACGAAAGTAATATCCATACCAGTAATACGAGGAATTTTATCCAAATCAATTTCAGGGAAAATGATTTGTTCAGTCACACCTAAAGTGTAATTGCCTCTACCATCAAAACTTTTGTCGTTGATACCTCTAAAGTCACGTACACGAGGTAGTGCAATAGATACTAAACGATCCAAAAAGTCATACATGGTATTCTGACGTAGTGTTACTCTAGCACCGATTGGCATACCTTCTCTCAATTTAAAGTTAGAGATAGATTTTTTTGCTATAGTTTTCACTGCTTTTTGACCAGTAATCATACTTAATTCCTGAACAGCAGTATCGACCATTTTCTTGTCCGATGTTGCTAGTCCTACCCCTTGGTTGACACAAATTTTAGTCAACTTTGGAACTTGCATAACAGAAGAGTATTTAAATTTGTCCATCATTTTCTGGACAAGCTCCTCTCTGTACTTTGTTTTTAACCTTGGTTGATAGCTCATTCTATATTTTATTTCCTGTTTTCTTAGAAATACGAACCGACTTGCCATCTTCTTTTCCTTTCTTGATTCTAGTAGCTTGCCCATCGGCATCAACTAGCATCAAATTAGAAATATGGATAGACGCTTCTTTTTGGTTGATACCTCCTGGCTGCTCGGCAGTAGGACGTACATGGCGTTTCACTAAGTTAACTCCTTCTACAATAGCACGGTATTCAGCGGTAATTATTTTTTGTACTACCCCTTGCTCTCCTTTGCTATCTCCAGACAAAACTACGACAGTATCGCCTTTTTTGATATGACTTTTCGTCTTTTTGTTGTTCTTGTTCATGTTGATTTATAGTACTTCTGGTGCTAATGAAACAATTCTCATAAAATCACGCTCACGTAATTCACGAGCAACAGGTCCAAAAATACGAGTACCACGAGGCTCTTCACTAGCGCTCAATAATACTACTGCATTATCATCAAATCTGATGTAAGACCCATCTTTTCTACGAATTTCTTTTTTGGTTCTGACGATCACTGCTTTAGAAACAGTTCCTTTCTTGATACCTCCAGGGGAAGCATCTTTGACAGTAACTACTATAATATCCCCAATCGATGCGTAACGTCTTTTAGAACCGCCTAATACTTTTATACAAAGTACTTCTTTTGCTCCAGAATTGTCCGCAACTCTTAATCTACTTTCTTGTTGTATCATGATTAAATTGTATTATTTGGCACGTTCTATAATTTCTACTAATCTCCAACGTTTGCGTTTGCTCAATGGTCTTGTTTCCATGATGCGTACTACGTCTCCTATGTTACAAGTATTGGTATCATCGTGAGCTAGAAATTTCTTAGATTTCTTCACGGTTTTGCCATAAATTGGGTGTTTCACCTTACGTTCGATTGAGACCGTAACGGTTTTATCCATTTTATTACTAGTAACTATGCCCGTACGTTGTTTACGTAGGTTTCTTTTTACTCCTTCCATTGCGGAAATTGATTTTAATTACTTTTTAATTTTTTTTGCTATCCTTCTTCTAGTCTGAATCTTGTCTCTCTTTTGAGTAGATCCTTCTAGCTCTTGGGCTCTGAGTTTCGTTTTGATACGTGCTATATTACGTCTTGCTACTGTTATTTCAGTAGTGTTCTCAAGCGTAGATAGTGCATTGCTGAACTTCAAATCTTGTAGTTGGTTTTCAACTGTCTCCAATTCTTTGTTCAACTCTTCAGTACTCAAGCCATCTAATTTCAATTTAGTCATCTTGCTAAATAAGTTTAAGTGTGTTAGGCTTCGACATAGTCTGTACGAACCACGAATTTAGTTTTTACAGGTAGTTTCTGAGCTGCTAAACGCAACGCTTCTTCTGCCACTTCTCTAGGCACACCGTCTAGTTCAAAAAGAACACGACCCGGCTTGATAGTCGCAACATAGTGCGACAAACCACCTTTACCCTTACCCATACGTACCTCTAAAGGCTTCTTTGTAACAGGTTTATCAGGGAATATGCGAATCCACACTTTACCCTCACGTTTCATGTAACGTGTCATAGCAATACGTGCGGCTTCTATCTGACGGCTTGTTATCCAAGCTGTTTCTAATGTTTTGATTCCAAAAGTTCCGAAAGATATTTTCGAACCTTTGTGAGCCAAACCTTTCACGCGCCCTTTCTGCTGCTTACGATACTTCGTTTTTTTCGGCTGTAACATTTCTTGTTAGTTAATTATATACTACAAAATACACTCGCTCCTAACGGACAGACTTATCCAAAGGTGTGCATTAGAAGCGAGTGCGAAGATATGAAAAAAAATCTATTTCTTCAATTCTCCTTTATCTTTTTTATTTTTTTCTTCTACGGCTGTTGTTGCCATCGTTTCTACGTCTGCGGTTATTATCACGTCCGCCTTTGTTTCCACCTTTTCTGTCTCCACGCTTAGATTCTTCAGAAGAGAACAAGTCAACCTTCTCAAAAATTTCGCCACGGCAAATCCATACTTTAATACCGATTTTACCATATACAGTTAATGCTTCTACAAGTGCATAGTCAATATCTGCACGGAAAGTATGCAAAGGACTTCTTCCCTCTTTATACTCTTCCGAGCGAGCCATATCCGCTCCATTCAAACGACCAGACAAACGTACTTTGGCACCTTCAGCACCTGCACGTATAGTTGACTGGATAGACATTTTGGTAGCTTTACGGTAGTTGATACGCGCTTCGATTTGTTTAGCGATAGTTTCGCCTACAATTTGAGCACTCAATTCTGGTTTGCGAATCTCAACAATGTTGATTTGTACATCGCTTCCAGTAAGAGATTTCAACTCTTCACGAATCTTGTCTACTTCCTGACCACCTTTCCCGATAATGATACCAGGTCTAGAGGTATGAATAGTAACTGTAATACGTTTTAGAGTACGCTCAATAACGATACGAGCAATACCACCTTTATCTACACGTACTTTGAGGTAGCGACGGATTTTTTCATCACTCACTACATTCTCTCCATATTTGTTGGAAGGGCTAAACCATTGTGAATCCCAACCACGAACAATCCCTAAACGATTGCCAATAGGATTTGTCTTTTGTCCCATAATAATTTTATTAGTGTTATCCTTGGTTGATTATTCGGTTTCTTCTAATTCAGCTTCTTCATAAACTTCTTCTTGTGCTACTTCTACTGCTTTAGTATTGGTAACTTGAAGAGTAACATGACAAGAATGCTTACGAATGCGATGTGCACGACCGTGCGGAGCAGGGCGAAAACGCTTCAGCTGAGGTGCTTGATCTACCCAGATAGCAGATACAACCAAGTTGTAATCATCTGCCTCATTGTCAGCCAATACACTCCAGTTAGCAATTGCTGATGTCAGCAATTTATCCAACCAAACTGCGGCTTCCTTTTTGGTAAATTTCAAGATACCTAGTGCCTTACCTACTTCCTCTCCACGGATAATATCGGCAGCTAGACGCATTTTTCGTGCAGACATGCCACACCCTTTCAATCTCGCAACAGCCGTTACAAATTCATTATTTTGTTCCATAATTTATATTGTACTTTGCTATTGTTTATTATTTCTTTCTGTTTCCTCCGTGTCCTCGGTACGTACGAGTTGGAGAAAACTCACCGAGCTTGTGTCCAACCATGTTTTCTGTAACAAAAACAGGAACGAAAGTTTTACCATTATGTACAGCAATTGTTTCTCCGACCATCAAAGGAATGATCATAGAAGAGCGAGACCAAGTCTTAATTACTGTTTTCTTTTTAGAGTCTTTTGCCTTCAAGATTTTACTCAATAATTTGTAAAATACGTAAGGGCCTTTTTTTAATGAACGTGCCATTTTACTTATTATTTTTGTTTAGTTTTTCTTCTAGTGACAATCATGTCATTAGAGTATTTCTTGCGATTACGTGTTTTCTGTCCTTTAGACATAATACCCGTACGAGAGCGAGGGTGTCCCCCAGATGCTCTACCTTCACCACCACCCATGGGGTGATCGACAGGGTTCATCGCTACACCACGTACTCTAGGACGTCTTCCTAACCAACGGCTACGACCTGCTTTACCTACTACTTCTAGACCATGGTCTTTGTTAGAGACTTCTCCAACAGTAGCACGACAAACAGCCAAGATTTGGCGAGTTTCACTTGAAGGTAACTTAATAATGACATATTTCCCGTCCTTACCAGTCAATTCTGCACCTGCACCTGCACTTCTTACCAATACACCTCCTTTACCAGGACGAGTTTCGATATTATGAATTTTGGTACCAAGCGGCATTTCTCCGATAGGCATTGTGTTACCGAGATCAGGAGCAATTCCTGAACCTGAAACAACTGTATCTCCTACAGTTAGACCATTAGGTGCTACAATATAACTTTTTTCACCGTCAGCATACACAAGTAGTGCAATAAAGGCTGTACGGTTAGGATCATATTCTATACTTTTTACTCGGGCTGGGATATTGTCTTTCAATCGTTTAAAATCAATTATACGATAGCGACGTTTGTGTCCTCCACCTCTGTTGCGTACAGTTCTATGTCCTTCGCTGTTCCTTCCGCCTGATTTGCTTAGCTTAGCTAGCAAACTTTTTTCTGGTCTGTCGGTAGTTACCTCCGCAAAGGTATTGGCTACACGATTTCTAGTACCAGGCGTAATGGGATTAAACTTTCTTACTGGCATTTCAATTTACGAATTTATCAGTTCCGCGACTATAGTTAAAAAATAAATTTCTATTCGGCACTAGCCAATGATTTATGCTTCGGCGGCATTATCATTGTCTAGTACTTCTATTTCATCAAAACTATCCTCCACACCGAAGAAACCGTCAATAGTTTCTCCTTGTGCAACAGTAACAATAGCTTTCTTGATAGCAGTAGTTTGACCTCTAGTCTGACGACCTTTGACTACTCTTGATCTACTTTTACCTGGAAGGATAGAAGTATTGACAGCTATTACTGTTACACCAAATTTAGCTTCGATAGCTTTTTTGATTTCAAGCTTGTTTGTTTTCTTCGCCACCTGAAAAGTGTACTGATTGAGCAACGGGTTGTTGGCCAAAATGGTAGACTTCTCGCTCAGGATAGGCTTGATTATTATATGCTTATTAGACATCTTAAATACTTATTTTACGGTTTTAGGCAAGCATTGCAGCAAGTCTGTTAGCAGCACTTTCAGAAAGTACCAAACAGTTTGCATTCATGATTTCATACACATTGAGCAATCTAGCATCAGCAACTTTTGCATTAGAAAGATTACGGCTAGACAATACAATATTGCCATAAGAAGCATCTACTTTATCAGTATGTGCATCCAATGAACCGTCGTAAGCTTTTTTGTCTGCTTTGTATTGCGCCAATGCTTCCGAGTATTTCTTCATATCGTTAGCAAAGTTTGCTCTGTTTTTAGCTCCTCTAGGCTTTCTTGGCAAAGATGGTTTAACTGGTGCAACCAATGCTTCTGGAGCATCTAGTACCAATAAACTCTTTGTGTCTGCCAATTGCTTATCTCCTACTTTCAAACTGCTCAACAAGTTGAGGTAGTTTTTAGTTTTAGGATTATCGAAAGAGAAATCTTCTACTACGATAATAGCACCTTCTTGAGCTTTAGAAGACAATACTGCACGACGAGCCAATTGCTTTACTTTTTTGTTCAAGCGAATCCCATAGTTACGAGGTTGAGGACCGAATACACGTCCACCACTTCTAAACAAAGGGTTCTTTAAGCTACCTGCACGAGCAGTACCCGTTCCTTTTTGCTTCTTAATTTTTCTAGTAGAACCTTGAATTTCAGCACGACCTTTCGCTTTGTGCGTTCCTTGACGTTGTGCAGCAAGATATTGCTTTACTGCCAAGTACACTACGTGGTCATGTTTTTCGTTCAGTTCCATCCCGAACACAGTGTCGGGCAATTCGATATCTCTTCCGAGATTCTCTCCATTTATATTAAATACGTTCAGTTTCATGACTATTTCTTCACAATTACAAGGCTTCCTTTATGTCCAGGGATAGCTCCTTTGATTAGCAATAGGTTTTTTTCAGGGAAGACCTTTAGGACTTCAAGTCCTTTAGTTGTCACCTTCTTTCCTCCCATACGACCTGCCATCTTCATTCCTTTGAATACTTTTGCAGGGTAAGAACAAGCACCAATAGCACCAGGGGCACGTTGACGGTTGTGTTGTCCGTGAGTAGCTTGACCTACACCACCGAATCCATGACGTTTTACAACACCTTGGAAACCTTTACCTTTAGAGGTACCTGTTACGGCTACTTTTTCGCCTTCAGCGAAAACATCAGTAGCAGTTAGTTCTTCTCCTAAGTCTTTGTCTGCATAAAATCCACGAAACTCAGCCAATTTAATTTTTGGCGTCGTGTTGGCATTTGCAAAGTGCCCTTTTAGAGATTTTGAAGTATGCTTTGCTTTGCGTTCTCCATAACCTAATTGCAGTGCATCATAACCGTCTGACTCGATAGTTTTCTTTTGTGTAACAACACAAGGTCCCACTTCTACTACAGTACAGGCATGATTAAGCCCAGCTTCAGTAAAGATGCTGGTCATTCCTATTTTTTTTCCTATTAAACCTTCCACTTTATTCTTGTTTTAAGAATTGTAGTTTTAACATCTACAAATGAACAATTACATTAATTTCACTTGGATATTTACCCCACTAGGTAATTCCAATTTTTCTAAAGCTCCTATCGTCTTAGCTGTTGAGCTATAGATTTCGATAAGACGTTTGTGTGTACGTAATTGAAACTGCTCACGAGATTTTTTGTTAACGTGTGGAGAACGTAAAACGGTAAAGATTTTTCTGTGAGTGGGCAGCGGAATCGGCCCAGCAACGACCGCACCTGTATTACGCACCGTCTTAACAATCTTAGCGGTAGATTTATCTACCAAGTTATGATCGTAAGAACGAAGTTTGATTCTTATTTTCTGATTCATGCCTCGATTTAAAATTTATAATAGATTTAAAAAACAACTCCTAATCTACGATTAGGAGTTGATATATTGTTGATTATTTATACAGTTTCTCCTTTTGATTCTGCGATTACTTTTTCAGCAATGCTATTAGGAGCAGCAGAGTAACGGGCGAAAACCATGCTTGAAGAAGCACGACCTGAAGTAATAGTACGAAGGTCAGTAATATAACCGAACATTTCAGACAAAGGAACTTCTGCCTTAATGACAATACCTGTTCCTTTTGTTTCTTGTCCTTTCATAAGACCACGACGACGATTCAAGTCACCAATAACGCTACCCATATATTCATCTGGAGTTACTACTTCCAAGTCCATGATAGGCTCTAGAATAACTGGCTTACAACTTCTCGCTGCTGCTCTAAATCCTTCTTTAGCACAAAGCTCAAATGCGATTGGTTTAGAATCCACTGCGTGCATTCCTCCATCATAAACACGTACTTTCATACTATCGATAGAGTAACCAGCTAAAATACCGTTGTCCATCATTGACTCAAAACCTTTAGTAATAGGATTGACATAAGTCTTGTCGATAGAACCACCAGTGATATTCCAGTCGAATTGTAGTTTCTTCTTACCTGATTTGAAATCTTCGCTTTCCAAGAACTCTTCATCTGCTGGTCCTAGTTCGAATTCCATATCTGCAAACAAACCTGATCCACCTGATTGTTTTTTAAGACGCTCACGGTGAGAAACAGAAGTTGTTAAAGCTTCTTTGTAGTTTACTTGAGGAGCACCTTGATTAACCTCTACTTTAAACTCACGTTTCAAGCGATCAACGATAATCTCTAAGTGCAACTCACCCATACCTGATATAACAGTTTGAGCGGTATCTTCGTCATATTTAGCTTGGAAAGTTGGATCTTCCTCTGACAATTTAGCCAAAGCCATACCCAAACGCTCCACGTCTTTTTGTGTCTTAGGCTCAATTGCCAAACCAATAACTGGCTTAGGGAATACCATAGACTCTAGTACGATTGGGTGATCCAAATCACACAAAGTATCTCCAGTTCTGATATCTTTAAATCCTACTGCTGCTGCAATATCTCCAGCTTGTACTCTATCTAATGGTTGCTGTTTGTTAGAGTGCATTTGGTAGATACGAGAGATACGCTCTTTCTTACCCGAACGAGTATTCAAAACGTAAGAACCTGCATCTAGCTCACCAGAGTAAGCACGGAAAAATGCCAAACGACCTACAAATGGGTCAGTAGCAATCTTAAATGCTAATGCGGCAAATGGCTCGTCAAAATTAGGGCTACGAGTTTCCTCTTCTTCTGTGTCAGGGTTGATACCTTTAACAGCATCAACATCTAACGGAGAAGGCAAGTAAGCACATACAGCATCAAGTACTGCTTGTACACCTTTGTTTTTGAATGCACTACCACACATTACTGGGATAATAGTCAATTCACAAACCGCTTTACGTACTACTTTTCTAATTTCTTCTACTGTGATAGATTCAGAATCTTCAAAGAATTTTTCGAGCAATTGACCAGACTCATCATGTTCTGCTACTGCCTCTAGTAATTCTTCTCTTTTTGTAGCTACTTCATCTACCAAGTTTTCTGGAATTGGAATAATTTCATAGGTCATTCCCATGTCATCTTCATTCCAAACGATTGCTTGGTTAGTAATCAAATCCACAACACCTTTGAAGTCATCTTCTGCTCCGATAGGAACTTGAAGAGCGACTGCATTAGCACCTAGCATTTCTTTCATTTGCTTGATAGTCTCGAAGAAGTTAGCTCCCAATCTATCCATTTTGTTTACAAATGCAATACGAGGTACTTTGTACCCGTCTGCCAAACGCCAGTTGGTTTCTGACTGTGGCTGTACTCCACTAGAAGCACAGAATAAGAATACCAATCCATCAAGTACACGCAATGAACGGTTTACCTCTACGGTAAAATCCACGTGACCTGGTGTATCAATAATATTTACATCATATTTTTGGTCTTTCCATTCCCATGATGCTTTAGTAGCAGCAGAGGTAATAGTAATACCGCGCTCTTGCTCTTGCTCCATCCAGTCCATGGTCGCTCCACCATCGTGTACTTCGCCAATCTTGTGGCTAACACCTGTATAGTAGAGAACACGTTCTGTAGTGGTGGTTTTCCCTGCATCAATGTGTGCAGCGATACCAATATTGCGCAAGAATTTTAGATCTTTCTTTGCCATGACTTGTATGTGGCTTTAAAGTTTGTTAATGAATTTAAATATTGTATTGATTGTGTGGCGATTGACAGCCTGCCTTATTTCTTAGGCTTACTTCTTCTTCTTCCGAAGTGAGCAAACGCTCTATTGGCTTCTGCCATTCTGTGTGTATCGTCTTTTTTCTTCACTGAAGAACCCTCTCCTTTGGATGCGGCTAGGATTTCGGCTGCTAACTTGGTAGCAATACCTTTTCCACTGCGCTGGCGAGTGTATTTGATGAGCCATTTCATGGCAACAGAAAGGCGACGGTCAGGACGTATTTCGGTAGGAATTTGGAAGGTAGCACCACCAATACGACGAGATCGTACTTCTACTTGTGGCATTACATTTTTGATTGCTTTCTGGAAAGTTTCATGAGGAGTTGTTTCCTCTGTTTTTTCGTCGATGATGTCCATTGCATCATAAAATACATTAAAAGCTGTACTTTTCTTGCCATCTAACATCAACATGTTGACGAAACGCGTTACTTGTGCATCTCCGTAACGGGGATCAGGTGCGATTATTCGCACTTTTGGTTTTCTCTTTCTCATCTTTTGTTTTAATATTTTAGCAGTTGTATGAGTTTCCTCAAACTTCAGATCCGACTCATTCGGAACTTAGTCAACGTTTATTACTTCTTTGATATAACTTTTATCCAATAGCACCTTTGTACTATTCAACTTCACTTACTTCTTTTTAGCAACTTTAGGACGTTTGGTACCATAACGTGAACGTGCTTGTCTTCTGTCATTAACACCTGCTGTATCCAATGCTCCACGTACAACTGTATAACGTACACCTGGTAAATCCTTAACACGACCACCACGTACAAGTACGATTGAGTGTTCTTGTAGATTATGACCTTCACCTGGTATGTAGCAAATCACTTCGATACCATTGGTTAAACGTACTTTTGCAACTTTACGTAGTGCAGAGTTTGGTTTCTTTGGCGTAGTTGTATATACACGAGTACATACACCACGTTTTTGCGGACAAGAGTCCAAGGCTCTAGCTTTTGAAGCTTCCTTGATTACTTTTCTCCCTTTTCTAACTAATTGGTTTATTGTTGGCATTTAATCCAGTTTAAATTCTTCAATTATTAACTTGTAATATTTACTCACCCTACAGTAATAGGGTGCACTTTTAGCGAATGCAAAGGTAACACACTTTTCGACAAAATGAAAAACTTAATTGCTTTTTTGTGAAAAAAGTTGATTTTATCGTCCATTGAGGCACTTTTCGAGTAACACATTAACGTTTTTTAGGATATTTTGACGATTTCATATAAAAATCAAATACCTCCCCTTGACCACTAATCTAAGTAGATTACCAGATAATTTTTTATAACTTTGTTAATATACTTTTTTAGACTCGTACAACACTATTTATCGCTTAGAGATGACTCAACTATGACTAAAATACCTCCTGAATATAGTCCTTCTGGACACCCTCGTTCTTTCTCACTTCTTTTTGTGCTGTTTACATTCGTCAAGTTCGTACAAGTCTGGTGGCTTTGGGATATGGCAGCTTGTTATTCGCCCAATATTGTGCTTGGTTGGTTGGCAGTCAAAGCAGGAGACACCTTTAGCTATCTTGATTGTTTTGAGCATTTATTGTCAGAGGGGAGTTATTATTTTGACAACGGAATCGACAAGGTTTATGCAGGCAGAATGCCACATTATGGGGTGTTCTATTATTGCTTTCGTTTTGTCTGCAATGCCGAGACAGCCGCTACCCTTCAAGTACTGCTACAGTTAGGCTTCGAGCTATTGGCTTCTTGGTGGCTTTGCTGCTGGGTGGCTCAACTGAGCCAATCCAAGTGGGGTTTTTATGCCACACTAGCACTATTATCCGCATCTGTTTATTGGACCAATTATACCATCTATTTATCGCCCGAAAGTCTTGGACTTTCTTTTTTGATTATTACGCTTTATCAATATTATCAATACAAATTGGCTCCTAGCTGGCTTCGTTTGGCGTGGGTGGGCATCTGTTTGGCTTATCTGGTGGGACTAAAGTCCTATATGGGTATTTTCTTGCCTGTATTGGGCTTGGATTTGCTGTATTATTACTACAAGAACAAAAAGCCAATTCGTACGGTCGTCAAAGGTTCTATACTTTTTGCTTTGCCCTTTGTGTTAGTTACGGCACTTTGGGCTGGTCGCAACAAGCAAGTAACAGGTCATGCTTATCTATTGGTGCAGCCTTATAGTGGTTACGTGACCTACCAGAACCCTATTTATCAGAGTTATCGTCGGTTGATGTCCACTTGGGGTGGGTCAGATGAGCCTTGGAACCCTTCTACATTGAGTAGTTTTTTCTTTGATAAATACGCCACCGATTATACAATTTCGCAAGTACCAACGAGTGCTCTTTTTACGTCCGATTCTGTGCTAATACTAAAGCAGTATTTGGCAAATATGAACGATTACGACTCCACAAAACAGCAAGCCATTGCTACACAAATTGACCACTATACACAATCTTTTATAGACGAAAATCCGATGTTGCCGCTTACTTCTCGTTTGGCATTGATACCGCCATTTATTTTCCATTCAGGTTCTTATTATTTACCTATCAAGCGAGGACACACTTGCTATGCAGGGCATCAGTTTGTATTCAAAATATGGCAATCTTTGCTGTATTACTTCCTACTTTTGGTAGGTAGCCTTGGGCTTTTAGCCTTGATATGGCAGCGTAAATCTTATATTTTTGCGTTTATTCCTATCTTTTTGCTCGTTCTTTTTTGCTTCATTATCCGCAATATCGAGCTGCGTTATTTTGCCTATTCCTTTGTTAGTTTTGTAGTGGGTGCGGCTTATCTACTGGCGACTTTCGTCGAATATTTCATTGCAAAACAACATGATTAAATCAACATTTCATTCCTTTTATACACTGCAATGCTTAGTGTATAAAAAGTATGGCATTCGTAAAGAGGAATAAGAAAAATAACCTTTACTACTTCTTCTCCTCGCCATAAGGACAGTGACGGCATTTATTGCCACAGCAATACCCTCTTTTCGTCAAGTAGTGTGCCGTGAATACATAGTAGCCATTTTCGATGTAATAATCTTTGTCTGCTTGTAGTGGTGCAGGCTTTGGCTTAGATGTTTTGTCTTTTTTCTTTCGGAAAGGAAACATGTGTGTTTGTTTTTGTTAGAGGCTAGATGCTAGACCGCTTTACTGCTAGATTTTTAGATTTTCAATTGGGGTGCTATTTTGGTCGGAAGTCGGAAGTCGGAAGTCGGAAGTCGGAAGTCGGAAGTCGGAAGTTGAAGGTCTTTTTTATTTACCTCTGTATAATTCCTTTGCTTTTCTTTCCAACAAAAATAGAGCTACCACGGTTTGTGAATAGCTCTATCATTGTATTTTTTGTTCTACTTTCTAGCGAGGTACTTCTACTTTCGCAATAATATCTTTGACGACATCTTGCACGTCCATACCTTCCATTTCGCGCTCTGGCGTGAGTATTATTCTATGATTAAGCACTGGAAAAGCGACGTATTGAATGTCATCAGGCGTCACAAAATTACGTCCACGAATAGCGGCAACAGCCTTGGCTGTACGCATGATTGCTAATGAAGCTCTAGGTGATGCACCCAAGAACAAATCCCCGTTGTTACGTGTATTGTTAACCAATGCCGCAATGTAATCTAATAGTTCATCTTTGATGTGAATTTTCTCGACCAATTCTTGACAGCGTTGCACATCTCTCCCTGTCAGTACAGCACGTACGTTTTCAGTTTGTCGCTTGTTGAAATCATCTCTAAATCGACGCAAGATACGTTCTTCCTCGTTCAAGCTCGGGTAATTGAGACGTAAGCGGAAAATAAATCTATCCAATTGTGCTTCAGGCAGTTTGTATGTTCCTTCTTGCTCTATCGGGTTTTGCGTAGCAATCACCATAAACGGCAAACTCATTTTGTAGGTGGTACCATCTACCGATACTTGTTTTTCTTCCATTACCTCAAATAGTGACGCCTGCGTTTTGGCAGGAGCTCTATTGATCTCATCAATCAACACCATGTTGGAAAAAACGGGTCCTTTATTGAACGTAAATTCCGCATTTTTCATATTGTACACACTCGTACCTGTCACATCGGCAGGCATCAAATCGGGTGTAAACTGTATTCTACTAAAATCAACACTCAACGTCTTGGCGATGAGCTTAGAAGCTAGCGTTTTGGCTACTCCTGGCACTCCTTCTAGTAGTACGTGACCGCCTGCAAAAATAGCCACCATCATTAGCTCGATGATTTCATCTTGACCAATAATAATTTTTTGTACTTCGTTTTTTACTTTATTAACGGTTTCCTGTATTTCTGCAACACCATCATTGGCAGCAGCTCCATAATTTTCTTCCATGTTTTTATTGAGTTATGTTGTGTCTAGTTGGTTTTTTCAAATTTATTTTCTTCTTCTGCCTTGTGAAAACGCTCAATGAGCAGGTAGAAATTATTGAGTACTTCGACGGCTACTTTTCTATTCGGGCTGTCTAGTACTGGCTTGAGCTTGAAGTATTGATTGAAAATATCTTGTACAATAGTACGATCTACTCTTGCCCGCACTACTATTCGGTCTATCAATTTTTCGTCCAAGTCTCGTGTCACCAAGTGGTAACGCTGTCGAATATGCCCCAAAAACAGGTGCATTTGTTTATTGATAATTCCCTTGTGGTCTTGCTGTTGAAAATAGAGTGTACCAATGGTCTCGACAAACTCCAAAGAGGTATTGCGATTGCTGCTGCGAATAGGCACACGACGTTGACGGCGTTTGCCTCTAAACAAAATATACGTCAACGACAAGCCCAACAATAAATACCAACTCCAACGAAGAGCGGTTCTAGAGAATATGTATTGCAATGGTTTGGGCGGTGGTCCTGAAGGACGGGCTCTTTTTTTGCCTTCTACTTTGGGCAGATTCACACTTTCTCTATCCCATATCAGCTGGTTGTTGCTCGCGTGAGCAAATACATTACGGGCATAATTCGCTGCCAAGCTATCGCCATCTAAGTAATAATTGGTAAACATGATGGGATTGGTATGGAAATAAAAATACCCCTCTCCTACTTTTAGGCGAACAAAATTGGTATAATTCGCTTGCTTGCTGTCTTCTCTATTATCTGTAAATTCGCCCAATTTGGCTATAGGATACGTTCGATCGCCTTCGTTGCAAAATACTTGCTCTGGTATATATCTCCAGTAGTTCCAATTGACGTTGTAATCAAATTCGCTGGGCTCAAAAGAGTACAATTCTCCGCTGATACTGGGGTGCGTAAATCCTGCATATACTTGTCCTCCTTCTACTCCTAAGTTGCGCCCCATCCAGTCGGTAAAAGAACCACAATCTTCGGCATAAAACAAGAACTGCCCCAAACTATCGGGAATTTCGTTGGTAATAATAAAAGCCTCGCCACCTGCCGACACATATTGACGCAAGTGCCATGCTTCATCTTCGGTATATTTTGGCTCATTGCCCACATAAACGTAGGTTGTTCCTTGGGCTTTGTCTGCCTCTCTAGAAAGCGTTTTGGTAACACGATCAGTGGTTGGCTGTAGCGTATATTGTTCATCCAGTATGGCTCTCATAATCTTGAGATCGTAAGGTGCTTTGCCTTCCTCCTCATATTTGAGACTCCAATCCTGATTGGCAGCTTGATAGACAGCAAAGAAGGCGATAAGTCCGACTAGCAATAATCCACCAACTATCATAGGGGTTTTGTTATTCATAATATCTTGTATATAATAAGGGCGTGGTTATTTGATAGCAGACAATAGTCCTTTAAAATCGGTTTTGACTTCTTCGAATTTGCCTCCGTCGAAATCCGTATCGCTGTACCAAACGTACTCGAATATACGGGTAACATTGCGAAACTCTTGCAATCGAGGGTGTTCTGCTTGTCGCATCTCGTTGAGATAATTTCCGTTCGTTTTGTCTTTTTTCCACTGAATAGCACCTGTGGCAGATAACTTCTTGATGATCGACAAATAATACAAACGTACCGCTAGGCGATATTCTTGGTTGCGAATGGCTTTGTCCAGAAACGACTCCACATCTGCTCTGTCCAAATTCTGCTCAATATCCTCTAGTGCAATCGGTCGATTGCGTTCTATTTGTTTGTTGGTCAATATCGCATCGCCTGCTATGGCTTTGAATACCACAAATGCCAAAATCAGTATTGCCAAAAAGATAAGGAAACCTTGTGCAACAGTCTTGAAATCCAATCGACTATTGCCTAATTGGCTATTATTGCGAGTCGTGGGCTGACTGACAATTTCTTCTTTTTTCTTCTTTTCTACTTTCTTTTTCTTCGGATAGCTTAGGTCATCGGAAGTACTTTTCCATGCTTTGCCAGCAAATTCTTTATTGAGCGTCAGCTCCTGTTTTTTGTAGGCATCTGTTTCGTTATTGGCGTTAGCCGAAGGGGCAGCCAATAGCAGCACGAAGAGGAGCAGCCCAGTAAAAAAGCATTGGAGTAAACTCCCCAGCTGTTTTATATTATAGCAATTATTTTTCATATTAGTTGAGTCGATTAGGCATTCTAAAAATAAGGGTTGGCGATTGAAATACTAAGGCAAATTACGCTTCTCGTTCCATTCCATAGCTCACACGACGCAAGCCAATATTGGGTATTTCGGAAAATAACGAACCTGCTTCCTTGGTTTCGCGGAAGCTATAAAACCCAATACCCATACCTGCAAACACCAATGGAAATAAGAAGGTAATCATAAAAATATACAGAAAGATATAAAATCCTTCTTGGAATGTTGCCGTGTCGGCAATAGGAAACGAACTAACCAATACCGATAAATAAAAGATAGCAATGGGAGCCGTAACCATAAATAAGAAGATAAAAGCCATGCCCATAATCGCCAAATAAACGCCCATCATGGTTGCCCAATTGCCGCCCATCAAGCCAAAGGCTCGACCAATAGCACTAAAAATATTTTGATTTTCATTGAACGAAGTCACCAAAACCAATAAAACAATTGGAATCACAAAGGTAACCGACAAAAATAGAAAGAAGTCGCTCGGCAACATACATAAATGTATCAGCACGCTACAAACCAAGGTACTAGTAATGGTTTTGACAAAAAATCCTGCTGTATGAGGGGTTGGATCAGCTTTGTTGCCTTCTTTTTGCACCCAAAAACAGGATACATAAGCCATCACTGCGGTAGTGCCTACATTGAGCAACCAACCAATATCTACTACCGTTTTATCAAAGAAAAATTGCCAGATATTGTTAAACGAATACTCCACCAATAAGTAAGGCATAAGGAAGGCTTGTCTAAAGTCTTGAATGACCTCAAAACTATATCCTGCCCCTTGATTGGTCAATAAAGCAGTATATACAATAGCAGCTAATACTGCTAGTCCACCTGCTACTTTCAGGTAACTGCGATACAGTATAAACGCATCGCTAAAGATAAATCCAACACTTTTGATTTGGTCGTATTTGATGGCGTTGCTATCGCTAGCGGGTAGCTTTGCATCTTGCAAAAACGAAGTAAATCCTTTGCGTGCTTTGAGCATCGGATAGACCACATAATAACTTATTATGAAAGCAAAAGAACCAAAAATAACGATTCCTCTGATAATGTTGGAAGCTCCTGTATAGCGAGTAATAAAACCCTCAATAAACGCTGCTAATATCAACAAAGGTATGATTGTAATCATAATCATCAGCCCTCGCTTGGCAGCTATCTGCAAGCTCTGCAGTCGGCTCAAAGTACCAGGAAAAACTAGCCCTGCTCCCATTGTCAGCCCTGCGGCGCCTGCTATGATGATACAAGATATTTCGATAGCGCCGTGCATCCATATCGTAAAAAAGGACTCGATATAGACGCCTTCACTTATGAACAGATACTGAAAAGAGCCCAGCATAATCCCATTTTGTATAAGTATATACACCGTGCCCACACAAAAGAAGAGCCCTAACAAAAAGGTCTTGACGGCTACTTGTATATTATTGATGGCAATGGTCAGAAACATACTCGTTTCGTCTTGCTGCTGATAGACTGCCATAGGATTGCCGTTGGCAATGTTCTCATAGGTCATGTCGATATAATCGTCGCCCATCACGACCCTCGGAAAATCTACATCCATGTAGGACGAAAAAGCTCCAATCAATGCTGCTGATAAAAACAGCAACAATGCTAAATAAAATGATTTGCGAGATTCGTAGATAACTTGTGGAACGGTGTCTTTCCAGAAGGCTACAAAACTAGGGAGTTTGTTTCTTCTGTTTTTGTAAACACTATAAAATACCTTTTGGGCAATGTTGTTGAGATAAACTCGTACCGAACGATTGGGATAGAACGTACGGGAATACGAAAGGTCGTCTGTAATTTCGACAAACAAGTCGCTGAGTTCGTCTGCGTTGGTATTGGGTTTACCTAAACTGCGTTCAAATTTTGCCCATTTGGCTTGGTTCTGCTTTATGAATTGCGTTTCGCGCATAGATTGGAGGTATCGCTGAGTGATGGAATATACAAATTAGTTAATCCAAGAACCTGTTAAATAGTTCCTTGATGTTTGGTCTTAACTCTTGAAGATATTTATTTGATGGCAATTATTATAATCATAAGCTACTTTTTTCGGATTGAGGTGCTGGTATAACAAAAATGTGGGTGTTGTTTTGATGATAAGGTATGTACACCTGCTGCCATTATTCCGTCTTTTTCCGCCTAGACTAATTCCTTTCCTTACGATTTTAGTACACTTTTCTCATGCTGATGAACTTACTTGCTTATTTTTTGCTTGATTATAAAAATCATTCAAAAAAAGAATTGTATATTCGAGATTGCTCCCAATTGATTACCTAATGAAGCTGCTTAATCAGTCGTCAATAATCGCCTGATAAGCCATTGAAAACCAAATACTTCTGCTCTTTTGAACATGGTAGCTATGGCTACCAAATTAAAAAGCAGCATCGTCTTGATTTCCAAGCACTTATCAATCATCTTATCACGACTGATTAAACAACTTCAATACCTTATATTATGAAAACAACAGAAATCAACACCGCACAGAAAGTAACGATACAGTACGAACTCGCTACCTTAGGCAATCGCATTATGTCTTATTTTATTGATTTGCTCATCATGGGCGGATTGATGGGTGCCTTGGCGATACTAGGCGGTGCCGCCGATTTATTCGATGGTGAAATGATTTTCTTTTATGTCGCAATTCTGCCTATCTTTTTGTTTTACACACTACTTTCCGAAATCCTTATGGACGGTCAGTCGTTGGGTAAAAAGGCGATAGGGCTAAAAGTGGTCAAGCTCAATGGTGATGCTCCTAGCATCAACGACTATACGATGCGCTGGATGTTCAGAATGGTTGATATATTTTTGTCGTTGGGTTCGGTGGCAGCTTTGCTTATCAATGCTTCTGCCAAGAGTCAGCGTATTGGAGGAATCCTCTCGGGTACGACCGTCATTCGCATCAATTCACAACGAAATTTTACGCTCAACGATATTCTCAAAATATCAACTATCGACACATACGAGCCGCAATATCCTGGTATTCGTCGATTTAATGAGCAAGAAATGCTCTTCATAAAAAAAGTACTAGAGCGAGAACGTCGCTACTCCAATACGGCACACAAAAAAGCAGTCGCTGATCTTTCTAGACACGTTGCGTTGCAATTGGATTTGACTCAAATCCCCAAAGATAGAAGCAAGTTTTTAAGAACTTTGATTAATGATTATATTGTATTGACACGATAGTCAATAACTAAAAATCCTCTACGAAAGATTACTTTCGCAGAGGATTTTTTTTGTATCACATCGCCTGTATCGCCTCCTTGTATCGCTTCATTTTTTCTTTCCACTTTTGATAATTCTCATAAGCATCGCCTTCTGGCGTGAAGAACTCAGGGTACATTTTTCGTATATCCTGTACCATCTTGGTATACAGTTGATACAACTCTCTTACGATTTGTTTTTTACTGCATATAATGGGTGCTATTGGTTGAAATGGTCCTTCTACTATTTCCCAGGGTGGCTTTATATTTACCAACTCACCCTGATAGATATACTTTAGGTAAACCTTTACTTCATCTTGATTATTGCGGTACAAAAACACAAGGTTAGGATAAGTTATTAGTGCTTGTCCATCATTGAACATATAAGCAACCATTTGATCTCCCTTCACTACATTAGTTAGCTTTCCATCATATACGCCTTCTTTCAGAACGTGGTGGTGCTTTGAAATTAAAAGGCTATCCAATACATCATCCAAATCTCTCTCCGTAAAATCAATGTATAACTGGTTTATTTTACAACAATAGTTCCCAATATGAATATTGAATACGTAGTCTTTTACCATCAAGTATTTGAAACCTCCAGTAACACTATAAATAGCTACATTCTCAAAATCTACATTAAAACCCGTAGTAATAGCAGGTGTATAATCGTTTATTTTATATTCTATTTTAAATTCTTCCATGATAAATTTACATTAAAAACTATTCACATAACTAGAAACTACTTTTATATCAGTATTCCCATCTTTCACTTTAAAAACAATACGCACCCTTGTAACAGGAAGTTCCACTACACCTGCTAGTTTTTTATCACCAAGGTAAGGTTTTGGATTTTTAATCCACGAAGGAAAATTTCCTATTTTTGTATTAAAAAAGAGCACGCCCTTATCTTTGGGAATAGGTACTTCAAAAATATATTTACCATCTTCAGCGACAGTAACCGTCCCATTTTTCACTAACTTATCTATATCAATCGTTTTGTTCGAACCTAGGCATTTTTCTCTCAAGAACTCAACTGTTCTTACAAATATTTCATCATTTTTAAAAATACTATTTTGAGCATTGGCACCTTTCTTGGTAGTCCGTTCTGCAACTTCACGTATATCTATACCTGAGTCATGGTTCTTAGCAGCGTGCGTAAGTCCTAGACTTTCATATATTTTCTCTTTTTCAGTAGAACTAGGTTTTTCCCATTTTCCTTTCTTGAAGGTTAATAGATTTCCGTTCTCCTCATCAAATTTCAGTTCTACAGTCTTGTTATCAATCTTCAATTCAATAGGAGGAGCATTTTTAGCATAATCGTCCCAAGCTTTTGTTATTGCTGCTTGATTATCAAGCACTTCATCAAGTGGTATTTTGCGTAGGTCACTTACTGCATCTATTGATGCTTTTAAGAGGGCTTGTTCTTTTGCTACAACTGCTAGGGCATCATCAAAAATATCTTGGAAAACTTTAATATTCAACTCTTTTGGAATTTCAATATTATTGTTTTGCAAAACATCATCTACCTTCAACCCCATTTCTTCAAACACCTCCGATAAGCTCGTCATTCCTTTTTTTGCAGCTACCACTGCGTAATAAGTAAATGCCTTCACGCTCATGATAGGACCACCACTATTGATGGTAAGACTCTTCATGAACGCCGTTCTAGTTTTTTGAAAATCTCTATCTAGCTGCTGTCGACGTGTCAGTCGCCCTACAGCTACCTCATCAAAATGTGCCACGGCTTTTGCTTCTACCATTTTCAGCAGCTTCTGATAAGGACTGTCTGCTACGTCATCTATAGGAATCCCACGCTGTATTGCTATTTTTTGGGCGACTGTACCAGCATAACGTTCCGCATCTGTCAAGCTCTCAATAGGACCTATTTTGATGGTTTTCATCAGTTTGGCAGCCGCTACTACGTCCCCCAAAGCCCCAAGCGCCGACAGTGCTACCCAGAGTAGTTCAGGTTTCTCATTGGTAAGTGCTTGTGCTTGTGTCAATGCGGTATTGGCAACCGCATCTTCTAAGACGTAATTACTCACCTCTCTAGCGAGATCATATGTTCCTACTCCTGCTGCCCCTACTGTAGCCAAAAATGAAACGCCTCCCGAACTACATGCAGCAATGATACTTAGCCCAACAGAAGTAACGGCAAGCCATTTATCATAAAACTCTTTATCTTCCTTGTATTCTTTCTGATGATTTATTACAATAATTCCAGTTTCTGAGTTTCGTTGTATTCCCAAATTACCAAAAGTATTACTAATGATATTGTTCAAGCTCCAAACATATTCGGGATAGGAACGTAACGTCTCTCTAACATAATCGATGTTAGCCAATAGTGTAATTACTCTGTCTTCTAAAGCGGTACGTATTTTATCATCATCGCTCTTATCAAATGCACTAACTAGTTTTGCATAGTTTCCCTGAAAAGCATAGATAACGGGGTGTTTTTTCCCTAATGCACGTTGTACTTCATCTTTTAGTACCCTTTTTGCTTGTATCTGAGCATTACGATTAGCCCCTGCAAGAACATTGGGATTCGTTATCGCTATTCTGAACGTATATCGATCGCCATAACGCTCTTCCATCAGTGCCAAAAAGTCCGCTTTGAACTGATTGAATAATCCACCAGAATATTTGTGTAGCACATCTTTGAGTTGCATTTCACTAACATCCAAGATTGCGTGCAGTTCTATTAGGGCATTTTTCTGAAACCAACTAAGAATAGCGGCTCTATCTGTGGGGGTTGCTCGTCCCTCTTCAAGCTTCATTAATAGTTCTAAGTCCTCCGTTGTCACTTCTGGAACACGTTGCTTATTCGCAACATCATCATATATTGGCGGAGTTATATTCGATAGAGCAGTACGCAAGTCGTGACCAGTAAGGGCAAGACCAGGGCTACTTCTTTTTAGATTACCTAAGTCTTGTGCTGATATTACCTCAACTCCATTGTGTACCAAAAAGTCGTCCTCATTTAGTACAATACCTGCATCTAACATGAACTGAGCAAACCCTTCGTCTGATGGACCAAAATTTATGAGATGTAAGTCGTCAGAGAGATTAAAACCTGTCCAATCTCCACCAACTATTAGTTGCCTGAATATATCATAATCAACTTTTTGACCTAACTCAGCAGCATCAAAAAGCCTAAGTTTTTCTAATATGGGTATATCCCAACCCTTTATTGCTTTAACACAATCTTCATTGGACAATTCGTAGGCAACGAAGTACTGCAACCCACCATTTTCTAAAAATGCAGCTTGTTCCTCTTTGGTAAACGACTTTAGGATACCTACTATTTTTTCGGAACTTACATCATGAAAAATACTATCCCAATCCTCTTTTTTAAGTTGCTCCAAACGCACCAAACTGTTATCATCTTTTTCGATAACAGTTATTACTGGAAGGCTACCCATTGTCTTTTCTACTTCTGCCTCTGCGGGTAGGTTGAGGTAACAAATTTTGCCTTCGACCTCCGCCAAAAACTTATACCCATCTGTATTATTGGTCAAGAGGACTTCAGTACCAGCAGGAATAACAACATCGTTGCCCATTGAATCTTTTCCTGTGTATTCAAAGTTAGTCACTTTGACATCTCCTATTGTCATTGGAGTGGCTACGGCAGTAATATTGGTTGTTTCATCTTGATCCTCTCCTGTATCTTCTACTTCCTCGAATCGTACAATACAGTTCTTGAGGAGTTTTTTCTCAATTTGCTTCTTTAGTCGCTCTTTTTTTCCCTTTCCTTTTCCTTCTTTGATGAGTAATTGTATCACATACTTATTCCCCTCCATTCCCGCAAAATAGGCTTTGCCAATACGAGAATCTTTTTCAGGTCTTTTTATTACTTCTCCTTTCGCAAAAGTCTTCATTTCTGCCTTCTAATTACCAAGTAATAAAAGTGGGAATACTATTTTGGGTTTGTCTGTAAAAGAATAATCAGCCATTATTATAAAATCAGTAGGCTTTTCTTTTGAAGTTTCTTCTACAAAAGTAGTTAATACTTTCTTTCTCATTAGGTTTTTGTAATACCCTAACTTCAATTTTTCGAGGTCAACTGATTTGACTGCTATTTTAGGATCTATTTTCATTTGTTAGTGATTTATGTTTTTCTATATAGGTGCGTAAGAATTTATCTACTGATTTTCCAACCTATTATTATAAAAATCCTCCTTGTTGACGAACAACAAGGAGGACTCACTAAAATTATAACTACAATAGAGGTTATTACCTCTTCCCCTTCAGCACCGCCTCAAAGTTATCTACGTTCTTTTTGTATTTCAATACGTCCGAACGTCCTTTCGTAAAATCCTCGCCTTTGTGTACCTTTTTGCCTTTGCGTAATTCTTTCTGTACCTCTTCTGGCAATACTACAATTTCGGCACAAGCCGTAGAACAGCACTTTTTGTATTGTTCGGCACAAGCCGCACACTGAATGAATAATAAATGGCAGGCTTCATTAGCACAGTCGGTGTGCGTATCGCAAGGCGTACCACATTGATGGCATTGAGCAATGACTTCTTCCGAAATACGCTCTGCTTTGCGGTGATCAAAAACGAAGTTTTTGCCAATAAATTTATTATCTAAACCTTCGGCTTCTACTTGTCGAGCATAATTAATAATACCGCCTTCTAGCTGAAAAACTTGCTCAAACCCCTTGTGTTTGAAATAAGCAGAGGCTTTTTCGCAACGAATACCGCCTGTGCAGTACATAATCAATTTTTTGTCCTGCTTATGCTCTTGCAAGTGTTCTTCTATCAAGTCCAGCGACTCTCTAAACGTATCGACATCGGGCGTAATCGCTCCTTCAAAATGTCCTATTTCTGTTTCGTAATGATTGCGCATATCTATCAAAATAGCGTCGTCTTGAGCTATGGCTGCATTAAATTCTGCTGCCTTTAAGTGGATACCTTTGTCGGTTACATCAAAGGTATTTTCGTCCATTCCGTCGGCTAATATCTTTGTTCTAATTTTGACTTTGAGCTTCAAGAACGACTTGTTGTCATGTTCTATCGCCACATTGAGGCGTACGCCATGGAGCCAATCAATCGTGTCCAAATGTGTTTTGAAGGCTTCAAAATTTTCGGCGGGTAGCGACAATTGAGCATTGATACCTTCGGTTGCTAGATATATTCTACCCAAGACCCCTAGTGCGTCCCACGTTCTAAATAAGTCATCTCTGAACTGTTGGATATTTTCAATTTGGTGGTATTCGTAGAACGAAATCGTTAGGCGTTCTTTTCCTGCTTGGTCTATTAATGCGGCACGCTCGGCAGCACTCATTTTGTTGTACAGTTGCATGCTATACTTCAATTTATAAGATGAAGTTCTTTAAAAATTCGTTAATAATTGCTTGACAAGCCATTGAAAACCAAATACTTCTGCTCTTTTTTAACATAGTAGCTATGGCTACTAAATTAAAAAGCAGCATCGTCTTGATTTCCAAGCACTTATCAATCATTTTATCACGACTTATCAAATAACTTCGATGATGAAAAATAATTTTCTACTAAAATTTAGCACAAAGTTCGTCATTTTTATTCAAAAGTGGAAATGTATTGGGCTATAGAATGCCATAACAACAGACATTATAGCATACTATAACGACTTCTTGACATTTGTTGCTTGATACTACCGTAAATAGTCGTTATCTTTGTTATCTTATCAAAGATGACAATAACCATATAATTTCAACAAAGCACAAATGCAGCAGGAATACAAAATAACAGATTGGTTGCCGACTACCAAAAAAGAAGTAGAAAGAAGAGGTTGGGAAGAACTCGACGTGATTCTTTTTAGTGGCGATGCCTATGTGGATCACCCTGCTTTTGGCGGGGCAGTGATTGGTCGTATTATCGAAAGTATGGGCTACAAAGTGGCGATTGTGCCGCAACCTGACTGGCGAGGCGATTGGCGAGATTTCAAAAAATTGGGCAAACCCCGTTTATTTTTTGGAGTTACTTCTGGCTGCATGGATTCTATGGTCAATCATTATACGGCGAGCAAGCGCAGACGCTCTACCGATGCCTACAGCCCTGACGGCAAAAGTGGTTTCCGTCCCGATTATGCTACTATTGTGTATAGCAATATCCTGAAAGAACTCTATCCTGATACGCCTGTATTGATTGGCGGTATCGAAGCTTCCTTGCGTCGTGTGACGCATTATGATTATTGGTCCGATAAGCTAATGCCTTCTATTTTGGTCGATTCCAAAGCAGATATTTTGGTCTATGGTATGGGCGAACAGCCGTTGCGTGAAATCATCAAATTGACAGACAAAGGCGTTCCTTTTTCTTCTTTACGCACGATACCTCAGACCGCTATTTTGGTCAACAAGGAAGATATTCCTAAAAATAAAAACTGGAAGGACAAGTGGCTCAATTCGCACGAAGACTGCCTAGAACAAAAAAAGAAATATGCCTCCAATTTCAAACTATTGGAACAAGAATCCAATAAGCTAAAGGCAAACCGTTTATTGCAATACATTGACGACCAAGCATTAGTTATTAATCCACCTTATCAGACGATGACGGAGAAAGAAATTGATGCGTCGTTTGATATGCCTTATACTCGTTTGCCACACCCCAAATACAACAAGCGCGGACCAATTCCTGCCTACGAAATGATCAAATATTCGGTCAATATGCACCGTGGATGTTTTGGTGGTTGTAGCTTCTGTACGATTTCGGCTCACCAAGGTAAGTTCATCGCTAGCCGCTCCAAGGAGTCGATTATGAAAGAGGTAGAACATATTGTCAATGACAAAAATTTCAAAGGTTACATCAGTGACTTGGGTGGACCAAGTGCCAATATGTATAATATGAAAGGTAAAGTGCAGGAGATTTGCGACAAGTGCGTGAGTCCGTCTTGTATTTCACCTACTATTTGTCATAACTTAGATACTTCTCATGCCGCCATGTTGGATATTTATAAGGAAGTAGATGAGCACCCTCAGGTCAAAAAAGCATTTGTAGGAAGTGGTATTCGCTATGATATGTTGGTGCCTGAATTCAATAAAAATGCCGACGTTGATGACCTCAATGCTTACTCAGAGCAGTTGATTACACGCCACGTTTCTGGTCGTCTCAAAGTAGCTCCTGAGCATACCTCCGACGATGTCTTGAAGATTATGCGCAAGCCGAGTTTCAAGTATTTCCATAAGTTCAAGGAAATGTTTGACAAAATCAACGAAAAAAACAACATGAAGCAGCAGCTCGTGCCTTATTTCATTTCGTCGCACCCTGCTTGTAAGCTCGAAGACATGGCAAATTTAGCTGCCGAAACCAAAGACATGGGTTTTCAGTTGGAGCAAGTTCAAGATTTCACGCCTACACCTATGACCGTAGCGACCGTGATTTATTATTCGGGTTACCACCCTTATACACTTCAAGAATTTGAAACGCCAAAAACTACGAACGAAAAAGCAGATCAGCACAAGTTTTTCTTTTGGTACAAAAAAGAAAATCATCGCTGGATCAAGAATGTATTGACCAAGGCAAACCGCCCCGAGCTACTTCAACAACTCTTGTCGGAAGCTGCTACAGGCAAAACTAAAAAGCCAAATCCTGCTCATAATACCTTTGACAAAAAGCAATTCCACAAAAAGAAAAAACAGTTTGGTAGAGGTGCTAGAAATGGTAAGTCCAAAAAGAGATAAGTATTTTGTTAGACTGCTAGACACTAGACCGCTTTGCTGCTGGATTTTTAGATTTTCAATTGTAGTGCTATTTTGGTCGGAAGTCGGAAGTCGGAAGTCGGAAGTCGGAAGTCGGAAGTCGGAAGTCGGAAGTCGGAAGTCGGAAGTCGGAAGTTTAAGATAAAAAAAATGCTCTTTCGTGACGTTATAATTGAAAAAACTTCCGACTTTGGACTTGATACTTTTTCAGCCACTGATTTCACTGATTTTCACTGATTTCTTTTTATTCCAATAATTCAAAAAGCTTTGGACTTTGGAGTCGATACTTGTTCAGCCACTGATTCCTTTTTACAGGTTTTTATCTTAAAAAATCCTTTAATCCATCAATCTAGCAAATCCCAATATGGACTAATTTTTTCTTTCAAAACAACTCTAAAATACCCATTAGATGCTGTTGCAATACCGACAAATTGGCAGACATACTTTTTTCTATTCTCGGAGTTGTCAAAGGTATTTCTGTTAGGTCAATGTAGGTTCTAAAATAGACATTTCTGGTTTTTAGATCCATCTCAAAACAGCCCCAAAAACGATTATTGTTGAGGCAACTCAAATAGAGTGCTACTTCCGATATTTTGCTTTTCGGTACTTGTACAGGCAGACAAGAGTAAATTGCTACACCCTCCTCCCCGTTGAATATAAAAAAGCAAGGTGCATCGCCCATCGTTGTTTCTATCTCAAACTTGAGGCTGCCCGAATCTACATCGGTGGCATGGGCTACGCCTATATCTTCCAAATAATTGCTCATAGTCTCTATCATTTTTTTTCTGTTTTTGGTATTAAATTGAATAGAGGGCATCGCTTCATTTTTTGTAGAAATGAAAAAAAAGCACAACCTTTCACGGTTGCACTCTTCTCCACGTCTGTCTTATTGGTCAAAACGTTGCAAGTTCAACGCTTCTACAATTTTGATTAATTTACTACCATATTTTTTGTCGGTGGCGTAGCCAGCAGCTTGCAGCCCATTTGCCCAATTCTTGTAGTCTGTTTTTGGCAAATTGGTGAGGTGCTTATAACGACGTCCTGACAACAGCTTGCTGTGCTCACGGAAGCTCTCCCAAGCCGAATCAAAAATGCGGAACATATCGTAACGACTATCATCGGTATAATTGGCACAGCGGCAACCGATACATTTTTTGCGGCACTTGATACCAAAGTGATTATTTTCTTTGTGAGCCAATGAGCTTTTGCCTGCATTACTTTCTAGTAATCCCTGTGCCAAGGTAATACTTGCAGGAATACCAAACAACTTCGCTTCTTCCTGTGCCGTGGCGGCATATTTAGCAATATAATCCGAAAGAATTTTCATTTTCTGGGCAACAATCGCTGCTGGTATATTGTGCTTTTTAGCAAACCCTGGACTAAGTGCAAAACCCAAATTAGAATATTTAGCAGCTTGCTTTTGTTGAGCAGGAGTCAAGGCATTGCTTACCGCCGTAGCAGCATTCGCTAGATTCATGCTGTTGCGAATGTCATTACTGTTATCTCTTATTTTTTTCCACCACTTGGCATCGCCACTCGGCAATATTCCAGCTTGACTGGTATGGCTAGCGACTACTGCCCTAACAGGCGCTTCTACTAAGTTGGCTTCTTGTTGAGCGATAGCGTCGTTTTGGCTTCCGCCAATCGTCAATTGTACACTAAATTTATTTTGGGAAAACAATAGCAAAATCAAAGCACCAAAGGCAATACGCACCCATAGTTTTTGTATCATCAATTTGATATTCGCTTTGAGTCGTTCGATGGTATCGTTAACGGTCTTTTTTACTACTACTGGGAGATTTCTGTCGATAATAATCATGTCTTATAATTTTTTTGGAAGGTCTGAAAGGTGCCGTTAGGCGGTCTGTCTGTAAAATTTTCAATCGTAATTAAGTAGCACAACGCCTAATTTTTCCGACTGGGTTACCTATCAAATAATTGGGTGTTCTTAAGTAAGTGGACAAAAATAATAAGGCATTTTAAAGTTGTGATTTTTACGATTCTTATCGTCCTGTCCTCAATAATCAAAAAAATTAACGCACTTTTAAACACTCATTATTTGCGTTCACACACCTAACAATCAACTATATAAACATGATAGAGCCTAAGCATATCAAAAACTTCGATTTCAAAATCGAAAACACGCCAGTTGGCACCATTTGCCACTATTGGGTAGAACTTATTACTGATGGTATGAATTCTAGTATCAGTATCCCAATGATGGTAGCTAGAGGAGCGCATGATGGACCTGTACTAGGTGTTACAGCAGCCGTTCACGGCAATGAGCTTAACGGAATCCCTGTTATTCAGCGCCTTTTTTCAGAGATTGAAGTAGAACAGCTTTCGGGTATTATTGTCGGTATTCCTGTCGTGAATGTTCCTGCATTTGACCGTCGCAAAAGACGATTTAATGATGGCGTTGACCTCAACCACATTATGCCCGGTAAAAAAGATGGTAATATTAGCCAAGTGTATGCTTATCGCTTTTTTGACAAAATAGCACAACACTTCGACTACCTCCTAGACCTGCATACCGCTAGTATGGGTCGTGTCAATTCGTACTATGTACGTGCAGACATGAAACACCCTGTTACCAAGAAATTGGCAATGCTACAAAATGCACAAATTATTGTGCATAATCCGCCATCAGATGGTACACTACGTGGAGCATCTGACGAGAAAGATATTCCAGCCATTACACTAGAAGTCGGTAATCCGAATACCTTCCAGAACAAGATGATTAAGTCTGGTATTATTGGTATTCATAATGTACTTTCGTTCCTAGAGATGATTGATGAGCCTATCATAGAGCCAAAAGTACCGACCGTACAATGCCGTCGCTCTTTCTGGATGTACACCGATGTGGGTGGACTGCTTCGAGTACACGCCAATCTGATGGACAGAGTCAAAAAAGGGGAAGTAGTAGCTTCTATTAGAGATATATTTGGCAATCTAATCAAAGATTATCATGCTCCTGAAGATGGTATCGTTATCGGCAAAAGTGTGAGTCCTGTCAATCAAACAGGTGGACGTATTTTACACATTGGTATTGAACGCTAACCCGTTATAATACAGCCTTTTAGAAATAAAACACCAATTATTACATTAGTAATAGTTGGTGTTTTTTGTTGCTTCCAATTCATTTTAATTGGTAATTTCTTTTTTTTGCTACAAAAAACATTAAATTGCAGGTTCAAAATCCCAACCTTCTGTTGGGGGCTATACCAATTATGACTAGACTCCCTCGCTGTTCGTACAGCAATATTGATATAGCGTTTTTTATGACTTAAATAATGCAATAAATATGAGTGACGGTAAAACTAATGTCCCTGTCAAATTCAAGAAAGAATCGAAAAAATGGAGCGAACTCAAGGGTGAAAACTCTTGGACGATGTTCAAGGTTATCGCAGAATTTGTAGATGGATATGAACGTCTTAATAGAATAGAGCCTTGTGTTTCTATCTTTGGTTCGGCTCGCTTGCAGCCTGACAATAAATACTACCAACTCGCTGTCAATGTAGCCAAGGCACTTGTCGAAGAGGGTTATGGTATCATCACAGGTGGCGGTCCCGGTATCATGGAGGCAGGCAACCGTGGTGCCAAAGAAAGCGAAGGTACTTCTGTAGGGTTGAATATTGATTTGCCTTTTGAGCAAGGCTACAACCCTTATATCGACAACAACAAAGTATTTAATTTCAACTACTTTTTCGTACGAAAAGTAATGTTTGTGAAATATGCTCAGGCATTTGTAGTACTTCCTGGTGGATTTGGTACACTCGATGAGCTTTTTGAGGTACTGACATTGGTGCAAACCAAAAAAGTAGAAGCCATTCCGATTATACTCATGGGCAGCGAATACTGGAAAGGTATGGTGGATTGGATTAGCCAAACAATGGAAAAAGATCATGGTACTATTAGTGCTGGTGATATTGACTTGATTCCAGTGGTAGATACACCAGAAGAGGCGGTGAAAATCATCAATGATTTCTACAACAAAAACAAAGGTAAAATTAGACCAAATATTGTTTTTGAATAGAACTGGCTGGAGACCACACAATAGAAAAAGGCAGCAACAAAATTTCGATTTTGTTGCTGCCTTTTTTATCCTTGCAAACTGGTATGCGCTACGCTTTAGTTTCGTCTGTTGCTGCTGCCACCTCTTCTTCCTCGTCTTCGTCAGGCGATAGAATAGAATAAGCAATGAAAGCAACGACAACTAACAAAAAGACTAGCTTACCGCCTATTTTGTCCCAAAATCCAATAGTAGGTTCAGCAGGAAGTGTTACGCCCGCCGCTTCTGCAAATACGTCCAATTCTTCTTTGGTTAGTTCTACGTAGCCTACTTCGCCTGCTGCATCTTCGACGTAACCACACCATTTGACATCATAATTCCAAACAGGAATAAATAAAATAGAAGTTTGTTTGTAGATACAACCTGCATCAAAGTTGCTACCATCACCGATTTGATAGGTTTCTTCATCAGGGAAATCAGCTACTTTGGAGATGGCTTCTCCTCCAATACTAAAAAACCCTCGTTTGCGAGCATGTGCAGATTCTGTATTGAATACCATTAGTACTAATACAATAAGCATGGTTTTAATTACTGTGTTCATTTTGTGTTTCAATTTAAAGGTTAAATATAATTTTACTGCCCTGCAATAATATAATTATATATTGAGATATAGAAATATTAATCTCTAATTTTTAGCATAAAATGGCATTTTTATTTTATTTTGAAAAAAACACCTTCAAAAAGCTACATTTCATTTATGACAAGTCCACTCATTAGCATCATTATGCCTGTTTATAATGCACTTCCTTATTTGGAAGAGTGCTTAAATAGTATTTTGAACCAATCCTATACGAATTGGGAATTGCTGGCAATTGATGATCAAAGCTCAGACAATAGCTTAACGATATTGCGGCAATATGCCGCAAAAGATAAAAGAATCCAAGTCCAATCTAATCTAGACAAAGGAATAATTGGGGCGTTGAGATTGGGCTACAGCCAAAGTCAAGGCGACTATATTACTAGAATGGACGCCGATGACAAAATGATGCCATTACGACTAGAAACCATGTTAATGGCACTCCAAAAAGCAGGTAACGGTTATTTGAGCGTTGGACAAGTGCATTACTTTTCGGCAGCAGGTATTGGCGAGGGCTATCGCAACTATCAGGATTGGCTCAATGGGTTGATTGCGACAGGCAGCTGTTTTGAAGAAATTTATAAAGAATGTGTTATTCCGTCGCCTTGCTGGATGGTGAATAGAGCAGATTTTGAAGCCGCTCAGGCATTCTATCCCGCTACCTATCCAGAAGATTACGATCTTTGCTTCCGTTTTCGGGAAGCTGGGCTGCAAGTATTGCCTTGCATGCAAGTGCTACACCAATGGCGTGACTATGGCACTCGAACCTCAAGGAACGACAGCAATTATGCTGATAATCGTTTTTTGGAACTCAAAGTTGACTATTTTCTAAAATTGGATTACGATGACAATCGTCCGTTAGTAATCTGGGGTGCAGGCAAGAAAGGCAAAAAAGTAGCACAACTATTACAATCCCATTCCATTCCTTTTAGCTGGGTTTGTAATAACAGCAAAAAGATAGGGAAACATATTTATGGTGTAGAAATGCAGGCAACAACTGCCCTACCACAAGGCAAAACGCCACAAATACTATTGCTAGTCGCTCAAAAACAAGAACAAACCTTCATCAAAAAACAAGTAACGGCACAAGGTTTAGACTTCGATTCTAGTGTTTTTTTGTTCTGTTAAAATTCCCTTTTGATTAGTTATCAATTATAAAAATTTGGACAAGCTCCATTCAAAATTGTAGAATTGGTCTTTAAAGTTGTAAATTTGTGAGCAATACGAAACATTTTTATCTCGCTACTTTTCTATTGCAACATTCATGAATACTTCCAAAAAAATTACGATTGCCGTTGATGGTTTTGCCGCTTGTGGCAAAAGTACCTTAGCCAAAGCCTTGGCAAAAGAACTAAATTACGCTTATGTTGATTCGGGAGCGATGTATCGTGCCGTGACGCTTTATTTTCTGGACAACAATATTGATCTAGACGACAAAGAGGCGGTACAAAAAGCATTGGACGAACAAATCTATATAGAATTTAGAAATATTGATGGCAACAACCATACTTTTCTGAACGGAATAGATGTGGAAGAAGAAATTCGCAGCTTCAGAGTGTCGGATTTTGTAAGCCCTGTGGCTACTGTTTCTGCTGTGCGTCGTACGCTGGTCAAAATTCAACAAGCTATTGGCAAAAATGGTGGTATAGCCATGGACGGTAGAGACATTGGTACCGTTGTATTCAAAGATGCCGAACTCAAACTATTCTTGACCGCTTCGATAGAAGAGCGCACCAATAGACGGCTACAAGAATTGCAATCCAAAAACATACAGGATTTTACCGCTGAGGCGGTAGCAGAAAACCTCAAAACACGTGACCATATCGACTCGACTCGTGCCGATAGCCCACTCATGCAAGCCGAAGATGCCATCGAGATTGACAATAGCTTGCTCACACCCGAAGAGCAATTGGCATACACACTCGAACTCGCCAAAGATTTGATTGCCGAAAAGAAAAAACAAGCAACTGTCTAGTAATTTGAGTAGTTGACACAAATAAAAAAGGCAAACCTAACTAATTGTTAGGTTTGCCTTTTTGTATGAATGCGTATTCTATATTTTGAACTAATTTTTTTGATTACGCTACTAAGTAAGTGGACACAAATAATGGGTGTTTAAAAGTGCGTTATTTTTTTTTGATTATTAAGGACTCCCACAGCTAGATAGCTAAGGCTATCTAGCGAGGACAGGACGATAAGAATCGTAAAAATTACAGATTTGAAATACCTTATTATTTTTGTCCACTTACTTACTTTATTCTATCGTTAGGATCTGCTTTTTTTTATGGCAAATTGCTCAATTGCGTCTGCAAGTTAGCTGCCGTAGTCCCCAACAAATCGGCACTCGTCAAAGTAATAATTTGATTATTAACGACTGTTATGGCTTGTACATGATACTCCAATATACCGTTTTGTTCTGCAATAACAACCAGATTAATTGCCTGTCCTATTGGCACGGTATATCCATTTCCTAATGTAAACGCTCCGTTGTTTTCGTACAAATTGGTCAATAAATTGAGCCCATCAAAAGAGATTAGCACACTTGTATTAGCATTGGTATAACTCGCTGGCAAATTGACGGTCATACCTGTCAATGGAACATTGTAACGCTGAAAATAATCACAATTCGTCCAGCTAGCGTTATCGCCAAACTCGAAGCAATAGGTACTTTGTCCGAGCATAACTTGAGTAGAATCCGAACAATCGTTCATAAAACTATCAATAGGAACCCATACAGAATCGCCCATCGTTGCGTCCGCTTCTAGTATCAACGGTATCATGCTGGTGTTAAAATCACTACGACTAAACGGGGCGGTACTTATCTGAGGTCTGCTACCTCCTATCTCTAGTGCTTGTCCATTTTGCGAAGCATTGAAATAAAATTCACCTGCCGAAACCATCGGAGCATAATTGCCAAATTCGTCTCTACCCATTGTATTTCGTCCCAATAATATCATGTCGTCCTTATCATATGCCTCTACTAGTTCAATATCAATCATGCCTGTTACAGGACTATTATTGAGATAAAAACTATTGCCATAAAGCGTTACTTTTGTCCCTTGGCTACCTGTCACTGTTTGTGTTTGACTAGCGTCAACAGTAAATTTTTGTAGTTTTGCGGCTTTTTGGCTTTGCCAAAAACTAGAAAGGCTACTAATCGCCTCTCCTTCTTTTTCCTTATCAGTATTGTCCGTGTCCGAATCTTTCTTACAGCCAATCAATAACATTGATAAAGTCAAAAAGGCTACGAGAACTATTTTTAGATTATTCATAGGTTGTTGTTTTTAAATTTAGTGAACGAAAAAAAAGTGCGTTAGCTCATTTGCTAACACACTACAATATTAATTCACTTTGAGTGCTATTAAAAAAACACTTTTGAGCTAAACTAATTCAGTTTGCACAAATAAATATTCATAACAGCAACCTAACCAAATCTAAAATTCACTTTTAGTCCAAAAAATCTACGGCACCAGAGCCTAAATTATAATAAGCCGATTTTAATTTGACGTTATTGTTTTTCACTGCATTTTTGATAATTTCAGAATTGGCGACCAACTCTTTGGCAGTCAACAGTGCATTCTTTTTAACTACTGTATTGACTGATTTGGTGGCAGCAGCTTCGATAGCTGGGTTGATATGCTCCAATAAATGGTTAAGGTTTTTGCCTGCATCACCTCCATCTATAGCAGCCGTAATAGCACCGCAGCTTTCGTGTCCCATCACCAAAATCAACTGCACCCCTAAGTTTGCAACAGCATATTCGATACTCGCTATGGTCGAAACATTCGCTACATTTCCTGCTACTCGTATCACAAACAGCTCGCCCAATCCTGTATCAAAAGCAAATTCGGGAACTACCCTACTGTCTGCACAGCTCAATATAATCGCAAACGGATCCTGTCCGTCCGTCAATGTTTCTCTACGCTGAGAATCTTGCAATTGTCCATCTACTTTGTCCGCTACAAAGCGTTCGTTGCCTACGCGCAAACGCTCCAAGGCATCTTGCCAAGTTACTGTGTTCATATTTAGTTATATTTTTGATTGCTTATCGCAATGTTTGAAGTACTCTAATGTCGTATTATTTTTCTAATAAACAGGTATTTGAATCTATAATAATTAACAATTAATGGGCTTAATTGTTGAAAATAAACAGGTCGTAAATCCAGTCCTTGTTTATAAAAAATGTTATTGCTGCAATTCATAAAAACAAATCTTTGGAAGAACGACAAAATAAGCGTATTTTTATTCGCCTTTTGCACCAAAACTGAAGAACTAAGTACATGAAAAACATAAGAAATTTTTGCATTATTGCACATATTGACCATGGTAAATCAACCCTAGCAGATAGAATGCTGGAGATGACCCAAACTATATCAGAACGCAAAATGCAAGACCAAGCCCTTGACAACATGGATTTGGAGCGTGAGCGTGGTATCACCATCAAATCTCACGCTATACAACTAGAATACCACCAAGACGGTCAAGATTACATTTTTAATCTGATTGACACACCTGGTCACGTCGATTTCTCGTATGAGGTATCTCGTTCCATTGCTGCTTGTGAGGGCGTACTACTTTTGGTAGATGCTACCCAAGGTGTACAAGCACAAACGATTTCTAACCTTTATTTGGCGTTGGAACATGATTTGGAAATTATCCCTGTACTCAACAAAGTGGATATGCCTTCGGCAATGGTCGATGAGATGGCAGAAGAAGTCATTGATTTGATAGCCTGTGAGCGAGAAGACATTCTATTGGCTTCGGGCAAAACAGGTATGGGCGTTCCAGAAATATTCCGTGCTATCGTAGAGCGTATTCCTGCTCCCAAAGGAGATGTTGATGCACCACTACAAGCCATGATTTTCGATTCTGTGTTTGACAAATACCGTGGCGTTATTGCTTATTATAGAGTAAAAAATGGCACGCTCAGAAAGAACGATGACATTATATTTTTCAATACTCAAATAGAGCATACTGCCAACGAAATTGGAGTACTCAAAATGGAACAACACCCGCTCAAAGAAGTCAAAGCCGGTGATGTAGGTTACGTTATTACGGGTACCAAAAGTTCTAAAGAAATAAAAGTAGGTGATACCATCACACTTCGAGACAATCCTTGCGATAATGCCATTCAAGGTTTTGAAGATGTTAAACCAATGGTTTTTGCTGGTCTGTTCCCGATTGAGAACGAAGATTTTGAAGACTTGCGTGATGCACTCGAAAAATTGCAGCTCAACGATGCTTCGCTCGTTTTCCAACCAGAAACGTCTGTCGCATTAGGTTTTGGTTTCCGTTGTGGTTTCTTAGGTATGCTGCACTTGGAGATTATCCAAGAGCGTCTGGAGCGCGAATACGACCAAAATGTATTGACTACCGTACCGAACGTTAGTTATTTTGCTTATACACGCAAGGGCGAAAAAATGATTATCAACACGCCTAACGACTTGCCTGACTTTACAGTCTTGGACTATGTCGAAGAACCTTATATTCGTGCGCAAATTATTACCAAGCCAGATTTCATTGGTCCTATTATCAAGTTGTGTATGGAAAAACGTGGTATCCTCCAAAATCAAGTTTATTTGACTACTTCTCGCCTAGAGTTGACCTTTGAGTTGCCATTAGCAGAGATTGTATTTGATTTTTATGATAAATTGAAAACTATCTCTAAAGGTTATGCCTCCTTTGATTATACCCCTATTGACTACCGTCAATCAGATTTGGTCAAACTCGATGTACTACTCAATGGAGAAGCTGTCGATGCGTTTTCTAGTTTGATTCACAAAGACAAAGCTGCTCAATTTGGGCGTAGATTGTGTAGCAAGCTAAAAGATATTTTGCCAAAACAACAATTTAAAATTGCGATACAAGCAGCTATCGGAGCTAAAATCGTAGCTAGAGAAACCATCTCCGCACTCCGTAAAGACGTAACGGCGAAGTGCTACGGTGGTGATATTACACGTAAGCGTAAATTGCTCGAAAAGCAGAAAAAAGGTAAAAAGAAAATGCGTGAAGTAGGTAACGTTCAAGTTCCTCAAAAAGCATTTTTAGATGTCTTGAAATTGGATTAAGAAATCCAATAAAGTATAAAAAAACTCCTTGCAACAATTAAGTTGCAAGGAGTTTTTTCGTTAGAGCGTGTCTAATATTATAGTTTCTAATAGATATGCTCTTATCCACCAAACAGCAGTACCATACCTGCTAGCAGCACTACCCAAATACCTAAAGTAATCCGTCGATGCCAAACGGGAGCCTTCGAGGCACGCAATTGCCAAGCACAAAAAAGTACGCTTAACAGAGCTAATCCCACAGCACACTGTTCGTATATCGCTATATAACCTGGTATTGGATGTCCATCTTCTAGCCCACTATCAAGCGGCATCAGCGGTCTCAATATATTGGCATAGGCACTAAATGTCAAAAGAAATACTAGCCACAATATCCCCACCAATACCAATCTATACCACCAGTCGCTTCGCAATAAAAACAAACCGATTAACCCTATCAGATAGACGCCTATCATTAGCAAAGCACCTTCTGATTTTATACCATCTGCTAGCATACTACCAGTAGCCGCATAAATCATTGCCCAAGCAATATAATAGCCGTAGGTTGCTTTTTCGTTCCTTGCAGACTCCATTAATCCGTATCTGTAGCGATGAAAGACGTTTTGAAGGCTTCGCCAAATCGATCCTTATTGATAACAGGTGCATAACGAGTACTATCACCCCATGTCCATACTTTTATTTGGATCTGGTCATCAGGCATATCTATGATTTTATCTTTGATAATAACATAATGATTCCCTGTCATCGCATTAATCCAGCTTTCTGGCTTACTTTCTTGCTTGGCTCCTTTCTTCGAAAGGTTTTTGCTCAACTGCCCCCAATCAACCAATACCAATACGGTTTGATTATTATCAATCGCTGCATTGACTTTCTCGATAGTAGGCGAACTATCCTTATTCTGATCTACTCCTACAATATTACCGACCCAAGCAGCCACTTCCCATGGAGTAGTGAAAGCAGAGGCACCTCTATCTCTCTCAGGATCATAATCCAAAAAAGTATTCTCACTGTGGCGAATAGCTGGCAACAATACCCAATCGACAGCATTCATGCCTGAAGTTACTTCTTGTTCAAAAGTATCTTTATTTGCTTTTATCTTTTTACCATTGTAAGTGTACTGCCCCTTTTGATACAAATCAAGAACAGCTTTGGTGTACCCTTCTGGATCGTGCTTCGCCCACATCACAGCATAAGCTGCTGGACCGCACAAATTCAAAGAATCTTGATCTACTGCCTCTGGGTTATTGATTCGTTCTGTTAGCCCAGCAATCAAAGCTTGCTTCGACACATCGTCATAAACACCTTTAATATCTGGATTATTAGTAAAGTCGTCTAGCAATGCTCTCGCTTTTCTACGCTCTTCTACTTCTGAAGCCAGTGGTGGCGGTGGTACCAACTCTTGAGCAATATTTACGGCATTTTTTTGTGTAGTTTGCCCAAAACTAGCGAGTAAAACCGCTAGACGCTGACGCTGCTTTTCGAGTTCGGCAGTTGCGTTAGGATTATTTTTGGAAAGCTTGGCGATTTCTGCTACCAAGGCATTGGCTTCTTTTATCTCTGGTGTCATGATTTATTTGATTGTAGCTTCTAGTTTTTGCAATACGGCTTCCAAACTCATGAATTTACTTTTTAGCAATTCGTCAATTGTTCCGTTTTGTTCTGCGTATGCCTTCTTAATTTTTTTCCAAATTTTTTCATACTTGGTTACCAATTTTTTCTCTACTACTTGTAGCTGTAGCTTCGTAATATCTGCAGGGATTTTAGTATCTCCCATCTCTTCGCACTTGTCCACCAAGCTTGCTGCTGCTCGGAAGGCAGCTTCTGCCAAATCGACTTGCTCGGCAGTATATTCCACCGAATTATCGGTAGCGGCTTGCTTGAGCATTGGGATTACTTGTAGATTGAGCGCTTTATTTTGCTTCACAAAAGATTTGGCTACTGCCCGAATCGCTTGATCGTCATTGGCAGTATCATCTACTTGTTTGAGGTGTTCTGCCTCCGATTGCAAATTTTCATCTATCTTTTGGTATTTCTCTGAAGCATTTTCGTTCTCGTTGTCAATCGTTTCTATAACCGATTCGAGCAAATCGCCTTTGACAATATCGACTAGATTAACACCTAGTTTCTTAATCAGCTTTTTACTATTTTTCTTCATTTTGGTGGGTTTACCCAAACCACCTGTCACACCAATTTTGAACGAAAATTGTCCGTTTTCCAATACTTCAAACGCTGCCATACCAATCGAAAAATCTTTCAGTTGGTTGCGTTCTTTTTTTAGCTTTTTGTAATACTGCACCATTTTTGGCTTCTTGCCAAATACCAGCAAGGTATGCGTTTCGCCACAAGCGAACTCAAAATCAGAAATCAACACAACAGGCAATTGCTTTACGCCCTTGTCTTGTGCTTGTTTCAAATCTTTTTCGAGTAATTTCACGTAAGCCTTCCAAGGCAATTCATGGACTTTATCGACGTCTATTTTTGATTTTATCATCTCTTTTTTTAGTTGTTTTTTATTTCATTGCGGGTGCAAGGCAACAAAATAACATTTTTAATTGGATTTTCAATACAAAATTTCATTCTTTACCTATACAGGCAATAGAGATTATTACGAATGGAGTTGTATGAGGGTAAGAAGATAGATTTTTTTGATTGATGAAATAAACGCACAGACTCATAGCCTTAGCTATGATGTCGAGCATTTATGAAATGAATCGGGAAAAGATATTTTTCTTACCATACGAATCTATTCGTAATAACCTCTAATAGAGCTTATTTCACTTTAACAACGATTTTATGACTATGACTTATCGAGGTATTATTCCTTTTTCTGGCGGCATTGATAGTACCGCTGCACTCTACACCACCCTAACCGAATACCCCAACGACACTTGGTTAGTGTTCAAAGTAAACCTTATCAATGGCAGTGCCGCTAGTCGTACTATCCAAGAAGAATTGGCAGTCAATGCCATATTGGACGAGTTGCGTGCTATGGGCATACAGAACTTCAGGTACAAACGGCTGGCGTTTGATTATGCTCAACTCGGAAGCCCTCCTGTCTGGGACAGCGAGGTCGTCAACTTTGCCGCAGCGACTTGTATCCGTGCCAACCCTAGTATTGGCGAACTAATAGAAGGTGCTATTGCCGACGATTATTTACAAGCTGGATTCGATGATCGACTTGCCAAAATAGAAAAAATACTTTATCTCGTCAGCGAAAAAAGTCGTTCTGAATTACAAATAAAATTTCCATTGCAACACAAAAATAAATATGAGGTGATGAAGCTATTGCCTACGGCAATCTTGAATCTCACTTGGTCATGTCGCTATCCCGAAGGCGATGTAAATTGGCAATTGCAACGCTGTCACAAATGTGCTACCTGCCAAACAATTGACCAGACATTGGAGCAATATCCAAACGCTTTTGAAGGCTTTGAGTAGCACAAAAAAATAGCAGCTTCTACCCAAATTATTGGTAAAAGCTGCTATTTTATCAACCCTAAAGTGGTTTAAAATTCCGTCTAACCTTCTAAATTAAAATTAGGCAATCCTTCTTTTATTTTTTGTGCAATAAATTTCAATACCTTGATATCAGAAAAGAAATTAGTTGGGGCTTCACTTTTCGCTCCATACTCTTCTTCTGTACTATTTTGTTTGCTAGGCGGTGCGATTAATATAATCTGCGTTGCTTTCTCACTTTTGAGTACAATCTTGCCTCCTGTATCCGCAAAACGATGCTGCTGCTTCTTTTCTTGATGCAAATAAAACTGTGCTTGTATGCTCAATAGCACCACCAAAGCACCAAAAGTTGTTTTAATCCAGTAATTCGTTTTCATAATACACTATTTTGGTAGGAATTGAAAGAGGTTATTTGGGGGTATCAAATATACACTTTTTTTTATTACTTAACGACAATAAGTAGCTTTTTTTTACCATTCTACCTCATTGGCAGCCTCTACCAACAGCTCAATATTAGCCAGAGCAGCCTTGTAAGCATCGGTATGGATTGGCTCCGCCTCTAGCGTGTCCAATTGTTGATGAAAAAATGGTAAAATGGTTTCCAACTTTTGACTATTGTCCAACATCGACTCAAAAACTACTTCTTTGAGCTGCTCGAACTCCTCTGGTGTTGTTATTTCAATCAGTCCTGCTTTGATAGCTCGCTTCAGTCTGGGCTCATTAAGTCCCTCAATAATAAGGGTGTAGTTGTCTAGTATAATCCAAACCACACTCAAAGCGTACGGACTACGCAAGTCGTTTTGATTCACTTTTTTCCAAAAAATAGGCTTATCTTGTGTCGCATCAAGTTGATAACCCAATGGCTCTAATAATTGTTGTAAGTAAGTAAACGTAATTTTTTCTGCCATTGCTATTGCTCCTAAAGTCTAACGAATGAAAAGTAATTGTTCTCTTATTTTGTTTTTTTGTCTTGCCTGCTTCCATCTTCAGGTATCGGCACAAGTGCAGCTTTCTACCCCATTGGAAATATTGACTTTCATGGAAGCCTCTCCTACTCAATACGAAATCGAAGAGTCCGCTACGACCATTGTAGCGCGTCCCGATTGGGAAACTATTCCACATGGTATCTATATCGAACTGAAAGATAATAAAGAATATCAATTGGACTACCAAAATAGCGAAACTAAAAAAGATAAATGTTGGAAAGAAAAAGCAAAAGAGCTAACTCGCTACGAAAACCCAGACTATGCTAAAGCACGCAAATATTATCAAAAGATACTAAAAAGAAATCCTCAGAATGCCCAGATGCAGACCTTGATTGGCGAAACCTATTACAATGAAAACAACTTTGCTCCAGCAATTGCCCATTTCCAAAAAGCCATCGAACTCAATCCGATTGATTACCTAGCACGTTGGCTACAAGCAGAAGTATATTGGCAACAAGGTGATACAACTGCTGCTATTCGAGGGATTACATTAGCTCATTTGTATAATCGAAATCATGCCCGATTGACCATCCGTCTACAAGAAATTTATGCCCAAGCCAATTTGATTTATCAACGCAATTGGGGTTTTGTACCACAGTACCAAACACAACAGGAAGGTGAACTAGTCATCATCAAAGCACAAGGCGTTTGGCTCACTTATGGCATGTACAAAGCGGTTTGGAAATACGAACCCGATTACGTCTATATCAAGTCTCAACAACAAGTGACCGACTATCTTTTCAATCAAGAAATGGAAGCCACTATTGGTACATTTATGGTCTATAGCAACTTGCAGAAAGAAGATAAGCGTGTCCGCTACCCTGCCCTCTACGCCTTTGGTTGGTGCTTAGATCAAGAGTTGGTTGAAGAATACGTGATGTACGAAATTCTGCTCCCTCGCCAACCGACAATTGCCTACCATATTACGCCCAGTTTCATGGAGCGTATCATTCATTATATTGCTACTATTCGTAGCCAATCCTTGTAAGATTATGACTGCATTTCTGCGAATATAAAATCAGTTTCCCAAATCCATTTTCGTTTTTCTATGGCTGCTCTTTCGAGCAATACGCCTTCTCCTTCTAGCACTCGAATAGTGGTTAGCTGCTGCAATATTTTGTCTGTCACCTTGACTTCAAATACTGTCAACTCAAAGGCTCCATGATAAGCTTGTACGGTGTATTTTTTTAGTTGTTCGATGTCGAAATCCGCCAACAAAGCCACACTTTCGGGTATTTCCTCTTCTAGCTCTCTGGCTAATGCCGTTCTAGGACTTTCGCCCGCCTGTATGGCACCACCCCAAAACGACAAACACCCTCGCCACGCTTCATGTGGATAGGTTTCATCTTTTTGTTGTACAAAAAATCGACTCCCATTTTTATTTCCAATTAATACCCCTACTCCTTGGTGCATATTATTTATGTTTTTCATCTTTAAAACTACACTTTTTAGATTGCATAACCTTTGAGAAAGAATGGAAGTTAGCGCGACTCTAGGCAAGACCGCTTTGCTGTTAGGTACTAGAAGTTAAACTTCCGATAGTAGCTTTCTATTCCCTATATCAATACTTTTACAAGCAAATATTGACACATCTACGGCATCAAAAAAAATGGACATTTCTATCTAAAACAAGCAAAATCCAAACCCAACACCACAATTGGCATCTAGCTTCTAGCCTCTAATACCAACTGTTCCAATATAATACAATCGCCCTTGCACAAATCTTGTTTGACAGGTTCGCCCAGCGTAATCCATTCCATCGCCTCATGTTCGAGCAGCGTTATTTGTCCTTCCACTATTGTACAATGAAACGGAATCAGCTCAATGACAAAATCAGCTTCTTCTCGCTTTACCATCGGCAATTCTTCATCTACCTCTACAATAATATCTAGTTCCTCTTTGAGCTCTCGAATAATACAATCGGTAGCTGTCTCATTTGGTTCTATCTTGCCCCCTGGGAACTCCCAAAGTAAGGCATGCTGTACTTCGGCAGGACGCTGCACAATCAGATATTGATTATCTTTTTGGATAATGCCGCAACTTACTTTAATATGCCTTTTCATAGATAGTGTTTTTTGAGCAGTATTGAAATACAACTAGAACCCTAATTTACTACAAATTGTCATTAAATGTTGTCCAAAACACCCAAAATTAAGTTAGGCTACTTAACTTTGTAGCCCTCCAAGAAAAAAAACCTGCCCCAAATTGCCATCTAGCTTCTAGTTTTTAATCTTCTAAAAGTCTAAATTCATAACTTCTAAAAATCTAAAACCAATGCGTTTTTTTTACTGCTTAATACTTCCCTTATTGGTCATTAGCTGCCAAAGCGAACGAAAGCTGCACAGCTCTGCTCCTATGCCTGAGGCTGAATATTTGCCCGACAGCGTCCAGTTATATCAGTCTGTTTGGGACAGTATGGAAGCTTGGGCAATCATGCCCGACACCACCCCCAAAATGGATACAATTACAATAGTAGGTGTGGGCGATATTATGATGGGAACCGATTATCCCAATACCCGTACACTACCGCCCAAAGATGGAAAAACACTCTTCTTGGGAGTAGAACAATACTTAAAAAATGCGGACTTAACCTTTGGCAACCTGGAAGGCGTAATCGGCAAAGGCGGTGTAGCTAAACGCTGCAACAACCCAAGCCAGTGTTATACTTTTCGTATGCCTGCACGCTACACCAACCACCTCAACCAAGCAGGTTTTGACGTAGTGAGTATCGCCAACAATCACGCCAACGACTTCGCAACAGGTGGACGAAAAGCAAGTGCGAGCGTGCTAGATACTTCTGGATTGCATTACGCAGGCTCTGCCGACAAACCCTACACGACCTTCGAGAAAAATGGCGTCAAGTATGGCTTTTTGGCAGCAGCACCCAACAGTGGTTGTTTTAATATGAAAAGATACAAGGAAGCTGCCGAAATGGTCGCTCACTTAGACTCTGTCTGTGATATTGTTATTGTTTCTTTTCATGCAGGAGCAGAAGGTGCCAAACACCGACACACACCTCGCCACGACGAAATGTTTTTGGGTGCCAATCGTGGTAATACCTACAAATTTGCACACAGCTGTATTGATGCAGGAGCCGATATTTTGTTTGGGCATGGTCCACACGTCACTAGAGCCGCCGAACTCTACAAAGACCGTTTTATTATTTATAGTATGGGCAACTTTTGTACCTATGACAAATTTAGCCTCGTAGGTCCAAAAGGCGTAGGACCAATTGTAGAATTGAAGACCAACAAACAGGGTGTGTTTTTGAGTGGTAAGATTACTCCCACCAAACAACTTGGCGAAGGGATTCCTGTCTATGATGATAGCAAATATGCGTTGCGAGAATTAATCGAACTAACTAAAGCCGACTTCAAAGAATCGCCTTTAATTATTAGCCTAGAAGATGGGTCTATGAGCCGAACTATTCCGCTCCAAAAATAACGCTGATAGCATTGAAATATAAAAGTAAAAGCCAAATTCTATAGTAGAATTTGGCTTTTACTTTTATGTTAGAAATTGCTTCAAACTAGGTTTGTTTACACGCCTAATATTTTGGCATCTACAAAAAACTTAGTGTATATCTCAAATGTATGATCCTGCTGAATTACTTCATCAGTAGTCGCTTGTACTCTCAATGTAAATTCATCTTTTTTAATGTATTCTTGTGCATCTGTTTTAGATACGTCAAGCGTCAATACACTGCCAGTATTGTCAGGTACAGGTCTTTTCCAAGCCAATTCTCTTTCTGGCAAACCATCGGCATTGATATAAATCGTAATATCTTCCAAAAAAGAGAAATCCTCTCCTGATGGCGATTTGAGATTCAAAATTACTTCTTCTAAATAAATCTCCTCAATCATGTCCTTGCGCGTATCATTGATACTAAACTTCTGCTCCGCATTAGTCGTTGTTTGAGGCGTATTCATGATAATTGGAATATTCAATCCAGAAGTACCCGGTATAGTCGCTTCGGTTGTATAATCCAAACTAAATTGCGTCAGTTTGTCAATTTTTTCGCAAGCTGCAAAAGCAAAAGCAACCATTGCTACTAAAAGTAAATTTTTCATAAGCTGTGTGTTTAAATTCAATAATTATTCAATCTTCTGTCAATATTGACGATATATATTCGTTCAAAACAATAAGAAAAGGCTTTTGTTCCGCCTTACAATTATTAAGCGGCGGAGAAAAAAATTCCGTATTTAAAAACTTAAAATTTTATTAAGGTACACCTAAATAATAGTAAATTGCATCTATCGAAATAGGAAACCTTACTAAAACCTGTTTTCCTTAGTGTGTGTCTAAGATTATAGTTTTTAGTAATTACTAGACATGCTCTTATTACCATTTAATGACTAACCACCACCACCTATGAACATCACAAGACACTTTTTTGTATTTATTTTTTTGGTACTAGTATTAACCGCTTGTTCCGACAACAACTACAAAGGCGAAAACTACGTCAGTTATGACTCTATGGACGAGTTGGCATTGCAAGTACTAGAAAGCATAAAAACCAAAGATGATAAAAAACTATTGCATCTGCTTGACAACCAAGCCATCACGCTAGATGCCCTCTTTGCAGCCAATACCATCACCGCCAATCAGCTCAAAGCACGCCTACAAACACCACAAGGACAAAAACAGTTGGAGCAGGAACAACTTAGCCAAAAAATGAAGATTCAAAGTTTCTTGACCGCAGGTCTGGACAATCAAATCAAAACGCCTTTGTCACAACTCAAAATGACAGGTTTTGAAGTGTCCTCCAATAAGCCTTATGCCGAAAATTCGCCTGCATGGCAACAAGAATACAACGTAGTACTAGACGACCAAACAGGCAATTATTATCACTATAAAATAACAGTGATACAATGGGAACAAAAATTTCACCTAATCGAAGCAGCTGGTTTTCTAGACAAGCAATAGTGTTTAGTAACACTTCTACTTTCACAAAACAATTTGCAGCTACTTTTTATTAGTAATAACAAGGCAAATCCATCTATCTACACACATCACAAAAACTATTAAACCTATGAAAACAATCCTAATCAAAAGTTTGCAAGCAATGTTCGTGTTCTTGCTCTTCGCAAGTAGTGTACAATGCCAAGAACCACCACCACCTAAGCCTATGAATAACTACGAAAAAGAATGGAAAGAAATTGAAAAGTTGCAAGATGACAACTTGACTAAGTCCGCCTTGGAAGCCACCCAAAAACTCTACGACCAAATCCAAAAGGATGAAGAAAATGCCAATCAAACAGCACAATCTATCAAGGCACTTTTGTTTATCAATACCTTTCAAGTGCAGCTGGAAGAAGATGGATTAGTAAAAGCAATTTATAGATTTGAGACAGAAATAGACAAAGCAAAATCGCCCACCAAGGCATTGCTACAATCAATGGTCGCTCAGATGTACACCGATTACCTCCAAAACAACATTTACAAATTTAGAGATCGTACTACAACCGACCAATTTGACCAAAAAGATATTCGCACATGGGACATCAACAAGATTACCAATGCGGCTTATGAGTTGTATCAAGCTAGCTTGGCGGACGAGAACACCAAACAGGTTCCTGTTACTGATTTTGATGCGTTGTTCTACAACAATAGCGATAAAAAAGCACAAGAACTACGTCCAACACTCTATGACTTTTTAGCCTATCGTGCTATTGATTTTTTTGAGTCAGAACGCTCTTATTTGACCAAACCTGCCTACAAGTTCTATGCAGATGATCCTGCCGATTTTGCTGCTTCCGATATATTTGCTAAACGCAAATTGGTAGCGAGAGACAGCCTATCTACTGTTTTTCAGGCAATGGTTATTTATCAAAAGCTATTGGCATTCCATGCCAATGACAAAGATAAAAGTGCCTATATACATGCTGACCTCAGCCGCATTCAATATATCCACAGCAAGTCTATTTTGACCAACAAAGATGAGCTGTATCTCAGTTACTTGCAAACACTAGCCAAGCAACAGGCAGGCAAACCAGTTGAGGCAGAAATCAACTACTACATTGCCTTACAATACAAAGCAAAAGGCAACACCTACAATCCACAAAAAGGGGAAGCAAACCGCTACCAACTCAAAGAAGCACTAGAGCTTTGTGCCAGAATGCACACCAAATACCCCAATACTTATGGTGGTAATGCTTGCTACAATTTGATGAAAAATATAGAAGCAAAAGCTTTTGATATTAAACTCGAAAAAATTAATCCAATCAATACCGATTTCTTAGGATTGTTGAGCTATCAAAACCTAACTAAAGTATATTTTAGAGCGATTCCTGTCACGGCAGCACAAATAGACAAATACAACGAAAATTATAACGAAGACCGCATCAAGTACCTTCGCTCGTTGAGTAGTACGGACAAATGGTCGGTCGATTTACTAGACACCAAGGACTATCAAACCCACACCACAGAGTTTATGATACCTAAACTCAAAGCGGGTATGTACATTATCGTTGGCTCCAATATGGACGACCTTTCTACCACTACTGGAAGTGCTTTTATGTCTAGTCTTATTTATGTGTCTGATTTGGCAATAAGCAATCGTAGTGTAGAAGGACTACAAGAGTTTTATATCACTAACCGCCAAACGGGTCAACCGTTAGCTGGTGTCAAAGCAGAGTTTTATACGCAGTTTTACAATCGCCTATTTAGTAGCTACCAAACCAAATTGGAGCAGAAAGCGACTACCGACAAAAACGGTTATGTCAAAACCAAGCTATACAGTAATGACAACAACTATAATAGCAATCGCTTTATGGCTAAATTGACGCACAACGGCGATGTCTTATTTTTAGATGATACTTATTACAATCGTCAAAAACAAGAGAGCTATGGCTATACCCAAACGCATTTTTTCCTAGATAGAGCCATCTATCGTCCAGGACAAACTGTTTATTTCAAAGGTATTGTACTCCGTCAATTGCCCAACGAAAAGTTATCTAAAATAGTCAAAAACGAAAGCCACACCATTGCCTTCCGTGATGCCAATGGGCAAGAAGTAGCCACGCTAAAAGTCAAAACAAACGAATATGGCTCGTTCAATGGCTCGTTTACCGCTCCAAGTAGCGGACTACTCGGCATGATGCGTATTGTCGATCAGAAAACCAATCAGCATAAATACTTCCGAGTAGAAGAATACAAACGTCCTAAATTTGAGGTAAAACCATCGCCTGTCACTACTGCTTACAAAATTGATGACAGTGTACAGATTGAAGGTATTGCTCAAGCGTTTGCTGGCAATGTCATCGACGGTGCTAAGGTGAATTATAGAGTCGTACGAGAAGTACGCTATCCTTACTGGAACTGGCGTTGGAGCTGGTACCGCCCTGTTTCTGCTCCGCAAGAAATAGGATTTGGCGAAACAACAACCGACGAAAAAGGCAAATACAACATTACATTCAAGGCATTGGCAGACAAGTCGATTCCAGCAGAACAAAATCCAGAGTTTACTTATACCGTTTATGTCGATGTTATCGACATTACAGGCGAAACACATAGTGCGACCAGTTATGTCAAAGTGGGCTATATTGCACTTGATGCTAGTATTCAAGTACCTGCCAACGTAGATAAAAATACCGTTAAAAAATTCGACATTAGCACCAATAATCTCAATGGAGAATTTGAAGCGGCTACGGGTACGATTGTCATCGAACAACTCACGATGCCAACACAAGTTTTTGCGACACGCTACTGGTCTAAGCCTGACGTAGTCAGCTGGACGAAGACTATTTTCAAGCAAAAATTTCCGAATTATGCCTACAAGCAAGAAGATGAAGTAGCGACTTGGGACGTTAAGAAAAAGGTATTGACGACTAATTTCGATACCAAAAAATCGAAAGAACTTTCCTTGGATAATATCGCCAGCTGGGAACAAGGTCAATACAAATTGACACTCAAAACAAAAGACAAATACGGCAAAGAAATTGAATTGACCGAATTTTTTGTGGTTTATGAGCAGAAAGCCGATCAAGTGCCGACCAATGAAGCTTTGTATGTGAGTCAGTCTAGCTTCCGCAATGTAGAACCAGATACGACGATAAAATTAGATTTTGGTACGTTCGACAATACCGCTTACGTACTCTACGAAATAGAGCATGAAGGTACGATCGTACAGCGAGAATGGATACAGCCCAAAGGTAGAGTGAGCCGCTCGATTGCTATCGAAGAAAAACACCGTGGTGGACTTCATTTTCACCTCACCACTGTGCAAGGTGGTCGTTTCTATACCCAATCGGGAACGATTAGTGTGCCATGGAGCAACAAGAAGCTGCACATCACTTACGAGACTTTCCGTGATAAACTCAAACCAGGGCAAGAAGAAACTTGGAAGCTAAAAATAGCAGGTCCTGATGGCGAAAAAGTCGCTAGTGAATTTTTGGCAAGTATGTACGATGCCTCACTTGATGCCTTTGCAGTCAATAGCTGGGGCTTTGATCTCTATCCGACTAGTTCGGCACGATTGGGATTAAATGCCTACCAAAACTTCACGCAAGTCAATAGTCAACAAGTTAATATAGATTGGAATTACTTCCAATCTTTGCCAACTAGTCGCTCTTTCCCGAGCTTGAATTGGTTCAATTTCTCTATGAATAGCTATGCCTATGGTCGCAACTCTCTGTATCTAGAGAGTCGATCGGTTCAACGCTCTAGCGCTCCCCCAAAAGGAAGGTCGAATAAAAAAATGGCTGCACCGAATATTAAATCTGCTGATGAAGCACTCTATGATGCCGTAGAAGAATCAGAAGATGCCAGTTTTGCAGAAGCTGACGATCAACCTTATAGCTCCGATGAAACAGGAACTGGACCTAACGAACCAGAAGAAACTGGAAAAGGAGATTTTGATGATGTCAAAGTAAGAACCAACCTCAACGAAACGGTTTTCTTCTATCCTAACTTGATGACCGATGAAGAAGGTAATCTGACGATAGAGTTCACGATGAACGAAGCGTTGACGAAGTGGAAATTCATGTTATTGGGACATACCCAAGACCTCAAAACAGTCGTAGAAACGAAAGAAGTTATTACGCAAAAAGAGTTGATGGTCATGCCAAATGCACCTCGTTTTTTCCGTGAGAATGACGAAATTTATTTCACGGCTAAAGTGAGCAATTTATCAGAAAAAGACTTGAAAGGTTCTGCCAAATTGATGCTGTTTGATGCCATTAGTATGAAGCCTGTTGATGTTGCCTTTGGCAATAGCCAACAGACGATTAGTTTTGATACCAAACAAGGACAATCGGCTCCATTGGTTTGGAAACTAAAGGTACCTGATGGTTGGACGACTGCTATTATTCATCGTGTAGTTGCCAAAGCTGGCGATTTCTCCGATGGAGAAGAATCTGCGGTTCCAGTATTGACCAATAGAATGTTGGTCACCGAAACACAGCCCTTGCCTATTCGAGGTAAATCGACCAAGAAATTTGTGTTTGATCGCATGCAGACGGCTAGTAAATCCAGTACACTCAAGCAACACAAATTAACCTTGGAGTTCACACAGAATCCAGCTTGGTATGCCGTGCAATCATTGCCGTACTTGATGGAATATCCGTACGAATGTACCGAGCAAATCTTTTCGAGATACTACGCCAATAGTTTGGCTACGAGTGTAGCGAATGCTCACCCAAAAGTGAAACGAGTGTTTGACCAATGGAAAAATATAGATACGGACGCACTAAAAAGCAATTTGGCTAAAAATGAAGAACTAAAATATGCCTTGCTAGAGGAAACACCTTGGGTATTGGCTAGCCAAAATGAAGAAATACAGAAGAAAAATATCGGACTTCTTTTTGACCTAAACCGCATGAGTAACGAACTAAACAAAGCCAAAGACAAATTAGCAGAAAGGCAGTCTAGCAATGGTGGATTTAGTTGGTTCCCTGGAGGCAAAGAGAGTTGGTATATCACGCAATACTTGGTAGAAGGTATGGGACACTTGGACGCACTCGGTGTCAAAGATCTCAAAAGCGATGCTAAAATGAATCGCATGATGACCAAAGCCGTGTCGTATATCGACAATGAATTGGCAGATTATTACAGCGAGTTATTGCGCCAAGCCAAGCGCAGCAAAGACGAGAAAAAATACTTAGCAGAAGACCATTTGGGTCAAATGGCTATTCATTATTTGTATGCTCGTACGTTCTTTTTAGAACAAACGATTAGCAACAAAAAAACACAAGAAGCCGTTGCCTACTTTGAAGGACAAGCCAAAAAATATGCCTTGGACAAATCAAGATATATGCAAGGAATGTTAGCCTTGGCATTGCACCGAAAAGGTACCGACCTCGAAACACCCAAAAAGATTGTAGCCGCCGCTCGTGAGAATGCACTACAAAATGAAGAATTGGGTATGTATTGGAAAACTACTTCGGGTTACTATTGGTATGAATTGCCTATCGAAACGCATTCGTTGATGATAGAAATGTTTGAAGTCGTAGCAAAAGATGCTAAAGCAGTAGAAGAACTCAAAATTTGGTTGCTCAAAAACAAGCAAACGACCAATTGGAAAACAACCAAAGCAACCGCATCTGCTTGTTATGCCTTGCTTATGAATGGCGACAATTGGTTGCTTGATGACCAAGAAATTGACATTACGATAGCTGGCAAAAAATTGGATCAATCCAAGATCAAAAAAGAAGCTGGCACAGGCTACTTCAAAACTACTTGGGAAGGCAATGAGATTACGCCTAAAATGGCAAAAATCACGGTCAAAAATCCAAACAATGTGACGGCTTGGGGAGCGGTTTATTGGCAATACTTTGAGAACCTGGACAAAATTACGCACTTCAAAGAAACACCTTTGAAGCTCAACAAAAAATTATTCAAAAAGACAAATTCGGACAAAGGTCCTATCTTGACTCCTATCGAAAAAGGAACACTCAACCCTGGTGATTTGATAACCGTACGAGTAGAATTGATGGTGGATAGAGCCATGGAATATGTCCATATGAAAGACATGCGTGCTTCAGGATTGGAACCAATCAATGTATTGAGTCAATACAAGTATCAAGGTGGATTGGGTTATTATGAATCAACTAAAGATGCTAGTACCAACTTCTTCATTAGCTACTTGCCAAAAGGCACGTATGTTTTTGAATATGACTTGCGAGTCAATCACAAAGGTGATTTCTCCAACGGTATTACTACTATACAATGTATGTACGCTCCTGAGTTTACGGCTCATTCGGAGGGCGTTCGCATTCAAGTGAAATAATAGCTATTATTTTTGATGGCTTCGCAATAATACATTGCTAGCTACGAGGCAGTTGTCACACATGGTGTGGTAGCTGCCTCTTTTTTTGTATTGCAATTAAGGCATTTATTCTCTTATAATTTGCTTACTTTTAGGGAATCCTATTTCAATATATTCGATAAAGACACTTTATGAAACAGTCCCTTTTTTTGCTTTTGCTAATTACTTTTTTTGCCAGCTGTACCCCAACAGCTACCCCTGAAATATTGGTACCCACCACCGATGTATATACGGTACAAAAACAAGCATTGGATACCGCTGGTATCGTGGTCACCGCACACCCGTTGGCGACCCAAATCGGTCGGGAGATCCTACAACAAGGCGGTAACGCCATTGATGCCATGGTTGCGGTTCAATTCGCCTTGGCGGTCGCTTATCCTAGAGCGGGTAACATTGGAGGCGGTGGCTTTTTGGTCTATCGTGCTGCCGATGGCGAAGCCCACACACTCGATTTTAGAGAAAAAGCCCCTGCCCTAGCTACTGCCAATATGTATTTGGATAGTGATAGCAATGCCATTGATTCTTTGAGTATTTTTGGTCATTTGGCAGTAGGTGTCCCTGGTGCTGTGGAAGGAATGTGGGCGGCTCATCAGAAATTTGGCAAAATGGACTGGAAACAACTCCTACAGCCTGCTATCGAAATAGCACAAAATGGTGTACCTGTTACGCAGCGAGAAGCTGACAGTTACAACGAATACCAATCCGTTTTTGATCATTACAATCCGCATAACAATGCTTTCGTAAGAGAAAAAGAGTGGCAAGCGGGCGACCTTTTAGTCCAGTCCGATTTAGGTATGACATTATTAGCGATTCAACAAGAAGGGCGAGCAGGTTTTTATGAAGGCAAGGTCGCTCAACTACTAGTGGATGAGATGCAAAGTGAAGGCGGTATTATTCAATTGCAAGACCTCAAAGAGTACCAAGCCATTTGGCGAAAGCCCTTGCAATTTCCTTACAAAAACTACAATATTATTGCCATGCCTCCGCCTTCTAGTGGTGGGCTTTGCTTGGCAGAAATGCTCAATATGATAGAAGATTATCCGATTGGCGAATGGGGTTTTGAGTCGCCAAAGAGTATCCACTTGATGACCGAAGCCGCTCGTAGAGCGTATGCCGATAGAGCCGAACATTTGGGTGATATGGATTTTTATGATGTCCCCGTAGCAGAGCTTTCGAGTCAAGAGTATGCAAGAGAGCGTATGCAGACTTTTCAGCCCAATCAAGCTTCTATTAGCGATAGTATTCGCCATGGCTATCCATTGGCGGAAAGCGATCAAACGACGCATTACAGCATCGTAGATGGCAATGGCAATGCTGTTTCGATCACTACTACCATCAATTCCAATTATGGAAGTAAAGTATTGGTAGAAGGTGCTGGATTTTTTCTCAATAACGAAATGGACGATTTTAGTGCCAAACCTGGTAGCCCTAATCAATTTGGATTAATTGGTAATGCTGCCAATGCCATCGCTCCACACAAACGTATGTTGAGTTCGATGACGCCAACTATTGTCGAAAAAGATGACCAACTACTGTTGGTGGTCGGCACTCCCGGTGGTTCCAAAATTATTACAACTGTATTTCAAGTCATTGTGAATGTAATCGAATTTGAAATGCCCCTACTGGAAGCCGTCCACAAACCTCGTTTTCATTTTCAGTGGCTGCCCGATACCTTGTATCATGAAGAAGATGCTTTTTCGCCTGCTCTAATCCAAGACTTACAAAAAATGGGACACGCTACCAAAACTCGCTCTGCCATTGGTCAAGTCGAAGCTATTTTGGTCTTACCTGATGGTCGATTGGAAGGCGTAGCCGACACGCGTGGCGATGATAGTGCCGAAGGCAGCAGTTTTTAGTATGGAAATTAGTCGGAAGTTTCAAGTCTAAAGTTCAAATTTTTTTTGCCAACTGGAGTGAAATTAGTCCGAAGTTTAAACATCAATGTTGGACTTCCGACTTCAAAACTAATTTTCCATTACAAAAACGGATTGCGTAGCATAGCCTTCTATTTGAATAAAATACAATCCTTGTGGCATATTTGGCAACTTAATTTGATGATTTTTTTTGTACTCTTGTAATATAACTTGATGGGCAAGTTGCCCCAATGTATTGTAATATTTCACGGTCAAAGATTGCGTATTGGCGAAAGCTAACGCAAGAGTCATTTCTGCCTGTGTTGGATTGGGGTACACCTCAAACGTAGCTGGTGCCGTAGCCTCATTGAGTTGGCTAATTGCTACCGTATTGGTATCAACCGAAAAGAAAGAAATACCGCCTCGGCTGTTACCAATAACCAAATCTAGCCGTCCATCAGCATTAATATCCGCAGCATCCAAATCGGTAAAAGTTCCTGTCCAGAGTCCTGCTACTCCTTCATCAAACTTGGTGTAATTGCCCATTATATTAGGCTCTACGTCCTTATAATGAAGTGGATAACCTGTTTGGTGACCGACTAGCAGCTCATACTTGCCCGCTATATTCAAGAAACAAGGCGAAGGACGACGGCTCGTAACAGGCAAAATACGAGTATCAATACCACCTAGTTGGTTGGTCGTAGCAGTAGCCGAAAAAATAGGACTCGTTGCCGTTCCTGTATTCTCAAAGTAATAAATAGAACGGTTGTATTCACCTATTGCCAAATCCAAATCGCCATCTCTATCCAAATCCACTAACTGAGGGGCGGCATTTCTGCCAATACTAATCGTTGCATAATTTTGTATCGGAGTCGCCCATTGTGCGGTCTGGTTAGCAGCTGCAATATTTTCGATATACACTAGTGTCCCATCTGCCAAACCCAATATCAAATCTTGGTCGCCATCGCCGTCCAAATCGCCTACCGTGGGGTGCATTCCAAGCAGCTGCAAACTACTCCAGTTTTCATAATCTTTCGTAATTTGCGTAAAGCTAGGTTGTGTAGCAGTACCTGTATTTTCCAGAAGAGTCAAACCAGTACGGTAGGTTTTATCTCGTTGGCTATAGCCATAATGCCCAATCAAAATATCTAAAAGCCCATCGGCATTATAATCAAAAAAAATAGGCGAAGCATCTTGACCAAGGTCAATCATTTGTCCTACCAAAAAATCACGCTGCTGAAACCTTGGTTCTATGCCATTGCCTGCGGCAATATTCTGATAGTACCAAACAACAGAATCGGTTAACGACTCACCAAAAGCTTGCTCTGTTGGACTGACTAGCATATCTTTTTTGCCGTCATTATTGACATCTAGAAAAGCAATGGTCGGAAAAGTAGGTATATTAATCGTAGTATCTGTATTGGGAAAATCTGTTTGCTGGTGCACCACCAAAAAAGTATCATTAACTAGACTATTCGTCAATAAATTAATAGTATTAATCGTCGCATCGCCCATCAATATATCTTTGATGCCATCGTTGTTGTAGTCAATAGCCGTCAGTGTCGAACCTGCGTGGCGAGGACTTCTTTGCCAAAAAGTATTATCAGGGCAGGTATCAATACTACTACTCATAAATACTTCGTTGCTGGTGCCTGTTTCCGTCACCATTCCCCAACATTGATGGACTAATTCTAGCTCTAACGTCGTACCACCATTGCCATTTTCTACCGACATATTGCGGTACCAACTCATATTTCGGATATACAAAAAATTGTCACTAAAAGCCACTATATCCAAATCTCCATCATTGTCAATATCATCAATAGCAGGAATATCTGAGCTATAAAAAGATAAGACTTGATTGGTTTGGGTACCAAAATCATACGTCAGCGTAGAATCGTACGGCGTAAATATAATTTGATTATTACTATCGTAACCACCTTTTAATACGCCTAATCCACCATTGGGATAGCTGCTCGGTCGAGCAAAAAAGAATACATCTGGAATACCATCTTTATCAAAATCTTTTAGCTTCACAAAGCGTTCTCCACCTTGCGGGAAACGTGCTTGGTAAGCAGGTGCGTAACTATAATCAACTTGTCCTGCTGTTCCATTATTGATAAATGTCAGGCAAATACCACCTGTTTTGTCATAGACAACCAAGTCCTCTACCCCATTGTTATCCAAATCAATGGCAGAAAACTGTGGGTTATTGAGTCCGCCAGCTAGTGCTACAGGGCTATTTTGTCCATTTATTTCTACAGAAATATCCAAATAATCATATTGAGCATTTAGGAGTGTGGTACACAAGAACAAATAACAGTAAATAATATTTTTCATAGATATTGATATATATTGTTTCTGAGTACAGGACAAAAGTTAAAAAATACTTATTTCAAAGGCATTATTTAACTTCCAAATAAGGTGCTAAGCACTTTGAAAGTGCTTAGCACCTCGTTAAGAATAGTGTTTTGTCCTGTACTCAAATATTGTTTAATAACTCTCTTTTGTAACGTAAAAAAACTCAATAGTGTCGTTGTCTATTGAGTTTTTTTTGGGGGTAGCAACTACCTACTTAAAATTTCAACTACTCATCAAAATCCATAATTTGAGTCCAAGTATCTTCCAATTCTTTAGGAAAATCAATGATTTTTCCTGCTTCATTGACAGTAGTCCCTTTGAGTGCGAGCGAACCATCAGCAATATAGACACGTACATTCAATTTCTTAGTTTTGGCATTATCCATTTCTTCGCTTTCGATTGGAGCGTTATGTTGTTTTTGGTTAATTATGGTCAATTGAGGACGACCATAATCATAATAGACCTGTGCCATATACGCCTTCTTTTCTCCATCGGTACATTCTATAATTCGCTTGACAACCATATCATCGTTGTCGATATACTCTGTGATACCACAAAGGTCTTCTTTCTTTTCCTCTTTCGTAAAAGAAGAAAGTTTTGAATCTACCGACTGGACGAAATCATCTACCTCTTTATCTACTGTACTGACTTGTGGTGATGGAGTAGCAGTTGGTTCAGTAGTTGGTGCAGGTGTTGCAATTTGAGTGGTAGCATCTTGCCCCTCATTCTGAAGTGGTTGGTCTTTTGCATGATCATTGCAACTAATAAGCAAAGACAAAAATAGGCTACTTATTAATACGTAAAATACTGTTTTCATTTTTAAAAATTGTTTATTTTTTGTGATAAAATGATTGGTAGCTCCTTAAAAACTGGATACTTACCTTTCCATAACAAGCTACCATTTTTTTAGTTAATCACAAAAAAGTAATCTAGAAATGATGCTAGGGCAAAAAAAATGCCTCTATAAGCAGCGTTGCTACAATATAGAGGCATTAAAATTTATATTTAATAATTGCTTCAAAAAGCAATCGAGTTTTATCTAGTGCCAGCGTGAGTTATCGTTTCAAATTCTCCCGTAGCCTCTCCAAAAGCATACGCTGCAGCAGGTACTTGATAATTGGCAGGTACTACAAAAGCGGCAAATTTACCAACTCCATATTTTGATACTTTGACCATATTTCCTTGGTTTCCACCCAACAATAGTAAACTACCGCCTTGTTTTCCTACAACAAAGCCAACATGACCAGAACCGTTTGCATTAACAATCACACCAATACAACCATAGGCTGGTCTATCTAATTTCTTACCATAGCTTCTCCAAGAAGAAGCCATTGCATTATTAGTTTTTGGCTGACCTGCTTTCTGCATCACCCAGTTGACAAAAGAAGAACACCATGGCGTCTCATCATCATTAAATTTACCTGATGTAGCTTGATGGTATTCTACTACACGAGGATTGTGATTTTTGCCAACCGTCTCTTTTACCCCTGTTTCGCCTTCTGCGACAGAAATCCAGCTCGGTTTACCCATCGGACCTGACGCACCTGCGGTGGCATCAGCAGCACCTTCTGCTCCGCCTGTACTGCCTGATGCTGAAGATCCGCCCGACAAAGCTTCCCAAGTTTTGCCATTTGCATCTACTTTACCATCTGGTTTCCAAGAGAAAGTTTCTCTTTGAAATTTTCTGATGGCATTAATGGTTTTAGGCCCACAATCACCATCTACTTTTATATTATTACCTTTTTCGTTCAGTAAGGTTTGTACTATTTTTACATCTTCTATTTTGTTAGCACCACCTTTACCTACAGAATCGCTAATAGAAGCTGTGCTTGCTGGAGCCGTAGCATCATCTGTGCCACCAGTAGTTCCATCTGCACTTGCTGTATCTTCAGTAGCAGCGGTATTATTATCAACAGCAGCACTGGCATCTTTATTGACACCAGCCATTGCTCTCAGGTAAGCGTCGTCTGGCGTAGCTCCTTGCCCTAAATATTTGGTATAATTAACTTTAGCTTCATCGAGTGCAGCCAAAAAGTCTGCAGCAGAAATACTCGCATGGTTACCACTACCATAATAGCTCTTACCTGCTTTTGGGTGACCAGGAGGACAACCAATAGAAGCCCACTCTTTAGCACCTGCTAATTGAGCCTTGTAAGCATCGCCTTCACCTTGTACATATCTTGGAATATCTGGACGTTTATCCTTTAGGAGATACATTGCAAATAATGTTTCCTGTATTTCAGGGCTATATTTAGCTGAGTCTGGAATACCAAGTTTCCTTGTTCCTTCCTTGAGTGTAACAGGTATCATTTGATATTTACCTACTGCAAATAAGCGTTCGGTATCATCAATACCACGTGCTTGATGTGCTTTGATTTCACCAATAGTCATTTTGACCAATTCTTTAGGACCAACAGGACCTAAAATACGACCACCTTTAGTACCTCTATTGTAAGCATTGTATCCAGCAGCACCACTTTCGCCTCCTTGTATCAACCCACTCATGGCTGTTTTTTCGGCGACAAACGCTTGTTCTGTTGCTGGAGTAGTTGTTGCTGCGGTGGTAGTATCGGCTGTCTCTGTTGCTGGAGTAGTTGTTGCTGCGGTGGTAGTATCGGCTGTCTCTGCTGCTGGAGTAGTTGTTGCTGCGGTGGTAGTATCAGCTGTCTCTGCTGCTGGAGTGGCATTTGCTTCAGCTCGTAGCTTAGGCTTAACTAGAGAATGATCAACTACATCATCGGAGCTGCTCAGTTTGTCTTTAGTGGCTTCTGCCATAGCAGCTACAGTATTCTTCCCTTTAGCAAAGTATCCCAACTTCTTCTCAATCGCATCAATCCTCTTCTCTACTCTTGCAATTTTCGCTTTCAGAATATTAATTTGAGCTGTTTCTTGTGCGTCCATAATACCATCAGCCATAAATAGCTCATGATAGTGATCTAAAGTATCGGTCGCCTTACGTGCAAAGGCACGCATCTGCTTTAGCTTATCTAAACTCTTTTGAGACATAATTTTATTTTTATTGATTTTTCTTAATGTTCTACGTGTATGATGTACCCTTGACAGAGTTCAACGGCACAAATATAACCCATTTTTCACGAAAAAACAAATGATATTTTGAATTAAACCCTAAATACCTTTTTTTCTTTCATTTGTCAAAAACTCAAACCATACATTAGAGGTTTTTAGGCACCCTAATTTAATCATTGAGAAAGACAACGCCATTTATTTCTATTTTTAGAACATTGTTTAATATCTTTAGTCTTTCATAAATTGTCCGTTAGGCATTATTACTCAAAAAATAAACATCCTTATCTATTATGTATATATTAATAATCAACTGTGGTAGTTCTTCTGTCAAAGCTGCTGTTATCAATAGTCAAAACGGTAATCGTCCGATTGAATTGCAGATAGAACGTGTTCATCAACAACCGATTGTATCTATCAACGACCAGCAATCTCAATGCCCTGAGGCGGGACATGAAGCAGCATTGAAATACGCATTGCCACTGCTACAAAAGAAATTAAAAGAATTGGATATTGCGATACATGGTGTCGGACATCGAGTCGTACATGGTGGCAAACAGTTTGATCGACCTGTTATTATCACTCCTGAAGTAGAACAGACCATTCAGCAGGTTAGCAACCTAGCACCACTACACAACCCTGTCAATTTGATTGGGATTCATGTAGCACAGTCTATTTTTGGCGATTTGCAGCATATTGCAGTTTTCGATACCTCGTTTCACCAAACGATGCCCAAACGGGCTTATACCTACGCATTGCCTAAAGACCTGCGAGAAAAACACGACCTGCGTCGCTATGGGTTTCATGGCACTAGCCATCATTATGTAGCCGATTTGGCAGCAAAGTATCTACAAACCGACCTCAAATCGCTGCGTATTATTACGTGCCACTTGGGCAATGGTGCTAGTGTAGCAGCTGTAGAATACGGGCGTTCGGTAGAGACTAGCATGGGCTTGACTCCCCTAGAGGGCTTGGTGATGGGAACCCGTTCGGGCGATGTAGATCCAGGTGTTTTGATTCATATTGCCAAAGAAGAAAACATCTCCATAGAAGAGTTAGATGTATTGCTAAACAAAAAAAGCGGATTGGCGGGGCTATCCGATGTTGGCAACGACCTGAGAGATATTATAGATAAAGCTGCCGATGGCAATGAAGATTGCCGTTTAGCAATACAAGTTTTTGCTCATCGCTTACGCAAATATATAGGGGCTTATGCTGCTGTAATGGGTGGTGTAGATGCCATTGTTTTTACGGGAGGTATTGGAGAACACAGTAGTGTCATCAGGCACCGAGCTGCTCAACGACTTGACTTCTTGGGGGCATTGATCAATGAAGACAAAAACCATGATGTTCGTCTGTCGGCTGCTGTTCCTGTTGTTGATTTTTCTATGAATCATAGTCGTGTCAAGCTATTGGCTATACAAACCAACGAGGAATTGGCAATAGCCAAAGACGCTGTTCGTCTAATCGAACACAAAAACGAAGTCAACACCCTTCCTACTATTCCAATTGCCGTTTCGGCTCGTCATATTCACTTGACACAAGAAGCCGTAGAAGCACTATTTGGCAAAGGCTATCAGCTCACCGTCAAAGCACCACTTTCGCAGCCCAATCAGTTTGCGTGCAACGAAAGAGTAACCATTGTAGGACCTAAAAGAAATATAGAAAAAGTGCGTGTATTGGGTCCTACTCGCCCCAAATGCCAACTCGAAATATCTCGTACCGATGAGTTTGCGTTGGGTATAGATGCCCCTGTCCGTGCCTCTGGCAAAGTCGAAAATACTCCTGGCATTAAATTAATTGGTCCTGCGGGCGAATATATGTTGCAAGAAGGCGTTATTTGTGCTTGGCGACACATACACATGACTCCTGACGATGCCAGAATATTTGGTGTAGAAGACAAGGATATTGTAGATGTGCAAGTCAGTGCAGGCAGTCGCCCACTTACTTTTGGCAATGTATTGGTCAGGGTTTCGCCCAAATACAAGCTAGAAATGCACATTGATACCGACGAGGCAAATGCCGCTGAACTCCCTATGTACTCCAAAGGCGTATTGTACAAAACAGACGGCACAGCGACACTTATCACTAAAAAAATCAAACATTAGCAGCAAATGCAAGAAAGGCATATTAATAGAAGTTTATACTTTGACGAACAAGTCAAAACAACGACCAAATACGTAGTTCCTTATATAGAACAGGTAATGGCAATCACCGAACAAACTCGAATACTAGAAGTTGGGTGTGGCGAAGGCGGAAATATGGTTCCTTTTTTGCAAAAAGGAGCCTATGGGTTGGGAATTGATTTGCATACGACCAAAATAGCCAACGGCGTCAAGATTATGCAAGAACAATACCCAACGGCAAAAGTCGATTTTATTTGTCAAGATATTTATACCGTAGAGCTAGCCGATACAGGGCAGTTTGATTTGATTATACTCCGTGACGTTATTGAGCATTTGCACAATCAAGAACGATTTATGACTTATGTCAAAAAGTTCCTACGTCCTAATGGCAAGATTTTTTTTGGTTTCCCACCTTGGCGAATGCCTTTTGGAGGGCATCAACAAGTATCAAATACAAAGCTTAGCAAAGTACCTTTTATTCATTTGCTACCCTCAGGATTATACGCAAAAGTATTGCGCTGGTTTGGCGAAAACGAAACTACGATTGCTGCTTTGTTAGAAATTAAAGATACGGGGATTAGTATTGGACGGTTTGAGTCGATTGTACAAAAAGAACAATATCAATACGATGCCAAAACGCTTTACTTCATTAATCCTAATTATGAAATTAAGTTTGGACTCACACCACGTAGAGTATGGGCACCGTTTACTTGGATTCCATTCTTCAAAGATTTCTACACCACTTGCTATTATTGTATTATATCGCAAAACAAATAATCACAAATCACTAATTACCAACAAGTTACAACTAACATTCAATTATTGGCATAGCTTTTGAATTACAATAGATGTACAAATAACATTTTGATTACTGAACAAATTGTACTATATTTAATTAGATTACCGACAGACTACATTATTATTATTACGTTTTAAGTTCTACTAATTAATCATTCATTCTTAAAAGCAATTATCATGAAATATATACTAATCGTTATCCTGTCAGTTGTATTTATCGCTGCCACTGCCGCTCAAACGCCTCCTTCTATGGGTGCGCCCAATGTACAAGGTTTTGTATTCAAATTGGACAAAACGAGTGGAACTATTCGATTGTTCAAAGGACAAGCCGAAGAAGTAGGTGCGAATTATAAAATCACCATGATAGAAATTGAAATTTTTGATGCCAAAGGAGAATATACTGGCACGCTAGAACTCAAAGAATTGACACTTCCTAAAGCAGAAGTAGAGTCTTATGAGCATCTAAAAATTGCTTCTGTCAAAATGAAAGACACTAAAACAGGAGAAGAAATTACGCTTAATAACGTAGCCGTAGGTGACTTGGCTAAGTAAAAAAATAGAGCATAAAATGACCAATCGAGCAGCTAAATATGGCGATGGCTTATTTGAAACTATACGAGTAAGCAACCGAAAAATACTATTTGCCGAGGCTCATTTTGAACGACTCTACAACGGTATGCAAGTACTACAGCTAGATACTAGCGATTTTACTTTTGCCGATTTCGAAAATATATTGCAACAAACCTTGCAAGTATCAAGTGATGTGAATCTTAGGATTCGCATCACTTTTTTTCGTACTGGCGAAGGCTTATACACCCCAAAGGGACATGATTTTGATTTTTTTGTAGAGACTACGCCACTATCAAGTCCTATTTTTGAACTCAATAAAGTGGGTCTCCAAGTTGGTATTTGCCCTCAAGTACAACTCTCGACCGATATTCTTTCCAACCTCAAAACAATCTCCGCACTGCCCTACGTACTAGCTGGACTCTACAAGCAAAAGCAAGGTTGGGACGACTGTTTGTTGCTCAATCATAGAGGCGACATAGCCGAATCTATTGCTGCCAATTTATTTGTTTACCACAATAATACGCTGCTTACTCCTGCCCTCTCCGAAGGCTGTATTGCAGGCATTATGCGAAAGCAGCTTATCGCTATCGCCCTACAACAAGGTATTGCCGTCAAGGAAACGAGTATAACCCTATTTGATTTGCGACAAGCAGAAGGACTATTTTTGACCAATGCCATACAAGGTATCCAATGGATACAGTCCGTAGCAGACATAAAAAAAAGCTACTATCCTACGATAGCAGCTTCTCTGTTGGCTCAACTGAACCAGTATATTTTGTAATACCAACTTGGTATTAGTTTAATTTCTTATCTACCGGGGAACTTTGGCAAACCCATTCCGCCACCGCCGCCAGCTTGCATTTTTGACATTTGGTGCATCATTTTACGCATTTGCTCAAACTGACGCATGAATTGATTGACTTCTTCGAGTTTGTTTCCACTACCTTTGGCAATACGCTTCTTGCGGCTACCGTTGATAATAGAAGGTTCTTTGCGTTCTTGTGGAGTCATCGACTGAATGATTGCCTCTAGTTTATTGAAGGCATTGTCATCAATATCAATATCTTTTGCCAACTTCGACATACCCGGTATCATACCAATGAGGTTTTTGAGATTCCCCATCTTACGGATATGATTGAGCTGCGTCATAAAGTCATCAAAATCAAACTTATTCTTTCTGATTTTTTTCTCTAAGCGCTTCGCTTCTTTCTCATCAAACTGCTCTTGAGCTTTTTCTACCAAAGAGATAATATCTCCCATACCCAAGATACGTTGTGCCATCCTGTCTGGGTGGAACACATCAAGTTCTTCCATTTTTTCGCCTCTACTAGCGAATTTGATTGGCTTACCTACGGTGTATCGAATAGTCAGTGCAGCACCACCACGTGTATCACCATCCAATTTGGTCAATACAACCCCATCAAAATCAATACGCTCGTTAAATGCTTTGGCAGTATTTACTGCATCTTGTCCAGTCATTGAATCGACAACAAACAAAGATTCACTTGGATTGATGGCATTTTTGACGGCTTCAATTTCGTTCATCATCTGCTCATCTACCGCCAAACGACCTGCTGTATCCACGATAACAACATCGTAGTTACCTTCTTTTCCTTTCTTGATAGCATTGAGTGCAATCTCGACAGGATTTTTGTTATCTTCTTCTTTATAAACATCGACCCCTACTTGCTCCCCCAATACAGTCAACTGATTGATAGCAGCAGGACGATAAACATCACAAGCAGAAAGTAATACTTTTTTCTTTTTGGTTTCCTTTAGGAATTTTGCCAGCTTACCCGTGAAGGTAGTCTTACCAGATCCTTGCAGACCTGCAATCAAAATAACACCAGGAGTACCTTTGATATTGATACCAATAGCTTGTCCGCCCATCAGTTCCGTCAATTCGTCTTGTACAATCTTGACCATCAACTCACCGGGGCTGACCGAAGCCAACACGTTTCTTCTACCAAGTGCTTCTTCTTTGACTTTATTCGTAAATTCTTTAGCAATTTTGTAATTTACATCGGCAGAAACTAACGCCCTTCTAATTTCTTTGATAGAATTAGCGATATTGATTTCTGTTATTTTGCCATCTCCTTTCAGAGATTTGAATGCGGAGTCTAATTTGTCTTGTAGATTATCAAACATGGTTTATCGTATATTTTGAATAGACTTTTGAATCTGTTTTTTAGGTATTCTTAATAGTCAACAAATAACTATTGGTGGTATTTTGACTCGCAAATATAACAAAAATTGCGAATTTTTCGCCTTGTTACTACACTTTATTTACTAGAAAGTACATCGTTTGCTTTAAAACAAAATTATACGCCCTCAAACCTTATCAATTAATACAACAATATGAATACTTATTATCATATATCCAATCGTCGATTGCGCAATGGCGTACAACTCACCAAAGGGGCGTATGGCGAACGCATACAGCGTCCTGACTTTGTAGAGGCACACTACGACCAGCACATTAAGGAAAATATATTTGATGAAATTCGCAAAGAACATTTCTCCTCCTTGCCGTCTAGGCTCGATTGTATTTTTTTATTTCAAGAATTGGAAACCGCCAAGGCGTATTATGCCCTAGAGCATCATTATGAAGCTTACCTGTATCAGGTGACTATTACGGAAGGTAACCCTTTGGTTTTCGATATGTCTTTGTTGAGTTGTGCAGGCAAGTCCTATCATCAAATTACAACTTTTGCGACTGCCTATTGGCAACAAAAAAAACATATAAAGAGCCAAACCCTTGAAGTACTGCTAGATGGTGTTGCTATCGTAAATAATGTTATCTTACAACCCTCCGATATTTGGGATTTGTAAAATATAGTAGTAGTTTTGCCGTGTTCTTTGATTAACAATAACATTAGAGTTGTTTTACACAATAATCATTTGTTAGTTTTTGGAGCAACAAAAAAAGACAGTATAATAACCAACATTATTAGACATCATTATTAGACATAATAATATAAGCGTATGCAGTTTCTTGATTTTGAAAAACCCATAGAAGAACTTTACCAACAGCTAGAAGAACTCAAAAAAACAGCTGAACAGAATAACGAAGTTCCTGCACTGGCTGGTGCCGTAGAAGCATTAGAAAAGAAGATAGTTGCTACTCAGCGAGAAATATATAGCAACCTCAGTGGTTGGCAAAAAGTACAACTTTCGAGACACCCTAAGCGTCCTTACACTTTATTTTACATTGAGCAAATGTGTTCTAAATTTGTAGAATTGCATGGCGATCGCTGCTTCAAAGATGATAAAGCTATTGTAGGTGGATTGGGTTGTATTGATGGACAAACAGTCATGTTCATTGGTCACCAAAAAGGGGCAGACATCAAGATGCGTCAATATCGCAACTTTGGTATGCCCAATCCTGAAGGTTATCGCAAAGCATTGCGATTAATGAAAATGGCAGAGCGTTTTGATATACCTGTCGTTTGCTTAATTGATACCCCTGGTGCATTCCCTGGTATCGAAGCGGAAGAGCGCGGTCAAGCAGAAGCGATTGCTCGCAATCTGTTTGAAATGGCAAAACTCAAAGTTCCTATTATTTGCGTCATTATTGGCGAAGGAGCATCTGGTGGAGCGTTGGGTATTGGTGTTGGCAATCGTGTATTCATGATGGAAAATACTTGGTACACGGTTATTTCGCCAGAATCATGTTCTACTATCTTGTGGCGCGATGTATCGCACAAACAAGAAGCAGCAGAAGCACTCAAATTGACCGCTACCGATGCACTCGGATTCGGGATTATTGACGGTATATTGCAAGAACCACCAGGAGGAGCACATGCTCACCCCGAAGATATGGCAAAGGCACTCAAAAAGCATTTGAAAAAAGAACTAAAAGAACTACTAGAGCTATCTGCGGATCAACTTATCAATGATAGAATTGAAAAATATAGCAAAATGGGTTCTGTTACTTATAAATAAAAGGTAGAAGTTAGATCGCTGCGCTACTAGAAGCTAGATTCTTAGAAGCCTAACCACTCTAAAAATCTAGCTTCTAAATAATCTAACTCCTAATAGTCTAAAAATATGTCCTTATTCGACGATCTCAAAAAAGGGCTGTATAACAGAAAGGTACAGCAAAACGAAGCCGCTAATACGACTCGCCAAGCCATGCGCTTTGCCGATGCCAAAAACATAGGCATTCTATTCGTGGCAACACTAGAAGAAAATAGAAAAGCCGCTCTTGCTTACCAGCAAGAAGTCAAAAAACTAAAAAAGAAAGTAACTTTATTGGGTTATTGGGACGCTAAAGAAATTCCTGCCGATTTGCCTTTTATTGCCTATGGCAATCAAGCCATCGGCTGGGACAAGACCCCCAATGCAAAAAAAGCCCCTGAGGTAATCGAATTTATCGCACAGCCTTTTGATTTGCTCATTGCTTATCATCTTGACGAATGTCTGCCGCTAGAATATATAGCTGGTGCTTCGCAAGCAAAGCTACGTGTAGCGCCTTATCGAGCCGAAACAACGGCTCCTTACGACTTTATGATTCCTGCCAAAAATTTACCTTCTTTTGCACATCTATTGCTATCGGCACTAGACAAAATGAATAAATAATTACACCTTCTTACTTATACAACTATGAAAACTTTCACGGGTACTGGCGTTGCATTAATTACTCCTTTTGATGAACAACATCAGATTGATTTTACTGCTTTAGAGCAATTAATTAATCATTGCATTGAGGGAGGTGTAGAGTTTTTGGTTTCGTTAGGTACGACAGGCGAATCCGTAACACTTTCTACTGCCGAGCAGCACCAAGTATTGGATTTCACCGTCAAGACAGTCAACAAACGAGTGAAAGTTGTTGCTGGTTTTGGTGGCAATGATACCACCGCTCTGATTAGTACGATGGAGCAGTATCATTTTGAAGGTATAGATGGTATTCTTTCGGCAAGTCCTGCCTACAACAAACCTTCGCAAGAAGGCATTTATCAGCATTTCATGGCAATAGCTGCCAAAGCTCCTTGCCCTATCATACTCTATAATGTACCGAGCCGTACAGGGTCGAATATGACTGCCGAAACAATACTTCGATTGGCAAACGCCAGCAACAAATTTGTAGCCATCAAGGAAGCTTCTGGCGACTTGGGGCAATGTATGCAAATCGTACAAGGCGACAAACCTGCTCATTTTTCGGTCTTGTCAGGCGATGACAACCTAACGCTGCCAATGCTAGCACTAGGCATGGACGGCTTGATTTCGGTCGTAGCCAATGCCTACCCACAAGATTATTCGGATATGGTTCGTGCGGCTATGAAAGACGATTTTAAAACCGCTCGACCATTGCATTACAAATATGTTGACTTGGTCAATTTACTGTTTGCCGACGGCAACCCTGGAGGTATCAAAAAAGTATTGACCTTAATGAATATTGGCACTCAAAACGTTCGTTTGCCACTCGTGGCACCTAATGACGCGACACAAAATGCCTTACAAAAAAAAGTCGCTAGCTTGTAGCAGCATGAAAAAGATTGCCCCTATTCCTAATAACCTCTAATGCTTGCCACCAAGTGGCAATATACTTATCCATCAAGTGCCTCAAAGCTGTTGTATTTCTTGATAGAAATACAACAGCTTTTTTTATCTAATTTTACTGTTATAGTTTTGTTACTTTGGTGCAATTATTGCTAATTAACTAAATAGTCAAACAAAAGTAACCCTAATATAAAAAAGAGCTACTGTTGAGCGACAACTTATCCGAATACTCCCTCTATCAATTACCCCTTATTTTTATACAATTTTACTCTTTAATCGCCTACCGCAATCTTGCTTTAGCTACTGGTCAGGTATATCCCTCACCTACAAAACAACTAACATTCTCCACACAAAATGAAACTAAATCAACTATTCCTTTTCACGCTAGTACTCACTATTTTTTCCAGCTGCACTTTCGTACGTACCGTACAACATTTCAAACCGAGCACCCTCGATCATCAAAAAATATTTGCTTGCGATACCGTGCATGCTGCACCGCCCCAAAACTTAGCAGCCAAAGCTTATGCTCCTTCACTAGAAGCCCCCTTATTCACTGATGCTACTGCCACTTACAACCTCCCTCCCATTGAACAATGGGTACCTCCATCGCATCGTTTAGGAGCGACCGATTTAGAAGATTTTTTGCTCAAATCAGAAACAACCGCCCTACTCGTTATCCGAAACGACACCTTATTATTAGAAGCTTATCGCAATGGTGGAGCGGAAGACAAAGCCCGCATTATATTTTCGGTATCCAAAGCCATTACGTCCATACTTACTGCTATTGCACACGAAGAAGGCTTGTTGGATATCAACCAAAAAGTAGCTGATTTTATTCCTGAATTTGGCAGAGACAAACGTAAGGATATTACGATCTATCATTTGATGAATATGGTATCGGGACTAGACTGGGTCGATCAAGATAACTTGGTCAAACTTGGCTTCCTGTATTACACCAAAAATCAAGAAAAATTCATTATCAAAAATGCTAAACTTGTTCATCAACCTGGTACCGTACACGCCTACAAATCTCTTTCGACTCAGATATTAGGTATTTGTTTGGAGCGTGCCTTGGGGCGTTCGATAGCGAGTTATCTCGAAGAAAAAATATGGCAGCCCTTGGGCATGAAACACGACGCTTATGTCACTATTGATAGCGAAAAAAATAGAAATACCAGAGCCTTTGGAGGTATGGCAATGACCGCAACAGACATGGCTCGACTAGGCAAACTGTTACTTAATCACGGCAAATGGAACGACAAACAAATCATACCAACTTGGTACATGGACGACTTGACCGCCGTACGAGCTACCGATCGAAACTGGTGTAATGATAAGCTTTGTTTCAAACGCAATGGTTACTATGAAGGAGACTATGCCCATAATAGCCACTATTGGGCATCTGGTTATCTCGGACAATTTATTTTTATAGACCCTGTACACCAAACAATCATTGTACGACAAGGAGACAATGAAGAAACTAAATGGAACCCTTTTATAGGGCGATTGAGCAACTTGTTGACGAAGGGAAGTAATGACCTAACAGATGCTAAACTAAATTTTTCTGACCAATTTGCAGGCACCTACCAAACCTCCGAAGGTGTAGAAATGAGCCTAACCCCAGCAGAGGTTGACGAATACAACCGTCCTACATGGTCATGGCAAAGAAGTACAGCAGATTTCCCTTATCACCACAAAGCCGAAACACTTTACCAGTCTGACGGAGTAAGTATTTCTTACCGTACGTTAGGGCATTATACTCGCTTTTTCTTTGACATCAAAGATGGAAAAGTTGTTGGTTTATATTATGGTAATACTCCTTCTGTCACAACTTTATATTTAAAAAAAATAAACTAGCCTAAACTTTATTTTTCCCACATAGCGTAGGAGTGCCTTCATTCATTTGGAGGTCACTCCTATTCTTTTTTAGAGTCAAGAACGAACTACTTTTTTATTTATTTTGCACCTATGCAAATAGCCATTTACTAATTTCTTTTTGTCCTGTTGTTTTTTTCTTAACTTGCAGGTTATGGAGTTGTTGCGCTATATTGGGACTACTCCGAGACAGAAATCAAACCTTAGCCGCTAGCACATCCTTGTGCTGCATCAATCTTATATATTTTATGCGTTTTTTGAAGTTGTTTATTAGCTTGACATTGACCATTCTACTCATTTGGGCATTGGGAAGAGCATGGAGTTTGGGCGAGCCTGCTAGAGAAGTAGCCGATGAGCAAGGCAATAAAAAGATGATGCCTGATACGGAACAATTCATTCCGCCTTTGGGCAAACTATTAAGCCCTTCACATGGCTTTTGGCAAAATTCAGAAGGACAGATTCCCAATTTTGATGGAAGTCTTAGAGCCGACCAACTTTCTGCTCCCATAGAGGTCAAGTACGATGATAGAATGGTGCCGCATATCTTTGCTGCCAATCTAGTGGATGCTGCTTATGCACAAGGTTTTGTGACAGCCTCTCTTCGCTTATGGCAAATGGAATTGCAGACCCACGAAGCTGCTGGTCGCTTAACCGAAGTTTTTGGGACGACCCAAAAGATCAGAGATATTTTATTGCCAAAAGACAAATACACTCGCCGTATTGGTATTCCATTGGGTGCAGAACGTGCCTTGGAAGAATGGAAAAAGCACCCTGAATTCAAAACTGTTCAGGCGTATGTTGATGGTATCAATGCTTATATCGAGACACTTTCGTATCACAATAAGCCACTAATGTACAAACTGCTCAATTATGAGCCAGAACCATGGACGGCACTCAAATGTGCCTTGCTACTCAAAAGTATGGGTAGAACCTTGACGAGCCGCAACCATGATTTTGAATTGACCAACACACTCAAAGTTATTGGACTCAATCAATTTGACAAACTGTTCCCTGACTATTTTCCACAACAATCGCCTATCATTCAGGATAGTATGAAATTCGCCCCTGTAGTAGTCAATCAAAACGATTCTATTAATGTTTATTTTGGGGTTCCTGTTACAGATAGCTTGCCTTTTGAGCAGAACGATCCTGCACCACCTAAGGGTATTGGTAGCAACAACTGGGCAGTAGCTGGCAGCAAAACCGCTTCAGGAAATGCTATTTTGTGCAATGATCCACACTTGTTTTTAAATTTCCCGTCACTTTGGTTTGAAATACAAATCCACACTCCTCAATTCAATACTTATGGTGCTTCGCTACCTGGTGCACCAGGTGTTATTTCGGGTTTCAATCAAGATATAGCGTGGGGTGTTACCAATGTAAGTCATGATGTGATGGACTGGTATGCCATAGAATGGCAAGACGACTCTAAGCAAGCCTATTGGTTTGATAGCACTTACCGCAAGGCAAGTTATAGAGTAGAAGACATAAAAATTCGTGGTCAACAAGCCATCAAAGATACGATTTATATCACTCACATGGGTCCTATTTCCCACAGTGAGAAAGGACAAGATTTTGCATTGCGCTGGACGCTACATGATGCCTCAGCCGAACCATTGACATTCATCAAGCTGATGAAAGCCAAAAACTATGAAGACTACAAAGATGCCATTCAGCACTTCGCTTGTCCTGCCCAAAACATTGTGTTTGCTGCCACCAATGGTGATATTGCCTTGTGGACACAAGGTAAACTGCCACTTCGCAAAAAGAACCAAGGTAAGTTTGTACAATATGGTACGGCTTCTAGTCAGCTTTGGCAAGGCTATATCCCACAACCACACATACCACACGAGTACAATCCTGTGCGTGGTTTTGTTGGCTCCGCCAACCAACACTCCATAGACCCTGCAATCTATCCGTATGAATATTTCGGTTATTTTGAAGAGTACAGAGGGCGTTACCTCAACCGAAAATTGGCAGAAATGAGCAACATTACTGTTCAAGATATGCAAAAGTTGCAATATGATAGTTACAGCGTCAAAGCGGAAGATGGTATGGCATTGCTAAACAAATATCTACAAAAAGGCGACTTGACCAAAGAAGAATTAGAAATTTGGCACCAGCTCAAGGATTGGGATTTGTATTATAGAAAAGAACAAACAGAACCAGCCATTTTTGAAGCATGGTTTGAGCAACTTTCGCCACTAATCTATGATGAATTGGAGATGGTACAAGACGATAAAAACTCGACTAAAAAACATACCTTAGCGAAACCAGAAGAACACCAATTGCTCCACTTACTTTGGTCAGATACGACCAATATTATTTTTGATCTAGTAGCTACGCCAGAGCGAGAAAATGCTCCTGATATTTTGACGCTAGCCTTTCAGAAAGGTTGTACAAAAATACCTAGAGATACTATAAGTGGGAAAATATTGTCGTGGCAAGAAGTACGTAATACCAGCGTACAGCATTTAGCCAAAATTAAAGCTTTTGGAGATTATGAAATCCCATCGGACGGGCATACTTCTACGCTCAATGCGTTGGGCAGTCGCCCTGGACCTTCGTGGAGAATGATTGTAGAAATGGACAAAAAGCAGATCAAAGCATACGGCGTTTACCCTGGAGGACAATCGGAAAACCCAGGTAGCTACTACTACGACAACATGATGGATACTTGGGAAAAAGGTAAGCATTTTGAATTATTATTTATGCCTGACAAAAGTAGCCACACCGATAAAATTGTATTTGAACAACGCTTTGACAACTAACTACTAATGAATAAGAAAAGTATCTTTTTAGTTTCCTTGATTGCTATGGCCCTTGTTGGCTGGATAGCAACAGGCAGCTATTTGTTTGCGACGACCTGTTGCGAAGAAGGTACAGCCGAAACAACTACGCCTGCCCCAGTTGTCAACAACAAGAGTTGGATACAAGATGGCAATAAATTTGATGTGGGCAACGCCAGCCCTATTCTATTTGCTATCAATTCGACTACACCAATATTGGCAGAAGACACAGAATTGGCTATCGCCAAAACAATTGATTACCTGAAAGATAATCCACTCAAAAAGCTACTGCTCATCGGTTATTATGGCGAGGAAGAAACATCGAATGCTAATATAGGTACTAATCGTGCTATGGCAATACGTTCTTTTTTCATGCAATCGAATGTGCCTGACTATCAAGTAATCGTGGAAACAAAGGAAAAGAAACACTTGCAATTGCAGAACGAAAACTTGTTGGATATGATTGAATTCAAGTTTGAAGCAATCGCTCCTACCACGATCAAAGATGTTATTTATGAATTGAATCTGCTTTTTGATGACAATTTTGCCTTTAAGAAATCTTCTTTCAATTTACTAATGCCACCTTCGACGCAAACGAAAAGTAATTTTGATAAACTCGCTGCCTATCTGCGAAATAGAAGCAAACGAAAACTCGTTATAACAGGCTATTATCACCCTGCGGAAATTAACAGCAGTGGGCTACCTAATTTGGGTATTGTTCGTGCCAACAAAATCCATATGCTATTGACTAGCTTGGGTGTACCCGAACAACAAATAGAAATAAAAAGTGCCGCTGATAGCAATCTAAAATGGATGTTATCTCCTAGCTACGGCGAGTTCATGCTCAATAGTATCGCCTTTGAGGTAGAAGCGATTGAGCCCGCCTATTTAGCCAGTTTGGCACAAGAAAAAGAACGTATAGAAGCACTATTGCTAGACAAAAAGGTATATCGACTCAAGGACTTTGGCGAACAAGATATGGCAGTTATTCCTACCGAAGAATTGCGTACTTACTTAGCGGATTTGGTGGCGTATGTCAATATCAATCCACAAGCTGCTATCTACTGTGTAGGACACAGCAACAGAACCAAAAACAGAGAGGAAGATGAAAAGAAGGCGTTTGAAAGAGCTAAATTTATCAAAAAATTCTTGTCTAATCATGGTGTTCACCCTGACAAATTGGTAGTTAAGTCGGTTGGTTCTACTCATCCGCTGGGTACTGATAAGACTCCTTACGGGCAATCTATCAATCGAAGAGTCGATATTTTGGTCTCTTTTGATGGTAGTCAGCCTAGATTATCGGTTTTGCCCAAAATTAGTACGACTCCTGATACCCTCAAAACAAATAAAAACACTAAATTGAAGGAAGAAAAGGATTCTGCTGCAGCTACTAAGCCTAACAAACCAAAATCTACCATCAATCCTTCGGAACAAGTAGAAGAAGAAAATCTGAAGCCAAAAGAAAAGGAAGAAAAGGAAGAGAAAGAAGCAGCAACTGTCAAAAAAGATTCTACGAAATAATCTGCGGATTATTCTATAAACTGAAGTATGTACATACTTTATCATAATTTGTCTTATTCATGAATACAATGTGTTGGTTAATCGTTACGGGATTTATGATTGGTTCCGCTCTATTGGGCTTCGTGTTGGCGTGGTTGGTCAAACAACCTGCCGAGCAACTGCAACCAAACGCCCCTACTCCACGTGGTGGCGATGCAGAGGGCGAAGATCAGGGCAATGACTCCGCAGCCAACAAAAAACAAAAAGACCTAGACAAAATCAAAAAGAGATATGATAACCTGTATGAATCAAAACTAGATGTAGATACGGCGTTGGTCGCTGCCGAAAGTACGCTCGATGGTCTCAAAATGGACTACGAAAAGCTAGAGCGCGATTTAGCAAACAAAAATAAAACATTTCAAGACCTCCAAAAAAACTTTGAAGACTATAAAGGCAGTCAAAACGAAGAGTTTGATGACCTTAAATTGAAAGCGAAAGCTGCCAAAGAAAACTATGAAAGTGCCAAATTTCAATTGGCAAAATCCAATAGAATTAATGAAAAACTACAGGAGAGTATTGATATTCTCAAAGAAGAAAACACCCGTCTAGCAAGCGACTTGTCGGAAGCAAAAGAAGAAGTAGAAGTTGTCAAAGCCTCGATGGAAGACTTGCAACATGACTACGACCAGTTGACAGGTAAAACAAACTTATATACTCGTCAGCTCAAAGAATGGGAAGAAAAATATAGCCACCTCAACAACTCGCTCAATATTCGGATTGCAGAAAATGAATCCATCAAAGAAGAGAATTTGATGCTCCAGAGTACTACTGGCAAACAAAACGAAAAGCTATCGAGCCAAGTAGAGGCTCTCCAAGCCAAACTACAACGAGTATCTAAAAATGCAGAGGACTACGCCCGTGCTTACGGAATAGTGGAAACCGACAGAGACAAGACCAACGAGGAACTCGAAACGCTACGCAAACAAGCTAATGCCGAACTCAATCAGATACAACACAATCTGCAAACGCTACAAAATGACTACCAAACATTGCAACAACAAGAAGAATTGTTGGACGATCGTTTTGTGCGACTAACAGACAAACATAACGAATTAGAAGAGTCCTATCATCATGCCATAGAAGAAAAAGCAAGCCTAGAAAAGAACTACAAAGCGTACAAAGAAAGTACCATGGAGCAGTTCAAGGAACTAGAAGCAGAAGCCAAAAAATGGGTCAGTAAATACGAGTCTTCTAACATGGAATTGAGTGCGTTCAAAGAAAAAGCCAAGGACTTGGAGCAAAACAAGTCTGCTCTAATGCAAGAGTTGGAAAAAACACGCAAAACGTACCAACAAAAACTGCATCTTTCCAACGATGAATTGGAGGCTATGAATGGCAATTTTGAGGGACTCAAACAACGCTATTTTGACATCAACAAAGAGCTAATGGCTGCTCAACTCGAAAAAGAAAAATCAGAAATGTCGCTCGATAGCTTTAAGCAAACGGTTGTACAGCAATTGCAAAGTATTCAAGACGAAAACAAAGAACTGCACCAATCTATCTTGCAATTGCAGTCCGACAAACGTCAACTCGAAAATAAAAAAACAGGACTTGAGCAGCGTGTAGAAGAGTTGGTTAGCAACAAAAAAGACAAACTCGTACGCAAACTCAATCGCAAAATTGAAGATCTAGAGGATAACATTGAAGACCTAAACAGCGAAAGAGAAAAATTAGCTTCTACCGTCGAACAATTACAAACACAATTAGCTGGCAAATAAATTGCCCAATATATTGAGAGACTACTCATTCTTACATTATGACTACTGCTAAAAGAAGTTGGAGGGAACATATTTTTCATTTTATAGACAACGAAGTAGAACAAAACTTCGCTAGTCGCTCTTTTGAAATTACTATTACAGTACTTATTCTATTAAGTATTATTTCTATTGTATTAGAATCTTTTGAGCATCTACGTCTAGAATATGGCTTTTATTTTGACCTATTCGAAAGCTTTACGCTCATTATTTTTGCCGTCGAATATTTCTTGCGATTGCTTACCGCTGATTTCAAATACAAAGAAGTAGCTGGGCTTCCTGCCGCTGCTTGGAAATTGGCAACCTCAGGCTCAGGCTTGATTGATTTATTAGCCATTTCGCCCATCTTTTTCCAATTTTCATCTGCGGCACGATTAGCCAATCAAGATTTCCGTTTCTTGCGTATTCTCAAAGTTACTCGTCTGCTACGAGTATTCAAGATGAATCATTTCACCAATTCTGTTGCTGTTATTGTAGAGGTTTGTCTGGAGAAAAAAAGTGACTTAGGTATTACTACTTTTGTTACCTTTATTCTTCTATTCGTATCGGCTACCCTCATGTGGTACCTCGAAGGTTCGGAGCAGCCCGAGCAGTTTCCCAATATATTGGCAACTCTTTGGTGGGCTGTAGCTACCCTGACAACGGTTGGTTATGGTGATGTTTATCCTGTCACCGCAGCAGGCAAAGTTATGGCTGGTGTTATTGCCCTTTTGGGTATTGGTTTGGTTGCCTTACCTGCTGGTATTTTGAGTTCTGCTTTTGTCGAAAAACTCGAAGATGGCACCATCAAGGAAGAAGAAGTAGAGGATTATACGCCCAAAGGGATCATGCCGCAAGCTCAATTCCAGACAAGTATTGGCAAAAAGAATTCTGAGGATAAAAAAGCACCCCTCGCTCCTATCATTACCGACCCGAATACTACGCCACCTTTGGCGAGTGCCGAATCTCCCAATCTCAATACCTGCAATAAACAGTTTGGCAAAGCCTTCGTTTATTGCCCTTATTGCGGCAAGCCACTATCTGAACATCATTAGAGAATTATCTAATCAAAAATACCTTTTGTTATGAAAGCCATGCTATTTGCAGCGGGACTTGGCACCCGATTACGCCCACTCACCAACGACAAACCAAAGGCATTGGTAGAAATACAAAAAGGAGTCACTTTGCTAGAATACAACCTTCGTTATTTGCAATCTTTTGGGATAGATACTGTTGTTGTTAATATTCATCATTTTGGCGAAAAGGTACTAGATATTTTAGCAAAAAACAACAACTTTGGTAGTCAAATTTTGATTTCGGACGAACGAGATCAAGTACTAGAAACAGGTGGTGGACTACAAAAAGCAGCCCTTTTCTTTGAAGGAGAAAAAGATATATTGCTATACAATGTAGATGTCATTTCGACCATTGATTTGCATCAAATGCTAGACTATCATCAGCAGCAAGGCGGATTAGCTACCTTGGCTTGTCGCCAACGAACAAGTAGCCGTTATTTGCTGTTTCAAGAGCAACAGCTCTGTGGGTGGCAAAATACCAAAACAGGCGAAATAATTAATCCATTGGGCAAATCCAATCACACCCCTTTAGCATTTAGTGGCATTCACATGGTACAACAAGATTTGCTTGCCATGCTACCCCAAGGTGGGTGTTATTCGATAACACCTACTTATTTGGAGCTGATGGCAAAAGGACAAAAAATAGTAGCCTATCCACATGACCAAGATGCCTGGTTTGATGTCGGAAAACCCGAAAAATTGTCTATTGCTCGTCAATTTTGCAGCTAGATAGGAGGATTGCAGGCTTTCGCTGTTGCTTAATTCGTATATTCCTGTAAATTTGTAGGCCAATACATTATCAAAAAACAATCACACAAAAATAATGAAAAGAGAAATATCAGAACAACTATTTGCAGAAGCCAAAGGCTATTTTCCTGGAGGTGTTAGTTCTCCAGTACGTGCATTCAAGTCCGTCAAAGGCACGCCCTTGTTTATCAAGAAAGGCAATGGCTCTCAGATTTGGGACGAAGATGACAATCAATTCACCGACTTCTGTTGTTCTTGGGGTCCCCTTATTCTGGGACACAACAACGATACGATACGAGAACATATTATAGCGACAGTTGCTCATGGCACTTCGTTTGGTACGCCTACTCGTTGGGAAAACAAATTGGGTCAATTGATACTTGACAACAATCGTTTTATTGAAAAACTACGTTTTGTTAGTTCTGGTACAGAAGCCGTTATGTCTGCCATTCGATTGGCTAGAGGCGTAACAGGCAAAGATAAAATTGTCAAATTTGATGGTTGCTATCATGGTCATGTTGATTCGCTACTAGTACAAGCCGGTTCTGGGTTAGCTACCTTTGGTGTGAGTAGTTCTGCGGGTGTTCCTGCCTCTTTTGTTAGAGATACCTTGGTATTGCCGCTAGACGATTTGAATATATTGGAAGAAACGTTCAAGGCTCAAGCCGAAGATATTGCTTGCGTAATTATAGAGCCAGTACCTGCCAACAATGGTCTGTTGCTTCAACGCAAAGAATACCTAATGGGATTGCGTGAGCTCTGTACTAAATACGATGTTCTACTTATTTTTGATGAAGTTATTTCGGGATTCCGTGTCGGTGCAGAAGGTGCCGCAGGATACTACAATATACAACCTGATATTATCACCTACGGTAAGATAGTAGGGGGTGGAATGCCAGTGGGTGCTTATGGAGCCAGCAAGGAAATCATGGGTCATGTTACGCCTGATGGCAATGTCTATCAAGCAGGTACCCTTTCGGGCAATCCAATAGCGATGGCAGCAGGTTATGCGGCATTGAGCCAATGTTTGGAAGAAGGTTTTTATGACAAAATGGAGCAAAAAACGCAGCGTTTTGTAACAAAACTTCAAGCACATTGTGACACAAAAGGATACCCTGTAACTATTCCTACTATTGGTTCTATCTTCTGGATTGCATTCACACAAAAAGTGATTCGTAAAGCTGACCAAATCGACCCAGCCAGCATGGACAAGTTCAAAGCAATCCATTGCGAACTGCTTGACAATGGCATCTATTTAGGCCCTTCTGGCTATGAAGTAGGCTTTATTTCTGCTGCTCACACAGAAGCAGAACTCGAAGCAGCAGCTATCCTTATTTGTGCCGCACTAGATATAGCTCATGCTTAGAATCAATCTAAACAAAGAGACTAACAACGCCGTGTTGTAAAATAAGCTGTTTTTTTGTTATTTTTGGCTAGTAATCCAATTCGTGTTCATGGATTGGGCGACACCAAAATCAATCAACTAATAGAATATAATGGAAAATAAAAAATTGAATGTGCCAATTATGGCAGATTTGGCAGCAGAAGGCAAAAAACCTGAAGTACTATTTTGGGTAGGTTGTGCAGGGAGTTTCGACCAAAGAGCTCAAAAAGTAACCGTAGCTTTCTCCAAGATATTGAACTCGCTAAACATCAATTTTGCGGTATTGGGCAAGGAAGAATCCTGTACAGGTGATCCAGCTCGTAGAGCTGGTAATGAGTTTGTGTTTCAGATGCAAGCACAACAAAATATTGCGACACTCAATATGTACGAAGTAGCTACAATAGTCACTACTTGTCCGCACTGCTTCAATATTCTCAAAAATGAGTATCCTAAAATCGGTCTTAAAGACTGCCAAGTATTGCACCACTCGCAATATTTGCAACAGCTACTAGATGACGGCAAACTACAAATAGAAGGTGGTGCATTTGAAGGCAAGACGATTACCTACCATGATTCTTGCTATTTGGGTAGAGCCAACGAAGTATATGAAGCACCTCGTTCTATCCTATCGGAACTAGATGCGACACTGCAAGAGATGAAAGACAACAAATCGAAAGGGATGTGTTGTGGTGCTGGTGGTGCTCAGATGTTCAAAGAAGACGAAAACGGCGACAAGCGTATCAATACGGCTCGTACCGAGCAACTATTAGACACCAATGCCTCTGTTGTAGCAGCCAACTGCCCGTTCTGTATCACGATGCTACAAGATGGTATCAAAGAAAAGAATAAGCAAAACTCTGTGATGGTACTCGACTTGAGTGAGTTGATTGTGCAATCCAATAATTTGTAAAATCTATCACCATTTTTTTTCTAAAAAAAGTGATTTTGCCTACTATGGTAAAATCACTTTTTGTATTTTGAAGAGTCATTCAACTTAAAAACAAAACGACATGATTAACTATAATGAATTGCCTGCCGATGCTAGAGTCTGGATTTATCAAAGCAATAGAGCCTTCACAGCGATAGAAAGCGATACGATTTCTGAAAAAATTCGCCAGTTCATAGACCAGTGGCAAAGCCACGGCAAGACCGTCAAAGGTTGGGGAATGCTCCAATACAATCGCTTCATTTTATTGGTGGTAGATGAAGGCTATGAGGCACCAAGTGGCTGCTCAATCGACTCTTCTGTGGCGCTCATACGAGAAATAGAACAGCAAATGGAAGTTGATTTTTTTGATAGAATGAATTTTGCTTATAAGCAAGACAATGAAGTACTGACGGCTGACCGTGCTACTTTTGCCGAATTGTACCAAAAAGGGACAATAAACAAGGATACTATTGTATTTAATAATTTGATAACAACCAAGGAAGCACTAGAAAATCAATGGGAAGTTGCTTTAGGTAGTAGCTGGCATGCCCGAATGGTTTAATAAAATTTCGCTCCTTAAAGACATTTAAGTATTAAAATTGTCAAAACGACCTAAAAAGTCACACTTTATTTGTTAAAAAGTGTTAAAATTAAACTATTAAGGTAATTTTCCTGACCTTGATGGCACTAAGAAGCAATTCTGAACGTATTAGATACAAATACAATCAAGTTTATATTTAGGTTTGACATTCATATTGAAACAAAAACTTATTAATAAAAACTCAATAGAAAATGTTCTTAACAAAAAACACTAGTATTAGATTTTAAAAACCAAGCGACCTATCCCCCATTATGAGCATAGGTAAACCACGACAAAAAAATCAATACCTATACTGTTTTTTGCGACACCCCTTTTTTGAATAAAAAATAAAAAACACTGGTCTTATTGACCCAATTTATCTAACCCAAGGCAGGATCCAACCAATATTCCTACCTTAACAAATCCAAATATCATGGCAAATATCATTGTAAATAGAACAAGACTAAAGCAAAAGAAAAGAAAAAACTATAAAAGTATAGTTATTGTAGATAATGACCCTACAGGTAATGTAAATAGTGTAGAAGTAACTCTACAGCCAAGTGGTGGTGTAGTAGCCACTCCTAGTACTATAGAGCTAGAAAAAAGAAGAACCCGCAACGGCAAAACACGTTATATTTTTGGGCGTTTAGGTTTTGAGAATGGCGACCCAAATGGCTCTCCTTTCGTTATGAATGCCACTATGAAAGATGCTACAGGTACTACGGTAGGTACCCCAGAGACTATGTCGGTAACCGTACAAGACAATGACGGTATCAATGTAACAGGAGTAACGCTTATCAGAAATGAAGGTAAAGATACTTTTACACTCAAAGTAGTTGTGAAAGGAACCAATATTAGTCAAGTAGCTACAGTAGATATTTTTCTGACGCCATTAGATGGTGGTGCAGAAGCTGACCCAGAAGAATTTGACTGTTCATTGGTCAACGAGACTGCTAACAAAAAAGTATTCAAAAATAAAGTAGTAGAATTTGATGACCCTGATGGTGTTGTCGATATGCAGTACAGTGTAGAAGTAACCTTGGAAGATACCAATGGAGATGAATTGGATTATATGGAGTTTGATATTGTCGCTGCAGAATAAAATAATCCTTATTTCAAAAAAGCCTTTTAGACTACTGCTCTAAAAGGCTTTTTTTATGTACTTTTAGGTAATAATGCAAAACCCAATCATTCATTTATTACGTTAGTTCCATTGTTATGAAAAAAAATATTACTATTCTTATTTTCATCTATCTATTAATAGCTACTCAATATATTTGCTTAGGGTTTCAAGATAACACGGTACAACCAGAACAAGAATACAATAAACGTCTAGCGGAAATAGAACTACTAAAGGAAGAAGGAAAGCGAAATGAGCCTATTGAAAAATATATCAGCCTACGCTCTTTCTGTATAGAACAACAACTGAAAGAAAAAGCACGAACAACAACCAACAGTTTATTAGAGTTCATAGTGATAGAGCCTCAAGATGAATTTGGACAAAAAAGACTCACGATTCAAACACTTCATCTTTCTAAAATAAACCCAATTGATATAGCAGACTACCAAGCTAGCTTGGCTCACTTGTTTGCTTATTATGAGCAAATAGACTCTATGTCTTACTATTTGCAATTAGCTAAGAACTCCTACCTAAAGGATAAAAAATATACCCAACAAATAAACTTGCTGAATAATACAGCATTTGAGATGTATTTTTTAGAGCGTTTATCTTTGGCAAAAAACATGATTGACAGTGCTGAAGCCATCGCTATCAATCATAACTTGAACGCCCCAATTGTCAATAGAAATATAGGAATTATCTATAGTGAATTAGGAAATTATAAAAAAGCCATTACTTATACACTAAAGTATATCCAGTACTTAGAAACAATAGAAGACAATAATTCCCTTCTATCTAGTTCTTATGGAAACTTAGCTACAATTTATAGCTACAACAACGATTACCTCAATTCTATTAATTATTCCAATAAAGTACTAAAAATAGAAACAAATAGCGAAAGCTATATGGACTTAGCGACTACTTATTGCAATATTGGGGCGAACTACTTTGCTATGACGAATTATACTAAGGCAAAAACCAATACATTAATCTCCATTGGTTATTTAAATAAAAGTGCTAATCATTTAGATGAAACACATCAAGACTATATTAACAACTATCACCAGCTAATATTGATATATCTCAATGAGGATAATGTAGATTCTGCAACATACTACCTAACAAAAGTACAGAATCTCCAAAAAGAATATCCTTATCGAAACATCTATACTTATACTTGTAATTCATCTATTCATCAAAGAAATAAAAATTATACTGCGGCTAAAAAACAATTAGATCTAGCGATAAAAGAAGGCATAGAAATCTATGGTGACAAAAATGATGACATTGCTAGTTTCTATAAGGACTATTCAACGATGTTGCAACTAGAAGGTAAATACAAGGAAGCTATGCGTTATTGCCAAAAGGGAATGGAAGCCGCTTGCACTAATTTTTCAGATGAACTTGGCTATACCAATCCTGATGTAAAAGATATACGTTATCGTGCCATTTTGATTGGCTTACTAGAGCATAAGGTTCGTCTTATGCGTACCATGATTCGAGAAGATGCAGCAGATTTTGATATTACAGCCATCTATAACACCGCCCAGCTATCTGCTATAGTACTAGAAGAACTAAGCCGTAGTCTGCATGACAAAGAATCTAAAAACCACTTGCTCAACAAGGAAGTTGTTCCTACTTTTGAGTCCGCTATTTTGATGGCAATCAAAGCCTACCGCCACACTAATGACGTAGCTTACTTTGATGCTGCGTTTCAGCTATCGGAACGTAGCAAGTCCATGCTCCTCATGGAGAGCATGCAAGAAGCCAATGCCAATGCGTTTGGGGGTGTTCCTCCTGAGCTGATAGCAGCAGAAGAAAACCTTCGATACAACATTTCGTTGGCAGACAAAAAAAGACTCGATGCGATACTGATGGAAGAGGAAGAAGAGCAGAAAGCACAGGAAGATTTGATTTTTGAGTACAATTTGCAACTCGATGCCCTCAAGCACACCTTCGAAGAAAAATACCCCAAATATGCCGCCCTCAAATATACTAGCAAGATTAGTACGCTAGCTACTACCCAGCAGCAGCTAGATGCCAATACTTGTCTAATAGAGTACTTTGAAGGCACTATGAACCTTTATATTTTTTCGATAACGAGCGACACCCAAAAGATTAGTATCGTACCAAAAGGTGGACAGTACAGCCGTCTTCTACTAGATTTCCAGGTCGTTCTTTCTTCTCCAAACAAAGCTGCTAGCAATATCGTAACCGCCTACAATGAGTTTACAGAAATGTCTAGTTATTTCTACAAAAAACTACTCGGTAGCACGCTTGCTGATGACAAAAGTCGCTTGATTATTATTCCTGATGGGCAAATTGGATACATTCCTTTTGAAGTCTTGCTAACGCAACCTGTCCCTACAACAAAAGACCCTGATGAGGTTAATTTCGTTAAGCTCCCTTACCTATTAAAAGACAAAAGAATCAACTACAACTACTCGGCGACGCTCATGCTGTCGCAACTTAGCCAAAAGCGAGAAGCTGTCAATGGAAAAGTGCTGGCGATGGCACCTAGTTATAGTTTTGATTCGCCCAATTGTAGAGGCGAACGAGAAGTGAATATACGAAAACACCTCATTGAGCTTCCTGGTGCAGCAGGTGAAATAGATATGTTGCAAAACAACTATGCTGGTTTATTTTTGCGTCAATCAGAAGCTTCAGAAGAGCGATTCAAGCACGAAGCTAGCCATTATGGTATTTTGCATTTGGCTATGCACGGAGTCGTCGATCAAGGAGCCAGCCAACTATCTGGCTTGTCGTTTACGGAAGATAATGCTTGTGTACAAGATAATTTCTTGTACAGCTACGAAATCAAAGAACAAAACTTGCACGCTAGTTTGGTGGTACTCAGTGCTTGCCAAACGGGTATGGGCAAGTTGCAGCGTGGAGAAGGCGTCGTTAGTATTGGGCGTAGCTTTATGTACGCAGGTTCGCCTAGTTTGCTGATTACTTTGTGGAGTCTCAATGACCAATCTGGAGCTTACTTGATGGAAGCTTTCTACAAAAACATTAAGCTCGGTATGGAAAAAGACGAAGCGATTCGCCAAGCCAAATTATCTTATTTGGATAACATTGAAAATTCAGCCATTGCAGCACACCCATTTTTGTGGGCGGCATTTATACAGATTGGCGACTATAGCCCCATGCTTATCGAAGAGAAAGATTCAACGCTACTTTATGCTTCCATTATTGGAGGAGTTCTCTTGGTCTTGTTATTCATCACATTTTTATTTCGCAAAAGCAAAAAAGCTTAATTCATGTCCGTGCAATACTTTGCTATCCATAAACCTTTTGGTATGCTCTCACAATTCTCTAGAGAACAACCACAACACATTACTTTAGCGGACTTAGATTTCGACTTCGACAAGGATATTTATCCTGTTGGGCGACTCGACAAAGATTCTGAGGGGTTGTTAATTCTATCGAATGACAAACGGCTCACTGATGCACTACTACACCCCAAAAACAAGCATTGGCGGAGCTATTGGGTACAAGTCGATGATATTCCTACCCCCGAAGCTCTGGAACAACTGGCGACAGGTGTGGACATCAAAATTAATAAAAAAATACATCGCACGGCTACTGCCAAAGTAACACTACTACCACAAGCACCACTGCCTGAGCGTGTGCCGCCTGTCCGTTTCCGCAAGGAAATACCCACCGCTTGGATTGACCTCAGCCTAACAGAAGGAAAAAATAGACAAGTAAGAAGAATGACTGCTAAAGTAGGTTTTCCGACGTTGCGACTTGTTCGCCATAGTATTGGCGACCTACACTTAGGCGACCTGCCGAGTGGCGGCGTGCTACCGCTTGACCGAACTACTATTTACCAGCTATTGGGCTTACGCTAATCTCCTATCAAAAAAAAACGTGTCCATCACTGCTGAGTGATGGACACGTTTGCCAAATTAGATTTTTTTTGCACTCGGACGCTACTAATCCAAGTCAATAAAATCTTTCAAATCGCCTGCTTTATCCAATACAATTCTACCTTTTTCATTTCGTTTGACCGTACAAGCTTCTATTGCCTTGGCATGTTCAAAAAATAGAATATCGCCTCGCTCGACAGCATTGTTGAGCATCCATTCTTTTTCTACCAAGGTATTGAGTGGCTGCACATCATAGCCCATCACATACGGCAGACCGATATGGCTCGGCGAAGGCAACAAATCCGCACAATAAACAATTCGCTTGCCGTCCTTATGGATAATCGGCACCATCATCGCCTCTGTATGTCCGTAAGCATACGCTATTTCTATCCCGTCCAACCATGGCAGTAGCTCATTATAAGGGCGGTCTTCTAGCATTTTCAAAATGCCTTGCTCTCGCAAGGGAACAAAATTTTCTTTCAGAAACGAAGCTTTTTCTCTAGCATTGGGCGTAAACGCCCAATCAAAATGACGTTGATTGCTCCAGTGTGTTGCCTGCTCAAAAGTAGGTTTCACTTGGCGGTCGCCATCATAATACAAAGCTCCTCCTACGTGATCAAAATGCAAATGCGTCAAAAACACATCGGTAATATCGTCTTTAGTTAGTCCTTGTTTTGCCAATGAATTGACCAAAGTCGCTTCGCCATGCGGATGAAAATGCGAGAAGAATTTAGCGGATTGTTTGTCGCCCAATCCTGTATCTATCAATATCTTTTTGCCGTCCGTTTCTACCAGCAAGCAACGCATTGCCCACGTACAAAGATTATTTTCGTCTGGTTGTTCCAGTTTTTCCCACATTACTTTGGGTACTACACCAAACATTCCACCACCATCAAGCTTGATATAGCCTGTATCAATTACACTGAGTTTCATCTTATTGTTTTTTAGCAAATCCTATCGAACTATTTTTTTCGTCCCCCAACTGATCTACAATCGAAGCCATACGCAAAGCCGTAACAGCCGCTTCTACGCCTTTGTTGCCATATTTACCACCTGCTCTATCTTCTGCTTGCTGCATGGTATTGGGGGTCAACAAACCAAATATAAAAGGCTTGCCCGTCGCCACAGCCATATTTTGCAACGATTGAGCTACCGACATGTTGATATACTCATTATGGCTGGTTTCGCCCTTGATAACGCAACCCAAACAGATCGTCGCATCTATATTTTTATTCTTATTGAGTATTCTAGCACCTTGCGGCAATTCGTAGGCACCTGGCACTTGTAGTGTATAGATATTTTCCTCCTTGGCTCCATGCTTGAGCAAGGTCTCTCTACAACCTTCGTAGAGAGTATGCGTAATTGTCGGATTCCAATCCGATACAATAATCCCGAACGCTAATTTTTCGGCAGAGGGCATATTTTCTTCGGTATATTCCGATAGGTTTTTCTTTTTGGTCGTCATGTCTGTTCCATTTTGTGCTTTCCGCTACAGCGAAGAGCATTAATTAAAAATAGGCAAGACGAACACAGTGGTCTATCTTGCCTATTAGTATAATATGATTCGAGCAAAAATGTTTATTTGCTCCTATTTTTCATTTGTATTTGATGCACTTCTAAAAGCTGACTATTGAGCCAAACGAATCAAATCTTTATCTACACCCAATGCTTCGGCTACTTTCATATCCTTATCCGCTATTTTCTGGAAGTATTTGGCAGCTTCGGCTGGTTTGTTTTGGTGTTCTTGCAATCTTCCTGCTTTGTAGTAATAATATACTTGCAAAGAAGTGTTGTCGGTAGCACCTGCAGCATCTTCGTAATATCCCAATGCAGCACTAAAGTCGCTTTGCATAGAAGCAGCATCGCCCATTAGGCTGTATGCTTGTGCTTGCAGTTCAGAAGGACCAGAGTATTCTTTAAGGTATTCTAATGCCAAATCTGGCTTGTCCATACGCAAAAGAGCAGCACCTGCTTTGTAGTGTGCAATATTAGCAGCTTCTGTACCAGAATACTGTGCGATGATTCCACTAAAACCTATAAAACTGCTTCCTTCTTGCCCTAGCACATCTCTTCCGTTGAGAGCTAGCTCAAACGAATCGCGCTCCATCATTTGTTCTGCTTTGAACAATTCATCGTCTGCACTAATTTCTCTTGGTGCTTGATACTGAAACTTGTACCAATAAAAACCAACAATAACAATAACAACTAATCCTGCCAAGCCATAAATAATGCTTTTATTCGATTCAAAAAAATCGGTTGCTTTGTCTGTTATCTCCTCTGTCGATAAGTCTTGTATTTCTGTGTTCTCGTTTGCCATAATTCTGACGGGTCTTTATTGTCTTTATTTTTATAAAAAATGTCTCTTATCAAAATAAGCTATCTATTACCATAAAAAATAGCTACTAAATTAAGAGCAAAATGTTTTCTACCAATACATTGTACACCTATACCCTATAATATAGAATGCGTGCAAAGATAATCAAAGTTTTGAGGTTCTATCAAATTCTTTTACAAAAAAAAGATAGAAGCGCTTTTTTGCTTTCCGCAATAGCCAATAATTAGGCTTTTTTGACGAGTCTAATTCCCTCTACTTCGAGCAAAATTAATTTTTGTTTGTAGAGATTGCCAATTGATTTTTTGAACATTTTTTTGCTTATTCCCAACCATCTTTTGATGTCTTCTGGACTACTTTTGTCGGTCAACGGCACAAAACCATCTTCTTTCTGTAGCAATTCCAGTATTTTTTGGGCATTTGGCTCTATTTGTTCGTAGCCATCTTTTTGCAAACGAATATCCAACTTGTTATCTTCTCTGACCTTGCGAACATATCCTATCGTACGTGTTCCTGCTTGCGGTTTGCTAAACAATTCGTTGGCATAGACTAGCCCTACATGTTCATCATTGACAATTACTTTGTAGCCCAGATCTGTTTGTTTCCAAAAAATAACGTCCACTTCTGCCCCATCTTCCAACTCGATTTCTTCGTTGTCTAGGAATTGCTCCAGCTTGGTAGAGCCAGCCAAACGATCGGACAAACCATCCACATACATAAACACCAAGTAAGACTTGCCCACTTCCATTTTATATGCTTGTTCCATGAACGGCACGAGCAGTTCTTTGTCAAGTCCTATATCAACAAAAGCACCATATTTGTCAATAGAAGTCACTTCTAGTAAGGCAAATTCCTCTACTGTAATTTTGGGCGTTTGCGTTGTCGCAATATCTCTACCTTCGTTATCTTTGTAGATAAACACCTCTATTTCGTCGCCTTCTTTGAGTCCACCTTCTGGTATGAATTTACCGTGCAGTAGTACGTCATTTTCTTCGTCGTCCTCCAAAAAAATCCCTACAGGGGTATCTCTTGCTACACGCAAGGTATTGTATTGTCCTAATTCTATCATGATTATTATTTATATAGCCTACTAGCTGTCTTTTTTTTCTTATTTGAAGGACAAAGGTAAGCAAGTTGTCACTAAAGTGGAGCTAAATGAATTAAAATATAGTAATATTTTGTAGAATAGAATCCGTCAAGCCAAATGCTACCCAAATTTTCATTTAATAGCACTTTAAAACATTAAATACGCAAAAATTGAGGTAAAGTATTTAACTAAGTGCATTCTTTTTTGCAAATTTGTTACTAGGAGTCTATTTATTGCAAAACAAAATAATAGTTTTGGGGTATTACACTTTGTTACATTGCACAACGATTTTAAAAAAATCAAGAAAAACAGGTAGTTTTTGATTGCCTACTAGTACTGCACCTCTTGAATATAGTTCACCTACATAATACATACTACTTTGTCCGAACACCTAGTCATAATGCCCACTTACAATGAGAAAGAGAACATCGAAAATATCATTCGAGTCGTACTCCAGCTCGACTTTGCGGTACATTTACTTATAGTAGATGATAGCTCACCCGATGGCACCGCAGGCATTGTCAAACAACTCCAAACCGAATTTGCAGGACGTCTTTTTATAGAAGAACGCCAAGGCAAGCTTGGCTTAGGCACCGCTTATATTCATGGGTTCAAATGGGCATTGGACTCCACCTACCAATATATCTATGAGATGGATGCTGATTTTTCGCACCCACCCGAGCAATTGCAAAACTTGTACAAAGCTTGTCAAGTAGAAGGCGTAGGCGTGGGCATCGGCTCTCGTTATGTCCGTGGTGGCGAGGTGGTCAACTGGCCCTTCAAGCGACTCTTGATGTCTAGAGGGGCTTCTTTTTATGTGCGACTTATTACCTTCATGCCTGTGGCTGATGCGACCGCTGGATTTGTGTGCTACAAGCGTAGCTTTTTGGAAAAACTAGACTTTTCCAAAATACAATTTGTAGGCTATGCCTTTCAGATAGAAATGAAATTTGCTGCTTGGCAGTTGGGCTTCAAACTTCGAGAAGTTCCGATTACGTTCAAGGATAGAGTGGAGGGTTTTTCCAAGATGAGTTCGGCTATTTTTAACGAAGCCTTTTTTGGTGTCATCAAAATGCGCTGGAAAGGTTGGACGCAAAGCTACGGACGCTTGCCCCAAAAATAAACTCCAAATTTCCTACTATTCTGCCATAGCAAAGCTATTCTTACTACTTTTGTCGAATAAATATTCGGATTAGTCGGCTTTCGATATTCCTATGAATACCTTTGTCGAATAATTTTCCTCATCAGTCGGTTTTTTATTTTTTTTCAAAAAAAACAATGCTTCTTTGTAGTATTAGTTAAGGTTCAAAGAACCCTTTTATTCAAAATACTACTCCACAAAAAGCGATATACTATATGGACTTCTTACTCATTTTGCTGTTTTATTACCTACTTCCCTTTGCGGGAATGGCACCTCTTTTTGCGAAAGCCAATCAACCTGCTTGGGCGGCACTTGTCCCTGGATATAATTTGTATGTCTGGACAAAAGTAATTGGTTGCCCAACTTGGTGGGCGGTACTTTGGTTAGTGCCTATCCTCAACTTTTTTGTGGCTGCAGGAATGCTCATCGAGCTCAACAAGTCTTTCCGAATTTACAGCTTTTGGGAAAATGCCCTTGCTATTCTAGTGCCTTTTGCTTGGTTGCCTTATATGGGTTTTGTTCGCAAGCCCGACTACGACCAACCTACTTGGGCGATTACTAAAGACCTCAAAAAAAGATACCGCATTGCTCAAAAAGAAAATGATACCGTAGCATTGCGCAAGCTCGACAAAGAAAATCCATTTCCTAAAAAAACAGTTGTTCGAGAATGGAGTGAATCTATTATTTTTGCCGTTTTTGCGGCTCACTTTATCCGTATGTTCTTGATAGAGGCTTATACCATTCCGACTCCTTCTATGGAGGGTTCTTTGCTAGTTGGCGATTTTCTTTTTGTGAGCAAAGTACATTATGGTTCTCGTATGCCGATGACGCCACTAGCGTTTCCGTTGGTACACAATATGTTGCCTTTTTCTACCAAAGAATCTTATAGCAAAACGCCTACTTGGGATTATCGCAGAGCTCCTGCCCTACAATCTGTCCATCGTTACGACCCTGTTGTTTTCAATTACCCTGAAGATGATACGATATTTGGAGGAGCCGCAGCAGCCAATTATGGCATGCAATATTACAACCAAATCAATAGAGAACTAACAGAAAATAGAGAAGCGACTCGCCAAAGATTGTGGCGCGAAAGAGGGAAAGATATTATTGTACGCCCTGTCGATAAACGCAGTCATTATATCAAGCGTTGTGTCGGTATTCCGAATGACGTGATAGAAGTCAAAGCAGGTGTTTTGTATGTCAATGGAGAAACTACTACCAACTATCCTAATATTCAATACAAACATGATATTTATTTCAATGGCAATATAGGAAATAAAACCTTAGCCGAAATAGAGGAAAATTATACAGTTACTTACAGTAGCAATATTTCGCCAATGGGTACTGGCTACACGATTAAGGCAGATATTCCAGCCGAAACGGCTGCTGAGTTGCGCAAAAAATACAGCAATGTAATTGACTCGATTAGTCGCCAATCGGCACTGTCACCACCTAATACTTATGGTGGTGGAATTTTTCCTTTTGATGAGAAAAACTACCCTTGGAATATTGATTGGTATGGTCCTTTGACGATACCTGCCAAGGGCAAAACGATTGAACTCACACTAAAAAACTTGCCTATTTATCGTCGTATTATTACGGCTTACGAAGGCAATACGCTAGCCGTACAAGGCAATCAAATTCTTATCAATGGGGAAGCAACGACGACTTATACGCCTAAGCTAGACTATTATTGGATGATGGGCGACAATAGGAATAATTCTGCCGATTCTAGAATGTGGGGCTTTGTACCTGAAGATCATATTGTAGGTAAGCCGCTCTTTGTTTGGCTTTCGCTCAAAAACGCTACGCTACGTGGCGAAGGTGGCGGTGTCCGTTGGAATCGCTTCTTTATGGGTGCTTCTGGGGAGAAGTAATGGGTGCTGGGCGAATCGCTGCCTACTATGGATTGCCTCCTGTGGGTGCTGGGCGAATGCAATTCGCCTGCCTACTATGGGTGCGGTTTCTTGGCGTTGGGGCGAATTGACATTCGCCCGCTCGGTTATTATTGGCTTTTTTCGTTATTAAATACAAGTTATGTCGGTACATTTATTGGGCGTACGCCACCATGGTCCTGGTTCTGCTAAACGTGTTTTGAGAGCATTGGAGCAGCTCCAGCCTGATATTATTCTGATAGAAGGTCCTTTGGAATTAGATCCCTTGATGGATTATGTCGCCGATCCCGAATTGTTGCCGCCCGTGGCAGCATTGATATACAATCCCAAGAATTTGCATCAAGCGGTTTATTATCCGTTTACGCACTTTTCGCCTGAGTGGCAGACGTTTCAGTTTGCTGTGGCGAATGCCGTGCCGTTGATACAGATGGATTTACCCCAAGCACTATCGCTTGGGCTACAGGAAGTACCCGACAAACTAAAAGCCTTACAGACAGAAGAACCTGACGAGCAATTGCAAGCCATTGCCTATGACCCTTTGGGTTATTTGGCACAACTGGCAGGCTATACCGATAGAGAGCGCTGGTGGGAAGTCATGTTTGAGCAGAGTGGCGAAGATACCGCTGTGTTTGAGAGCATACTCGACATGATGACTGCGCTACGTACCGAGATTGGCGACAACGAACAGCCTTACAATCTAATTCGAGAAGCTTATATGCGTAAGACATTGCGCAAAGCGATAAAAGATGGCTACCAAACAATAGCCGTAGTCTGTGGTGCATGGCACACCCCTGCCCTAGCCGATCTCAAAGCTTACAAAACAAAAGATGACAATGCCTTGCTAAAAGGCATTCCGAAGATAAAAACAAAAGCCACTTGGATACCTTGGACCTATAATCGTATTGCGAATAGTAGCGGTTATGGTGCTGGGGTGGTTTCGCCTGCTTGGTATGAGCTGTTGTATGATCATCGTCAAGATGCAACGATTCATTGGATGGCAAAAGTCGCTCAGTTATTCAAGAAAGAAGACTTGGAGACGAGCTCTGCTCATGCGATTGAGTCGGCTCGATTGGCTCGCACTTTAGCTACCATTCGAGGCTATGCCCTCCCCGGTATTGAGGAACTATCGGAAGCGGTCGTCACTGTCTTTTCGGGCGGTTACGAATCCCAATTGCAGCTCATTGAGCGAAAGCTGATTATTGGGGACAAAATGGGCGATGTCCCTGCTAGCATTCCTATTATTCCGCTGCAACAAGACTTGCAAGGTCGTATCAAGCGACTCAAATTGACGAAGTACAAAAAAGCGGAAACGGTTTGGCTCAAGGCTACAAGTACACGCCCCAAAGGTGGCTTGGATTTGCGTCAAGCATTTGATTTGGAACAAAGTCAATTTCTACATCAGCTGCATTTATTGAGTATTGATTTTGGCAAAGCAGATATTGCCACAGGCAGAGAGCTGAGTACCAAAAATGAATATTGGGAAATGTGCTGGTTGCCTGAGTTTGCCGTCCAGATTATAGAAGCAGGAATGTGGGGCAACGACGTGCCTAGTGCTGCCGTTAGTTGGTCGCTACATCAAGCCAAAAAATGCACTACTTTGGTCGAATTGACCGACCTATTACAACAAGTATTGAAGGCAAATTTGCCTGATGCTATCGACGAACTTTTGCAAGAATTGCGCAATATAGCTGCCGTCACTAAAGATGTGCATCACTTAATGCAAGCCTTGCCTTCTTTGATTTATTTGCATCGTTATGGCGATGTACGAAATACGGATTTGAGTATGGTCAGTGCCTTGCTGCACGAAATGATTCCGAGGGTTTGTATCTCGCTCACTCCTGCTAGCTGCGGAATTGACGAAGAAGCGAGCCAAGTATTATTTGGCTTATTGCTCGCTGTCCACAAATCGATCAAGCTATTAGATGACGACGACCACTTGCAGACGTGGAAAACAACGCTTATTGGGTTGTCCAATACCATGGGTGTTCACCCAAAAATAAGAGGTGCTGCTACTCGCATTTGTTTGGATTCGGAAATACTCGAATTGGAGCAAATCACTCAGACGCTTTCGCTCGAACTCTCGGCAGTCAATGCCGTGACCGATACCAGCAACTGGATAGAAGGTTTCTTATATGGCAGTGGCTTATTGCTGCTCCATCATGGCGTACTTTGGCAAATGATTGACGATTGGGTCAGTCAACTCAAAGACCAACATTTCCAACATATTTTGCCGACCCTACGCCGTACCTTTGCACACTTTTCGCCTCCCGAACGCCAAAAAATGTTGCAGTTGGTCAAAAATGGTGTTGTGAAAAGTAAAAACACGCTACAAACCACCTTACACCCTGATAGAATGAAAGTAGGTTTGCCGACATTGCAGCTCTTGTTGGGTATTTAAGCAGTCAAAATAGAGAAATAAACACTGAGTGTTTATTTCTCTATTTTTGTTTGGAGAGCTGTTCTCCCTTTTAGAGTGTAGAGCGTACCTAAACGCTATTCATTTTCGTTAAAAGCTTTTATTTTAGTAACATTTCCCAAAAAAGAAACCATTTAAAACATAAGTAAGTGGACAAAAATAATAAGGCATTTCAAAGCTGTAATTTTTACGATTCTTATCGTCCTGTCCTCAATAATCAAAAAAATTAACGCACTTTTAAACACCCATTATTTGTGTCCACCTACTTAACAATTTCATTAAAGGTTATTACTAATCAATGAAGTTGTTTTAAAAATCACTTCATATCCAAATGATATATCTTTTCCTACCACTCTGCATTAAAAATTAGCTAAATAGCCCCTGTGTCTGTTTGTCTTGATTCCAACTTCACGTTGGAAGACAAGCTAAGGCTATTCATCGAATTTTCAACTTGATTGAAAGAAAAATCTTATCACGAATCCCAACGAACGTTGGGACTTATTTTACCACAAATTGACTTTTAAAACAACTTCAATCCGTAACTATGTTTCGACCATTACATTATCTTTTATTTTTTATCTGCTTAAGTATGAGCAGTGCTTTATTCGCTCAACCCAACAAACAATACTATTGGAAAGGTGGTAGCGGCAATTTTAATGACCCAACAATGTGGTGGGTTGATAGCTACAATAGTGGAACGACCGCCATACAAGCGCCCAACTCCACCAACTCCACTTTTTTCATGGCTGCGGGTTTCACCTCTGCGGGCAATACGATTACAGTGGCTAGCAATGCCAACTGCGATACTATGTTTTGGGACAATACAATTGCGCTAGGCAATGCTCCTAGATTGGTTAGCAATTCTGCGGTCAGTTTGGATATATACGGCTCCTTTGCATTAGCAGAAAATATGAATTTTGATTATAGGGGACAACTCCGATTGCGCTCTCAACGTGCTGGAATTGAAACCATACAAACTAAAGGAAAAACATTACAAGTTTTGGAAATGGTTATTGATGGGAGCATCAATACAGAATTTAAGTTATTGAGCAATCTACACGTAGATGATCTCAATAATATCGTTACGAATTCCCTCGCTACACAAGGTGGTGTATTTAAGTTATTGAGTGGCACACTCAATACCAACAGCAAAGCTGTATCGCTCGATTACTTTATTACCAATAATAATAGTCCCAATAGAGGGCTGATTATGACCAATTCTTCTATTGACATTGATGGTTATGGTGCTTCTTGGCAGGTCGATTTTGACAATGCTACGAGCAACTACCGTACGTTTGATGTTACAGGTTCGCACTTAACCATTAGTGCCTACACCTATACTACTACTACTTTTGGACGTGGCATGAGCTACGATTCTATTACGCTAAAAACCCACGATAGCAGACCTTCGAGTTATTCGGGGGCATCTAATCAGCTGAATATACAAGGCAGTCATGATGCAGAGGTACAACATTTTTTTCTAGAACTGTCTATGTACTTTTCGGACAACAACAATAGATACTTCAATATACATAACCTTTATTTCCAAGACAAGCGAGCTACTTTTGGCTGGAGAGGTTATGCCAATATCAATGTACGTTTAGAGAATGTGTTTACGCCTCCTAATTGCAGTCATTTTTATCCCATAGCACCGAATATTACGACAGGACAAAAAATGAACATCATAAAGATGACACCCGGTACACTTATATTAAATAACGTGCTATTGGAGAATGTAAACTGCGATGTGACAGGCGGCAAAAGTTATATTGCCAACAATAGTATAGATGCTGGCAGAAACAGTGCAAACTGGACAATTAATGAACCTACTTCTAGGCAACTTTATTTTAGTGATGTAGTCAATGAAGATTGGCATACTTTGGGTAACTGGCGAGAAAAAATTGGAGTCAACTTTTTTGCTGCTACTTGTTTGCCCACTCCCGTTGATGATGTATTTTTTGATGCTAGTTCGTATTCGAGTCATACAGAAGTACGATTTGATTCTGCTGCCAATTGTCGTGACATCAGCTTTGATGCTAGCATTCCTGCCAATGTTGAATTTAATGTAGCTAGCACCTTCCATATTTTTGGTAGTTTTAGAGGTGCCCCATCATTGACCGTCAATGGCAATGCCATCAATTATTCGGGCAAAAACGACACCATACAGACCAATGGAGCTTTTATGAATACGAATACGCTCCTAACAATTGATTCGGAGTACAGAATGGTAGGGAACTACACCTCTAATACCAATCGTCAAATTAGGGGTTACTCCCCCTCTATACTGCGTATGGGTAGCGATACTCTAACGGCAGGCTCTTTCTTGCCTGCTACTATTTTCTTTGATAGTACGCAAGTCTATTTGCACAAGTCTGGCGCTTGGGTAATCTATGACTATGGTGGAGCCAAAAACTATTCGGGCAATGCCACCTTCAATTTTATGAGTGCCGCTACTGAATTGCGTATTACCAAACTTCCTAATGTGGTCTTTCATGATGACATGAGGGTATTCATACAGAACATAGAAATACAAGGCGATTTGACCCTGAAAGGAAATGGCAATTTTAGCCGTTCTTATCATGGCGATCTTGCTTATAATATTGCCCTCAATGTTTCGGGTACTCTCCCTCCTTACAATGGCGATATATACCTTACGGCAGGAAAAAGGTATATTTTCTCTTCCAACAATGGTAGTTTCATAAACGTAGCTGGAGATTTTAATGCGATTGGAAACTGTGCCGAAGTCATCAATATTGAAACAACTAATACAGGTGCTACAGGAACGACTCCTCTTGATGTTGCAGGCAATGTCAATATAGATTTTGCTTACATTCAGGGTATCAATAATATCAATGCAACAACTATCACGGCTACCAATTCTATTGATGGTGGCAACAATAGCAATATTACTTTTCCTGCCAATGCAGGAACCACTTTTTATTGGAGAGCATTGAGTAGCGACCCAAGCGACTTTGATGGTAGTTGGTCCGATCAAGGACACTGGACAACCAACCCTGCCAATTTGGTAGGTGATAATACTTGTATTCCTTCTATTTTAGATTCTGTTATCTTCGATAATAAATCCTTTTCGCTTAGTAGCAATAGCTGTTTAGTCACGGGTACTGTTTTTTGCAAAACACTTTTATTTAGAGCCGATGCAAGGTTAACTACCAATTCTACCAATACCATTGTTAATATTGACGAAAGTCTTTTCCTTGCCAATAACATGACTCGATTTGATTATAGAGGCATTATCAAAATGATAGGAAACGGTATTGTGAATGCAAATGGAACACCTTTGGAAATTAGTAGATTAGAGTTTGACAACCCAACAGGCGTGTTTGACTTACAGAGTGCTTTATTCCTTGACAATAGTTGGGCTGGAGGTAGTGCTGGCAATAGACTAAATGGAGTTTTGGCATTGCTAGCAGGCACGCTCAATACCAACAATTACGACCTTACTATTTCGTCTCAATTTTCTTCTAATACAATCCATAACAGAACCCTCAATTTGGGTACTTCTACAATTACTATTCTGTGCAACGGCACTTACGGAATCTATTTCCACAATGCCTTTGGCAATACCCCTTGGGACATCAGAACCAGTACCAACATGACACTCAATGCGAGTAACAGTACGATTGTGTTTAAGAATAATACGCATACACGAAACGACCATAAAGCGTACCACATGGGCGATGGGTTCACGTACAACGCCGTTCGAGTAGAAGAAAACAACAGTGTTAATACGATTCATGGCAACATACAATATGGCTACTTAGAGCTGCTTGGCACCTCCAATCTTGTAGATGACAATTCTATGGATTCGTTGCGAATGGAAGGTGGGGAATACTATTATTTGGGTGCTGGAAAAGTACAAACACTCCACGCACCAGATGGCAAATTAATCGTAAATGGTACGGCTGGCAATTCGGTGTTCTTGGAGTCCGACCTATCGGGAACGACTGCTTTTTTGCACAAACCTTATGGTTATGCACTCTGCATGGATTTCATCAAAGTCAAAGACATAGAGGGCACCAAAGAAACTAACCTAGCGACCGTACCGACCGCTCCGACCGACTTTCAAGCGATTCACCCCTTCCTAGAATTTCAGACTGGGGTCAATAGTGATAATATCAACGGAACTGCTACGGGCATTTGGGCATTTAATTTGCCACCACTTGTGTTACCTGCGTTTACGAATCCAGACAGTGTAGAGTATTGCCAATATGCTTCGCCTAGGTTTGCACCTATCACCATGACAGGAACTTCTCCTTACTATATTGACTATACTTGGACAAATAATTTGGGGGCAAGTGGTTCGCACGTATTTACTGTTGTGGACAACGACAATGACCCCGCTACTCCTTTTACACATTTGTTGCAAATACCTGGGGCAGGTAGAGAAACCACGCTTAGTATGAATTTGCAAACTTCGCGTTGTGGCGAATTGACGCCTAGCACACCTGCTATTTTTTATGTCGTGGCACCTGCCAAAGATACCTTAATTGATTTTTCTTCTACCGCTACTTGCGACCTCAACAACGAGCCTAATTGGCAGACCTTCATGGACGATGTAGCAGGCGAACCTGTTGTTGCCTTTCTCGACAAAGTCAATGCCAGCGATAATCAAGCATTAGGAAATATGGTTGTGGATGTGTTTTTTGATCCTACGGTACAAACCGTCAATTATATGGGTACTAACTACCCTTACTTGCAACGTCATTGGGATATGAATCCCACCAATAACAGTGCTGCTGGCATTCGCTTATTTTTCACACAAGCAGAACTTAATGCTCTCGCCGCTCAGACATTCTGGGGAACCAATCCAAGCAATCCAATGACTGGCACGATTAATCCTGCTACTGATATTGAAGTATGGAAATATGCTAGCGGAATTATTGGTGTAGGTCCTCCTATCATCCTACCACATACCGTCCTAACGATGGCTGGAGCGATTACAGAGCCGTTCGATGACGTTACCGATGTGATTGCATTAGAGGTAGAAGTCGCCTCCTTCTCACACTTTATTATTGTACCAACACAGCCTGTTTTGTTGACGCTAGATTTGAATAATTTTGAGGCGAAAGCCATCAATGATAATCAAGTACAAATTGATTGGGCGGCAGCCAACGAAGCTGATGCCGCTTACTACGAAATACAACGCTCGCAAGATGCCATCGAAGCACAAACCATAGAAACTGTGCAAGCATTAGGCTTGGCTCCTGCCGAATACCAACTACTGGATAACGACCCACATCGTGGCGTATCTTACTACCGTGTCAAAGCAGTAGCATTGGACGGAAGTGCCACCTACTCCGACTGGAAAGCCATAGAGTTAAAAGGTTGGAACGTCGTTCGGGTCTATCCTGTACCAACCAGCGAAGTATTAAATATAGAACTTAATGCCAATGTTGACGACCAAGTTAGTTTGGTGGTTTATGATGCGCTCGGTATACTTGTTTATCAAAGTACACAAACTATACAACCGAGCAACAGACAACGTCTGCAAGTAGCGACTAGCCAACTGGCAACAGGTATTTATTATCTGCGTATCAGCAATGATGCAGGTTACACGCAACAACGCAAATTTGTGGTCGAGTAAGCACACGACTTGTTAAATCGTGTCTAATTTTGGGAACACCTAATAAAGCAATCTATTCTTTTTACTGAATAGGTTGCTTTTTTGTTAAACAACTCTAAAACAGTGTTGTATCCACTCATTTCTTGTCATTTTATGACCTTTGTCTCAATAAATCTGTTCTATTTTGCATTATAAAATAGTATCTTCGCAAATATTAGAATTGGAGTTGTTTTAAAAGTCACTTCAAGTGAAAATGAAAGATCATTTTCCCACAAACTGACTTCTTAAACAACTTTATTATTAAAAATAATCAATCACGTAAATTATGTTAGGAAAGTTACAACTTACTTTATTATTTATTTTTTTAGCCTTTAGTACCGCTGTATTTGCACAGCCTAATAAACAATACTTTTGGAAAGGAACTAGTGGCAACTTCAATGACCCTACCAAGTGGTGGGTAGATAGCTACAATAGTGGCAATACAGCTACACAAGCCCCCAATTCTACCAATTCTGTCTTTTTTATGGCAGCAGCCTTCAATACAGCAGGAATAACAGTCAATCTCAACGCCAATTCCAATTGTGATAGTTTGATTTGGGACAACACGATTAGTCTAGGCAATACACCTATTATACAGGGGGCTTCAGGTGTTAGTTTAGATATATATGGCTCGTTTGCACTAGCCGAAAATCTAGATTTTGATTTTGACGGTAGCCTTCGTTTTCGTTCTCAACGTACTGGCATCGAAACAATAGATGCTCGTGGCAAAATGCTGACGATACTCAAGATGGATTTTGATGGTGCGGCAGCTACTGAATTTAGATTATTGAGTGCCTTGCACGTAGAAGATTTGAATAACATTCTTAGTAATTTGTCTCCTAACGAAGGTGGTGTTGCAGAACTATTGGGTGGCACACTCAACACCAATGGGCAAGAGGTCTCTTTTGACTTTTTTCATAGCAAGAATGGCAATGCCGATAGAGGGCTTATTTTGAATAATTCGACCATAAGAATTGATGGAAGACATGCCGAATATTGTTGGCGTTTGGATTTCGATAGCTTGACCAACAACTACGCTACGTTTGATGCCACAGGTTCACACCTTATCTTTGAATGGTATTATGGATACAATTTTGTAGGACTCGGAAGAGGCTTGGAGTACGACTCTATTTCTATGAATTCTAACCCTGCCCTACCTCAAAATAATAATGGCGTTTATAGTTATTTGAATCAAAACTTGAGTTATAATTCGGTGGTAGAGCATCTTTTTGTAAATATGCGTTTGTATTTGCACTACGAGAATACACAATGGATTACTTTCAAGAACCTCTACTTTGATGACAAAAGAGGTGGTTTTGGTTGGCACAATCATTCTAGTCCGCATGTGCGACTGGAAAATGTATTTGCTCCCAACCATTGTGATCATTTTTACCCCATCGCTTCTATATCTGATAATATCAGAAGAATGACGATTCAGAAATTAACTCCTGGAGTGTTGACACTCAATAATGTATTGTTGACAAACGTAGATGTAGATATAACAGGTGGCAGAAGCTATATTGCTAATAATAGTATTGATGCCAATGGCAATGATCCAAACTGGACTATTAATCCACCAACCCCTAGTCGCCAACTCTATTTTAGAGATGCTGTCAGCAACAAATGGCACGAGCTAGGTAATTGGGAAGAAAAAGTAGGGGCTTTGTTTATTCCTGCCGCTTGCTTACCCACGCCTGTTGATGATGTATTTTTTGATGGCAATTCTTATACTAGCAATACGATTGCTCAAATGGACTCGGCAGGATATTGTCGTGATATTACCTTTGAAAATACAATTGTTGCTGGACGACAATTTCGTTTAGGTGACCGACTGAATATTTTTGGAGATTTCACAGGTACCAGTACTTGTCAAATAAGAGATATTGGAGGCGGTGTTATGTTCTACATTGGTATTGGTAAAACCATACAAACCAATGATGCAGAAATGAATATCAACTCAGAACTTGAATCTGAATCCGATTATACGATTGTAGGCAACTACAATGGTCTAAAAACCAGAGGTATCAGTGCAAGAGACAGAACCAGTATATTGAGAACCAATAGCGACACCCTAATATTAGCCTACTTATACGTAGGGCAGGTATTCATGGACAGCACGCAAATATACTTGCATCGAAATGACCGATGGAGTATGTATGACCGAGGAGGTCTAAAAACTTATACAGGAACGACGACCGTTCACTTCCAACCGACTACGTTTTCAGCTATTAGTATGCGTTCATTACCCAACGTTATTTTTTATGGCGATGCGTACACTATTTATTATGATACCGATATTCAGGGAGATATTACGCTGCTAGGCGACGGCAATTTTAGTTATTCGCATTATAGTTCGCTTACGGCTCGTAGTCGAGTTGATGTGTCGGGAAGTATGGCACTCTATAATGGCAATATGAATTTGACTGCTGGCAAAACCTATACGTTTAGTTCAGCGGTCAACAGTTATGTCAATATTGCTGGAAATTTAAATGCGGTGGGTAACTGTTCCGAACAAATAATTTTGCAAACAACAGGATATGCCACAGGTATTATTCCTTTTGCTGTGCAAGGCTCCAACAATATAGAATACGCTTCTATCAGTGGTCTGGACAACAGTGCCAATGCTACGATTACAGCAACTAATTCTATTGACGCAGGCGACAATACTAATTTTAATTTTACGACTGGAACAGGAAGTACTTTCTACTGGAGAGCATTGAGTAGCAATGCTACCGACTTTGAAGGAAACTGGAATGACCAAGGACACTGGACAACTAATCCTGCCAATTTGGTTGGTGATAGTGCCTGTGTTCCGGGTGTATTGGATTCTGTTATATTCGATGCCCTATCCTATTCTGCTAGTAGCAACGGCTGTACCGTGAGTAGTTCGGTTTATTGCCGTAGTCTTATCTTCAGAGCAGATGCTCGCCTAATAGGCACAGGCTCTACTAGCGGAAACATTGCTTTCTCTATTAGTCAAATTTATATTGACGAAAGTCTAATGATGGATTTAACCTTGACACAGTTTGACTATCGAGGCGATATTATCATGATGGGTAGTGGTGATTTGCAAACCAATGGAACAGTACTAGAAGTATTCAAACTAGAGTTTGATAATCCTACGGGAGTATGGAACTTGCAAGGAGATTTGGAGTTTGACAATGATTGGGCTGGCACCAATATCACCTTCAGAAGATATGGTATCTTCTCTCTGCTAAGCGGTACTGTCAATACCAACAATCATAACTTGACTTTAGCAGCTCAATTTTCTTCCACAACAACCACAGCCCGTACCCTCAATTTGGGTAGTTCTACCATTACACATAAGTGCAACGGTACTTATTATCAGCATTGGAACAATACGACTCGCTACCCATGGGATATTAGAACCGCTACTAATTTCACACTCAATGCTGGTACGAGCGAAATGATATTTTTGAACAACACCAATACCAACCGTGTAGATGATAAAATATTCTACATGGGTGATGGTTTGGCTTACAATAAAATACGCTTTGAGGATCAAGATGAGCCTGCTCATCTGTACAGAAATGCAAACTATAGCTATGCCGAATTTTTAGGTACTACTTATTTATATGATAACAATACTTTCGATTCACTTCGACTAGAAGGAGGTCAATATTACTACTTCGGAGCCAATAAAACACAAACACTCAATGCACCACATGGCAAACTAATTTCCAATGGAAACTCTAGTAGTTTTGTGTTTATAGAATCGACGATATCCGGTACACCTGCTTTTCTTCGCAAGCCTTATGGTTATGCGTTCTGTATTGACTTTGTCAAAGTAAAAGAGATAGAAGGAACAAAGGAAACAAACTTGGCTGCCGTCCCGACTGCCCCTATTGATTTTCAAGCGATTCACCCATTTTTGGAATTTCAGACGGGGGTCAATAGTGATAATATCAATGGTAGTGCTACCGGTATTTGGGCATTTAATTTGCCGCCTTTGGTTTCTCCTGCTATGACCAACCTAGATAGTATCTATTTATGCAAATATGGCACACCGCAATATGTTCCATTGACCATAACAGGCTCTTCGCCTTATTTCATTGACTATACCTGGACGGACATCAATAGCAATACAGGAGCCAATACGGTCACAGTAAGTGATGACGATAACGACCCTGCTACGCCGTTCTTATATCAAATGTTGATGCCAACTACAGCAACTGAGATTGCGTTCAATATCAATTTGCAAACTTCTCGTTGTGGAGAATTGACGGCTAGCACACCTGAAACTATTCGGGCATTTAGTCCAAAAAAAGACACCTTAGTTGACTTCGTTACGACCGCTACTTGCGACCTCAATAATGAGCCTAATTGGTACACGTTCATGGACGATGTAGCAGGCGAACCTGTTGTTGCCTTTCTGGACAAAGTCAATGCCAGCGATAATCAAGCATTAGGAAATATGGTTGTGGATGTGTTTTTTGACCCGACAGTACAGACGGTCAATTACATGAGTACCAACTACCCTTACTTGCAACGTCATTGGGATATGACTCCCACCAATAACAGTGCTGCTGGCATTCGCTTATTTTTCACACAAACAGAACTTGATGCTCTCGCAGCACAGACATTTTGGGGAACCAACCCAACCAACCCAATTCCTGGCACAATCAATCCTACTACTGATATTGAAGTCTGGAAATATGCCAGTGGAACGATTGGTGTCGGTCCTCACGTAGTCGTACCTCATACTGTCCAAACGATGTCTGGAGGAATCACTGCACCATTTGATGACATTACTGATGTGATTGCCATCGAAGTAGAAGTAGCTTCTTTTTCGCACTTTATTATTGTGCCTACTCAGCCTGTTTTATTGACCTTGGATTTGAATAATTTTGAGGCGAAAGCCATCAATGACAATCAAGTACAAATTGATTGGGCGGCAGCCAACGAAGCCGATGCCGCTTACTACGAAATACAACGCTCGCAAGATGCCGTAACAGCACAAACGATTGAAACAGTACAAGCATTAGGTTTAGCTACTGCCGAATACCAACTCTTCGATAATGACCCGCATCGTGGCGTATCTTACTACCGTGTCAAAGCTGTAGATTTAGACGGAAGTGCGACTTATTCAGACTGGAAAGCCGTAGAAATTGAAGGTTGGAATGTTGTTCGGGTCTATCCTGTACCAACCAATGAGGTATTGAATATAGAACTCAATGCCAATGTGGACGACCAAGTTAGCTTGGTGGTTTACGATGCTTTGGGTATGCAAGTTTATCAAAGTACACAAACGATACAACCAAGCAACAGACAACGTCTGCAAGTAGCGACTAGCCAACTGGCAACAGGTATTTATTATCTGCGTATCAGCAATGATGCAGGCTACACACAACAACGTAAGTTTGTAGTAGAGTAATAGAGGTTATTAACTATTTATCAAAAATGCCGCCTGCTTCCTTTGGAGTAGGTGGCATTTTTTTAGTACTTTTGATAGTTGTGCTAATTATTGAAAATCATTCTACCTTATCCATTTTGTATGAAACTTCTTGCCTATTTTATTGCCGTAGCTATTCTTATTGTCGTGCTTTTTCAGCCTGATGGCTTTAGCTGGCGCAATTTGCTGTCGCTAAATAATCCTATAGCACAAAAAACTACGCCATCACCAGTAGTAGTTGATACACTAGAGGTGGAAGAGGAAGATTTTGACGATTTAGAAATGGAAGTAGATTCAATGGTGTTGTTGGAGCAAGAAAGAAGTGCTAAAGCAGATAGTTTACTGTTTTCAAATACCTTAGATAGTGTTTTGCTATTGGCGAAAGCTAACTGGAATACTGCTTGGAGCGGACAAGGGAGAGACACCTCTAATGGAGCCTACAATACCGTTTGGTGGGAAGCCAGACAAGGCAATCTATTTTCTGATACAGACAAACATCTTATCATTAGGAGGTCAGGAGGCGTTTGGGACGACACACACCTCGATATTTACAAAGTACATAAAGATAGTTTTACCCACCTATTACATCATTTGCAAGATGAAATGAGTTATGTATCAGATACTATAATGGATATTAATGGTGATCGTCTATTAGATTTTGTAGTGAATTGGACATCTGGAAGTGGACAGTCAACTAACAAGAATGAAACAATTTACTTGCAAAAAGGTGCTAGACATTTCTCTTATGACTTCAGTTTTGTTAATGCGGTTTATGCCCCTGACCAAAAAGCTGTTTACGGCTTAAAACAGAATGCCTTGGGCAATCCAAAATTATATTATTATCAATGGACTGACGACTTCCGTATTGACACTATTGAGTACCTATATATCAATAACAAAGACTCTTCTAACATTACTTACAGTAGTGTCAGAGAAGGAGTTAGCACTCAACTAAATAGTATACCCAAAAACTACGAAATACTCAAGCCGAGCGGTTACTATTATTACTTTAATGGTTACCGCTAGATTAAGTAGACTCTACCGCACAAATCGAGCAGGAACACCCACGTATAAACCTGCTTTATCCAAGTTTTTGGTCACGACCGTTCCGCCACCTGTCTGCACATCGTCCGCTATTTTGACATTGTCAATAATCGTGGTATTGATACCAATATTGCAACACGCTCCTACCTCTATAAATCCTGCCATAGCGACTCGTGGCGACAAAAAACTGTGCTTGCCTACACTCGAATCATGGGCAATGGTACAAGCTGTGTTGAGTAATACATTATCGGCTAGCTGTACATTATAATCTAGCGTGCAGTGTGGCAGCATAAAAATGCCTTCGCCCAATTGGCAAGAGCTATCGACATAACAACTGCTGTGAATGACATTGGCAAAAGGGATTTTGCCCTGAAAGCGTTCAAAAACAGCTTGACGGAAGTCAAAGTATTTGTAGCCGATTCCTATCATCAGGCTATCTATTTTTCCTTGCTCGAAGAGTGTCATAATATCCTCTACACCACCTAGTACGGTGTAGTTTTTTTGGCTGGTCGCAATGCTTGTACCTACTGGTACAAAATCGTTGATAAAACCTGCTACGCCGATACCTGCATCTTGTTCGGCATGATGAGCAATGAGCTGCCCGAGGTCGCCCGACCCAATAATCGCTAATTTATTCATCGTCAATATTGGTTGTTTCTCTTATCGAAAATAAAGGTCTTGGTTTGCTCTCTTTGTATATTTTGCCAATATACACGGCTACAATTCCCATAAAAAATATTTGTAAACCTGTCCCCAATAAAATGGCACTCATCAAAGAAGGCCAGCCCGCTTGAAAATCTATAAAAAATAGCTTAGCGATAACAATTCCGACCAAAGTGAGTACGCCTACAAGCGACAAAAAGAAGCCAAAACGCACGACAAACAACAAGGGCAGTTGCGAAAAATCTAGTATGGCATTGAATGCCAACGCCATTTTTCTACTAAAATTAAACTTGCTAGTCCCTGCAAAACGCTCTCGTTGTTTAATCACAATTTCGGAACGTTTCATACCAATGTGTATAAAAATTCCTTCTATAAATCGGTTATGCTCGCCGTACTCATTGAATTTGTCTGCAAATTTTCGATTAAAAATACGCATTACTGCCAAGCCCTTGGGGATTTGTAAGCCTGTAAATTTATTGAGCGTCCCCCAGAATATTTTAGATAAAAGACTGTTGAGCCACGAGTCCATTTTTTCTTCTCGAATACCAAACACCAAATCATAGCCTTTCTCTATTTCGGCTACAAATCTTGGTATTTCGTCTGGCGGGTCTTGCAAATCAGGATCCATGTAGAGCAAATAATCACCTGTGGCGTAGCGTATTCCTGCTGTCACCGCTCCTTGTTTGCCATGATTATAAGAAAGTTCTACCAGCTTGATACAGTCATTTTCTACTGCTTTTTCTTTGATAAGCGGCACCGTATTATCTTGGCTTCCGTCATCTACAAACACAATTTCGTAGTCGAGCGGTAGCGTAGCTAGTACAGCCGTTGTTTCTTTGATAAACTGATGGATACATTCTTGTTCAAAATAAACAGGAACGACCAAGGATAATTTTTTGGTTGTCGTAGATAGAGACATTAAAGATACTTTTGGAGATCCTGCAAGCTATCGAGGCGTTGCGGATAATTCATAAAAATTTGATTTCTATCAATCAAATAAGGCTGCATACCGACTGCCAAAGCAGGCTGCATATCTAGTTTAATAGAGTCCCCAACATAGAGAATTTCTTCTGGAGCTACTCCTATCAGTTCAATAGCTTGTTCGTAAAATTCCACCTTTGGTTTGGCTACACCCAATACTTCTGAAATAATCACTTGGTCAAAAATATCGCCTACCAAATTATCCAATTTGTTTTTGAGTGTACTATTGAAATTAGACAAAACGCCGATAGGCAAATTCAGTTCGGTCAGCACAGCGGTATCGTCGTAGGCTTCCCACTCCAAGTAGGTACAGGCTTCAAAAATCTGTTTTAGCAACTCCTTGGTAGGCAAAATACCTAAAGCATAAAGCACTTCCGCATTGAATTGTTGATAAAAATCCTTGGACGTTTGATCAGGAAAATGAATAGCTTCTGATAGAATTTTATGTTTCGTTTCGAGTTCTTGTGGATTAACCTGATAGCCATTATTGGCGAGTACGCCTAGCATTTTTTGCCATAACGTAGGCTTGTGCATGAGCGTCAAGCAAGCATCAAAAAGAACATAAGAAACTGGTGTAGCAGCAGGCATAATAGTTTTTTTTAGAACAAATAAAAATCAGAAGAATTGTCTTTGAGTTGAGTCAAATCGGTCGCATCTCTATAAATCACATCCATCAAAATACGTACTGCCGAACCTTTAGTGGTATTGACGTATTCGGGCATTTCGTCGTACACATACTCCTGCAAGGTGTATTCTACGTCTTTGAATCCAAAATTGGAGCGAATCGAGTTGGTACCCGATATTCTACAATTGATTTCGAACGGAGAAATTTCCCCTGTTTCTTCATTCACTATAGCTTGCAGATTGGCAGCTCCTGCAAAATTAGCTTTTTCTATCATTTGCAGAATGATTTTTTTGAGCTGAGTATCATAGTCGTCAATCACCGTACATTGATTGGTTGCACCATTTTCGAGCTCGCGCTCAAACGTAATCATACCATGCAGGCGATTTTGTTTATTGACATAAAAAGCACAAGTAATTTCTTTGCCTCTTATCAAGTCTTGTACCATGTATTCTTCGTCCGAGAACTGATCCCAACTTTTGGGGTTGATATGCAATCCTCTAGAACCTCTTCCCTTCTTAGGCTTGAGGATACACTCCTTGTATTCGCCTTTGTAGAGCGATGGTAAGGTGGCTTTTGCAAACGCAATACCGTGCTTTTCGTGGTGCAAAAAAGTCTCGTATTTATCCAAATAAATAGTAGTCGTACTGGCTGCAGAAGTTGCCACAGGACAGTTTAATTGATCTCTATTGACCGAAAGGTAATAGGACTCATAGTCAGTAGAAGGAATGATTAAATCAATGCCTTCTTTTGCTATTATTTTCTGTATCGTCGGAATATAATTTTCGTCATACGCATAAGGCACTTCATAGAAGGCATCACACAAATGATTGCCTGGAGAAAAAGCACTAATGTTTGTTCCAATTACTCTGATATCGTAATCAGATGCTTTTATATTTCTAATAATTCCTTGTCCTACATTGCCGCCAATACCTGTGACTAATACTTTTTTTTGTTCCATTCTATCAATGATTCTATATGATGTGCCAACGTATTGGTTGGTTTGAAATTAAGTTGTTGTTGTGTTTTTTGATTGTCGTAATAATACGAATGGGAGTTATCGACTCCTGTATATTCCAACGCACAATTGGTGTATTGTTGTATAATTTGTGCTATCTCTAAATTCGTATAAGAGCAAGTATCCACCCCCAAATAAATGCCATTTGAAGCATATTGAGCGGCAGCTATCATATAGCGAGCGACATCTTGTACGGCTATATAGTTTTGGGCTCTACTGCCATCACCCCACACTTTTAGCATTTGCTCTTGCAAGGCTTGCTGTATCATTCTCGGCAAAAAAGTACTCGTATTCATGCCCTCGCCATACATCGACGATATGCGCACAATAGCGTATTGCGAGGCGGTCTTAATCGCTGCTTCGCCCCAAAGTTTACTACTGCCATAAGCCGTCAAGTGTTTCGTTTCACTTTGTTCATTCAGTGCCTCCTCTTGTTCGGCATAAACCGACACGCTCGAAGCATAAATTATTTTGGCTCGACTAAAATGCTGTACCACTAGCTGTGGCAATTGTATATTTGCTTCATACAATCGTTGTTGCAATTCCGCACTATTTTCGTTCCCTTTCGGAATATAAGCACTCACAACATATACCTGTGTATAATCGTTGGGCAAGCTCGTCAGCGCCTCCATTTTATGGTAGCTTATATTGGGTAGCAATTTATCAGTATTGCGATGAATCACCCCTTCTACCTCCTCTCCAGCAGCGAGTAATTGCTGGCTAATCGCTCGGCTCAAAAAGCTATTGGCTCCAATAATTAAATTTTTTGTCTTGGGCATAAATTGATTTATCTAAACAAGTATTGGTAGTTACTATCTATTTGCATCTCAAATTGGTTGTCGTTCCAAGTAGCTGTTCCAATCGTCTCCCAAGGCAAAGCTCTTTGTTTGCGTAGCAAATCGGGAACATACCCAGCTGGAATTTCGACTGTTTTGAGTTCAACTACAAAGGTAGCATCTTTTGTCTTTATCCCTTGTTTGTGTGCCCAAAAAGCCGTAAAATCTCTTACGCCTCGCCCAAACTGTCCTTGTTTGACTTGCTTACCAGGTCCATTGACCCTAAATGTCCATTTCGCCCAATTGGTTCCATAAATAAGATAGCTTGGAGAACCACCTTCGTCCATAATTGGCAAACGAGTAATTGAACCATCTTTGGCAACATAACTTATGTTAAAAATATGGTCATAGCCTTTGAAATGATAATCCATAAATAAAGTATGATGCGTTAATCCCAATAATGATTTGGAAACACCATTGACGTTGCCAGAAGCTCTTTTTAGAATTTTGCCTGCCGCTGTATCCATAAACCCTATTTTGTTCATCACAATCAAAGGAGCATCGGAAGTTACTGTAATCATTCCTTGCAAGATTGTCATCAAAATCATTCCCCACATAATAAAGCCTACTCGAAGTTGCTTAAAAGTTAAGTTTTGCAATAATTTAATTTGGTCGCTATCCTCTGGTATTTGCGGAAGCGTATAACCGCAGTTATCTTCTGTGCACCGCTCTGTAGTGCGGTTGGCTGCTACATAGTTGTAGGTAGCTTTTGCCAAATGATAAATCCCAGGAATACGTAGCAGTAATCCCAACAAAAAGGTATAGCGCATAGCCAATAGCAGTTGAACATAAGTATCAATACCATCTTGTACCTTGCCCTTTTTGGTCACCGAATACATACTATCCAATAGTTGTTTTTCGGACACCTCTGCAATCGCCTCATCAGTCTGGAACCCTTGTACACTCTTGAATTTTACTTTTTGGAGCAGATCAAAGTGTTCTACTGTTATTTTGGTACGAACACAAAGGGGGCATTCTTGGTCGTAATAAACAGTCAGTACAGTTCTATTCTTGCGGTGATACCATGTTGCTAATTGACGATACCAAGCTACAGGAATTAGCAGCACATACAAGGCGGTCATTGCCAAAGCAAACCAAGGAATAGGAAATGTAATAAGAATACCAATATGCAACCCTACTCCAATTAGAAGTAAAATAATTCGTGGTTTCCGAAACCAAAAAACAAAAATAAATACTGCTTCAAAAACTAACGTCAAGTAACCAAAAAACTTAGTAATAAATAAATTATTGACAAACAAGCCACTTAACCCTTCACTACTGATAATAGTCGTATGTGGAAACGCTGCTGGAAACCAAACGCCCAATCCTTGCATCCAAAACTTGGACGTTATTTTGGCTAAAATAGAATCGAAATAAGCAAAGCCTATCACCACAAAAACCAACATGGTATAACTCATAACCGTAGTCGTTGTAGGCGGCTGATACTGATATTTTGTATTAGAATGTTTTAGCTTTAGCAATAGTCGATCAAGCGAATATCGCTTGGACAATGGCAAAAACAAAGCAAAGAAATGTATAGTCGTATAAATATAAAAAATATGGTATTGATAAGTAAAACTAGTTGATATAAACACCAACGTAAAGGCATAATTAACAATAGCCATCGTTCGGGTCTTCAAGCCCAATATCAGACACCAAATACAAACAAACCAAGCATAAAATGCCCATTTAAAATTGATTTCGTAGGGATCTACAAAGGGGATTTTGTCAAAAATCAACTCCTTGAAATAAAACATTTGGGCTATCTCACAAAAGAATACCAAGAAGTAAAAGATACGAAACAAGCCCAAGCCTGCAGCATCTATTTTTTTGTCATACCATCTACTAAACAATGCTTTCATAACACAATAGGATATTTTAGTGATTTGATTACTAGGTATGAACCCTCCTAGTCATCTTTATATTTTTAGAAGTTGTTTAAAAATTCACTTCATCTACAACTTCTTAGTATAGTTTTGAGAATAAATAATGATATTCCTCTTTGAAAACTATATCAAATTTATTATTCTCCCACTTAGCTTGACCTAAAGTGTTCCATGGCTTTTTGCGTTGTTTGTCAGTAAAATCCACTTCAAAACTAGTAGGCATATCTATGAGTTTTACCTCTATTTTGAAAGTAGCATTTTCAGTCCCAATATTGTTTTTGTGTGCCCAAAACGCTGTAAAATCTTTGATCCCCTTTCTAAGTTCTTTTCCATTAATACCATCAGGACCGTTTACCCTAAAAGTCCACTTAACCCAATTCGCTCCATAAATATAATAATCTGGCGACCCTCTTTCATCTATGATCGGTAGCCGTACTTCTTCTCCACTTCCACTTTGATAAATAACACTTACAATCTGTACATAATTGGAAAAATGGCTATCCATAAACACAGGGTGATGTGTAAGCCCCAAAAGAGGCTTGGCTGTTAGATTGAACTTAGCAGAAGTAGCCCTAAATAGTTTGCCTACTGTTGTTTCCGAAAAGCCTATTTTTTCCATAGCAATACCTGCGGCTCCAGAAGTGTAAGATATTCCTAACTGTAAGAACACTAGTACTCCTATCCCTACAGTAATCCCATAAACTCTGACATCTCTAATAGTTAATGATTGCAATAATTTAATCTCGTCTGGATTGGCAATAACTGGTGGTGCTATATAACCACAGCTATCTTCTGTACAGCGTGCTACATTTCTATTGGCTGCTACATATTGATAAACTTTTTGGGCTAGGTGATAAACTCCTGGTAGTTTGAGTAGCAATGCCAATAAGAAGGTGTACTTCATCTTGAACAGAATCTGAACATAGGTATCTAGTCCACACTGTAGTTTTCCCTTAGCGGTCACTGAGTAAATACTATCTAACAACTCCTCTAACGCAATAGCAGCGATAGCTTCATTTTTTCGATTTGACTGCACGCCCTTAAATTCGATGGTCTTGAGTATATCAAAATGACTCACTACTATTTTGGTACGAATACACAAAGGGCATTCTTCATCGTAATAAACCACTAACAAAGGCGCACTTCTTTTGGCTACCAAGTTGCCCATCTTACGATACCAAGCTACAGGTATCAATAAAATATAAGTAGCCGCCACTGCCAAAGCAAACCAAGGAATGGGAAACGTAAACATAATACCTAAGTGCAGTCCCATTCCTATTATCAATAATGGAGCTCTAAACCTGCGGAACCAAAATGTAAAAATGAAAACGGTTTCAAATGTAACGGTCAAATAGCCAAAAAACTTCGCTAAATAATAGTTGTTAACTAACCCTCCTCCAAGACCTGAGGAAGAAGTAATAGATACTTGAGGAAATGCCGAAGGATACCAAACGCCTAACCCACTCATCCAAAAATCAGAGGTTATTTTGTACAACATTGAATCCGTATAAACGAATGCAACAGCTACCAGAATTGGTATCGTGTAGCTCAAAATAGTGGTTGTTGCAGGTGGCTCGTATTCAAACTTGGTGTTAGAGTATTTCAGTTTCAATAAAAGCCTATCTAAAGAGAATCGTTTGGAAACAGGCAGTACTAAACAGAAAAAATTAACGGTCGTATAAGTATAAAAAACATGATATTCATAGGTCGTCATGGTCGAAATAAACACCAACGTAAAGGCATAATTAACAATCGCCATGGTCCGAGTCTTTAACCCCAATATCAAGCACCAAATACAAACAAACCAAGCATAAAATGCCCATGTAAAATTAATTTCGTAGGGATCTACAAAAGGAATTTTGTCAAAGATCAACTCCTTGAAGTAAAACATCTGCACTATCTCGCAGAAGAATACCAAGAAGTAAAAGATACGAAACAAGGCTAAGCCTGTAGCATCTATTTTTTTGTCATACCATTTACTAAACAATGCTTTCATAATACAATAGGGTATTAAATTAATTTTTATTCTTGCTAATAAATTTGTTATGTAGGGCTACCAAAAAATAGCTCATCGCAATAGCCGCAAAAGGCATAAAAGGAATCAAATAACGGTTCTCTAAATGGCGTACGCCCCAAACTAGCACGAGCAGCATTCCTAGAAACGAAAGCCCTGCTATCATTCGAAGATGATAAGGCGACTTAGGAGCGATTATAAAACTAAAAAGACTCACAAAAAGTATAAAATTAAGTATCAAACAAATGCCTTTTATTGCTTTCTGCCAAAATGCCAATGATTTATCTTTAGGATTGAGCGAATAAATATGATGGGTATTGCTCTGCAACATCACTTGACCAATACTCTGAAGTGGTTCTAATAGATAGTATCGTACGGGATACGCTTTTTTGAGCTGTTGCAATATTTGGTCAGCCTCTGCTTCTACCTCATCTTGACAGCTTAGATTGAGCCATTCGGCACGCTTGGCAGCAGGATTTTTTTGAAGGTATTCGTCCGTTTGCACATAACAATCATACATTTGCCAAAGCAATTTTTCGAGTGCTACCGCATATTCCGATACTCGAATATCCTGCGGCAAGTCTTCCATGTATTGCTTAATAAATCGGGTAGCATTCTCTTTAGAGCCAACATCTGCTGCTTGGTACTTTAGCTGCATTCCAAAATATTCTGCCTGTCCATTGCCCGTATTGCTCCACACCGAATTGAGCGTTCGGAACTTGATGTGTCCTCGACCATATTTCATTGGCGCACCATGATAAAACTTCTCTGCCAAAACAATATCTCCATCGGTCACAATATAATTTCGGATAACCCAAGGAGCTACCAGAGTAGCAAAACCTAGTGCATAAACAACTCCATCTAAGAATTTTTGTTTCAAATAAGTTTTATTTAGCAAGCTTTTGAACTGCACTGTCGCCAAAAATACTGCGGGCAACAAAATGCCCATCAGTGGGCGAGTCAAAAACAAAGCTCCAATAACCAATGCTGTCCAATAAAGATACTTACGTGCTTGCGTCCGATAATAACAGGAATAAACCCACAAAACAAAAATAACCATCGTACTCACCACGGCTTCCGTCACAATATAATAACTATACATGGGTACAAAGGGCGATAAAGCATACAGCCACGCTGCCCAAGAAGCCCACTTGCGGTCAGGCACTAAGTTCTGCATAGCCAACAAGAGCCAATAACAAGATAAGGCAAAAAGTATAATTTGTGTATAACGTATGTAAAAATGAGCATTTTCAATACCAAAAAGCACCCGATGAGCCGCATAGAAAAGCGGATACCCTGGAGTACGTCTGACCGACATCGCTGGCTCCTCCTCTGGGTCGAGCGTGAACCCATGCCCATCGAGGTAATGTTCTATTTGTGTTCGATAGCCGTTGGTATCTGGATTAAAATGGACAAATCCATAATAAGCCCGCTCCTTTTCTGCCGAAAGTCTAATATTTAATTCATTGACTCCCAGCCACAAAAACAACGTCATCCAAAAAAGGAGACTCTTTTTAAAAAATTGCATCAGTTAAATTTTACACACAAGGGTGCCTTTGGTGTCTAGAGGGCAAAACACACTCTATAAATGACTGCAAAAGTAGGTATTTTACTTTTGTTTTTATAATGTAGCCACCTAGAACTCTTTATAAGATAACCGATTGGTTGAATTAGCTGATAACCCACCTTATCAATTTCAAGCCGTTCTTTTTGGGGTTTGACAACAACTACCTGTAGCATCATTTCATTTTTTAGCAAAATAATCCCTATCTTTTTCTGCCCTAATCTTCAAACTATTACTATCTTTAGACACGCTCTTAAAGCCACCTACTCTACTAACCAAATATATGTTTGTGTAGGAAATCGACCTTTCCAAAAAAATGCTTAGTTATGAAAATCCTTCCTCTTTTAGTAGTATTCTACCTCTTGCTGCATACTTCTTGTAGCAATCCTTTTGATGATATGTCTCATCACGTGTCTTATCCTGACACTACCGTCATGATCAATTCACTTAGTCCTCAAGTGTCTGATTTCAAAGTAGCCGACACCGATAGTTCTTATCATATCACCTCTTATTGGACTGACAAAGTAACGGGTAGAATTATCTACAAAATGAGCTACGACCCTTACAAATATAGCCGACTGCATGGCACTCAGATGCAATTTAATGACAGAGGTGATACGCTACTATTAGCCCACTTCTCCGAAGGGATTCGCATTGATTCTACGGTTTATAAATATCCGAATGGACAGGTTAAACAAAAGTATATATATTCGCCTAAGCAAAATGGTAATATTCTATTTGAAATGAATTATCACCCAAATGGTGTCCGCAAATCAGATGTCATAGCCTACAATAATGGTCTAATCAATGGTGCCGTTACCTACTATGATGACACGGAACGCAACTTACCAACCGAAACTTATTTTTATGTCAATAGCGAAATTGTAGGCATCAAAATATACAACGAAGGCTATGACGAACTTCAGCGCCGAAAAGACGGTCTATTGGTCGCTTATCAGCGAGATTCTGCTCGTTTGGCAGAACAGTTTTTGGCAGAAGGAGATACTGAATTTGACCCAGAAAATGCCAAACGTGTCATTGAGACAGAGGGGGGCGTCATCTACGATGTAGGACCTCCTAATACTTGGGACATTATGGAGGTTGACCCCAACTTCATACTAAAACTAGAGTAGTAGATATACTACATATATGAAAACAATTACCCCTACAAAACTGTAACTATTAAAGCCGACATAGAACAAGAAGAGATAGAAAATAGTTACCTAACCTTATTACTAAAGCAAGCAAAGACCACCGTTTTTCTTGCTTTTTTTTATTTGACAAAATCAAGCAAATTATATTATGAATATCAAGTCTAAGCTACCTAATTTACCGACTACTATTTTTTCGGTCATGTCAAGGTTGGCAGAGAAACACCAAGCCATCAATTTATCACAAGGGTTTCCTAATTTTGGGTGCGACCCTAAGCTCACCAGCTTAGTGGCACACTACGTCCAAAACGGCTTCAATCAATACTGCCCCATGTCGGGCGTACCTGCCCTCAATACTCGCTTGGCTCAAAAAGTAAAAGCACTTTATAACGCAGATTATGACCCACAAACAGAAATAAATATCACTTCAGGTGCTACGCAAGCCATTTTTAGTGCCATTCATGCTTTTGTGCATGCTGGCGATGAAGTTATTGTGGTAGAACCTGCGTACGATTGTTACCAACCCAGTATCAAACTAGCGGGCGGCATTGTCGTTCCTTATCAAATAAAAGCACCTGATTGGAAAATTGATTGGGAGGCTTTTGCCAAACTCATCACGCCCAAAACGCGTATGATTATGATCAATACACCTCACAATCCAACAGGTAGTATCTTAGACAAAAGTGATTTTGAAGCTCTGGAGCAACTCGTAGAAGGTACCGATATTTTGATACTTTCGGACGAAGTCTATGAGCATTTAGTTTTTGACGGTCACCGTCATTATTCTATCTTGGATTTCCCCACATTGCGTAGCCGCAGTATGGCGATTTATTCTTTTGGCAAATCGCTGCACGTCACAGGCTGGAAATTAGGCTACATTATAGCGGATGCTGCTATCATGCACGAATTTAGAAAAGTACACCAATTCGATGTATTTAGCTCCAATACCCCTATGCAGTACGCCATAGCCGATTACTTGGAGAACAAAGATACCTACCTCAATTTGTCTGGTTTTTTCCAAAAAAAGCGAGACTTTTTCTTAGACAAAATCAAAGATTCTGCTTTCAAAATAAAGCCTAGTTCTGGTGCTTATTTTCAAGTAGCCGATTTCTCCAATATCAGCGACGAGCCTGATTTAGTTTTTGCCAAACGCATGACCAAAGAATATGGCGTAGCCACTATTCCTATCTCTGGATTATATACCAATGGATTGGATAACAAAATCGTCCGTTTCTGCTTTGCGAAAACTGACGAAACACTAGCAGCGGCTGCCGATTTGATTAATCAGATTCCTGCTAAGAAGTAGGAATTTGGGTTTTGGGTTGGATTGAGTTATATTTGTGGATGAAAATAACACTAGAGAAATAGAAAGTAATGACAAACGACAATATAACTCTCCCCGCCCCCAAATAACCAACCATGAAATTACGCTGGAAAATAGCACAAGCTGCCGAAATACGTTGGTGGCAAAGTTACCTCAACAAAAAAGACAAAGGCGAGTATTTGGATTGGAAAAAAAAGTATTGGCGACAGTTTTTAGAGGATTGTAATATTGAGGTGCCAACAGGGGCGAGCTGTGCCGATATTGGTTGTGGTCCTGCTGGAATTTTTACCGTGCTAGACGAGCAACAAGTAGTGGCGGTTGATCCACTATTGGAACAATATGAAGCTAAGTTAGCTCATTTTAATCCTGCCGATTATCCAAACGTATCTTTTCAGACCTTACCACTAGAGCAGTTGGTAAATCAAAAGCCGTTCGAGAACGCCCAATTCAAGAACGCCCAATTCGAGAACGCCCAATTCAAGAACGCCCAATTCGATTATGTCTTTTGTCTCAATGCCATCAATCACGTAGCGGACTTGGATGCTTGTCTTGACAATTTGATTAAACTCATCAAAAAAGATGGCACGCTCGTCTTGTCGATTGATGCCCACAATCACCAAGTATTGAAGCATATTTTCAGAGCTTTACCAGGTGATATATTGCATCCGCATCAGTACGATTTGGCAGAATACCAAACGATGCTGACTAGTCGAGGACTATCCATCGAAGCCACTATTCACAAAGACGAAGCCTTCTTTTTTGATTATTATGTATTGATTGCGAAGCTACGCTAAAAACAGCTAATAGCGTATCTAAAATTATAGTTTAGAAAGGATAGCCAATAGCCAATACAAAACGGTGGCGGTTAGTGAACACAAATGGTTCAAAATTCCAATATTGTGTCGTGCCGTTGTCACGCAATAAATAGCCTTGCGGCTCGCGCAATTGCAGTGCTAAATCCAATCTGAATACAAAGAAATTGAAATCGAAACGCACCCCAAAACCACCTGCGACGGCTAGTTCTTTATAAAACTCTGTTGTAAAGGCTCCATCATTGGGATTGCCGTATGGCAATCCCCTATTATCTCGGTTACCTTTGAACAACCAGACATTGCCAATATCGGTAAAAAATGCCCCTCCAATCCAAGAGTTGAACATGAAACGATATTCCGTATTGAACTCTAGCTTGATATCGCCCATCTGAAATTCTGCCCCCGGAATATCGGCTTGATCACCCGGTCCTAGATAACGTAGATTCCAAGCACGCATACTGGTCGGACCACCTAGCGTAAATCGTTTGATAAACGGGACGCTTTCCGCTGCCGAATTGCCATAAGGCACCAAAACGCCTACATTAAGACGGCTCACAAGAGAAGTTTTGCGGTTGATTTGGAAAGAGTGTCGAGCATCTACTTCCGCTCTAAAATATTGCGAATAATTAATTCCTCCAATCTTCAATTTTTCCTTGGGTTTGATTGCCAAATCTATCAAATTGAGCATATTGCCTGACACTTCCAAGAGCGTTTTTACTTTCCATAATCCAGATTTGGTCAAATCGGACGTATAGCTATGCGAAAAATCCATACTTGGCAGCAAGTATTCTTGCTCTAACGAGTTGAGTAGTACGACATTATTATCTGCCAAAAGCCGTCTAAAACTAGGATCCAATACAGGCTTGAAGGTCAAATTAACAAGTATCGGATTCCACGAAAATTGATGCTTTCTGCCATGATTCCAAAGGTATCCAAACTTAGCATAAATAGAACTGATAGAAAAATCGGTCGATTGTTTCAAGTATCGACCACCAATAGAAGCCTTGGTCACGGTATTTTCCATTTCGAAAGCTCGCTCCAATGCATTGATACCCAAAAATCTTGGGAAATACATACTCACATCGCCATTGATATCAATCAGATTGATTCGCTGTTCAAACAAACTACTTTCGTCTGTAGCAGTGGTTGTGTCCCTGTCAATTTTGAAATCTACCCCTGCAAACAAATTAAACTCTAGGGTCTCTGCCCCTTTGAACAAGTTCCTGTTTCGGTAAGAAGGATTGACCGCAAAACCAACACTATTGGCAGTCGTCGAGTTGAAGTTGACTTCAAAATCAGCTCCTACATTTTGCTTTTTTCCTGGTTGCATCTTCACGATACAATCCAGACAATTGGGTCCACCTGTTTCGGAAGGCACATATTCGATTCTCGGAAAACGAAATACCGCTAAGTTATTGATATTTTTGACCGATTGTTGTGTTGCATTATAGTTGTAATAGTCGCCTGATTCGACCGCCAAGGCTTCCGAAAGGATTCTATCCCGTATAAAAAAGTCCTTTTCCTTCGTATATTTTTTGCGCAAAACAGTGTGTATCCATCGGTCGTTGGGCTGCATCTCATTGAGGCTCCGCAATGTCACACGCTTAAACCGCTTTATATTTCGCTTGACGACATAGGTCGTATATCGCTTATGCGGAATGGTTTTGACAATCGTATCCGTAGGCAATAAACTAGCCCCCTTAAATAGGCGAATCGTTTTGACTTTCTCGCTAGTAATGCGCTCAATAACAAAGAACGAATCTTTGTAAATTTTACGTTGTTGATGCGGTTTTAGGATAAATTCATTAGGTGTGATATATACATTGCAAATCTTATATTTGGGGTGCGTAATGGACGTATCGGAGTACGGCAATATTTCCATATAAACATTGGCTCGGGGCTCTCCTTGCTTATTGGCGGTAAACAATCCGCCCTTGACTGGATCTACTTTTCGAGAATTGACGGTATCGGCTTGTGCTACAATATATTTCCACGTAAAATCAAAATAACCTTGATTCCGTACCGCTAAAGTAATCCGTTGTTTTTCCGCTGCTACCAATTCAGCCGTTAGTATTGCATCTTTTTTGAGCAAGGTCGAAGGCTGAATAGCTCTTATAATTTCTTGTAGTACCGTATCTTTTGAATAGTATTGTAAGCTGTCTATCAACAAAGGTTTTCCTGTAACAATATTGTAAGTAATAAAGGTTTTGTGACGCTTGAACTGTATGTCATACGTGACCTCTGCATCAAAAAATGCTCGCTGGTGCAGCAAACTCAACATGGATTTTTGTGTCCGTTTGGTAAGTGTCGAATCATAAATAGTAGGAGGTGAACCCAAAGAATTGTGTAGCCACAACTTAACTGCTCGCTGGCGGCGGCGTATCGTGTCTGCTACATACTCGTTTGCTTGCTCGTCAAATATGTACCGCACCGAGACCGAATCGGTCGTGTGATAAATAAACTTCCTAAATCCTTTCAATGGACTTTTGTCAGGCTGCTGCAAAATGGTACTTTGGAGCTCGTAATCAATATTTTCGGCATCTTCTCCCAATTCGTATGCTTGTTTTGCATACTTAATCTTATTTTTGTGTACCCAATGGTCAACAAACTTTCGTTTATGAGGTTGCCCCTCGGTCGATTCGACCTTCAGATATTTAAGATTGCCACAGCTCGAAAACATAACTAGAACGAACAACAGCCCCATTAGGGATTTAAACAAACTTGATAAAGAGCGTATCATATATTTTTCTTACAAATGAATTTATCCAAAAACAAAATTAAGTACTTACTGTCCTTACAACTCAAAAAAAACCGACTCAAAGAACGTTCTTTTTTGGTGGAAGGCGAAAAAATTGCCACAGAAGTGCTGACACAAAAGCGGTACAAAATCAAAGCCATATACGCCCTATCGGACTGGCTAGAAGATTTTGCTCCTTTATTGGCTCAATATAAGCCAATTATAACGGTTGTGACGACTGTCGAACTCAAAAAAATATCTAGCCTCAAATCTCCCAACCGAGTTTTGATAGAATTGGAAGCACCTACAGACGAACAGCCCTCGTATGCTATACAAAATTCGTTGAGCCTTGTTCTTGAAAACATCCAAGACCCCGGTAATTTAGGTACAATTATCCGAATAGCCGACTGGTTTGGCATTTCGACTATCTTTTGTTCCATTGGCTGTGTCGATGTCTATAACAGCAAGACCTTGCAGGCTTCTATGGGAGGCTTTTTGCGGGTATCGGTCGTTTATACCCAATTGCCCGAATTGCTACAGCAGTATCCTCAGTTGCCTGTTTATGGAGCTATATTACAAGGCGAAAACGTATTTCAGACTCCGCTCCAAGCTACTGGTTTTTTGTTGATTGGCAATGAAGGCAAAGGACTATCGGAGCATTTGCAAACGCTCATTACACACCCTGTCACGATACCCAAATATGGTGGAGCAGAATCGCTCAATGCAGCCGTTGCTACAGGTATTTTGTGTGCTTTGTTTCGTCAATCAGGTGGATAAATTCAAAAAAAAGCAATCCTAAACTTGATTTTATCCTATATTATTTATTATCTTAGCAATAGACAAAAGTGCGTTTATTACACTACTTTAGAGCATGTTTAAGATTATACTAATTTGAAAAACATAATATTAGACACGCTCTTATTACCTTGGCAATAGACACATAAGAACAGTTTTTTTAATTTAATATTTATTCCGATGAACATTTTTGTAGCAAAGCTAAATTTCAGCACAGAAGAAGAATCTTTAAGAACACTATTTGAAGGATACGGTACTGTGGACTCCGTCAAAATCATTATGGATCGTGACACTGGTCGCTCCAAAGGATATGGTTTTGTCGAAATGCCCAACGAGGACGAAGCCAACGAAGCCATCAAAGACCTAAATGATGCAGAGTTTGACCAAAGAACACTCGCTGTCAAGCAAGCTCGCCCTAGAGAAGATAATCGTGGCGGCGGTGGCTACAACAGAGGCGGTGGCAACTACAATAGAGAACGTTATTAGCATATAAGTAGGTCTGCAAAAATAAGTTAATGTAAAATGATGGGCTATTTTTTGTACGGCTACTTACCAAACCTTTGTTTGGAATATAACAATAGCACTATTACTTTTTGTAATAGTGCTATTGTTTTTTGTAGCCATACTTCACAAAAAAAAAGGAAGTAACCTTAGCTACGTCCTCTCATCTAGGCATTACTAAGGTATCAAGAGGTTTCCTTTGAGAATCTTGACAGCAATTGCCAACAAGACAATACCAAACACCTTGCGCAAAATAGCTTCGCCACCAGTACCAATCTTCGATTGAATCCAGCCTGAAGATTTGAGTACCACATACACCAACACAAGGTTGATCAAGATACCTATAAAAATATTAAAACTATGGAACTCTGATTTGAGCGTCAAAATAGTAGTCATAGTACCTGCTCCTGCTATAAGTGGGAACGCAATCGGCACAATAGAGGCAGAGCGAGCCAAGTCTTCATCTTCCTTAAAAATCGAAATACCTAAAATCATTTCCAGCCCCAACAAGATAATAACAACAGCTCCAGCTACCGCAAACGAAGCCACATCAATACCCAATAATTTAAGTATCGACTCTCCTACCAATAAGAAAAGTATCATTATTATTCCAGCAACAGTTGTTGCTTTTTCGGACTCAATATGACCGCCAGCTTTTTGCTTGAGGTCAATAATGACTGGAATAGACCCGACAATATCAATGACGGAAAATAAGATAAGGGATACAGACATGATTTCTTGAAAATTGAAACCCATTTTTAATCGTTTTTTTTGTGTTGGTAATGTTTTTTAAAAGCGTACTGAACCGCTATTTTTCAGCTGCTTCGCTAATGTGTCGCAAAAGTACATTTTGCCCACTCAATTTGCTACTTAATACGTCTGAATTTGACAAATGATTACCAAGAACAGCAAAACTTAACGTTAAATACACATTTAAAAACAAGCACTACCAAAACAATATTTCTCCAATCTAATAAAATCAAATTTAGATTTCGAGTTATACTTTTTAATGAATAAATAAAAGGCATATCTTTTATGCTACCAAACTATCTATGTATTGCTACAAAAAGCCAATAATCGTTGAGCTTATGAACTAGACTGACAAAAATATCATTATCTTGAAGCAGAACAGCTACTAAAACTATAACTGCTATGCAAAAGAATGATCCGAAAGTAATTAATGCGTGGGCTTCCTACGACTGGGCAAATTCCGTCTATAACCTAATTGTAACAACTGCGATTTTTCCTGTCTATTATGGCACCGTTACCGAAAAAGCTTTTGGTGGGGAAGTTGTCCCTTTTTTCGGATTTCAAATCGTCAATTCTGTTCTCTTTACCTATGCCATTTCTTTTTCGTTCCTAATTATTGTGCTGCTCTCCCCTATTTTATCAGGGGTAGCAGATTACTTGGGAGCTAAGAAAAAATTCATGCAGTTCTTTACTTATTTAGGTGCATCTGCTTGTATTGGATTATACTTTTTTGTGGGCGAAAATATTGAATACGGCATCATTTGTTCAATATTAGCTAGTGTTGGTTATGCTGGCTCGTTGGTTTTTTACAACGGCTTTTTGCCCGAAATAGCCTACCCCAAAGATATGGATAAGATTAGTGCCAAGGGTTTCACGTTTGGATACATTGGCTCTGTCATTTTATTGATTTTCAATCTAGCCATCTATATGTTTCCCACTACTTTTGGCTTCTCCGATGCAGGCACTGCTACTCGTTTTGGTTTTTTGTTAGTTGGGTTTTGGTGGTTGGGCTTCGCCCAAATTGCTTTTTATTACCTAAAAGATCGCCCTACGGGCAATGTACTCAATGGTCAGGCATTGGGGCGTGGTATTCGTGAGCTCAAAAAAGTAGCTAGCCGAATCAACCAACGCCCTGCTATGAAATCGTTTTTGTTATCGTTTTTCATGTACAGCATGGGCGTGCTGACCGTTATGCTATTGGCTCCATTATTTGCCAAAAAAGAAGTCAATATTGATTCTACCGAAATGATTATTGTAGTGCTTATTTTGCAGATTTTGGCAATCGTAGGTGCTTACTTTTTCTCTTTCATTTCGGCTCACAAAGGCAGCAAATTTACGATTGGATCTATCCTAGTACTGTGGGTCGGCATCTGTATTGCGTGCTATTTTCTGCAAGTCAAAATTGGGTTTTATATCGTAGCAGGCATACTTGGTTTCGGTATGGGCGGCGTGCAGTCAATTTCTCGTTCTACTTATGCCCGCTTGATTCCTCAATCGGCAGTCGATACCGCTTCTTATTTCAGCTTTTTTGACATCACAGAAAAATTAGCGATTGTGATCGGGACATTTGCCTACGCCCTCATCGAACAACTCACAGGCTCTATGCGCAACAGTATGCTATTTATGACGCTGTTTTTCATCATAGGTTTTGCGATTCTGATGTCCACCAAACTAAAAGAAGAAATGGACAAAGTGGAGGCAGATAATGATGCGGAAGGGGGATTAGCTAGACCTTGATTCCAAAGGTTCTTCAGCCCGAAAAGCTATAACTAGCAGCAAATAACTACTAAGAAAAATTACATTGAGTAATTACATTTAATCTTCATTAAAAAAGAAAATTTACAGTATCTTTGCTAGAAATATATCAACTTTAAAAAACAAAAAGTTTCAACTAGTGAAATTATTTGTATCTTTGTATTTATGACACAATTATCTTTTTCAGGACACGACACTTTTCGCTGTAGGCAATTTTGGCTCAAAAAAGGGTTAGATTACTTATGGGAAGACGCTAAGACTAATAAGTTCAATGACAATGCAGTTAGTAGCTTAGGAGTAGGTAGGAACATGGTTAACTCAATAAAATATTGGATTACCTCTTTTGGTTTATTAGAAGATGGTACACCTAATCATATAGCAGACTATATTTTCAGGGATCGCATAGGTAAAGACCCCTATATAGAAGATATAAATACGCTTTGGTTGTTACATTACCATCTTGTCACAAACAAGAATGCTTCTATATATAGCTTAGTATTTAATGACTTCAGAAGACTCAAAATTGAGTTTACTAAAAAAATGCTTAACGACTTTTTAGTTAGGATATGTGCTAATTCAAATAAGAACAATGTTACTGTCAAAACACTAGATAAAGACATAGCTGTATTTGTTAACAATTATACTCTGCCAGAGAAATCTAAGGGGATAGAGGCTGATTTTGCTGGGTTGCTATATGAGTTGGATTTGCTCATACCATTAGATCGGTCTGGAAAAGACAAATGGTATAAAATAGAAAACACTGCTAGACCTACTCTATCGGGACACATTATACTTTCATGTATATTGCAGAATCTCAAAGAAGGAGAATCAACTATTAGTTTCAAGGAACTACTAGAGGGCGAAGATAGTGTAGGAAGAGTATTTGCTTTGAATGCAAATGGGCTTAATGATAAATTAAAATCCATAGCAGATCTGTATCCAGAAACAATTGTTTTTTCTGATAATGCAGGAGTTAAAGTTTTACAATTCAAGAAGGAATTAAATTTTGAGACAATATTGAATCATTACTATGAAACATAAATTCACTCCATCTATAAATATACTGAGTGAAGAAGATGACTTTTACTATTTACCTACTTCTAATTCAAAAGAAGTTTTTGATCAAATAGCTAGTCAATTCAAGTCAGGTGTACACTCTTTCAATATTATAGGTAGTTATGGTACTGGTAAATCTGCATTTTTAGTAGCTTTATCTAAACACTTTGATAAAGAAAACAATTATTTCTCTCCTGTTAATGGTCAGTTCAATGGTTGTACTAGCTTCGAGTATATAAAACTAATAGGAGAATCATCTTCTTTTATTGATAGTTTTGCTAGCCAATTAGGTGCAGAATATGCCCCCGAAATCATTATTAATGAGCTAGAAAAGAAGGCTAAAAAATTACAGACTAAAAAAACATGCTTAGTTATTATAGTAGATGAATTTGGTAAATTTTTAGAATTTGCAGCTAAAAACAATCCAGATAAAGAGCTCTACTTCATTCAACAACTAGCAGAATTTGCTAACGATAAAAATAATGATGTTCTATTTATTTCTACTTTACATCAAAACTTTGATGCTTATGCTTTTGGTTTAAATGATAGAGAAAGAAAAGAATGGGAGAAAGTCAAAGGCAGGTTAAAAGAACTTACTTTCAATGAACCTGTAGAACAATTATTACACCTTATTAGTGAGCAATTACAAGAGAGATTACAAATAAAAAAACCATTATATAGTAGATCCCTAATAGATACGATTCTAAAAGCTAGGGCATTTAATCTACTTAATGATATTAATCAATCTTTTGTAAAAGCATTGTATCCTTTTGATTTATTGTCTGGTATGGTGCTTACAAAAGCACTGCAACAATATGGACAAAATGAAAGGTCTTTATTCCACTTTTTGAGTACTAATGAGAAGTATGGATTGTCTGACTATGATGCAGAAGACAACCCTTACTATAACTTGAGTTGTGTGTATGATTATTTACTACACAACTATTATAGTAATATTACTGCTAGACAAAGCTATTCTTACTTTCAGTGGACTCTACTAAGAAACTCTTTAGATAGAATTGAAGTAGAATTGACTCAAGATATAGTAGCTGCTCAGAAATTAGTAAAAACTATTGGTCTGCTGAATATACTAGGCGTTGATTCTGCTAAGATTAACGATAGCCTATTAGAAGAATACGCTGTTACTGCATTAGGAATTTCTAATCCTAAGTCTATTCTAAACCTTCTGCTTAAAAAGAAAATAATTAAATACCAAAAATTCAATGAAAAGTACAAGTTATTTAAGGGGACAGATATAGATATAGATCAGTTAATAGAAGATACCCAAAGGGTCACAGAACCAATCACTAATATTGTTGCTGAGCTACAAGGCGTTTTTGATTTAAAAACGATACAAGCCAAAGCTATAACTTACAAAAGAGGAACTCCTAGGTTTTTCAAATTTGTAATTAGTGAATCTCCGATTGAAACATTTGAAACAACTGATGGTGCAATAGATGGAATAGTTAATATAATATTTAGAAAAAATAGTCCGCTTAAAGTCTTAAAAAACATCCGTCAAGAACCTATTTTATACGGAGTTTATAAGGATACTGCTTATATTAGTAATTTGCTACTAGATATAAAGGTAGTCGAAGAAGCTATCAAAAAAGCTAGTGGAGATAATGTAGCTATAGAGGAATTGCAAGAAAGAAGAAGTTATCATGTCAGAGCTTTAAATATTGCTATTAATGAACAGTTGTTTGCAGAACAAGATAGTTCTATAAACTGGTATTTTGAAGGGCAATTATTAGCTATCAAAAATAGAAGAAGCTTTAATCAGCAATTGAGTAGTATATGTCAAACAATCTACCCTAAAACTCCTTTGTTCAAGAATGAATTAATGAATAAAGAAAAAGTATCTACTTCTGTTCATTCAGCTAGAAGAAACTTTTTTAGAATGCTGCTAGATAATTCTAATCTAATAGGATTAGGTTTCCCAAAAGATAAAAACCCTGCGGAAAAGACTATTTATACTACGCTATTATACAACACAGGATTACATCAAGATAATGGGGTATATGGTTATTTTAATACAGAACCCACAGATGCAACCTTTGCTCCTCTATGGAAAGAAAGTAAAGATTTTTTAGAGCGAGCAAAAGCACATAAATTACCTCTTACTGATTTTATCAATACACTAAAGAACAAGCCTTTTAAGCTAAAAGATGGCTTTATTGAATTTTGGGTAGGAGCCTTTCTTTTTATACATAGAGAAGATTTTGCCTTATTCAAAGAAGCCTATATTCCAGAATTTTCATCAGAACTATTTGATTTATTATATAAAGATGCTCATAAGTATAAAATAAAAACCTTTGATGTTCAGGGAGTCAAATTAGACCTCTTTAATAAATATCGAGAACTAATAGAAATAGATGAAACAGATAAAGTTTCTAACAGCTCTTTTAAAAAAACGGCTACACCTTTTTTAATATTTTATAAGCAGTTGCCTCAATATTCTAAAAAGACAAATAGGTTAACGACTAAAACTAAATCTTTTAGAGCAGTACTCGCACAAGCAAAGGAGTTAGAAAAAACATTTTTTCAAGACTTGCCAACTGCCTTTGGGTTTTCCATGTCCAACTTGAATACATCAGAACAAAAATTACAAAATTTTGTCAATGGTATTCAGCAAAGCATAAGAGAATTGAGAATGGCTTTTGGCGGGCTGATTTCCAGAGTAGAAGAGGGTTTATTGGAAGTGCTAGGTCTTTCAGAATTGTCTTTTGAAGACTACTCTGAAAGAATTAGAGTTCGGTATAAAAATATCAAAACACACCTTTTACTTCCTGAGCAAAAGAAATTCTATACGAGAATAAATTCTCAAATCCCTAGTAGAGAGGATTGGATAAAAAATGTGGCTCATGCTACAATAGGTAAGAAGCTAGAAGATATATCTGATATAGAAGAAGCTAGAATACAAGACAAATTAAAAGATGCTTTTCAAGAATTAGATAATTTAATAGAAATCACCAAAGCTCAACTTAGTACAGGAGATGATGTTATTAGAGTAAAATTGATGGGTATACAAAGAGAATCCATTAGTAGAAATATTATCATACCTGCTAAGCAACAAAAAGAAGTAGAGCAACTAGAAGCAACCTTAGATGCCTTGATGGTTAGTGATCCTAAAGTCAATCAAGCAGCTTTACTTAAACTATTACAAAAGTATATTGAACATGAGTAATCAAACTATAAAACATGTACTAGGTATATCTGGTGGCAAAGATAGTGCAGCATTAGCCATCTACATGAGTAGGCTTTATCCAGAGCTAGATATGGAGTATTATACCTGTGATACAGGGCATGAGTTAAAAGAAACTTATGAACTAGTAGATAAATTAGAGCTTCACCTAGGAAAATCCATTAAAAAGCTAGTCGCTGCGGATAATACTCCAGAAGATAGCCCCTTTAATCATTTTTTGGGCGTATATGGAGGTTATTTACCTTCTTCTACTGCTAGATGGTGTACCAAAAAATTGAAGCTAGATCCTTTTGAAAAATATATGGCATCAGATACTCCTGTTATATCTTATGTGGGCATTAGAGGAGATGAAGATAGAGAAGGATACATTTCTAAGAAATCTAATATTCAATCTATTTTTCCTTTTAGAAAAAATATTTGGAGTGAAGATGTTATCAGGAAGGCTTTTGCTAATCCTCAGATTGATTTTATTGTTAGGTTATACCAAGAGTATGGCAAGTCAAAAAGTTTAGATAGAATTTTAGAAATAGTAAGGCAGCCACTTAGCCCACAGTTTGGATTAGCTCAAAAAGTCGATACCTTACTAGAATTAGGTATTAAAGAATTTAATAGAGTAGTTTTTGCTTTCTTAAAGACTACAGATTACCCTCTAAGTAAAGTAGATTTTTTTCCATTGGTAGAGAATGAAGATATTCTAAAGAGAGAAGATATATTTCAGATATTAAGGGAAACAGTTGGTGTCCCTGCGTATTATGAAATGAAAGAATACCAGGTAGAAATAGATGGCGAAATAAAAACTGGCTATTACTCTAGAAGTAGATCAGGCTGTTTCTTTTGTTTCTTTCAACAAAAAATTGAATGGGTCTGGTTATATGAAAACCACCCTGACCTGTATACAAAAGCAGCAGCCTATGAGAAAGATGGCTATGCTTGGATGGAAAAAGAAACTTTAGCTGACTTAGCTCAACCCGACAGAATAAAATCTATTAAAAGAGAACATTATTTAAGAATGCAACGCAATAAGAATAAGACAAAATCTGAATTTCTTACTGACATACTAAATGATGCAGAGGGGGAAGGTTGTGCTGCTTGCTTTATATAGGTAGCTGTAGCTATATTTCACCAAGTATTTTTTGGGAAAATGTAGGCTCTATACTCAGAGAATCAAAATTAGATTCCCATTGATTAGCTAAAGCTATAAAATACGGTCGCCAAAGACGCTTTTTAGCATTTGCCACTATTCTCCTATATCCTTTTAATGTTAATAAATTTTGAGCTTTACATCCATAAAAATTATTGATAATAAAATCAACTGCTAAAATACTATCTAGAGGAGGATGCATTAACCTAGGAGTATCTATTATCAATATATTCCCGTATTCAGTATTATCATCTTTTGTTATTCCGAATCCTCCCATATTAAAATGGTATTCTGGGTGTAAAAAGCCAGATCCAACGCCATCTATCCCGTCATCAGATCGAATATGTTTATCTAAATGCCATGCTGCCTTAAACTGTTTTACTTCAAGAAGTTTGTCTTTTACCTTAGCATATGCAATTATTTGGACGCCATATTTTATAGGTTTTGATATTGAATTGTTTTGAACAATACCATCTTCTATCTCAATGTCAGATAATGCTTTTTCTGTTATATTTACTCTCAAAAGTAGTGTAATGTCTGTTATTTTTTCAGAAATATTTTTAGGAATTTTTAAATCTCTCTTATTTATTTTCTTAAAAGATAAATCGAAGTTTAATTTCCATGTATCATTTTCCTTTACTGATCTAACTTTAGTTCTTAACTTTTCTAATCCTTCTACAACTACTTCACACCCTCTATCAGGCTGCTTATTCAATAAGTCAATCAATGTATCTATATCTCTACAGATATTCACTCTAATTTTTTTTCGAGACATTTGCCTATATTTTATTCTTCTTCGAAATACTGTTCTAACCGATCGTTCTCATATGATATAAGAGCTTTCCATTTATCTATGTTATCCTCGTTTTTAGCTGTATTTAAACATACATATTCTCTTTCTTGCCAAGAATAGTGTAGGTGCTGATCAATAGCAAAACCATCTAATTCAGATAAGGCTGCACCACTCCCGTAGCAAACTGTCCAGAATTCTTCATTCATAGATCCTTCACAAAGTTCTAGTTTATTCAATTTTCCAACTAACTCTGTATACTTTGCTTCTAAGAATAGTATCCTTTCTGAAGCAGCTAGATATTTTAAATTATCTGCTTCAAAATTAACTTCCCACCATTCATCTATTAAAGTTCCCCACCATCTGTCTATACAAGATAATAGACCTATATATTTTGCATCACTTATTTTTTCTAATAAATTAGACCAGCCCTCTGAATTTTTGTTTACTCCTAATCTAGCGGATAGAATATCTTCATTTATTAATGCTCCTTTCTTATCCAGCACCTCTTTTTGTAAGAAAGAAATAATTTCGTGTGGATTTTGATTTTTTATAGAATCTAATTTTCTAATTAACTCTTGACTAATTAACGCAGCTTTAGATGAAGTTAGCCCAAGTATATCACACGCATTTCTATCTTCTAAGTTTAACTTTGTATATGCCTCTACTAATGCTATCAAAAAGCTACCTTTGTCTTCTAATTCATTTTTAGTACAGATTACATCAAAAAGATCAGTACTCGTAGTATCTTTCTCGTGTAATGAAGCAAAATCTGGTTGTGAAGAGCAAAGAATCATTGGGAAGTCCTTTGTGAATTTTTTGGTATTCAAATTTTGACTAACTAATCTTCTGCATTGCTGGGCAAGTGCTTCTGTAGAAAAGTCAGCATCTGAATCAGGCTCACTATCTAATCGCCAATCTAATATAATTCCATTATAATCAGTCTGGTTATCAACTAAATAAGAAATAATATCTTTCCAGGGTTCTTCCCGTTTAACATCTATAATTAATCTATTAGTCAGCTCTAAGTTATCTTTTACACTACTCGCAGCACTAGGAGTATCATCAAAATATACGTATACAATATCTGGCATAGTTATTTATTAATTGTGGTTTATATAGGCAGTGTTATAACAAAGTTTGTATTATAATTTTTATCTGGGTCATCTAATACAATAGAACCATTGTAAGAATTTACAATGTTTTTTACAATGTAGAGTCCTAACCCTGTACCAGAGGTATTATCTGCTTCTTTACCTCCTTGATTAATTGGATTAGCAGTAGTAAAGAAAGGAGCAAAAATACGATTTTTCATATCTTCTGGAATACCGTCACCGTTATCTTGAAATTGCAAAATTATTTTATTGTTTTTTTGATTTACTTTTATAAGAATCTTTCCTCTATGAGTACTATTCCTATGAATTGCTTTTTTAGAATTTGTATATAAGTTAAATAATATCGATAACCATTCTGAAGGATGCATTGGGCACGTTATTAGATTCTTCTTCAAATATTCTTTTTTTATTTCTAAAGAAGAGCTTCTACTATTATTTTCAATCTGTTTCAAAAAATCATTAATTGCTTTTTTCATATTAATAGGAACTATATTTCTCTTCACATTTTGAGACATAGAAGTTCTAAAATAACCAGTATATGATTGATATGATTTAAATGATTTTTCTAATTCCTTTATCTTTTGACTTGAAAGATCGCTCTTAATATTTTTCTTCAAGTATTTTATTTTACTCTGAAATATTGTATCAAACTGTTCAATCTCATGAACAAATTCTCCAATAACTAATCCTGTACCAGCAAGAACCCTGAGCATTCCTAATTCTTCAATTTTAGCTTCAGCTTCTTTTTTTATTTCTTTCTCTCTATTATCTAAATCTTGTGGTAAGCTATCCAATAGCAAAGTAATATGTTCTTCACGATCGGGGTCACTATTCTCTATTTTTTTTTGTACCTCTTTGATCTTATTTTTTATATATTGAAATCCTGCATTTTTTTGCTTTTTTAGTCTTTCTTCTCTCTTTCTTTTTGCTTTTAAAAGCTCTTCTGCTGAAGCAATTCTAAACATTGCAGCTCTCAATACTTTAAAGAGAAATGTATTAAGTTCTTTGAAAGCTAAATTCTCAATTAACCCTTCTCTATTTGCTGTTTCGTCAAAAATAAATTCTCCATTAGACTGGTCTATTATTTCTACAAAGCCAAATAGATTATTATTATTAAAAGGTATATTAAGACCACTTTCATATCTTTTTTTTGATAGATTACCATCTATATTTAACCAGTCATTACCTTTCTCTCCATAAGGAAGAACTCTAAAGCCGTTTCTATACAGTCTTATTCCGCTGGATTCTGAAGCCATCTTCTGAATACCTTTGTATTCCAACTGTGTGAAATTTGAATCAAAATCATAATAATCCTTCCTGTTATATATGAAATAATATGCTTTAAAGTGTATATCTTTTAATTCAATAAATTTTGATAGTGAATTTTCGTTATCATTAGCACTAATAGGTATAATATCATCTAAATCAAATTTTTTACTAAATACAGAGCAATAACCGTCTTTATGACTGTCTACATAACCTTCTATAGTCGCTATGGCTTTATCAAAGACCATTTTTGTAGGTTCAGCAATAATTTCTGATTTTCCAGCATTTGTTTGTTTAAAACAAACAGAAAAAAAATTCTCAGCATCTGTTTTTGCTATATTCAAATTACCAGTTCTATCAGATATGTAGTTAGGTTGTAATAGGTCAGAAACATACCTATACACTCTTCTAATTTCCACAGCCCCCCAAGCTTCACGTAAATTTTCAATTATTAACCGTGTCCCTTTGTTTTTTATCGGGAGTACATATTCAAATTTATTGCTTACAGACTCTAAGTTACAATCTATTGTGTAATCATTCCACTCAATTATTAACTTTAGAGCTTCAGTCATTTTCGCTTGCTTAGTTATAATAATCAAACGTTGACCTAATCTCTGTGTTGAAAATCGACCAATTCCTTTCTTTCCTGCTTTCTTTCTACTAAATTTTTTTGATATTGGATTATGTATTTTATCAGTAGAAGAAAGTCTCATAAAGCCGTTTTTGAGACTTTCTAGATTCATTCCTTCACCGTTATCATCAATTATAATTGTACCTCCAATTGTATTAGTGTTTTCAAATGAAACTTCTACGTTTGTTGCATCTGCATCATAAGAGTTTTTAATTAATTCCGAAACAGCTGTTTCAGAACGCCCTACTAATTCTAATCCTAATCTATTTATTATTCCTGCATCAACAGAAAAGCTAATTGTGTTTTTTGAATCCATTTCATTTTTTTATTAGGGTTAATTTCATTAACTAAAACTACAACATTTCCCAAAGCAAACTAATAATTCGCTCAGCACGCTTTTTTACAAAATCTACATTCCAGTCAGCATCTGCCCCTAAAGCAACAATAGGTTTAATGTGGTGATTAAATTTGGCATTTTGCAATAGCTTTATGGTCTTAGGGTTCAAAGTTACACCTCTATTATTTGCCATATTTTCTAACTCCTGCTCTCGCTGTATGTCACTTTCGCTCAAATACTGATAATAGATGTACTTAGCTTCCCAATCTTTGTTGCCAGCAGAACTATTGATATTGGTAGGTAATAGCGTTAAGTTACCAATAGAATGGTACCACTCCTCTTCTGTGTACAGATTCTCATCCCATTTATTGATGCCCTTTTCGGGAGCTACGTGTTCTATGCTTTTAAAATCATCAGATATCCAGTTCGCAATGGTCAAGTATTCATAAGTCCCCTCTTTAGCTTTCTTCATCAACCCTTTGTTCTCCTCATCAGTAATAGCATTGTGAGCACTTGCAAATAAAGCAAATTTGCAGATAGACTTAGTTTTATGATATTTTAAGCTATAGAGTGCTTTAGATTTCCAACTCTCATAGCTATCTATATTTTCTCTTTCTAAAATACTATTGAAATACTCTTTTAATCTAGAAACACTAAGGCGATCTGTATCTATCCAAGCATTAGACTTGTTTACAATTACGGTTTTCTTATCTTCTTCTAAGGGGCGTTTCATAAAATTACGATAAGTAATATCGAGTCCTGAGTTAGACTGTGCCGAACGCCAAAGTGTATAGAACCTAACAATCGCTTTGGTCGCTTCCACAAATAAATTGATAGAATTCTCCTTGCCTCTGATTATATCTGAATAAAGTCGACCTAATATAGTAATCGCCATTTTATGATTCGAATCCTTTAAATACAGTATATATAAAGAGGTGATATTTGCTTCCTTGTGAGAAGCTATTTTTTGTATTGGAGCATTGTTTTTGCCATCATAATCTAACCAGATATCTTTATAAAATTCTGCATAATCACCAAAGAAATGTACGAATGCATCTTTCATTTCTTTAGTCTTACAATCCTTCTCATAAGTTTCTTGTAACCACTTTCTTTGTTGACTGAAATGGCTACTCAACTTTTTGCCATCAAGCGTCAAAGCAAATGATGTCAAAAATTCTTTAGTGAGAGAGCTTTTTCTAGCTGCACTTGTCACACCTTTGAATAGGTTATCTACTTTTATAAAACTTTGCTCTATGGCAGATCCTTTGTAGTTTTGTCCTGAAATTAAATTAACGTCATTAACCACATTAGGCTTAAAGGTTTCTATAGCAGTCAATGGAGTACCAGTAGCATTTAGAGATTGGAACATATCAAATGCCCAATCTTCATTCATAGGCTGAATAATAGTAAAACAACATCTTTCCAAAAGGTAATGAGCCACCGCAAATAACTGAACTAATGAAGAAGTTAAGTACGCAACACTTTTTTTGTCTACTATTTCTTTTTTCAAAACAATACCTTGCAACAGCACTCTATCATATTGCCATATAAACTCTTGATTTACCTTGTCTAGAACTTCCCAAGAAGTAACAAATTCTTCTGTTTGATTAACATGAGCTTTCAAAACTGTCTTCTTAAGCCAATTATTAATACGCTTTAAATTATCTCCAGTCCTTGTTTTTGAAAAATCAGGAAGTTTATCAAAATTCTCTTGTTTCTCATCTATATAATTAATAAAATGACCTAAATAATTGGCTACATTAGATTTATAGTTGCCATCTATATCACCGTCCTTTGTCCATTGATCTTTACTACCGCGTATTATTTTAGGTTTTCTGTAGGGAGTACCTCTCTGCAAGTCTAATGAGAAAATATCTAACAGTTTCTTCTTCCAATAATTACATACTTCATCTAAGTCCTTAAGTAAATTTTTATCTTCTATATTAGAGACAGCTTTCTGGATATTCCAAATATGATGGTATAATAGCGTTGAGAATAAGGTAATAGTTGATAGTCTTTGTTGACCATCAATTATATTCTCTATTAAGGAAGGTAGACCTTGCGGATCTGCTGGAGTTATAGTCCTTTTATCTTGAACTTGTACAGCTATAACAGTACCTAAAAATCTAATTTCAGCTGTATTTTCCATTATTGAAAATATACCATGACTAATATCATCAAGCAACTGCTCTATATTATCTTTATCCCAACTATACTCGCGTTGATACAGTGGAATATACAATCCAACTCCTGGTTTTTGATAGAAACTGTGTACATTTAAGGTTTCAGGATTGAATGCTTTGTCTATTTGAAACATTTGTTTCTGTTATTTGAGGTGATTAATTTTATTGAATGATATAAATATATAGAATAAACGCCTACATTACGAAAGATTTGCTAAACTAAATTTAACAAAAAACATTTGCCTACGCCCTCATCGAACAACTCACAGGCTCTATGCGCAACAGTATGCTATTTATGACGCTGTTTTTCATCATAGGTTTTGCGATTCTGATGTCCACCAAACTAAAAGAAGAAATGGACAAAGTGGAGGCAGATAATGATGCGGAAGGGGGATTTTGATGAACCCCTTATAGTAGGTAGTTAAGCACCTCTAAAATTATACTCATGAAACATTATCTAGCCTTTATTTTTGCGATTCTTAGTGTAACCATTTTATCATTTATTTATATATTCGAGAAGCCTACAATTGCAAAAGAGGAATTTGAAAAAGAATATAAACTATTGGATAAAACCTATCGAAAAGATAGAGGTTCTTTCATCCATGGGAGGTCTCAACTCTATGATTTAGGAACAGTAGATTTAGTATTTGAATCGAATATAGTAAACCATCGAGGCTGTACGGCTTATTCCAAAGGAATAAATAATTATTCTATTTGGTCAGACGTATTTAAACGTACAAGACAGGCAACCGTTTCGGGCGGCAATCTATATGTAGTAGAAAAAGAGCCTATAAACCCCACTATCAATCTCTCTTTTCTCAGCCCTGTATTCGGAAAAAACCTTGACTCTATCTGCTACATCGGAAAAATTGATATAGCAAATGGCAGGCAAATTTATAAAGAAGTTGTAAGCAACTTAGGTGGAACAACCGTTGAGCTTACAGACCAATTTGCTATTGTAAAATCTTTAGAAAAAAAATTCAGAAAAAAAAAAGCACAAACAGTCTTAATGGACATGCGTAGGGGACGTTTTGTATCTATTATTCCCCCAGTCAAAAAACGCCTAAAGTTACCCAAAAGCAGTCAGTTATTGACATGGGAAAAAACGATTAAAGATTGGTCTGTATTAGATTGTATTCAGCATGAAAAGGTATTGTATAACCGAACAACAAAGAAGTTTTATAATTTGACCGATTGGTCGTTCCATAAAATAGAACTAAGTAATTATTGGGTAATTGTGTACGAAATAGAAGCAATACCAAACAAGATTCGAATTGCTGTTTTTGACAAAAGTACGTCCCCAAAATTACTAGGTAGTTATAGTGCCGAAGGAATAACATTTGACGATATAGCGTATGATGATAACCGTTTGTTGCTCCATCAAGAAACAAAAAGGCAACAAATTCGCTTAGGGCTCCCTTCCTTGCAAGATACAGCAATCTACATCAATACCTTATCCGATAGTCAAACTGTTCCGAATACGACTTGGGTATATTCTGTTATCGCAGACACTTTGTTCTTAGACGACATAGCATCCAATAAGCAACAGAAGCTAGTTTTTGAACACAAACCTGAACATATAGAATCGGTACGACAGTATGAGGAGCAGTGGCTTATTGACGTGGTAAGACTTGCTAAGTTGGAACAGTATGTCATATATGTAGCAGATGTACCAACCAAATTTTTATGATGAGGTAGTTTTTACTGTTCATTATTATCGGTTTTAGTCATGCTCTTAGTGTGTGTCTAAAACATTAATTCGACAGAGTTTTTAGACCATTGGTCTAAAAAAAACTATGATCAATAGTACTTGTTGTAGCTTTATTAGAGAAGTTGTTCTAGTCGTCCGACATAAATTTTCGATGTTTTACTAATCTTTTTTGTAGTAAAAAAATGGATTATTTCCAATGACAGCTCTTTACACATGTTCTTAATCGCCTCCTTATTAGGACTACATTAAACCTTTGCCCGATACGGCAGTCTCAACTTAAATGAGAACTTTTTTCTACAATTTCATCTATCAAAGCTACACTAAATCACATGAAAAAATTACTATTTGCATTTTGCTTCCTGTTGAGTACAGGTATATTATTGGCTCAAGAGCCACCAGAAGATGATTCGGACAAGGACACAGAATCGACAAAAAAACCAGAACGAGTAATTCCTAAAATTGGCAAAATAACAGGTATTGTCTTAGATTCTGCAAGTGGCAGTGCCCTCGAATTTGCAACTATATCGGTTTATAGTCAACGAGATTCTAACCTGATTGGTGGTCAAATTACAGACAGCAGAGGACGATTCGAAATCAGCGAATTGCCGTTAGGCAGACATCGTGTTGTCATCAATTATATGGGCTACGTGACCATGAACATGACATTGGGCATACGCCCACAAAACGCCACCAAAGACTATGGCAAAATATACCTAGCTCCTAGCCCGACTATGCTCGATGTAGCAGAAGTGACTGCCGAAAAACAAGTCTTTCAGATGGGACTGGACAAAAAAGTATTTAATGTAGATAAAACCAACTTGGGGGAGAGCGAAAATGCAACAGAAGTACTGCGTAATACGCCTACCGTAGAAGTTGATTTTGATGGTGGTGTCAAGATTAGAGGCTCTGCGGTACAGGTTTATATCAATGGCAAACCCACGGGATTGACAGGCGATAGCCAAGCCGAAATCCTAGACCAACTCCCTGCCAATAGCATCAAAAGTGTAGAATTAATTACCAATCCTTCTGCCAAGTATGACCCAGAAGGAGAAGCTGGCATTATTAATATTGTACTCAAAAAAAATGTACTCGAAGGGTTTACAGGTAGTGTCAATGCCTCGGTGGGTACTTCTACTTGGGTGCCGTTCCGTCGCTACAGAGGTGGTTTGAGCCTCAATTTTAGAAATAACAAAATCAATTTCTTTTCTAATTTTAGTTATAATTACTCCGAAAACTATAGCCGTGGCTACCTGTATCGCTCTAGCTACTTGACCGATACGGCTTATCATACCAACCAAATTAGCGAAAGACAACGAAGCCGCAATGGCGGTATGGCTCGTATAGGTTTTGATTATTATTTTGATGATTTCAATACACTAACCGTAGCGGCACGTATCCGCCCTGGTGCAGGGGGCAATACAGGACTCGTACAGTATGACTATTTTGACCAAAATAAAGATATGTCTAGCTTTAGTCAACGAAATACCTTAGGCGATAACAGCCGTATGAATATGACCTACAATGTTATTTACTCCAAAGTATTTAGACAAAAAGAAGATAATGACTCTCTAGGTGTCCGTATAGACAACTCTCAAGAAGGAGGACCTGGCGGAGGAGCACGCCCCAGAAAAGGCGGCGGCGGCGGTCGTGCTGCAGCTGGTCGTTCGGGTAGTATGGGCGACAAGCAAGAGCTGGTCATTGACCTACAATACACCTACAACAACAGAAATAGTGGCAATGAATTTGACGAGCAACAATACAATTCTGACGGTAGCGAAATGAATAATATGCCCCTGTTGCAAAACACGCTAAACGGTCAATTAATGCACCAAGGTACTATGATGGTTGATTATACCCACCCAATCAAAAAAAGTATGAAAATTGAGGCTGGCTACAAAGGTAATATTCGTTGGCTGTCGGAAGACTTCAATTCTAGTACCTATAATTATGCAGCTATGCAGTTTGCCAATGATGTCAATCTGAGCAATGAATTTGATTATCAAGAGCAAGTACATGCTGCCTACGGCACATTCACACAAAAAATTAAGAAATTTAGCTACAAGCTAGGTTTGCGTGTAGAACAGACCTTGAGCAACTCAGAGTTGATCAATACGGGCGAAATGTTCCAAAACAATTACTTCAGTTTCTTCCCTTCGGCAAGCGGACAGCTCGAAATAAAAAACAACCAAAGTGTACGCATTGGCTATAGCCGACGTATCAATCGCCCGAGTACTTGGCAGCTAAACCCGTTTACGAAGTACGATGACCGTCTTAACTTGCGTTTTGGCAATCCATTTTTGCAACCACAATATACCAACTCGTTTGAGTTGAGTTATGCCAAATATTGGAAAGAAGGACACACCTTCATGCTTACGGGGTTCTATCGTTACAACACCAACCTAATGGAGCGTTTGACAACGGTAGATAGCGAAGGCATTTCGAGTTCAACCTATTACAACTTTAGTGAAAGTCATGTCATGGGGGGCGAATTGGTGAGCCGAATTACTGCTACTAAGTGGTTGACATTTGGTGTCAATGGCTCTGTTTACCACAGCCGTCAAGATGCCTCCAATGTCAATGATGCTTATGTGGTCAATGCCATCGGTGGCAATGTCAATGCTAATGCTAATTTTGTATTCAAGTTTGGAATGCGTATTTCTTTGTATGCTTGGTACTCCTTGCCTACTTTCGTACAACAAGGTTCTACAGGTGGTTATGCTTGGAATTCTATTTCAATCAGTCAAAAAGTACTTAAAAATAAAGGTACGCTTACTTTGAGTGTTCAAAATCCTATTTTAGGTGGTCAATATTCGTATCTTTCAGAAGATGTTAATTTCTACCAAGAAGGAAAAAGCGAATGGGAATCGCCTGTATTTGAATTGCGTTTCTCTTACCGCTTCGGAAAAGTAACCGTCAAAGATGGTCGTTCCAAAAACGCTGGTCGCCTCAATGGTGGAGGAGAATCAGATGGAGAATCACAGATTGGAGGATAAAGCCCTGACCGTGTAGCGTGGTCGTATTGCGACCATGCTACACGGTTATTTTAAAATAAAAACTATGAAAAATTATTCTTTTTGGTTATTTGTTTGCCTTATCGTAGCAGCTTGCACCCCTGTCAATACAGAGCAAGTAGAGCAGCGAATTAGTTTCCCTAAAGAAGTAACAGTACCCCAAGGTGCTGTATTTGACTATTTGCTCTTCGAGCAAGATTTTGAACACTTGCCCCCTACTGTTGCCAACAAAAAAGAAAATGAATTAGCCCAAAAACGCTACAATAATAAATATGCCCGCAAGGGCAAATACGCCTATCAACTCTCTGCCCCTGCTAGCTACAGTTTGGGCTACGAAGGAGTCGCAGACGCAAACCCTAAAAAATGGTTGCGTGTATCTTGCGATTTTATGCAGGTCGGCAACCCTGCTTATGCTCAAGAAGATTTTAGTCATTTAGTTGTTTCGTATCAAGACCAAGCTGCCGATAGTACTATATTCTATCAGCAATTTGTAGTACAAGAATTGCTACAGCAACAAAATAAACAACTGGTCGATAAGTGGGAAAACCTAGCCGTTTGGGTACAAGTACCTGCAACAGTAACCACAACTACCCTACTCAAAATATACTGCTGGAATCCTAGCGAAACGCCCATCTATATAGACAATCTGAAAGCAGAATATTGGACAACACAACCAGCCAAAGCTCCTAGCCATTATGTCAAAAATCATATCGTAACCGAACAAAATTATGAAGACGCAACGATAGCGGGACATACCAAAGAAACGGCTCAACGTGGAGTGGGTTCGACTATGATATCCAAACAGCATAGCTTATATGCACAAGGCTATACAGGTACACTAGAGCAAGCCAATGCCGTAGCGGGCGATTATATTCATGTTACCTTTGCTGCTTTCAAGCACCATCATGTGGCATTAGCTACTCCTGCGGCTACGATGGTTGGTGTAGTCCAAGACGAATCCGCTTATTATGTCAACCAAGCGATTGACCCTCGTATTCGAGACCAATCTGGTCAAGTCAACCAGCAATGGACAAAACAAGAAATGTGGTTTGAAATTCCGCAAGGCACACAGCCAAATCATGCTCTAAAAGTATATGGTTATAATCCTAACGATCGACCTATTTATATAGATGATTTGCAAATAGAAGTCTGGAAGCCTAGCCCTAAATAAAGCCTTATTCTTTTCTATTTTGACAAAAAACATGAGTCATCCCTTAAGTTAGGGTTGGCTCATTTTTTTGTGTATAAATTAGGAAAAAAGAAAAAGCCTTT
>CAKZQC010000013.1 GCA_937139495.1 uncultured Saprospiraceae bacterium | reverse complement strand
CGCTTGTTCTCCAGGGCTTCCCTGTTGGTGCCAAGCACCAAGCCACGCAGTTCGCTTCGCTCATGCCCACATTTTCAATAGGCTTAGTTCTTGAGTCAAATTACAGCAAATTTTTACTTAATTCAAAATTAGAACTGATGTTGTATGACATAAGTTAAGTAATAACAAACTATTTGAATACAAGACAAAAGTAAAAATAGCTATTCTGACAACTCTACCGCTCCCACTATACCATAATGATCTGCCAAATCCATCCATTGACCTTTGTACAGTTGGCGAGGTCGTATAATTTGTTGGTGCAAAATCCTTGTTTGGGTTTGCCTTTTTTGTAGAAAAATATAATCTAGTTGCTTCGGTACTTTCTGCCCCCGATTCCACGAATTTTTGTTGTCAATCGTATAAGGAGAGTCATCATCGAGATCAAAATCTTCGACTTGAAGCGATGCCAACATTAACTCATATCGAGCAGTATCGGCTTTGGCGGTGTTCATATCCCCCACCACCAATAGTGGTTTTTCTGCTGCTTGGTGTTTGTCGATTAACTGCTTGATTGATAGGTATTGACTAGCTCTGTGCTGCTTGGCAGCGTCCGAATTTCCTGCTTGCAGATGCGTCCCTGCTATCTGCAATTTTTCACCCTCTTTTTCGACTTCTACTAGCGTGCAGCCTTTGGCTGCCATACCGTCTTCGTGTGCACCTTTTGTATATATAACATGGTCAATATATTCCATTTTGAGCTTGCTGACGATCAAAATACCGTTGCTCGTGAAGCGTCCAAATTTAGTCTTGGTATTGACTTGATGCGGATAAGTAGCCCGCAATGCTTTGCGGATTTTAGCCTTAATCTGTACATCAAACACTTCTTGAAATACAATCACATCATAGTCCTTTTGTTGACAATGTGCCACAATCCAAGGCAAGCGCTCACGCTGTTTTTTGCGTAGCGACGACGAGAACACCCCCATAGCATTGGGGAGCATCTGAATATTCCAAGAGACTACCTTTAGGGTTGTTTTGCTGCTGTCTATTGTTTGAGCTTGACTCCTGCCAACACAACAACAAATAACACAAAGTAAGAGTAAGTATTTACATCCATTTACCACCATTGTTTTTCCTTTTTTTGTGCGTTACTCCTTTTTCTTTTTTTCTGAAATAAGAGCGCCCCGACTGAAAGCTGTAGCTCAACCCTACGCCCATAAATGAGTACCAATCTTTGGCGGCAGAACCTCTAGGAATACCAACACGTTCTATTTGGTTGCCATCGTCGTCATAGGTTCGATTAGAAAGGTTTGCCGCCTGCAATCCATTCTCTTTACGAAGCGTTTGTATCGCGACATAATCTCCACTCACATCATCAATATAATCGGTAAATGTCTTTCTTACGCCTACTTCTGCATGAAAATGCAAATGTTTGTTGACACAAACCTTAATACCAATACCCAAAGGTATCGAAATTTGCCAACGTGCATATTTTGGAGAATAACCGTCTATTCCCTGCCCTTCTGTTCCGAGCGGTTGGAGGTAAACATCTTTCCCCTTATATTTGGTATAAGGATTGAAATTAAATAACGCAATACCTAACAAGCCATAAGGCGTAACTGGACGAAAGTCATGCTTGGGCTGATAGGGCAACAAATTGACCTGACCAATCACCGCCAATTCAAACAAATGGGTTTTGAAATCTAGATTGCGTTGTCGTCTGCCCGAATCAAAGTTTGAGTTATTATCATCGCCTTTGAGTTGACCATACAAGAGGCTCCCGCGCACACTTATTCTGTTGGTTAAGTTATATTGAAAAAATCCCCCAATACTAAAACTACCTTCCAGAAAAAACTGCCGAGGTGGTACCAAATCACCTAAATAGTTCGATACACCCATTTGTATTCCTGCTTCCGTATATTGTGCTTGACTACCGCTAATAGTTTGTATCGCTATAGCTACTATACAAATTACTTTTCTAATCATATTCTTGTGTTGTGTTACAATGTTTTTTATATTTTCAAAAGGTTGGGGTAAATATAACTTTGGAGTAGAAAAAACCCTTGATAAGTGGCTGCGAATCAGAATGCTACTTTTAATCGTCAAAAATTTTCATTATTTAAAATAAGGTGCTTAACTTCAATTTCTAATTCAATCAATCAGCTAAGTAGGTACTCTCCAAAGAGACTCAAAGCTACTATTCTACTACAATATTACCAAATGAACTACACTGTTCGACGACTACAACGCAAAGACATAGCCGAATATTTGGCATTGACTCAATATACGGACTCCGAAACAGATTTTTTGGGCTCCGACCCTACTGATCCACGCCCTTCTGTATTACGGATTTTATCCAGTATGAAAGAAGAACGACAAGTATTATTTGTAGCTGCCAACGCCAATGGGCTCATTGGTCATTTGGGTGGTTTTTGGCGTCGAGGCAAAAACCCTCGCTTAGGACACTGCATGAATGTGGGTTTAGCTATCGCTAAAGATTATTGGGGCAACGGTATCGGGAATGCTCTAATGGACGCTTTTGAGCAATGGGCAACAGAGCATAAAATTGTACGTCTAGAACTCGAAGTAATGACCCACAATGAACGTGCCGTAGCACTCTACAAAAAACGTGGATTCGAGATAGAAGGCACCAAGAAAAAATCCATTTGTATCAATGGCGAATACCTTGACGAATACCTTATGGCTAAATTAATAGACTAATTGCGACAGCACATCTACCCCATTCAAATTACTTGCTACCTTAAATTTTAAGTATTCTTGAAACAATAAATACAACACAATAGCTACTCCTATCCACAAAAAAGGAAACTTATACTCTTTCTTTTTTTGTGCTGCAGCAGCTTTATTTTTTTTGCTAAGCAAATAACGATCGAGTACTACTTGTGCTTTGGGTTGATCGGCAGGCAACACCAACAAAAGGTATTTCTGGTGTAGTCTTTCGCTGGTTGTACTAGGAACAATACTAGTGCTAGTATCATTTGCTATTCGTTCCATTTCAAACTTCACAAAAGCGGCTTTGAGCAATGCCGTTATATTATCTACATCTTTTGCATTAATTTTGGCAAAAGGCGATAGCAATTCATCCATAATAAAGTAAGCCTATTTTTATTAAATAATCTCCAAAGTAGCTAAGCACATAATCTATCACGACTTCTTTGTTGCGAAAACAAAGATACAATGTTTTGGACTTAACACATACACTATCTGTTAGGTTCTGCTATTCTTTAACGAAAATAAACAACCCCATAATGGAGTTGTCTTCTATTCACACTATCCTTTTTTTATGTATTACAAATTGATTTTACTATTATCGATCGCCTTCTTTTTCGGTGCTTGTTTGTCTCCAACGACTACAACCACCAACGATAATACAGCCTATGTATTTTTGTCAAAATCTGCTGCTGCCAAAGTTGTTACAATAGACAAAAAAGAAAATTACTTTGAGAAAGTAATGCCACTCGAACTTTCTATTCAGCTCAACCAAGAACTCGAAGACCAACCTAGAGAAAAGACATTGGTTACCTACAAAAAAATGTTGCAAGATGATTTGCTCAATTTTACAGAAGAGGAAAAGGTAATTGTGACGCAAGTCATGCAAAAAGCACTCACGATGTGTCAGGCAATTGACCCTGAGTTCAAGTTGCCACTCTTGCAACTCGTCAAAACAAAAGGCAGCTACTACGGCAGCGGTGTATTTTATACTAGAGATGCCGCCATTGTCATTCCAGCTCCTATGATTCCAGAAGATATGGATTATGCCAACGAGGGTTTTTTATCGACTATGTTACACGAAATATTTCATGTGTATTCTAGGTACAACAAGGACAAAAGAGATGCGTTGTATGCTCGTATTGGCTTCGAAAAATTGGATAATTTAGTCCTTTCCGACTTTCTATCAAAACGTGTTTTGTACAATCCTGATGGGGTCGATTTGGGTTATGCCATTACGGTACAGAAAGACGGCAAACCAATCAAAGCAGTTCCTATTATTTATTCCAAATACAAGCACTTCAATCCACAGCTAAAGCCATTTTTCAGCTACATGATTTTTCAACTTTTTGAAGTACAAGAGGTAGATGGCGACTGGAAAGTAATTAGTGACGATATTGGATACAACTTAGATGAAGTCACTAACTTTTGGGAGCAAGTAACCGAAAACACACAGTACAACATACACCCAGACGAACTTTGGGCTGATAATTTTGTGTTATTAGCACAGTCCAAAGAAAATCCAGCTGCACTAGAGCCGCTTTCAGCAGCAGGCAAAAAACTAGTGACCGACATGCAAAAAATCATAAACAATTAATTTCTATGCAAGAACAAGATGTATATTTTGATGAAGCCGCCTTAGGCGGCTTTCATCAAATTCATATTGAAATAACACCACAACAGCTCCTAGTAGATATGTTTGTGCCAACAGAGCGACAAGAAGCCTACGAAAAACAACAAGAGCTAGATGAATATATGACGACTGTATTCCACGACAGGGCTACGGAAGCGAATCGCTCCTACTTGGAAGTAGTAGGATCAACGATTGATTGGCAAAACCTACAGACAATACTTTATTATGAAGAAGACACAAAGCACGAATATAGCTTTTTTGTAGCCTTATCAGACAGCCAAAACGACTGTACTATCCAAGCGAGAGTGAATAAAACTACCTTCAAAAGCTCCTCCCCTAGCAATATGGAAGTACTAGATGCACCTAGCATACAACAAGATCATTTATCACAAGAATTGTACTTGAGCGACTGCTACGACTGGCTCCTCAAGCAGCTCATTGCTCCCGCCACTGACTTACTCCATCAGCGATACAAAGCACAGCTAGAGCAAGGGAAAACCCTCTATTTCAATCACTTAAAATTGCAAAAAGAAGGACTTTTATTGAGTAAAGGAAGTTGGGTGTTTCGCAAAAAAAGCATAGTACCTTGGCAAGAACTCAAGATAGAACGAGCTGGAAACACCTACATTATTTCAGACAAAAAAGACCCTCGTTTCAAGGCGATTGTCCCAAAAAAATCCTTTCGAAATAAAGATGTCTTTATTCGATTGATTAATGGATTTACGACTAACGAAAGTGTTTAGTAACTTACTGAAATTGTTTAGAAAGTCGTCAGTAATAGCTTGATAAGCTATTGTTGGAAGTCTAACTTCTAGTAGACATTATTACGAATTACGTTGTATGGCGAAGAAAATATCTTTTATACTTTCCCCAAAATAACGCTAGCTAAAAGTGTACGATTTTATAAATTACTTTAGAGCAATTGCTTATCAGCAGCTTCTAGTTCGTTTTTGATTTCGTGTGCAATGACTTTGAACGACTTGATTTGTTCTTCTTCCGAACGCAAGTGATGATCAAAATCGCTAAATTGCTTATTGATTTCTGATTTGATGTTATCAAAATAACTGCCCAAATTAGTCGTCAAATCTGCTTTGAAAGCTTCTCTTTTTTCCAACAAAGTTGCCGTAACTGTTTCTATGTATTTCCCTTTTTTGCTGACTGCCAATCCACCTGCTACTAGCAATGCCAATCCTGTGGCAATGCCACCAGTCACGTCCATTACTGATGCTTGCGAAATAAGGGCAATAGTCGTACTAACGGCAGCTATACCACCTGCTACATTGACACTCGTATAATCGACCGAGTCGCTATTGATGACTTCTTTGCCTCTAAATACATCTGATTTTTCGGTAAAATCAGTCAAGTTTGTTTTGAGAATATGAATAATTTCCTCTCGCTTGCTATCCAATTTTCCAAACATTTCGGAAGGAGCCATTTTGGTATCGTGTAGCTTATCTAGTTCTTCCTTGACACCAATCACCATGTAGCTAATATCACTTTTGATATTGTCAATACCATTGCTCAATACCAAATTGATGTCCTTATTCAAACTTTCGACGTGTTCTTCGTTTACACTTTCTAGCCAAGCTTTTGTTGATTCGCCACCAAAAATAGATTTGATAGATTTGAACGTCAGTTTGAAAAAGCCAATCCCTTCATCTAGTTTTTTGATTGTTTTTTCGCTATTGTCATCATACACTTTGAGTGCTCTTTTGGCGAGTATATTGATATTGGCGAGCGCCAATGCCTCTTTGTCATGAATGATATTATTGATTTTGAGGCGGGTTTCGTTATCAGTCTCAAATTTTGCTTTACGAATATTAAATTCCGCTTCTATACTGAATAACAATTGCTGAATAATCTTAATATCCTCTGCAATTTTCTTAACCGCTGCATTTTCGAGTACATCTGTGTTGATATAATCACGAATAGGAGCAAAACCACTTGTAGCAGTCTGCTGCTCTCCTTCTAGCTTCGACGAAGTCACAAAAATATTTGGGTTTTCCACGCCTGTTTTTCGTGCATACTGCATCAAGGTATTGGTATAATTTTGTATTTCTTCAGGACTGTATCGGTCAGCTTTCGTGAGTACAAAAATTACTTTTTTGCTCCATTGCATTTTGATTTTATCAAACAAATCCCAAGCAGATTGTACATGAATATTGTCCAACTGAAACACAAAAACGACCAAATTACATTTGGGTACAAATCGTTCGGTTATCGTTTGATGCTCCAACTCTCTACTATTGGTACCAGGCGTATCGACTACTGTTATTTCTTTCAGAATTTCGGCAGGATAAGCCCTCGTTACGAGTCGATTGTAGTCGTCATTAATCGTTTGTTCGGTAGCACCATATACTATTTTTTGTACATCTTGTGTACAAATGTCGTGGCTAGTAGCACAAATGGGTGCGCCCAATAGTGCATTGACAAAACTACTTTTGCCTGCATTTACTTCCCCTACGATTACAAAAAGAAAATTTTCTTTGATATTTTCCAATTGCTCCGCCAATATATCCCTAGTTTCTTTGTTGGCACCGAAACGGTTGGCAACATCTAATAGACGGCTACCGACTTGCGTCAAGGTGGTTTTCAATAACTTGAGTTGCTGATTGACTTCTATCTTATTATTCATATACAGTTGTTCTGGTTCGAGTAAGTAAGGTAACAAGATGGGTACAAATAATCACTATAATAGGTTGATAATTACACCAAAACCACAACAATTATCTGTTCTACGATCAAAAGAAGAGAGATTTATACCTTTGTCTTCTTTTTGTAATCCAAGATATTGATTTGGTGTTGACAGCCTGCAAAATCTTCGGCTACATTGGAGGCGATTACCGTCAATCGCTCTGGTGAATAGGCATATTCCTGTAGCACCTGACCATACCACTCTATGGCTTGATTATCGAGCGTAATTGTTGGTTCGTCTAGCAGTAGTAGTGAGGTATCGGAGCAGATAGCTAACGCTAATTTGAGGCGTTGCTGCATACCCGAAGAGAAAAATTTAACTTGTTTATTGTAGGCAGATTTTGGGTAATCCAATAAGTGCAACAAGTCTTTTTTGGAGAGTAGCATTTGCTTGAAACGATAATGAAAATCAATAGACTCTTGCAGCGTAAACTCTTCGATAAGTTCAATATAAGGAGCTGCAAAACTAAGCGATTGATACGCTTCGCCTTTTTCGATAATATTACCTTGCTTTTCGTAGATTATTTGTCCCTTAGAGGGGGACAAGTAGCCTGATAGTACTTGCATCAGCGTCGATTTTCCCGAGCCATTGCTACCCAAAATAGCATAGCCCTGCCCTGCTTGGAATTCTAGGTTCATATTCCTAAAAATCCACTCAAAACGATAGCGTTTACCGAGTTTTTGTAGGCTGATATTCAAGCGGTCAAAGTATATTTTGTAGTTGGACTACTCTTGTTTATTTTTACTGTTCAATCCTTTGATCAAGCCGTTCTTGGACGCTCTAGCGAACTCCAAAATCAACTGGCGATCGTGGCTGTCTTCTATATCGGCTTCTATTGCCTGAAGTGCCTTCGATACATTTCTGTTTTCCACAAACAGCTTGTGATAAATATCTTGTATGTGGCGAATTTCTTCGGCAGGCATTCCCTTGCGGCGCAGCCCAATGGTATTGACTCCGATATAAGAAGCAGGATAGCGCGAGATACGGACATAAGGCGGTACATCTTTGTTGAGTAACGTCCCTCCTCCTACGAGTGCGTGTGCGCCGATTTGCACAAACTGATGTACGGCAGTCATGCCGCCCAAAATAACGTGTTCTGCTATTTCTACGTGTCCTGCTAGCGTGGCATTATTTGCCAAAATACAATGTTCGCCAATCACACAATCGTGCGCCACGTGTACATACGCCATCAGCAGACAATTGTTGCCAATCACCGTTTTGTAGTTGGCTCTTGTGCCTCTATTGAGCGTACAGTATTCTCTGATAATGACATTATCGCCAATCTCTAGCGTAGTATCTTCACCGTTGTATTTGAGATCCTGCGGAATCGCTCCAATTATAGCTCCTGGAAAAATTTGGCAATTGTTCCCAATTCTTGTTCCAGACATGATACACACATTAGCTCCTACGCTTGTATTGTCCCCTATCACTACATCTTCTTCGATGGTGACCCAAGGTCCAATAGTTACGTTTTTGCCAATTTTGGCATTTGGGTGAACGGCAGCATGTTGGTAATTGGGAGTAGCACTATTTTCCATATAAAGTAAGTATATAAGCAAGATAAATTAGCGGAGTCCTTATTTTTCAGACTCGTCTTTCTACTTACTCAGTATTAATAATATCAAGATTTGAAAGGAAGCAGGGTATAAATCTTAATTGCTCTGCAATTTAAAACCAATACCCTACTTCTAAGAATTATTTAACGTTTAATAATTTGTGCCAACAGTTCCGCTTCCGATACCAACGTATCTCCTACATAAGCTTTGCCTGACATTTCGCACAAACCTCTACGGATAGGGCTCATTAGCTCCATCTTAAAGAGTATCGTATCGCCCGGTACGACTGGTTTTCTGAATCGGGCATTGTTGATACGCAAAAAATAAGTATCGTAACTGTGTGGATCATCAATATGTTCCATCATCAAGATTCCTCCTGTTTGAGCCATTGCTTCTATCTGCAAAACACCGGGCATAACAGGGTTATTCGGAAAGTGTCCTGTAAAAAATGGCTCATTCATTGTTACATTTTTTACGCCAACGACTTCCTCATTCGTCAGTTTTATGATTTTGTCAATCAACAAAAAAGGATAACGATGTTGTATCTTCTTGCTAATCGCATGAATATCATTTACAGGCGGTATATTCGGGTCATATTTGGGTATGTCTCTCGTTTTGAGCGACTGCTTGTAGAGTGTTTTTAGCTTTTGTGCCAATTTCACATTGCCTGTATGCCCCGGTTTGGTTGCTATTATTTTAGCTCTCAAATCAATACCTGCCAATGCCAAGTCGCCTATTAAATCTAACAACTTGTGTCGAGCAGCTTCGTTATCAAAACGCAATTCCGTGGTATTCAGGATACCGTTTTCTTCTACCGCTACGTCCTCTTCTATCCCAAATTTTTGTGCCAACGCACTCAAACTGGTGGCTACTGGCATTTTATTCACAAATACCAAAGCATTGTCCAGACGACCGCCTTGTGCCAGTCCTGCACTTGCCAATTGCTCTAACTCATGCAAAAATACAAAGGTACGGGCGGGAGCTATTTCTGCTTTAAAATCTGCCAAAGCACCCAAATTAGCAAACTGCTTACCTATTACAGACGAATCAAAATCGACTAAGGTTGTAATTTCTAACTTATCGGCAGGCAAAATAGTATAAGACGCCCCCGATTCTTCGTCCGAAAAGACAAAAGCCTCTTCGATATCCAAGTAGTTTCGATCTGCTTCTTGTTCTACTATACCAGCTTTTTCGATGGCTTCATAGTACGGCATGGCACTACCATCAAAAATTGGCAATTCGGGTCCTTCTATTTCTACCAATACATTGTGTACGCCATTGGCTTCAAGTGCTGCCATCAAGTGCTCGATAGTCGATACGGTCGCTTCTTTTTTCCCAATCGTTGTGCAGCGTTCGGTACGCACGACTTGCATAGCATCTGCTTTGATAGTCGGTTGTCCTTCCAAGTGCATACACTTGAATTGTACACCATGATTGGCAGCTGCCGCATGTATTTGTAAGCGGACAGTAGCTCCTGTATGTAATCCTTTGCCCTCTAGGGCAATCGTTTGTTGTATCGTTCCTTGTTTCATCATAAGAAAAAAAAGCAGTGGGTAAAACGTTATAATATATTCAAGTACAAAGTACTTTTCTAGCTAAAAAACCCCCAAAAATACTCAAAATTTGTTTTCTGACCACCTTTTACCACTTTTTATTTTGGATTGGCTATTAGAGGTTATTACGAATAGAGGTGTATAGAGGTGGCGAGATAGATTTTTTTGAGTAGCAAGGAAAGACGGAAATTCGTAGCCTTAGCTACGAAATTGAGTACTTGACGCTGTTTACTCGAAAAAAGATATTTTCGTCGCCTTACGAATTTATTCGTAATAACCTCTATTATTGACCTTATTACCATAGCTATAAAAAAAGCAGCAACAACACCTCTTAATAAAAGTGTTGTTGCTGCTTTTTACTCAAATCAAAATTAGTCAAACAATCTATTGTGCCAAATCTTCTATACTCATTACCTTTTTACTTTCTACAAACTCTGGCGTCACCTCTAGGAATATGACAGGACTATTTTCTTCCAAAAAATATTCATAAACACCCTCGTTATTAAATCGCAAGCCAAGCAATCGTACAATCATATCTTTTGGTACACCCATAAAACGATAGTGATAATAGCCATCTTCGCCCAAAAATGGCGGCTCGCTTGCTATCGTGCTATTCACTTGCTTTAGGTTGAGATAAAACACGGTGTTTTTAGCTTCTTTGACGAGTATTTCGCAAACAATCAATTGAGTACTAAAACCAAAAAAGCGGTCGCAATTAATCCACCCAATACGCCCTAACCCTAAGGCACTTCCGTACTGTTGGACGACTTCATCATTTGTCAATAACCCTAACGTTGCTTTTTCGCTCCAGTAGTTTCTATCCAACTCCATGAACGCACGTTCTACTTCGTCTAGTTGTTCTATTAATTCTTCGTTGGTCGCTATGGTGGTTTTGCTTCGTTGCAACGCTAGCACTAAGTCATCATAATGGTAGTCGTTTTGCATTTTTTCATACAATGCTCGGATTTGATTAGCCACTGCATCTGAAATCGTTGCTTGGTCAGCGGTCTGTTGGTACAAGCTCTGGATTTGATTAGATAATTGCTTCCAGCCCTTAATCGCTTCTGCTTCTGTCGAAGAAATAACGGCTTGACTACTGTCGTAATCGCCATACCGAACAAAAGCACTATCCAAAACAGCAGGCAACATTTTGGTCGTCTCCAAATACGTTTCTACGGTTTTTAGGTTATCTATAGCTTTAGCAATCGTAGGATATTGTTCAGAAAGTTCCATTCCTTGCCACTTGATCAGGTTTAGCTGTCGAGTCATATAACGATGTCTAGCACTAACCCCACCAAATGCCCACGCTAAGCTATCGCCATACGTGCAGTGGTATTCCATATCCAACAGAGGAGCCAGCTCATTCATTTCTACCAATATTGCTTGTAGTGTCGTTTTGTACGTTTTGTAATCTTTCTTTTTCTGTTGAAATCTAGCCGAATTATTTGCATAAAGCATAGAATCATTTTTGTAAATACTACGTGCTGCTTTCTGCCCAGTGTAGTCTATCATATAGGTATGATGAGTCTTCTTGTACAAGCGAGCGATGCGTTTGCTGTAATTCAAGTTTGATTCGTTTGCACGTTGCTTATTCGCTTCTTTCAATCCAGCTACAGTTGGTCTTTCTAATGTTTCCAATTCCAACGGTTTAGGCTCTGGGGTATTTTCCCAAGAAGGAACATCTCTATAATTTGGCAATTTCAATTTCATAGTAGGAGTAGCGGTTTGTAGTACTCCTAATTGGCTCATTCGAGAGGGTGCAGCTCCTATTCTCGAACTATCGTTGTCCGACAAACGTGCCACTTCATTTCCTGTCGGTTGCCAATCAATACTTCCGTCGGCTTGCACCTCTCCCTCAAACGTTTGCATACCGGGTAGCAACGATTCTTCTGATGCCATCACCGCAATAATCTCTTGTTCGGGAGCGATTTCTAGTGCTTCACCTGCGGTGTTCGTAGCACGCAGTTCAAACATACCGCCTGTTTCTATAATCGTATTGCCCGAAGTAGTGGTCGCTTGGTGTATGATGCGGTCAGCAGTAGTGTAGATTTCTCTTAATGTCAAGCTAATCTCTCCTGTTTCTAGTACGCCCTTAGGCGTCACAAAACTATTGGGTCGAATGAACAAAATAGTCCCTTTTTCGCCTGTTATCATTTTGCCTTCATTCCCTTGCATCTCAAAACGCTGTACATATTTTTTGCGTTCGTTTACCAAATAAGCCTCCATTAGGCTATTATCTAATTTAGCTGGGGCAATGACCACATCGGGTTTATCTTCCACTATTTCAGCTGGGGCAATGACAGCCGTTTCTATTTTTTTAGCTTGCCAGTAAGCTATTCGTACATCACAAGACTCCCCTTTGGTAGTCAAATCTCGTTCAGGATCGTCCAGTAGCACCACTTCGTCCCACTTTATTTGTGCCTTTTTTACGCCTCTATCTTCGAGCTTTTTAGTGAGGTTTTCTTTTATATTGGGCACCAATATGCTTGTAGTATTCTCTACGGCTAATGCGATTCTAAATTCATCGGTTTCTATTATTTTCTTGTCCTCCACCAAAAAATCAATCATTTCTGCAATTTGTGGATCAGGAAAACGAGCTAGATTTTCGGTACGAAAATAAAAATCAACCGTTTGTCCTAGCTCATATCGAACGCTATCGGCTTGTTGAGCTTGCCCATTCAAGGCATTGACCAACAAAAAAAATAAAAAGAGGGTACTGTATTTCATAATAAAGAAAAGTATTGGGTTAAAAAAATATCCAAATGCATGGTGCAACTTAACAATACATTTACATACTTAATGCCGTTTTCAAAAAAAGATACTAATTCCTGTTAGGAAACTACTAAAATCGTTATTTTTAAATAGTACCCTCTACTCTACCGTTACCACAACAATAAACTTGCATATTATTTGTTATATTTGCATTAAGTATTATCCCTAAAGCATACGTTTTTTTATAGACCGCATCTCCCTCCTTTCAGTCGAGGGATAGACCATAAAATTTACCTATGAAACATATTTTACCTTATTTTTTTGGTGTACTATTCTGCTGTTTGAGCAGCCAATTGCACGCACAAGTACAGCTACAGGTACGTATTGACAACGGAAGTTCCAACACCACCTGTACCGATGGTTTTTTTGGTGGATCTCCCGACCCACAATGGCGAGTCAATGTGGACAATCAAGGTTGGGACACCTACCCTCGTTCGGGTGCCTGTTTCAATAATTTCCCTCGCACACAATACAACGAAACCTTCAACTGTGCCAATCGCTACCCTGCCCAAATTCAGGTCTGTTTCAGAGCCTTTGAAGATGATGGCGGAGCTTGTATTGTTAGCGAAAGTTGTTTGGAACAAATCTGCCAAAACTTTGCGACTCCAGCTCCTGGAGCTAGTGTTTCTTACACCCTTTCGGTCAATGGTTCTAGCTCAGGTAGTGTCAATTTCACCATTACCGCTACGGGTGCCTTCAACCTACCAGGAGCTGCCTACAACACCGTTTGTAATGCCATCAACTTGGGTACACTTAACCCCAATAGTACCGTAGGAAATCAAAATTTAAGCAATTATGGCAACTTCTGTGCGGACAACTTAGCCGAACCTAATCCATGGGGCGGTGACAACGACCAAGGCGTTTGGTTTTCGTTCACCACAGGAGCAACTCCTGCTGCTGTTATAGAAATTGATGCAGAAAGTGACCCGCAAAACGTAGGAAATGACATTGATTTGCAGTTAGCACTGTACGAATCTAGCAATGGTGCTTGTTCGGGTACGCTTTCGCTAATAGACGATGCCTACAATGGTGGAGGATTATTCAACGACGAAGATATGTCTGTCAATTGCCTACTGCCTAATACTACGTATTATATATTGGTCGATGGAGAAAACACCAACCTCATCAATACCGATGGTCAAGAAGGCTATTTTGGTATACAAGTCACCGATGGCGGTATATTGCAAGCAGCTGACTTGATTTGCGATGCCGAGTTTTTGGGCTTAGTTCCTAATGGTGGCAATGTTGCCACGCCCAATTTGAGCCGTTCCAATATTTGTGCAAGCAATACCAACGACCCCAATCCAGGGTCTTGGGCTTCAGACAAAAGTGTCTGGTTTAGGTTTCAAGCACCTGCTTCTGGACACGTTATTATAGAAGCAGATTCTGATTTGCCATGGCCATTAGGCACCGATGCTGTTGATTTACAATTGGCGGTTTATGGCTCTAGCAATAATCTTTGTACGGGTACTATTTCTAATATTGGAAGTGATTACACTCCTGGCTTATTTGACGAAACATTAGAAGTCCGTTGTCTTACAGCAGGTGAAAACTATTGGATTTTGGTCGATGGTTCTGGTCTGAATGTAGATGGGATTTTTGATATAAAAGTAGAAGATGGAGGCGTTTTTCCTGCCCTCAATGATTTGATTTGTGATGCGATTCCACTTGGAGCGCCTGTACCGAATGGCACGGTAGGTCTCAACGACCAAAATAACTATTGTGCCGACAACTTATTTGAACCGATTCCTTCTAGCTGGGGAAATGACCAAGGTGTTTGGTACACTTTTATCGCTCCACCTTCTGGCAAGGTAGAGGTACGTTTGGACAACAAAGGTTTATTTTCTTCCGACAATATTGACTTGCAAGTAGCCGTCTATGATTTGGCTGGAATGGTTTGTACAGGTTTAGCTACCGAAATCAAGTCCGAACATAAAGGAATTGGTGTCCTTTGGGACGAAACAATGGAAGTTGAATGCTTGATACCAGGGCGCGAATACTGGATTTTGGTTGATGGCGAAGGCTCCTTGATTGATCCAGATTTGCTGGTCGGTATATTTGATATAGAAGTCTGGGCAGATCCACGTGATTTGGCAGGCACCAATGATTTGCCTTGCAATGCGATTGCCTTAGGAAATCCTACAGGTGGTAGTGTCGGTACGACTAGAGGTTCGGCACATGGCTCTCAAAATAACTTTTGTGCCACAGCAGCAGGCGAGCCACAACCCTCCGAATTTACAGCTGACCAAACCGTTTGGTACACTTTTGTTGCCCCCTCTACGGGCAATGTACAAGTACAACTTACCAGCGACCCTGTTTTGAGCGGTGGCGTTGACCCTATCAATCTACAAATGGCGATTTATGAAGCGAGTTCTTGTACGGGTCCTTTTCGGGAGCATATCAGTGGCGACGACTTGATTTATGATCTCAACATGGACGTTTTCTGTCTTAAACCTGGACTTACCTATTATATACAAGTAGATGGTGCTGATCCTCGTATTCTCGAAGGGCATGAAGGCTATTTTGATATTCAGATTACAGAAACCCCTTCTACTATTTTAGCGACCAACGACGACATTTGTAATGCCGTAGCCTTGGGCAATCCTTGGAACACTGGTCCTATCAACTTACCCAACCAACAAAACTTCTGTGCCGATAACATAGGCGACCCTCGCCCCTCAGCATTTAGCCCTGCCCAAACCGTTTGGTACACCTTTACGACACCAGCCACAGGCGGACCTTATTCTATTGAGATTGATGGCAATTCTAGTCTCCCTTTTCCTTTAGGTAATCAAGATGCCATTGATTTGCAACTAGCAGTCTATTCGTCTAGCAATAATCTTTGTTCGGGTTCATTGACGGAAGTCAAGAGCGAATATGACTTGATTGATTTGTTTGACGAGCGTATGCTCGTACAATGTTTAGAAGAAAACAAAACCTACTTTTTGATGGTCAATGGTTCGGGCCTCGACCGACAAGGTTACTTTGATTTGAGAGTAGCTACAGCCGCCTCTGTTCCGATTCCTACCAACAATATGATTTGCCAACACGAAGACTTAGGTACAGTACCTGTTGGTGGTCAGATCAATAATGGCATCAATTATTTCAACTATTGTGCCGATACAGAATCGGGCGAACCTAGTCCCTTTGGTATCGAACAAACGGTTTGGTTTTCCTTTATTGCACCTGCTCACACAGGAGCCAATGCCACCGCTAATGTCACAGTTGAAGTGGACGCTGACCCTGCCAATGTGGGTGATAATGTTGATTTGCAATTAGCGGTTTATGAGTCTAGCAATAATCTTTGTTCAGGCAGTATGAGTCTTGTCGAAAATGGCGAAGATGATCCATTATTTAGTTTTGATGCCGAAGTCAATGCCACTTGTTTGACCCCAGGGCAACGCTATTGGGTACAAGTAGATGGTACATTGCTCGACCAAGAAGGCTATTTCCAAATAAAAGTAAAAGATGATGGAGCTGGCGTTCGCCCTCCTTACAATAATATTTGCAATGCTGTCAATTTAGGTACGATTCCTAATGGTGGTCAAATCAATAATGGGGTTAATTACACCAATCTTTGTTCGGATACAGAAGTGGGCGAACCAAGTCCGAATGCGTTCAGTATTCAACGTACCGTTTGGTTCTCGTTTGTGGCTCCTGCCTCTGGCAATGTCGAAATAGATGCTTATAGTGACCCCAATAACTTGGGTGATGCAGTCGATTTGGAAGTAGCGTTATATTACTCTAGCAATAATGCTTGCAATGGCACACTCGTAGAAGTCGATTCTGACCACGACGGATTCAATAAAGACGAAGGCATGGAAGTCGATTGTCTAGAACCAGGTAGAGTTTATTGGCTGCAAGTAGATGGAGACAACAGCGATGAAGATGGCTATTTCACCATTCGACTACGAGACGATGGAGGTACGAGCAACTTCCCTTACAATAATAATATCTGCGATGCTTACAACTTTGGTACACCTGCTGCTCGCCAAAGGCTAACAGGCGAATCAAACGTTTGTGCCAATGTAGAAGTAGGCGAACCAGGACTAGGTGGCTATGCCACGCACACCGTTTGGTATCAGTTTACGGCTCCTACTTCGGGTAGAGTAGAACTAGAAGTAGAATCTACCAATCCCATTTTGGGTATGGATCCAGAAGTGCGTCTTTTTGCTTCCGCCAACAACAGTTGTACAGGCAGCTTGCGCAGAATAGAAACCTCTAATTTGCCAACAGCAATTATTCCTGAGAACATTGAAGCGACTTGTCTCATACCTGGCAACACTTATTTTATACAAGTAGATGGCTCAGGGCTGACCGTGGAAGGCACTTTTGATATTAGAATAGAAGATATGTTGCCAACTTATGGCACAGGCGTAGCGGGCGACCCACAACCCGTCAATAACTATTGTGACAGTGCTACTACATTGACCGTACAGGCTTCGTCTTGTCTCAATGCCAACGGCACTTTCCAGACCTACAATTATGGTCAACCAACCATTACCTACAATCCACCTTTTGCCAGTGGCTGTAACGGCAACTGTGGCGATACTTGGTATCAGTTTACGATGCCCGCATCGGGCAATGCCGTGATAGAAGGCAACGACGATGGCGTAGGTGGAGGACCATTGGGTGGCTTTTCGGATTTGACCGTAGCCGCTTATACAGGCACCTGCAATAATCTCACGCCTATCGAATGCGACCAAGGCGGATTTAGCGATGATGTTTCGATACAAATCGCAGCACCAGCAGGCACAACTGTTTGGCTACAAGTATTCAATGAGAATGGAGACGATGACGATGACGATTACCAACTCTGTGTCTCCGAGGGTTGTGGTTACGATGATTGTTTAACTTCATTGACCACTCCTATTCAGTCCAATATAGCCTACTGTTTCAATACCGCAGGAGCTGAAGGAGAAAATATACCAAGTCAACCAGGGTACAACGAATGTTCGGAAGGTGATGATCCAGAACACTCTTTATATTACTATTTTGTATCGGATTGTAATGGCAGTGACGTGACCCTTTCGATTATCAATGCGACTGCCAATGGCAATTGTATCTTGGGTATTACACCAAGTGATGGATTCAATATTTCACTTTTCCAAGATGCCACGCCTTGCGATGGTGTACCAGATACCTTGGTCGATTGTCAGCAATTTACCGCTTGTGACGTGCAGCCCATCAACTGGTCGCAAACCTATACAGGACTAAGAGCTAGTACGCCTTATGTCATTCAAATAGACGGTGGTTTTGGTTCGCTCGGTGGCGACAATGCAGGAGAAATAATGATTACGACCACTACCAACCCGATTGCAACGGTCAATCCTACCCCTGTTACCTGTTCGGGTATCAATGATGGTGTAGCAACGGCTATCGTACAGGGTGGCGTAGGACCATTTACATTCTTATGGAATACAGGACAAACCGATTCGGTACTCACCAATCTAGCAGCAGGCAACTATTATGTGACCGCTACGGGTGCCAATGGCTGTACCGATAGTGCTTCTGTTGTCATCAATAGTGGCTTGCAAATGATTGCGAATGTAGCGAATACAATAGATGTAGCTTGTTCGGGCGACTGCAACGGTTTAGCCACTGTAATCGGTCTAGGCGGAACGGTTTCGGTCAATTACAGCTACTTGTGGGACAGTAATGCAGGTAACCAAACCACTAGCACGGCTACAGGTCTATGTATCGGCAGCTACGATGTAACGGTGACCGATGACAATGGTTGTTTCGATATCACAACGGCTACTATTACGACACCCAATCCAATTATTATTACCATTGACTCTACGAACGATGCTACTTGTAGTGGGATCTGTGATGGTCAAGGAGCTGTATCTGCCACAGGTGGCAATACGACCCAACCCTACGCCTACGATTGGGGCAATGGTCAAACCACACAACTTGCCACAGGGCTTTGTGCGGGCGACTACCTGGTTACCATTACCGATGTGAATGGTTGTAACGATACCATTCGTGTTAGCGTCAACGCTCCACTAGGATTAACAGCTAGCATTACCGCTCAAACTAATCCTAATTGCGCCGACGACTCGACAGGAAGTGTCACGATATTGGCACAGAATGGCGTACCGAACTATACCTATAATTTATACAACAGTACAGGATTGCTACAAAGTAGTATCAATAATAACTTCAGTAATCTGTGGGCAGACAATTATGGTCTCTTAGTACGAGATGCCAATGGCTGTTCTGATTCGCTTACGTTTGTGGTGGCTACGCCCAATGCTTTAGCATTGAATTTGATTAGTACGACGGATGCCAGTTGTAATGGTGCTACCGATGGGCAAATAACGACACAAGCCACAGGAGGTGTACTTCCTTACGAATATAGTTTGGACGGCATCAACTTTGTCACGGATAGTGCTTTTGCCAACTTAGCCGCTAACAATTATATCATCACTACTAGAGATGGCAATGGCTGTACTGTCGCTACGGCAGTTACTTTGATAGAGCCTACTGCGATTGCAGTAGCACTCAATAGCCAAACAGCAGCAAGCTGTGCCGCTTGCGACGCAACAGCCAATATTACGGTAAGTGGTGGCATATCGCCTTTTACTTACGCATGGAATAGTGGAGAAACAACACAAAACGCAACCGCTCTATGTGCTGGAAACAACACCGTAACCGTAACCGATGACAATGGCTGTACCACTACGCTAGGAGTCAATAACAATAATGCCAATAACTTTACGGCTGCCATTAATGTGGATCAAGTGATTAATTGTGCCAATGATTGCAATGGAGCGATTAGCGTCACGCCTTCAGCAGGCACCCCCTCCTACTTATGGAACAATGGCGTAACAACTAACACACTCAGCAGCTTGTGCGCAGGAACTTACACGGTTACTGTCAGCGATGTTACAGGCTGTTTTGTAGTAGAAACCATCAACTTGACCGAACCAAATCCATTAACTACTCTAGCCGCTACGACTCAAAATATTAGTTGCAATGGCTTGGTAGATGGTCAAGCGGTAGCGACTCCGAGCGGAGGAACGACACCTTACATTTTCCTTTGGGACAATGGCGAAACAAATGCAACTGCTACTACATTAGCCGCAGGTAACCATACCATAACAGTAACCGACGCCAACGGCTGTTCCGCCACAGCGAGCAACACGATTACAGAACCTACCCTATTGACTTTGTCTATTACCAATGTACAAAGTTCGGATTGTGGTGTCGCAGGTTGCGACGGACAAGCTACCGCAGTCGTAAGTGGTGGAGCAACGCCTTATACTTATGCTTGGTCAGGCGGTCAAGCGGGTGCGAATCCAACGACCTTATGCCCTACTTTCAATACCGTAACGGTGACTGATGCAAATGGCTGTATGGTCATTGACCGTGTCAATATTCCTGCTAATTCTAACCTAAACCTATCCGTTTTAACGAATAGTACACCAAGTTGTGTTGGTGATTGCGATGGCCGTATTACTGTATCTGCTTCTGGTGGAAATAATACTGTTCCTTATACTTTCAATTGGGATAATGGACAAACCACCGCACAAGCAACAGGCTTATGTGCAGGCAATTATTTAGTAACAGTAACGGATATAGACGGTTGTAATGCCGCTAGTCAAGTGACGCTATCAGATCCTGATTCGTTGGTCGTAACTGCTGCTGTAGTAGCTAGTCCAAATTGTGCCAACTCTAGCGATGGACAAGGATTAGCCACGGCATCTGGTGGCACTACGCCTATCAATTACAGCTGGTCTAACGGACAAAACATAGCGAACCCTAGTAGCCTAACTGCTGGTTTGCAGACGGTCACCGCTACGGACGGAAACGGCTGTACCGATACGAGTTCTATATTCTTGAATGCTCCGCCTGCTATTGTTGGTAATGTGGTTATTACTTCCAACTATAATGGGGCAGCTATTTCGTGTGCCAACGGCAATGATGGAACGGCTCAAGTGACCGCCACGGGTGGAACAGGAAGTTACACCTATATTTGGGTCAACGGACAAACAACCGCTAATGTAACTGGCTTGCAAGCGAGTTACTATCCTGTAACCATTACAGACGCTAACGGCTGTACCGACACCACAGGCATTGCATTGCAGCACCCTGACCAATTGGTGATAACACCAACAATATTGACCAACTACAACGGCTATGATGTGAGTTGTGCTACCGCCAATGACGGACAAGTACAAGCAACAGTAGCAGGCGGGACGGGTGTCCTTACCTACCTTTGGTCTGATGGACAAACCACTAACCTAGCGACAGGCATGAATGCTGGAACCTATGCCGTAACGGTGACCGACATTAATGGTTGTTTCACAATGGAAACGGACTCACTTACTGCTCCAGATGCCTTGAGAGATACCCTTATCTTGGTGCAGCAAGTGAGCTGCAATGGTCAAGCAGATGGACAAGCCAATGCACAAGTAACAGGTGGGTTGATTCCTTATCAGTACTTGTGGAGCAATGGACAAACAACGGCTTTGGCGACAGGATTGCCTTCGGCAATACATACCGTAACCATTACAGACGGCAACGGCTGTACCTTGATTGATCAAATTGCGATAAGCGAACCAAACCCCATCACAACCGTAACGAGTATAACCGATGCTAACTGTTATGGCTACAACGATGGTTCGGCTCAAATAACGGTGGTAGGCGGAACGCCTAACTATACCTTCTTGTGGAGCGACGGTCAAACAACTCAAAATGCCGCTAATTTAGCTGCTGGAAATCACACTTTAAGCATTACCGATGCTAGCAATTGTGTCGATACAGTTCTGGTCGTTATCAACCAACCCGATAGTATTAGTATTGCTGTACAAGTACAAGATAGTATCAGTTGTGCTGGTGGTGCAGATGGAACGGCACTGGCTACGCCAAGCGGTGGAGCAGGTTTTGGCTATCAATATGCTTGGTCGAATGGGCAGACATTGGCTACCGCTACAGGATTGACCGCCACGACCTACACGGTAACCGTTACCGATGTTACAGGTTGTATGAATACCGCTACGATTACACTTCAAAATCCGAATAGTGTCATCGCTTCTGCTAGTATTGTTTCTAATTACAACAATCAAGACGTTAGTTGTTTTGGTGCAGCAGATGGTGCAGCTCTAGTGATTGCCACAGGTGGCAATGCCCCTTATACTTACGCTTGGGCAGATGGTCAGACCACTGCCACGGCGACGGGCTTGGCAGCAGGCAACCATTTGGTCAATGTAACCGATGCGAATGGTTGTAGTGATACTTCTTTAGTTACCTTGCAGCAGCCAACTACTGTTAATTTAGTTATTAATACCTTGCAGCAAGCGACTTGTAATGGCGGGAACGATGGTTCGGCAGTAGCTGTCGCCAATGGCGGAACGGCTCCTTATACTTACGCTTGGGCAGATGGCAATACCAATGCGACTAATAGCAATTTGACAGCAGGAAGTCACAGCGTAACCACGACGGACGCCAATGGTTGTTCTGCTACTCGTAGCATAACGATTACGGCTCCTTTCCCTATTTATTTGGATAGTACCGCCTATCGTATCGTCACTTGTCATGGTGCCAACGATGGTCAACTTTCGGTCTATGCCGGTGGTGGATCTGGCGGATTTAGCTATGCTTGGTCCAATGGTCAAACCTTGCCAACAGCTACTGGCTTGACTGCTGGCAGCTATACCGTGACGATTACAGATGGAGCTGGTTGTTCGGCTACTTTCCAACAAATAGCGGTACAGCCCTCGCCTATCAGTGTGACCTTTAGCAATATTACCAACTTGGATTGTTATGATGCCAACAATGGTTCAGTATTGCCAACGCCTAGCGGTGGCATCGCTCCTTATCGTTATGTTTGGAACAACAATTCATTGTATCAAGATCCTATTCCAACCTACTTAGTAGCTGGATATAATCAAGTAATGGTTATTGATGCCAACAATTGTTTTGCTGTCGATAGTGTCTTTATTAGCAGTCCGCCAGAGCTGTTCTTGACGAGTAGTCAAACTAATATTGGTTGCTTTGGAGATAGTACGGGTACGGCTACTTTGGCAGGTAGTGGTGGCGTTGCTCCTTTATTGTATCGCTGGTCAAACGGTGCTACTACGGCTACTATTACTAATTTGGTAGCTGGTAGCGTCTATACGGGTAGTGTTATTGACAGCAATGGTTGTAGTCTTTCTACGACGGTTACGATTACACAACCCAATGCGATTGGTGCAGCATTTACACAAGTGACCATGATTGATTGTGCAGGACAAAATACAGGTAGTATTTCTGCCAATGCAAATGCAGGCTCTGCTCCTTTCAATTTTGTTTGGAGTAATAACGTGGGTGCAACAAATGTCACCAACAGTACGATTGACGGACTTAGTGCAGGAGCTTACAGCGTGACCATTGTTGACCAAAACGGTTGTATTACTGTTTTGGATACGATTATCGAAGACCCTAGTCGCCTTTTGGCAACTGCCACAGGTAGCCGTTTGCAATGTTTTGGAGATACCGATGGTAGCATTAGTATTGTCGCTACAGGTGGTTTGCCGCCTTATCAGTATTACCGTAAGGATACCAATGGCAACAATATTGGACAGCAGTCTAGTTCTGTTATGAATAATTTGCCAGCAGGCAACTACACTGTAGGTGTTCTAGATGCTAATGGTTGTACGTTTGAGCGAGGTGTAGCGATTACGGTTCCTGATTCGGTACTGTTAGTTACTTCGCCTGATATTGCCTTGACCTTCGGTCAAAGTACGCATCTATTTGTACGAATGCCTGTCAACGCACCAACTAATCCAGTGGTGACGTGGTCACCTGCTACGGGCTTGAGTTGTACGGATTGTTACCAGCCTGTTGCTCAACCGTTTGAGACGACACGCTATACTGTGACGATAACTGGCGACGAAGGTTGTATTAGCACGACAGAGGTATTGGTAGAAGTAGATGAGACCAAAGAAACGTTTGTTCCTGATGCCTTCTCTCCTAACAATGATGGCGTCAATGATGTGTTTATGCTGTACTCTGACGGAGCGGTAGAAAAAATTGAATCCTTTATGATTTTTGATCGCTGGGGCGAGTTGGTTTGTAACAAACCAGATGGCTTGCCAAATTATCCTGCTTATGGCTGGGATGGTACTTTTGGCGGACAAGAAATGAATACAGGGGTTTACATTTACTACATCAAAGTACGTTACTTGAATGGCGAGACAGCGGAACTGAAAGGGGATTTGACTTTATTGAGGTAACTTTCTATTGTTCTACGGCAATTGTTTGAAAACTGTTTGGTTATTGATTTTTGCCTGCGGCAATTGTTGAGTCGCCTATGTTGGGCTTTATTGAGCCAATTTTGTACGGTTACTTTTTTGTTTGATTATTCGTGTTTTTTTCAATTAACTACAATCGTTTAAGTAGGTAATTATATAGCCTTAGGCGTTGTCAAAAAAGCAAAATCCCTACTAGATTTTTTCTAGTAGGGATTTTTTTTAATGCAGGTAGGCTACTTTGGGCAACTACTTACATATCGTCAGCCGCACGCTTTGGAGCCAAGTATCTTCGATAACCTTCCAATGACTCTAATAGGGTCATTTTTCGGAGAGGATATTGTGTGTGCATATCATTGGATACTTGCTGAAAATAAGTATAAAAAGGGTGGTAATATAATTGGTCTATGGTCGAACTTTCTTTTGACAATTCATAATCTTTGCAGAGTGCCATTGCTTCAAGAGAGATTCCAATGTGCCCCATAGGACTCGTATTTTTTTGAAGTAATTTGATCAATTGATCTAGCTCATCAATCACATCCATTGTTGTCATATTCTTAGTATTTTTAGCTTAGTTTGTTTAGTACAAACGTTATTTTATTCTAATTTCTATATCGGGATCATCATCGTTGATAATCTCCAAATAATTGGGTTTGGCAGCTATGTTTTCGTAAACAATTCGTTTAATGACTTCCCCGTTTTTAATCATAATAACTCCCGGCATTTGTCGTACGACTCCTAGTTCCTTTTTTATAGCTAATCCATACTTCATAGTATTGATAGCAATTTCTTTCCAAACTTTGAGATTGTATAATTGACCGACTCCTCTGGCTACTCCAAATAGCTCGTACAAACTCATATCGGGATCTGATATATGCTGTACGCCACTCAGGTTGTATCGTTCAAAATAGGATTCGGCAATAGCATCTTCTGCCATGTGAACAAACACGATGATTGTTCCTGTTGCTTCTATACTGCCTCGTATTTTAGACAAATCATCGAGCGTAGCTCGACACGACATACAACCAAAATGCCGCAAAAAAATGAGCATCACTTTGTTGGAAGTAGATAAGGTATAAACATCTTTGTCTCGATTGGTAATCATCACTTCCAAAATATCGGAATATGCCCCCATGTAGGTTAGATTATTTTTAGTATTGTACAAAATTAACCCTGCAATATAGTGCTTTTTTTTCAGAAAAAGGACTCCCTAAAAAATGAACTACGCAAAAAAATGATGGTTAATTTAGTGTTTAGCCTGAGCTTGGGCTATCATAGCTAAATAATCTGGTCGTACGGCGATATGCTCATGGGCAAATCGCTTGACAACTGCCCCATTCTTAATCAAGAAGATACCCGGCATTTGCTTGATAGCACCTAGTTTTTTGTCCACGGTGACCCCATACTTCATTGTATTTTTTATCATCCGTGGCAATGGTTTCAAACCATATAGCTGGCTAGTCGTTCCAGGCAAAAGTCCAAAATGAGCATATAATGTCATATTGGGGTCTGAAACATGCTCTACTTGATTGATATCATACCTCTTGAAGTACTTTTCAGCTACTCCACATTCTGACATGTGTATCAAGACCAATTTTATATCTTTTTTTTCTATTTCGGAGTGAATTTCTGCCAAGTCGCTGAGTGCTTCTCTACAAATCATACAACCAAAGTGGCGCAAAAAAACGAGCATCACCATTTTATCTTTCGATAAATCATGCAAATCATTATCTTCATTCGTAAAGATAAACTCCAAAATATCTAGAGGGGTATTCATTAGTTGTCTTTTTTTTGCGTGATACTTCTATTTTGTGTACCAAAAGAGACCTTCCGACTGTTGTTTTGTTCTCAACTTACGGGTTAGCCAGATCTACCTATGATAGTTAACGAACATTTTTTGAGTAAAAAAGTTTAAAAAAGCAAAATAAAAAACCATTATTATCTACTTCGGTATAGATAATAATGGTTTTTGGGTGCTAAAAATATAGCTTATTTTTTATGTCAATACTAGTTATTGGCAGCAGCTGTTTCGGCTTCTGTCGCATCTGAAGGCACTTCTTTGACTTGTACCATCAATATGTGTTCTACCATAGATATTTCACGAGCGGTCTCTACTGCATTCTCTAACACTACATTTGGTTCCAATACAAAACCTTCGCTTATTTCATCAATTTCAAATTGATTGACAATGTCTAGTCCATAAGATTCCATCAACCCATTCAATCTATCATCTCCTGTTTTGGTTACTTTACCTTGACCAAACACGTCCGCCCATGGAGCAATCGCATCATATATGACTACGAAGTTGACTTGTTTGCCTTGCAAATCTGCCAATACTTGGAGGTCTTGCTTATCGGTGAGTCCTCTTTTGAATTCTGCTACTGTAGTATAATTATATTCTTTAGCCGCTACTTTTTTCTTAAAAGTACGCGTAGTTTTACCTTCTTGTATATTCATACTAGACATAGCATCAACAGAAGCAATTGGTTCTGCTTGTTCTGTAGCACAAGAGGTAGTCATCAAGGCAGCAATAGCGATGATAAAACTAAATTGTAGGAAATTTTTAAAACTTTTCATTTTGTAGGATTGTTAGTTTTGTGATAGTGAGAATCGTGTCTCTTTATTTTTTTATGGGCATTACGAATACAAAACGAACTTATTTAGTTGTTTTGTATTTGATAATGAAAATTGCAGGTATTTTGTTACCTCCACCTTACAAAAAAACAAAAAAAACGCATTCGAGTACTTTAAATTAACAAAAAAATCATTAAAACTACTTTTTTCGTTTGTATGCACACAAAAAATTCTTATTTTTTTTCTCACACTATTCTCACACTAGAGGTTATTACTCCTAATATTTACAACTATAAATCTATGTCTAACATTTCTTCTATCAATCCTGTCACACAACAAACTATACAAACCTACAAAACGGTTACAGACAAGGAACTACAACAAGTATTAACAATTAGCCAGCAGGCTTATCAAGAATGGAAAAAAACAAGCTATGAACAGCGAGCCAAATTGATAAAAAAAGTAGCTAAAATTTTACGTGCAAATGTTGACAAATATGCTACTATAATGATTCAAGAAATGGGCAAGCCTATTAGCCAGGCAAATGCCGAAATCGAAAAATGTGCTAAAGTTTGCGAATTTTATGCTAACAATGGTGCTAAGTTTTTGGCAGATCAACACATCTCAACTCAATTCAAGGAAAGCTATATTGCTTACCAACCGCTCGGAACTGTGTTTGCTATTATGCCTTGGAATTTTCCTTTTTGGCAAGTATTCCGCTGTATTATTCCTGCTCTCATGGCAGGCAATGTCACGATACTCAAACACGCTTCTAATGTGTTAGGCTGTGGCGAAGCGGTAGCTGATATCATGCAGCAAGCAGGTTTTCCGACAGGTACTTTCCAGCACGTCATCATAGATACAGCACAGGTGGCTGACATTATCGGACACGATACCGTACAGGGCGTGGCACTAACAGGTAGTATGAAAGCAGGACAATCGGTAGGCGAATTGACGGGCAAAAACATGAAACGACTGGTACTGGAGTTAGGTGGTTCGGATCCGTTTGTGGTATTGGACGACGCTGATTTGGATCGTGCGGCTCAAGCTGCTGTTGACTCTAGAGTATATAACAGCGGACAAACTTGCATTTCTGCCAAGCGGTTTTTGGTAGATAAAAAAGTGGCTAAAAAATTCAAGGAATTGGTCAAAGAAAAAATAGCCGCTCTCCAGATTGGCAACCCTATGGATATGGACACCGCTATCAGTGCTATGGCAAGAGAAGATTTGGCAATTGAGTTGCAGGATCAAGTCAATCGCTCAATACAAATGGGTGCCGTTTCTGAGATAGACGGAGGACATCAAAAAGGAACTAATTATTTTCACCCTATGCTGTTATCCAATATCACTCCTAATATGCCTGCTTATAGCGAGGAGTTTTTTGGTCCTGTCTTTTTGTTTTTTGAGGTAGAAAATGCAGCCGAAGCGATTCGTATTGCCAATGATTCTATTTTTGGACTTGGTGCTACGGTCTGGTCTGGGAGTCGTGCTAGAGCCAAAAAAGTAGCCCTACAACTAGAAGTTGGAGCTGTCACTATCAATGGTGTATTACGTTCGGACCCTCGTATCCCTTTTGGTGGTGTCAAAAAATCAGGTATAGGAAGAGAACTCGGCAAAGAAGGTATTCTTGAATTTGTCAACAAAAAAAGTTTGGTTGTCAACAAATAAAGGTTGCTTAACTCTGTAAGGCAAAAGAACCTAAGAGCATGTCTCAAATTAGTATAATTTGGGACATGCTCTTAGGACACCAGATGTTCTAAGTTTTTTTTTGTACTAACCGCTTTTCTTTTTTCTGTTTGTAATATGCCTTATCGGCAATATACAATGTCTTGGATACTACCGCATAGATTTTACCTGTTCGGTCTATCCATTCTGTTTGCAATTCCAAATCAAACTCCTGTTCTTTAGCGACTCTTTCTTTTATTTGATTTAATAATTCGTCTGTTACCAAAAAACGCATATACAACGTTTGGTCACCTGGTCGCTTAAACTGTATACTAGCTGATTTATCCCAAACGACATACGATTTACCCAACAACTGAATAAGCACCAACATATAGATAGGGTCAGCTGCAGAACTCAAACTCCCGCCAAACGTAGTCCCGACATAGTTTCGTGTTCCCCATCTCAATTTGAGGTGAATATGTACTTCTTGCCTATCCGCAGACACAAAATAGACCCGCCCACCTGTCTGGCGATAGGTTTTCACCCAATTGATCACAAAAGCGTATAAACTTGATTTTAAATTTGCCTTTTTGTTCGTTTCAAATATTTTATGCATAATTAAATTAATATGAAAATTTATGTACAATATCAGGATCAGGCTCTAAATCTACTCTAGTACTACCTTTCCCTTCGTAATCAATTGTACTCAATACATGCTGAATAGCTCCAAGCCTTGCTTTCTTTTTATTGTCAGCCTCTACAACAATCCAAGGGTTTTGAATTGTATGTGTTTTCTCAAACATCACATCTCTATATTTGGTATAGGTGTCCCACAGTTCTTGTGCTTTTTCATCGACAGGGCTAAACTTCCAGCGTTTGAGCGGACTGTCTCTACGTGCTTCAAAACGTTCTGCTTGCTCGTCCTTGGAAGTATCTAACCAAAACTTGATTAGTATGATACCTGACTCTTGCAACATTCGTTCAAAGTCAATTACTTGGTGCAGAAAAAGCTGGTATTGTGTTGGAGTACAAAACCCATTGACAGGCTCAACTACCGCTCTATTGTACCAACTTCTGTCGAAAAATACAATTTCACCAGGGTTGGGCAATTGCTTGATATAGCGCTGAAAATACCACTGCCCTCTCTCCTCTTCCGTTGGTTTGGGCAATGCCACTACGCGCAACGAACGAGGGTTGAGATGTTCTATAAACCGTCTGATGGTACCGCCTTTGCCTGCGGCATCTCTCCCTTCTAGCACAATAGCTACTCGCTTTCCTTCTGTCATTGCCCACCCTTGTAGGTTGAGCAATTCTATTTGCAATTGTTCGAGCTGCTCTTCGTATGTCAATGTTTTGAGTAGCTTTTTGACGTTTATCTTTTTGCTGTGCAACAAGTTCAGCAATCCATCTTTGGAGTTTATTTTTTCGAGTTCTTCAGGTGTTATTTTATCAGGCATAATTTGTTTTTTTATTAAAGTTGTTCGCCGCTGCATGCTGCCAATTTAGAGCATGTCTTAATTGGTAGCACCATACTCAAAACTAGCCGCCGACCAACTGAACGCTGTTTTAGATTTCAAGTAATTGATTTGTTGTTTGACCAATTTTTGGCGAGCGTCCAATAGTTGACTTTCTCTAGTATTGACCAAAAAAATAGAAGATTCACCAAAGTTAAATTTTGTGCGTTCTGCCTCTAGCAATGTTTGGTAATTTGCAACCATACTCACCGTTAGTTCCGTCTGTGTGGCATAACTCTGTATTTCGTTGAAATAGTTGGCTATTTTAATTTGCAAATCTTGCTTTTTGGCAATAATACTATAACCTACTTCTCGCTGTTTGAGCGTATTGAGTTGCAAATCCATGCGTTCTTTTCGCAAAAATATCGGTACACTAAATTTAACTCCCAGCTTATAATTTTCGGTAGGTCCTCCATATTCTCCTTCATAGAAAGCAAATTGATCGGTCGCCAAAAAGTTATATTTTACATCTAGCTTTGGCAGTAATTTATTGATTTTGAGGCGGCGATCTATCGCCAAACTCTGCATCTTAAAATCGTAATATTGCAAGAAAGGGTGATTCTCAGCTGCTGCCAATCGACTGGTTAATACCTCTTCGTCTAACGGTGTTACGTTGTTTGCGATCAGTATGACAGGAAAAGTAGCCATTGGATTGATTTCTAAAGGAGCTGCCGTACTGTCCCACAAATACAAGGAAGCTTTGCGCGTCGTGTTTTGCAGTTCCAACAAATATTGCTGCAGCAATATCGTACGATCTTGTACTTGTATAAATGCCTTGAGGGTATCAATAGCTGGCAAATCGCCTTGCTTACTTAATTTTTTAGTGATTTCAAATTGCTCTTGAAGCAAGCCCAACGACTCGCTCGTAATTTTCCATTGATTGTAAGATTTCGTCCAATCCCAATAAGATTTGCCCGCCTCATACATTAGGTCATTAAGCGCCAACTGAATATCAATTTCGCTAGACTGCCCCAACAATTTGGCTTGTTGAATACTCACCCTTCTGTCGTCAGTCCATAGTCCTTTGAGCAAGGATACCTTGATACCAAAATAAGCTTGCCCATCTTGTGGCACCTTGTGTTCAGGATTGAGGTAATACCCTACATTGTAGTTGTAGCCTACTTCTGCGGCTATACCGTTCCAAATGGGTACGTCTAGATGTGCATTGAGTACATCATAGTACCTTTTGTCCTTAAACTGTTTAGAATCCCATTGAGCATTCAGATTGGGATCAAAAGCAGCTTGTGCTTTCACCAGTTTTAGTCGAGCCGCATTGCGCTGCAAATTGATTTGTTTAGCTATCGGATGATACTCATATACTTGTGCCAAATACTGCTCGTAAGTAATGGTGCTATCGGTAATCTGTGCGGTCAAAGGCTGTAGTAATAGCGCCCACAACAGTACTACTAGACAATAATATTTCATGGCAATAATTACTTTTTGAGATGATTGGCAGGAGCCTTCATTTTGATTTTAGCTTCCTCTTCCGTTTCGTTATAATAATTAGGCGGAAAACCATTGAGTTGTCGCCAGAATTCGTACCAAACAGGTACATCTTCCAACAGAATCAGTCCATTGGTACCTGTACCTACTCTCAATCCGGGAGGCCAGTCGCTATCGCTATCAGGCGAAATCAAGACTCTATATTTACCTTTTTCGTTCGCAATATTATCAATAGCAATAATGCTACCACCAAAAGTACCATACGATTTTTCGGGCCAGCCAGAAAACACAAAAGCAGGCCAACCATCAAATACAAAGCGTACTTTTTCTCCAATATGCAGCAATGGGTAATCCATCGGATATACATACGAAGAGATAGCCAACTCTACCCCCGAAGGCATAATATCTAACAATGCCGTTGCTTCTTTTATGATTTCGCCTAGTCCCTTATTGTGTATCTTGACAATGTAACCATCTTGCGGTGCCAAAATAACGTAAAAAGAAGCTCTTCTTTCATAATTAGAATAAGCAGTTTCTAGTTTCGATACTTGGCTTTCGGCATCATATACACTAGATAAGGCACTGGATTGTTCTGAGCGGACTTTTGCCATTTTGTCGGCATACATACTGCGTATATTACCCAGCTCAATTCTAGTATTAATCAGTTCGTTTTGAGTCGTCAAATACTTATTTTCGTAACTCACTACTTTAGCTTGTGTGGATTGTAGTTTGTTCCTTTTTTCTTCCAAGTCTGTCAGTGATTTCAGTCCTTGTTGATAAAGTGTATCGGTACGATTATATTGACGTTCAGCGATTTGGTATGCCAACTTGCTTTGCGCCAAGTCTGCACTATCAGAAGTTACTTTTAGTCGTTTTTGGCGGACTTTATTTTCTGTTTGTTCTAGCTTGAGTACCAACGCTTCTTGCATCGCCTGCAACTGAGCAGAAAGAGCAATACCTTTTTCTTGATAAGCGGCTTTAGCCGAAGTCTTGGCGTTGACTTGGTCTTGCGTACGCTCCAATAATTTTGGGTCAAAATATTCGCTTTTGACTTCTGACAATATCGCTAGAGTATCTCCTTGACGCACCATTTCCCCTTCTCGAACAAACCACTTATCTACTCGACCAGATATGGTACTATACACGCTTTGTGGACGATGTTCGGGACGCAATGTAGTGACCACCCCCTTGGTAGAAACGCTTTGTGTCCAAGGCAACATCAAGAAGATGATAAACAGTATAAAAAATAGAGCCAACCAGTACAATAGTTTTCTGGTACGTTTGAGCTTTATTATTTTGCCAAAAGCACTATATTCTAGCAAGTAATTTGTTTCGATTTTATTTTCGGATATATTGAGCATATTGTATCGGGTTTGCCTGAACGATTAACTACAAAATTAGATAAAGAATATGGCTTATTTACTTGACAATATCATCAAATAAGTCTTTGTAATAGGGTTGCTCTTTGAGCAGCTCTAGTTGACCATTAAATATAATTCTACCTTTGTCTAGCACAATTATTTTATCACAAATCCGTGCTAACTCCTCGCTCCTAGAAACCGCCACCAGCGTCCAGTGATCGGAGCGTGTCGTTAATAGATTCGTAATATTATGACGGTCAATAACATTTAGTCCATCAAGCAGCGACTCTGTTACGATAAGGTGCGGATTGTCAATAATGGCACGTGCTACAATTATTTTTTTGATAACACTCTGTGGCAAGTTTTCGCCATCGGAAGCAATCATCGTATTTAGTCCTTTGCGGTGCGTCTGGAGGTATCCACCCAACCCTACTTTGTAGCAGACCGCAATCAGTTCGTTGATACTAATATTTTTGCGCCCCATCGAAATATTTTCGCCTAGCGTACCATGAAACAAATGCTCTTCTGTTACATAATCGCCTATATAAGAACGCAAACTTGCAATGTTGATATTATTACGGGGGATATTATTGTACGAAATAGTACCCGAAGTAATATTGTCGTACCAGCCCATTATAATTCGGAGCAAGGTGGTCTTGCCCGAAGCACTCATACCTGTAATACAGACCCGTTCCCCCGGACTAATCGTCAGGTTGATGTCTTCGAGTATATTTTGGTTATAATCGCCAGAAGTAGCATTGTAAGTCAAATTGTGTAGTTTGATACCAATCCCCTTATCTTTCTGAATTTCGCAAAAGTCCAACCCTTCGGTACTTTCTAACGGCAAGTCCGTGACGTGTCCTATTTTTTCGGTAGCCGTCAATACATCAAAAACCGTCTCCATTCCCATTATAATCTTATCGACAGAACTCAAAATCATAATAATGATGATTTCTGAAGCGACAAATTGCCCAATATTCATTTCGCTATTCATAACCAATAAGCCACCAATAAACAACAGTGCTGCCGTAGCAATCACTTTCAAAATAATGACACTAACGACCTGAATTCTGAAAATATTAAAGTGCTTGACACGATGTTTGAGGTAGTTACCAACCAATACATCTGTTTTTTCGAGTGGCAATTTGGTTCTGCCTGCCAACTTGAACGACCCCATCGTGCGTCCTAGCTCTTCTAGCCAATAGGCTACTTTATATTTGTACTTAGACTCCATCAAACTGGTTTTCATGCCGGGATTGTAAGTACTTACGATTACCGTTACAATCAATAGAATCAATACACCACCAAAGAAAACGAAGAAAGGGTGATAAAGTGCTAACAACAGCAACCCAAACAATATCTGTAATATTGCTGCTGGCAAATCTACCAATACTTTGGGCATACCCTTCTGCAAGGTCAGGGTATCAAAAAAGCGATTGACTAGCTCAGGAGCATATTGTCCCGTAATCGCTTCCATCTGCAAACGAGGCATTCGGTAAGCAAACTCAAAAGCTGCCCTAGTAAAAATTCGTTGTTGTATCGCTTCGGTGATAATATGCTGTAGCAAGGTCATGACACCCGCTACTCCTGTCCCTATCGCTACTACAAATGTTAGTATGACCCATGATGTAGAAGATTGCCCCAAGGCAATCATATTGATAATAGCTTGCACCCCTAGCGGAATACTCAAATTAATGATTCCTGCAAAAAAAGCATATACGGATATTAATACAATGTCTTTTCTGTCTAGAGTCAATAACCCTATAAACCTTCTTAACGGTGTTTCCATCTTCTATTTTTGTAGAAATTGTGTATAGTTAACTTGCTGGAAAAATACAACAAGATTCGAACAGTTTCGATCTGTCCTCCTTTCTTTTTACGAAAAAGAATACTTCAGCAACAACATTACAATCTATTTACAAAAAAGTTGCTACATAAACAAAAAAGTCATTCCAAACTTGAAGTTTAAAATGACTTTTTTTATCCGAATCAACGGACGTTATTTTATTATAGACTAATTGATACTAGCCGTAGAACCTCCTTGATGGACAAATTTGACAGAAGAAGGAATTAAGATTTTGTACTTTACATTCTCTTTACATTCCTGCCCTTTTACCATCAATATATTCAAGTTTTTCTTGCGTGTAATCGTCAATGTTTGTGTTGTGTTGTCCAGTTTGGACTCCAACTCATATCGACCAGTTTTGATTACAAACTCCAACAAATTGACATTATCAAGTTTGTCCAACCCAATAGAAGCTTCGACTATAATTCGGCTTCCTTTTGTTTCTGCGATTTCAACATCATTGCTACCCAAGTCCAAATTGACAGTAGTAGCAGTACCTGCCGTAATTGTCTGACTAGCCGTACGAGTTACCTGTGCCAAAGCAGCAGTCAAGAAACAACAGTTGACTAGGAGTATTAATAGTATATTTTTCATCTTGTGTGTTTTTCTATATTGTATAATATCAATAACTGATATTGGGTCAGGAATAAAAGTGTGAACACAAAGATAACCTATTCTTTACAATAAGACAAACGGAATTTAACTCTATTAAATAGAGATAGGTACACCCATTCCTTAAAAAAAATAGCCCTTACTCGACATTATCAGTGGATAATTGCACCATTAGGCAATAGTACGAAATTTTATTCCCCCTTAAGTATTAGCTCCTTTTTTTATACTGCCTATTCTTATACATTTTCCCGTAATGAAAAAACTATTTTTAACAAAAAACACACGAATAAAATTAGATTTAACTATAAACAGCCTCTATTGCTGCTATTATTTGGTCTATTTCCTCTTCTGTCAGTTCATAAAACAATGGCAAGCGTACCAAATTGTCTGCAAATCTATCGCAATGTGGCAAAGTACGTCCATCGTGCTTGTCTGTATAATAGTCACTTTTGTGCAACGACAAGTAATGGAATACGGCGTGTATATCCTTAGATTTTAGCTCCTTGATTAGCTTTGTACGCTCTTTTAGATTATTACAAACTAAATAAAACATGTGGGCATTATTGGTCGCATAATCTGGCACTGATGGCAGTTGAAAATATCCTTTGGCTGCCAAACGATGAAGTCCATTGAAATACTGCTGCCAAAGAGCTTTGCGCTTTCGCTGAATGTCTTCTAGGTTTTCGAGTTGAGCAAACAAAAATGCTGCTACGGTTTCGGCGGGCAAGAAAGAAGAACCCACATCTACCCAGCCATATTTATTGACTTCGCCTCTAAAAAAAGCAGCCCTGTTCGTACCTTTTTCCCAAATGATTTCGGCACGTTCTACATAAGCAGGGTTATTGATAGCCAACATTCCCCCTTCGCCCGAAATAATATTTTTGGTTTCGTGAAACGAAAAGGCACTCAAATCGGCAATACTGCCCAATGGTCTGCCCTTGTAATAAGAATCAATCGCCTGTGCTGCATCTTCGACTACGGGCAAGTTATGTTCTTTGGCGATAGCCATGATGGCATCCATATTGCAGGCTACCCCTGCATAATGAACCACTACAATAGCTTTGGTTTTGGGTGTAACTAAGGCGGCAATACTAGCAGGGTCAATATTAGGATTGTCCGAGTAGGAGTCTGCAAAAACAATCTTCGCCCCTCTCAATACAAACGCATTGGACGTAGAAACAAACGTATAGGAAGGCATGATAACCTCGTCGCCTGCTTCAATCCGCAATAAAATAGCCGCCATCTCCAAAGCATCGGTACAAGAAGTTGTCAAAAGCGTCTTGCGAAATCCATATTTTTCTTCAAAAAATGCTTGGCACTTTTTCGTAAAAATTCCATTGCCCGATATTTTACCTGAATAGACTGCTTGGTACAAATAATGGACTTCTTTGCCTGTCAAGTAAGGCTTATTGAATGGTATCATAATGGTACTATTTTCTTGATGTCATAGAGGTTATTACGAATAGATTCGTGACAACCTCTAATCAGTTGATTATTGTTTGCACTGCAATTTATAAAAAAGGTAGCTAATACAATGAAGTACTAGCTACCTTTGTGCTAAGAGCGACTATAATTAGTCTCTTTTATAGACGTTTGATCTCTTCTGTATCTTCAGCTGGATCTAGTTCTTCGAGTTCATCGAACTCGTCCCATTCGCTACTACCGCTACCACGACGACCACGACCGCCCATCATCATATTTCTCATGACTCCTTGGCTCAACTCGATTAGACCTTCTATAGCAGAAGAACCTTCTTCGTTAAACTTAAAATGCAATTCTGCTTCTGTACTATTTCCTTTAGTTGGTTTGACGATCAATTCTAATCGCTCTATTTTTTGCCATTCATCTAGGTCGTTTGGTAGTTCACCACCCAACTCTGCTTCTAATTCTTGCGCTATAGAAGTACCTTTTTTGACATCAAGGAAAGCATAAACCATACTACTTGTTGCTTTTTTGCAATCTTCTTTCTGAATGCGTTTCTTGCGTGCTACACCTTTGCGTTGATCGGCTAGGGTTTCATCATTCGTGAATAGCAATACGCCTTTATTCATAATAATGAATATTTCTCTACCGAGTTCGTCCATAGAACCACCGACTGCATATACACCATCGGCACGCTTAGAGATAACTCCAGCATCTACGCCCAACTTGATAAACTTCTTGATGTTTTCATCTCCATCAAACGCAATTCCCATCAAACCAATCGGCATTGGCGTTTTCATAGTATCTTTTATTCTACCTAAGTACTCTCCTGTTTCGTCGTCATAACTAGAGCGTTTGTATTCTTTTTCGATAATATCAACTCCTGTTACAGCTACAATCATATCACCATTCCACAACGAATAAATCTCTTCTTCATCAACAAATATGTCTATGATATTGATCATATCTACGACCAATTTGCCTTCTTTTGTCGTGTTAAGTACACTGTATATTTCTTCATTGAAAGTAGTGGTATAATTCTCCACATCAAAAGACATTGAGTACATACCGATTAGGTTTTCTGAATCTACATATTTGAGTAGTTTCTTGTTCCCTGTTTTAGAGTTGGCACTACGCATAATTTTGGCGGTGGTTTCACTGTAATAGCTTTCGTAGTCAATTACAATTTCGTCCTGCTCTACTCGTATGTGTCCACCCAATTTATACCCACTGAATTTTTTGACCAAAGCTTCGACTGTTGCACGTCCTTCTCTAGGCACTTCATTGAATACTGCTTCATCCATTAGTGCATCGTAGTTCACCCACACAGATATGTCTGCTTTTTTCTGTAGATGTTCTACAAACTGAGGATCACTCATAACCGATTCTGCTTTGGTGTATTCGTTGCCCAAAGCATTGGCTTGCTTCTTTAGGATTGCTTCTCTACGAGCCTCAAACACCTCATCTTCTTCATAAAAAGAAGAAGTAGCCGAAGACTGACAAATCACCAATCTTTTCTTGTTCCAGTTAATCAAAATACCGTTGTGCATTACATTTTTGGCATTGCCAATCTGCAAAAATTCGCCAGCTTTGTCTGCAAATAACTCCTGCATGAACAAATCTAATTTGCTCCAATCCAAAACAGGTATCACCAGTTGGTAGTACATTGGAGGCAACTCACTATAAGGGCTAGCATCTGGATCTACTGCTTTTTTGATCCAAAAAAAGACGTTTTCTTTTACTTGCAACCCTGTTGCTTCAGGGTTTTCAAACTTAGCCACCATACTATTGGTTTTGGCTTCCGTTATGTCGCTTTGTGTCATCATCAAGACAAGACTTGCCATGCTGCTTGCCACATTATATTCTTCGCGACGTTCTTTGTCTAGCTTCTGGAACGTGCTATGTGGCGTCATTGAGCCAATAGCAATGAGGTCTTTTTGGGGGATGGTTTCTAATACTGCATTGGACTGAGCCGTCAGCACAGATGCTACCATTAATAGTAGCAAAAAGGTGTTAATTAATTTCATTTGTTGGTTTAAGTTATCAAAAAGAAACACGCTCTTTTTGTTTATTTGATTAGTAAAATATGCTTAGTTATAAAACTAAAATAGCCTAGTCGTACGACTAAGCTACTTTAGTTTTATCATGTAGATTCAATACAATCTTGGCTTAGAGGAATTACCTCAAAGGTACAAATTATTTTTATTTAAATGGATTTTTTATTCCAAAAGGCTTTTTGTCCTCTTCATCGTCTTTTTCGCCCCCAAATGGGTTAGGCACATTCGGCAAACCACCTGTTTTGATGTCGTCCAATGCTCCCTTGAGACTATCCAAGGCACCTTTAGGATCGCTAGCAGCTTGTTGAGCCAATTTTTTAGCTTTTTCTTCCGCTTCCGCCTTGATACGATCCGCTTCGGCTTTGATACGTGCTTTTTCTGCATCAATCTTAGCTTGTGCCTCCGCTTTGATGCGGTCCTTTTCAGCATTCAATTTGGCTTCTGCCTCCGCTTTAAGTTTGTCGGCTTCTTCTTTGACTTTATTGGTGACTTGCGTCCCCAAACTTTCGCCTGCTTTGCCTTCTGCCCCCAATAGATTGACACCAAAGGTTGGTTTTTGGGGCGTTCCGCCAATATCTACCCCAATATTCAAGAACTCCGAATTTTCTACTTTGATACCTAGCTTAGAAGCCTGTCCTGCCAAGGCAGATAGACCTGTATTAGCCGCATTATTTGCGGCTTGACCAATTGCATTTTTGTTGAGCATCGCTCTAGGTACACGCATTTTTAGGTCATAATTCATAATATTATTCAGTCCGTGTTTTCCTCCAAATATCACGTCCATGCCTGCTATTTGGTGCGTAGCGGGGTCTATCACCAACTGACCATCTTTTATTTTGAAAAAGTTGGTCGTATTAGAAAGATTCACCTTGCTCAAATCTGGCATTTTTAGTTTATTGCTCAAGGTGTTGAGTGCAGGACTTCCTTTGACGAGTGCATCAAATGTCTTAAAGAATCCATCGGCTGTCAGCGAACTGACTTTAGGATACATATTTTTGTCTAGCACTCCTTTGATTTTAAAATCAGAATTGAACTTGCCATATACGGCTTCCAACATCGGCACAAATCGCTTGGCAAGACCTACCTGTTTAGCAATTTCCTGTATATTTAGTTGTTCTACATTGTAACCCAAATCAAAAGTAGGTTCTGCTGCATTCTGCGTATTATAACTTCCGTTCAATGCCATTTTGCCACCAAAACCATCAGCAGTAAAAGAACTAATGTCCAATATTTGGTCATACACATGCACCTCTGCCAATACATTTTTGAACTTGTACGTATCGTACAACAGTTCTTTGGCAGCTGCTTTGAGCGTAAAATCAATATTGGCAGGTATTTGTATTGGCTCCAAATCACTTTCTACTTCTGCCATATCTTCTGGCTCATTTTCAGCAGCTTCAGGTTCTGTAGCGGCACCCGATTCGTTCATAAACTGATTCAGGTTCATGTAGTTTGACTGTACATTCAGCACGCCCTTGATAATTTCCTCATCAAACAAATAGCCGTATATATTTTCGAGCGTACCATTTGCTTTCAAATCTACTTTGCCAATCAGAACTTCAAAGTTTTTGAGGTCTGCTCTAGTAGGCGAAAAGTGTCCTGAAGTTTTCAAGTTTTTGATGTCATAGACATCGTATTTGATTTCATCAAATTCAGCTGCCATGACAAAATCGTATTGGTCGAATATTTTTTCGCTCGCTGCTACTGTCGTCGTGTCGGACATTTTGGTGGCTAGATTTTCATCTTCTACCACTTCTTCTGTTGCCGTTTCACTACCACCTCCAGCATTCATAATTTCGTTAAGATCCAGCAATTTAGATTTTACCTTGATTGCTCCTGTCATGATTTTCTCTCTGGAGAAATACGTCAATATATTATCCAATTTACCAGAGGCTTTGATGTCGCTTTTGCCAATCTTGACATCTACATCTTGCAAATCTACTTCATTGGACGTAAAGTTAACCGCTATGTTCTTAATATCCACCACAGGCAAATCGGTCGATACATATTTGGCGTAAGAGATGCCTAGCATTCCTTTCAGTTTCACTTTTTCGTATTCACTATTGTCAATGTATGAAATACGAGTTTTTGCTTCCAAATTTGCCTTGACAATACCCGAAAGTTCGCTGACACCTTCCATTGGAAATGCCTTGGCAAGTTGCCCCAAATTGATGATTCCATCTACTTTAGCATCAATATCTGGATCACTGATAGGCGTACGCAATTTCAGTTTGACATCAAATGGATTGTCACCAATTGCGAAGTGAAAATCATTAATATCTACTAGTATATTATCTAGGTTGGAAGTCGTGCTTTTTACTTTGAGATCTACTCGAATATCGTCCACACCCAATGGCAGTTCAGCATACTTAAACGACGCATCTTTGACATCTAAATTGACCGCAAATTGTGGCAATGTTTCTTTCTTGCTGTTATAATTTCCTTTGGCGTAGCCATCAAAGTTAAACGTTCCTTTGGTGGTAATATCTTTAAAAGTGCTGTTGTAAGCGGCTGGTACCAACGACAATACACTTGCAAAAGAAGTGTTGGGAGCAGAAAATTTGAAATCTAATCCAATATCATCACTGCCTTCTTTCATCGTTGCTTTTCCATCTGCTTTGAGTTCTAGTGCATTTACTTGCAGCGAATTGTCGAGCAGTTCGTAAGTACCTTCCGCCGTATTGATTCTAGCATTGAGCGTCGCTCCTATTTTAGCTTTGGTTAGATAGTTGATACCGCCCATAGCGAAGGTTACGGCTGCTATATCTGTACGAGTTTCCAAATCAAATTGAGTAGTCGTAAAATCTCCTTTTCCACTGTGATTAAGATCGTTGATGTCCAGATAGACTTCCATCGTTTCGTCATCATAAATCACATTGGTTTTGTTGATAGCGTACTCATTGATACTAAACGCCAAATCTGAGCTGCTTGTATCGGCTTGCTCTTCGCTCGGAATCATAATATCATAGTTTGCTTTGCCATTGCGCAGCACCTTGACATACAAATCCGCTTCGTTGAGTTCGATTGCTTTCACAATATAGTCGCCATTGATAACGTCCATCAAGTTCAATTCAAAATTAAAATTGCCGATGTTTGCCAATTTCTTGCCTTCAAATTCGTCCTTTCCCGTCACCGAAAAATCACCAATACTGAATTTGAAATTCGGGAATGTCCAGAGTAGCGAAATTTCTACTTGGTCATTGTCAAAATCGACCGTAGCATTGACTTGCGTGTTCGCAAATTTCTTGGCTTCATCTAGCAATCTATCCTTATAAAAATAAGGAATGGCAAATGCTGCTGCTACAAATAGCACCAATATAACGCCAAGAGTAATGAATACCCGTTTGAATATTTTTCCAACTTTAATAGCCATTTTTATAGTTTATTTTTTTGATTTGTGTACTAAAAACTTGCTGTATTAAGAGTGTGTCTAATTGATACGCCCATCAAAATAAGCTTTTTCTTGCAAATTTTCTTTGTTGAATGCCTTGTTGAACGATAGTTCAATACAATTGTTGCACTTATTGAAGTTGTTTAAAAAGTTACTTCAAGTGAAAATGAAATATCTTTTTCTCCCACTCTTCTTTAAAAATTGGCTAAATAGCTAATGCTATTAATCAAATTTTTAACTCGATTGAAACAAAAATTTTACTCATTCTCCCACAAACTGATTTCTTAAACAACTTTATTAGTTAAAATGCTAAAACAGGTGTATTTGTTCTAATTATTTCTTAGTTATTCTGATAGAATTTGAAGAAGGGCGTAGTCTTGACTAGACAAAAGGCTATCTTATAACAATAGGGAAATTGTACGATTACAATTCCCCTATTCCTATATAAATTCTGAGTGTATAAGCTCCTCTTACAGCATTTCCATGCCAACACTACGGTCTATTTTGCGAATCATACCCAACAAAATACGACCTCTTCCACCGACTTCTACAAACTCTTTGATGTCGTTAGCAATCATATTTTGTATGGTCTGCGACCACTTGACAGGTCCAGTCAATTGATTGATTAAGTTGGCTCTAATTTCTACCACATCTAGTGTTGGCTTAGCCGTCACGTTTTGATAAATCGGGCAAATTGGACGATGAAACTCGACTTGACTAATAGCATGCTCCAGTGCCTGTTTGGCACTGTCCATAATAGGCGAATGGAATGCACCTCCTACTGCCAATGGAATAGCTTTAGCTCCTCTGGCACTCAGTGCTTCGCAAGCAGCTTTTACACCTGCTTCTGTTCCCGAAATCACCAATTGGCTAGCAGTGTTGTAGTTGGCAGGAACGACTATTTCGTCTATTGCTGCACATACTTGCTCGACCATTGCTACATCCGAAGTCATGATAGCAGCCATTGTCCCTGGTTGATTTTCGCAAGCCTCTTGCATTGCCATCGCTCTGGTGTTGACCAATCGAAGACCATCTTCAAACGAAAGTGCTTTGCTCGCTACCAATGCCGAAAATTCGCCCAAAGAATGTCCTGCTACAGCAGCAGGAATAAGGTCAGCTGGCATTTTTACTTTGGCAGAAATTACAGAATGTAGAAAAATAGCAGGTTGTGTAATTTTTGTTTGACGCAAGTCTTCGGCACTGCCTTCTTGCATAATTTTGCCAATATCAAAGCCTAAAATTTCGTTAGCTTGCTCAAAATAGGCTTTGGCTCCAGCAAAGTCTGTCAATAATTGTTTGCTCATGCCTTCAAACTGAGCTCCTTGCCCTGGAAAAAGGAAAGCTTTTTTAGATGTGTTCATAATATATTGTATGTAATAGGTGTGTTCTGTATTAATTTTTGTTCTTTAGTTGCGACTGCAAGATAATCAAAAAGATTTGTTTTATAAATCAATTTTAGCATCGGTGTGCTTTGCAATCTCATCTTCTAAGCCATTGTCGTTTTCGTCATCATCAGCCATGATGTTGATGATTTCCATAGCTGCCGAAGCAATAATTACTTTTTTATTGGAATTGCGAATCGCTTGCAAGGCTTTTGTAAAAATAAGATCTTTGGTGCTTCTACGCTTTTTGTAATCCACTACAAACCGCAGTGTAAAGATAATCCAATTTTCGTCAAATGACATGGTCACCATCGGTGATACTTGAGCATTTTCGAGCATCATTTTGGTACGCATTTTTCGCCAATCCTGTTGAGCGGCATCTACGTAATCGCCTTGCACTTCATTGAGTATATCCAAGAATAATTTTCGAGCATATTCAAAATCACTGTCCAACTTGACAGGAATGGTCACTTCGTCCCACAGAAATGGAAAATCGCCCGAATAATTATAAACAGGTTCTTTGAATACAAAACTATTCGCCACTCGCACGATTTTGCCGTTGTACAAGTCGCCGTTGACCCAATCTCCAATTTGCATCAAGGAAGTCCGCAAAATACCAATATCTACGACATCGCCCTTGATACCTCCCAACATTACTCGATCACCGAGTTTGTAAAAATTGGAAAAATTGATAGCAAAAAAGCCCGCAATACTGGCGATGACTTCTTGCAACGCAAAAGCAATACCTGCTCCCGCTACCCCCAAAAACACACTGAGTCCAGCCAATTGGCTACTATAAACCACCATTATAAATAAGGCAATAACCAAATAAGTCGAATAACTAACAAACTTGTATATTCTATACCTATTGTTCGTTTCTTTTATGTACTTAGGTACAACCCTTTTGAGAAGGCTCGCAATCAACAAGATTGCAAATATACCAACAATAACGATAGCTATTCTTTGTACAGTAGGGTTTTCAAAATACGCTATAAATTGTTCCATGTATTGTGTTTAATGTTGCTGTCAATACAATCCAACAGCCAATTTTGTTCATTCAAAAATTATTCTTTGCTCCCTTTGTCCCTATCTACCTTAAAGCTCGGCACTTGATAATCTTTGGGCAAATAAGGCGTAGGTACTGCCATATTGTTGCCATCTCGCAACGCCATATAATGCGAAGACATAATCTCCAAGCCTGCTTCATTAAATACATCTTGAATGTGTCCGTGTAGTTCCGAATATATTTGCGGCAGTTGGCGTATCAATTTCGTGTGAGCATTGATTTCGTATTCTACATACCAATCTTGTAGCGACTTTTGCAACACAAAAGGAATGGGCGTATCTTCTATACCCTTGGTACGATTAGCAGCTTCTATTAGCAATTGATGGACTTGCACCCACGGCACATCATACCCAATCGTAATACTGCTATGAACAATCAATCCTTGGGCTTGCCCAATAGCTGTATAATTCGTAATTCCACCTCCGAGCAAGATAGAATTGGGAATTGTTATTTCTTCGTTTTTGTTCGTCCGTATTTTGGTTACCAATAAATTTCGACTCATCACACTACCCGTAGTAGCGTTGATATTGACATAATCGCCTATCTTGAAAGGTCGCATATAGATGAGTATCACCCCCGAAATGACATTGCTAATAATACCTGCCGAACCGAGCGACAATAACAGACCAATAAAGACAGAAACGCCCTGAAATGCATCAGTACCTGCCCCTGGTAAGTAGGGAAATAAGACCACTAACGTGAAGGCAATAATCAAAACTCGAAACAGATTGAAAGTCGGTGTAGCCCAATCTGGAAAGAAGCCTTCAATCGTTATTTTTTCTTGTTTGACTTGCTTCGCAATATGTTTTAGCCCTTTGAGCAAGTAACTTACCGCTACTATGATAATAATGATAAACAACAAATTGGGCAAAAAACCAATAACGCCACTCGCCAAAAAACGCAATGGTTGCAAAATATACTCCAATAGAGTTTCTCCAAATCCTCTCGTAAACGAAATTTGACTAAACAAAAAAGGCAAATAAAAATACAAGAAAACAATCCAAGTGGTATAACGCAACATGCGCAAAATGAAGAGCAAAATCCCCATTTCTGTTTCGGGCGTAATTAGCTTAAATAGTACTGCCAGTTTATTTTTCTGAAAAAATGCCGTGTCTTGCAGCGATCTAAGATTGCGACGCAAAAAGTCAAAAATTCGATTGACCACATTAAATACTATCGTAAATACAATCAGTGCCAGCAGAAAAAAACCAATATCCTTGGCAAGTGTCCCAAACGAAAAATCATTGTAATCCTTAATTAAAGCGGCTCGAATAGCCATACGATGCTCCTCCGCCAGTTCTGCCAAGCTAAGGTTAGTACCTGTAGTATCAGTAGCCGATACCGTCGTAATTACTTTATTTTTGTGCATTACATCGGCACTATTGGCGTTGACCAATACCGTCAAGCTATCGAACTGCACCAACTGTAGTTTGGCAAGTTGCTGTACATTTGCCTGCACCAATTCGGCACGTTGTTGAGCAGAAAAAGCTCCTATCCTATTTTCGATAATAAAAAGGGTGTCGCCCTCAAACACGACAGGCGAAGGACTCGACTGCCCCAAAGAAACATTGGAACACAATAGCAAAATCAAAAGTAGGCGGTAGCCTATATTCCAAAAGGTAGTCGTTTTCATAGCACAATTAAAGGTTATTACTTTTTTGAGATACTCAATAGAGGTTATTACGAATGAATTTGTATGAGGATAAGTAGATAGATTTTTTTTGATTGATGAAATAAACGAATCTATTCGTAATAACCTCTAATAATACCCAAAAAGTATAGGGTATTCTTAATATAGTATGTTATTTTGCGCTACGGACTCAAAACGGTTCTTTCGATTTCTTCCAAAAAATTATTACTATGGCGTATCTTTATTTGGCGATTGCTATTTGTTTTGAAGTACTAGCCAGTTCTTCGCTCAAAGCTAGCAATGAATTTAAGGAATGGTTACCTTCTCTTATTACTGTTATCGGCTATTTGGGAGCCTTCTATTTTATGACGTTGTCTATGCGCTACTTGACCTTGGCGACGGTCTATGCCAGTTGGTCAGGTTTGGGGATTGTGCTAGTATCCATTATTGGAGTTGTATTCTACAAGGAAAAATTAGATTTGGCAGCTATTGCAGGTATGACACTCATTATTGCAGGCGTATTGGTCATGAATCTATTATCCAAAACCAATGTACACTAGTTTTTTTTTAGCAATCTAACTTCTAGCTTCTAGCTTCTAATATTTATCCTTCATCTAATTTCTAACAATATAGCGTCTAATATTTATCCTCTATGTTTCTCGATTTTTTTTTATTGCTCAAGCACAATGGTTTGCCTGTTTCTTTGACAGAATACTTGACACTACTGGAAGCCTTGCAGAAGCGTGTTATCGACAAAAGTATTGATGACTTTTATTATCTCTGCCGTTTGACGCTCATCAAGGACGAAAAAAACTTAGATGCTTTTGATGGTTTATTTGGTTTGTATTTCAAAGGGGTGGAATACATCACCGACGAGATGATTCATGATATTCCAGCCGACTGGCTCACCCAAAATGGAGAGCGGCTTTTTTCGCCCGAAGAGATGCAAAAAATAGAAGCCATGGGTGGACTAGAAAACCTGCTCAAACGAATCGAGGAACTATTCAAAGAACAAAAAGAACGCCATCAGGGTGGCAATAAATGGATTGGTACAGGTGGCACGTCACCTTTTGGGGCGTATGGCTACAATCCAGAAGGAATACGTATTGGGCAGCACGAAAGCCGCCACCGAAAAGCCATTAAAGTTTGGGACAAACGTCAGTTTGAGAATCTAAAAGATGATGTAGAACTCGGCACCCGCAATATGAAAATGGCACTCAAACGACTACGCAAAATCAGCAGAGCGGGCAATGAGGAAGAGCTAAATCTGGAGCAAACGGTTCGTAAAACTTCCGAAAATGCAGGTATGTTGTCGCTGCAAATGCAGCCAATCAAAAAAAATAATGTCAAAATATTGTTGCTCCTAGACATTGGCGGAAGCATGGACGACCACATCGAATTGTGTTCCCAACTTTTTTCGGCAGCCAAATACGAATTCAAGCACCTAGATTTTTATTATTTTCACAATTGTGTGTACGAAATGCTCTGGAAAGACAGTAGCCGCCGCTGGGGCGAATTTGTTTCTACTTACGATGTACTGCACAAATACAACAGCGATTATAAACTTATCTTTGTGGGTGATGCCGCTATGTCACCTTACGAAATCATGTACAAATTTGGAGCCGTAGAACACTACAATGAAGAACCTGGTATCGTCTGGCTCGAACGTCTCCAACAAAAATTCCCAGATATGGTCTGGCTCAACCCTGCACCCGTTGCCGATTGGAAAACTACTCATTCTACCCAAATTATACAAGAATACACCAAAAACCGTATGTTTCCGCTCACCATTGCAGGCATTACCGATGCTGTAGAAGCATTGAAATAGTCATTGTTAACTGATGTCACGCAAAAACAGTATTGCTTTAGTGTCCAATAGTTATAACTATTGGACACTTTTTTATATTAAGTAGCCGTGCAGGCAGTAACTTTGAGTAGCGACAAACGTTATGGAATAGAAATTGGATAGCAATAGAATAAAGATTGCTCATAGCTCGTTTATGTCATATCTATTGAAAATTATCCATCAAAAATAACACTTATGAAACATATACTTTCTAGCCTATTTTTATTGGGGGCTACACTTGGTCACAGCCAAAACTTAGTCTTAAATCCTTCTTTTGAATTGGGAGCTGTCTGCGATGGCACAACCGAAAGTATTGACCAAGTAGCCGACTGGCAAGGACTGTCGGGCAGTCCTCGTTTTATCAACACCAACTGCCCCCTTAGTAGAGATGCCCGTACGTATGTGCAAGGCATGAAACTCCCTCCCGCCAATCATGGCGATGTGTTGGCAGGCATTGGCATTGCCCAAAAGGGCGAATACTTGGGCGGTAAGCTAACGCAAACGCTAGTAGCTGGCAAACAGTATGTCGTAAAAGTAAGTGTTCGTTTGCCTATCAAGTTTTGTAATGCACCAATTAATGAAATAGGTATCCTATTGCACAGCAAAGCTATAGACCCTATCGCAGAACTGCGTATGATTGACCGCCCAGCCTTGTCGTTGCAGAACAATACACAATCGGAGATTACGACCCAATATCGTTGGGAAGAACTCTCGGCACTCTACACTGCTACTGGCGATGAGCAGTTTATTACGATTGGCAATTTTGCCAATAACAATACTGCACGCTTGGCAGATAGAACCGAAAAAGAATGTACCTATTTATTTTTGGATAGAATCGTAGTCGAAGAATTTAAAGCCATTGATGTTCCTGCTTTCACCTCCGATATTGCACTCAAAAAAGCAACTAACTACGTTCTAGCAGATGTACAGTTTGAGAAAGGCAACAAAGCCCTACAAGAAAAATCAACCGCAGCATTGCAGCAAGTCATAGATTTGTTGGCGGCTAACCCAACCCTCAAAATAGAAATCAGTAGTCATGTCGATAATACTAGAGAAGCTTCGGCTAGTCAAATATTGACCGAAGCTAGAGCCAAAGAAGTACTCGATAAGTTAGTAGCATTGGGAGCTAGTACTACCCAAATCAGTACCGTCGGAAAAGGTGCTGCTGCTCCTATCTCGCTCAACAACACCGAAAAAGGCAGGCTCCAAAATAATCGTTTAGAATTGTTGATTGTCGATTTGTAGCCAATCTCAGCATATTAGACATTATTTAAAAAATAGAAAGGGAATAAGATACATTGTAGTATCTTATTCCCCTTTTTTAGGTTGAGCTTAGCCCAAAAGGAAAGGACTTGCGAACACGAATGTTCGACAAGTCCTAAATCACCCCAATTAAAACTTCTATTTATGTTATTCTTTTTAGAATTATCAATTTTGAATTGGCTTTGCAATTAAGAAAACTTTCAAAATTGTCCCATCAAAGAATTTTATGTTTGCTTGAGTAAAATGTGGTATCAACAACCAACTTCTATAATTAAATTTGAGGAAAAGGACTTGCGAACACGAATGTTCAACAAGTCCCAAATCACCCCAATTAAAACCCAAATTTTATTTTATATCTCTTTTCTATTTTACTACATTGAAAATATAGTGCCAACATGTATAACCCTGTATTCATGGCACTTTAAATATATTAAACTACCTAAAGTATTACCAATGGTATTTATTTTTACTGTTTTTGAAAAAGACACTATTGACTTTTTAGTACAATAACAGCCCCTACCAAGCTGCTATATCCAAATCTAACAACCGCTTTTTGAGGTCTGCTCGAACAGCATCTTCGATTATCGCAATATATTCCACTTCTTCTTCTTGGCTTATTTTTTTTGATTTATTTTTTCTGCTCTTATCAAAATACTCTTCTGTGAGCGGCACCAAGTTCGGAAAGTAATTTGCCTTAATCGGAATAGTCATACTTGCATAAATAGTGACATTCACAAAAGATAAAATCCCCCTAATTTCTGGCAAAATAACCGTCATCACCTCTTTGACCAATTCATCTTCTACAATCGCCTTGTTGGCACGATTGAGCGTGTGAGCAGTGAAGTAGTTTTCTACGTATTTATTATAATTTTGCTCCATTTGTAGGATTTGATCGCCCACAATAATAGCCTTCTGATTGGATTCTCTAGTAGCCAACATGACTACAATTACGAATAGCACAATCACCCCTAATAGTATATATAATATCATGTTTATTCGTTTGCATTAAAATTTATATTGAAGTTACTTAGAGCAGGTCTAAACTCTTTCTTCAAAACATCTTATCAGAGTATTCAAAAGGAATAAGAAAGCTATTTTTTTTGGAAATCTAACTTCTAGTAGCTAGTAGCAAGGCGATCTAATCAAAAGCAACGCTAACTTGTATTCTTCTGCCAAACTATGCGAGCTAAATAACATACACTTCTACGTTCTATTCTTCTGCCCAGCCCATCGTGCGTTCTACCGCTTTTTTCCAGCCTTTGTACATTTTTTGGCGTTGCTCCTCTTCCATTTCTACTTCAAAACTTCTGTCCAGATGCCATCTATTCTGCAACTCTTCCAGCTCCCAAAAGCCAACACCCAATCCAGCCAAATAAGCCGCTCCCAAAGCGGTCGTTTCGATTACTTCTGGACGTTCGACCGTAGTCGCCAACATATCTGCCTGAAACTGCATCAAAAAGTTATTGGCACAAGCACCACCATCTACCCGTAGTGCCGTCAGTTTCATAGACGCATCTTGCTCCATCGCTTCCAGTACATCACGCACTTGATACGCCAACGACTCCAAAGTAGCCCGTATAATATGATATTTGTTCGTCCCTCTTGTCATGCCTAATATAGCTCCTCTAGCGTACATATCCCAATAAGGAGCGCCCAAACCTGCGAAGGCAGGAACCACATAAACACCGCCTGTATCTGTTACTTTATTGGTGTAATATTCTGAATCGGGTGCATCGTCGAGCAGCTTAACTTCATCTCGAAGCCACTGTATCGCTGCCCCTGCTATAAACACAGAACCTTCTAGGGCATACGTAATTTCTCCATTTACCCCCCAAGCTATCGTAGTCAATAACCCATGCTTAGATTGTATTCTTTTGGTGCCTGTATTGAGCAACATAAAACAACCTGTCCCATAGGTGTTTTTTGCCATACCTGCTTGATGGCACCCCTGCCCAAACAAAGCCGCCTGTTGGTCTCCTGCCATTCCTGCCACTGGTATTTCTGCCCCTAGCAGCTCTATTTTGGTTTGCCCAAATACGCCACTACTTGCCTGCACTTTGGGTAGCATATTGGTAGGAATATTTAATTCTTTCAGCATCTTGCTATCCCACTCTAGCGATTGAATATTATAAATCATCGTTCTAGAAGCATTACTATAATCTGTAGCATGCTCTCCGGTAAGTTTCCACAACAGCCAAGTATCAATCGTACCAAAGAGCAGCTCCCCCGCTTCTGCTTGTGCTCTTGCACCAGCTACATTTTCGAGTATCCAATGCAGCTTGGTCGCCGAAAAATAAGCATCTAGCACCAAACCCATATTTTCATAGACATACGCTTTGAGTCCTTTTTCTTTGAGCTCGTCGCACAGATGAGCCGTTCTTCTATCTTGCCATACAATAGCATTATATATAGGTTTACCTGTTTTTTTGTTCCAAACAACGGTTGTTTCTCGTTGATTGGTGATACCAATGGCTTTAATATCCTTGGCAGCAATTTTATGCTCTTTCAATACCTGTTTGGCTACTGCCAACTGGCTTTCCCAAATCTCCAAAGCGTCGTGTTCTACCCAAGCCGATTCGGGATATATTTGCGTAAATTCTTGTTGAGCGGTACCAATTATAGTTCCTTTTTTATCAAAAATAATAGCACGTGAACTAGTCGTGCCTTGGTCTAATGCTAAAATCATATTTTTTGTGTAATTTGTGTAGTAAGCGTGTCTTTTGGGCTATCGAGCCAGCACGCTCTAAGAAAAGTACTACCATTTTATCATTTTTTCAAAGTAAGCCCTCTAAAATGTCTTTATTCGTTCGTTTTTTTGCTTTTGCACTCCTTTTTTGCACAGTTAGTCTATCGGCTCAGTTGCCAGACAGCTGCTACCAAGACCCTTCTTGCCAGCACACCAAGCAGATGCTCCATACCGCTCGCCAGCAGTGGAACAATGCCCCTGTCAGCATCAATTCGAATGTTCGAAGCGAGCAAATTGACATACAAAACTACAGTATTCGGTTGGATATGCGAAAAATTAAACAGCAGCAAATGAAAGGCAGTTGCACCATTACGTTGATTGCCAAGCAAGATAACATTAGAACACTCCAACTAGATCTGCTACAACTCCAAATCGATTCTATATATTATAATAGCAAAAAAATAACGTTTGACTATAACGACACCATTATTGACGTTCGCTTATCGCAAGCTATTGCTACACAAACTCCCACCGCCGTTACGGTTTATTATCAAGGTAGCCCACAAAAAGACAAAAGCTGGGGCGGGTTCTATATCCAAGACGATTATGCCTTTAATATGGGGGTTGGTTTTGCTTCTGACCCACACAGTTATGGGCGCGTTTGGCACCCTTGTTTCGATAATTTTGCCGAAAAGGCGACTTATGATTTCGAAATCATAACCATTCCGACCCAAAATGCCCAATGCAACGGCATATTGGTCAGCCGTACCCAAAAGCCAAATCAGACGATTAGCAAATGGAAACTAGAACAGCCAATCCCTTCTTATTTGGCATGTATTGCCATAGCTGACTATGTTACAGTCAAGCAAAACTATGCTGGTGCCTACGGCAATATTCCGATTGCATTAGCTGCCAAAGCAAGTGACACCTCTGCCCTGCTCCAATCTTTTGAGCATCTACAAGCCGCTATTACTACCTATGAATATTGGTATGGCAAACATCGGTTTGATAAAGTAGGTTACTCCCTCGTTCCGTTTCGAGCAGGAGCCATGGAACACGCCACCAATATAGCCTATCCTATATATGCTGCCAACGGAAATTTGCGATGGGAATCGCTGATGGCTCATGAATTGGGACACAGCTGGTGGGGCAATAATGTAACTTGCCAAACCGCAGAAGACATGTGGATAAATGAAGGTATGGCTTCTTATAGTGTGCATCTTTTTTATGAGCAAATATATGGTCGAGCCAAATATCTGGAAGCTGTCCAAAAAGACCACATCAGAACTATGCTCACCGCGCACCAAGAAGAAGGCGGTTATCGTCCTATTTCGGGTGTGCCGTTCGAACATACTTATGGTAGTCATGTCTATAAAAAAGGAGCGGTAGTTGCACACAATTTACGAGGTTATTTGGGCGATAGCTTATTTCGGATTGGCTTGCAGAGCCTACAAGAAAATTATCAATTTGGATCGCTCAATTCGGCACAGTTTAGAGAAGGTATGTCGACAGCTACGGGTGTGGACTTGACTCACTTTTTCGATGATTGGGTTTTCACAGGCGGTTATCCAGATTTTAACTTGTCTGCTGCTACCCTTTCGGGCAATACTGTACAACTGCAAATCCATCAAGGATTATTAGGCAGAAAAACTGCCCACCAAAAAGTACCGTTACAAGTAACTTGCTGGAGCCAAGATTGGCAATCCTACACGACGACGATCGTAGCCGATTCTATTACTAACACTACCCTTACTTTGCCGTTTGAGCCAGTAGCTGTCATTCCGAACCAATACCATACACTCAACCAAGGGAGTATTGATTGGGAACAAAAAATAACCCACAAAGATAGTATCAATCCGTTTACCAATGAATTAGGTATAGCTCGTTTAAATATCGCCACATTGCCCGATAGTGCATTGCTACATATTAAGTATCATTTGACCAAAGCCCCTTTTGTTGATTGGATGAGCTACCGTGCCGATAGTGCAGGCTTCTGGACAGTCAATGGTATATTACCCGAAGGATTTGAAGCTACTATTGGTTTTGAGTCCTCAGGAGGTGACAAAAATTTATTGTATCGAGCATTTGGAGATACTACTTGGCAACTCGCTGTATTAAGTGATAGTGTAGATGCTACCACTACGCCTCTCCAAAAAGGAATGTATTGCTGGGCATGGAATTACGAAACAGCTTTGCAAGCTATCAGTGCTAGCATAGGAAACTACTTAATCCCTCAGCCAATCATTATCTATGAACCAACCAATAACAAGCACCTATTCAAAATAAACACATTGGTTGAAAATGAAGTAATCTGTGTTTGTTATTACAACAAAAATAATAAGGTGATAAAATCAAGGCAGCTAGAGTTGAATTACGACCAAACGACTACACTAAAAGTACCCAAAAGCGTCAAAAAGCTAAAGATAGGGAGTACTGACGGCGAAGAAGTTTATTTTAAACTAGAATCAACGACTACTAAAGCTAGAAAAAAAGCCGAAAAGATACCATAAATAACTGGACTACCCAAATACATTTCACAAAAACAATAATAAAGGAGTTTTTTATAAATTGGGTTTGTTTTTCCGCTTTTATGTTTGTATATTGTCCTGTCTAAAAGTACTAAAATTGTAATTTGGTAGTTTTAGTGTACATTTAGACCACAGCTGGCAACGGCTGTTTATTGGTTATAAAAATTCATATCTCAAAAAATACATCATGTCCGATACACTATCTGCCACGGCACAGAAGAAGTTGATAGCCCTCAAAAAAGCAGCTCGCACTTATTTAGTTGCGTTTAAGAAATTGAAAGGCACCCCTGCTTTTGGAGAGAACAAGCACAAATACGAAGCAATTAAAGATTTGTTCACAGAACTCAATTTGATGGATCTAACAGTAGCAGCTGCGGCTCCTGCTGTAGCTAAGCCAGCTACTCCCAACAAGAAGAAATCATCTAAAGACGAGCGCAAAGCACGTCGTGCTGCTCGCAAAGCTGCCCGTAAAGAAAGAAAAAACAGCAGTAAACGTGCCGATAGACGTGCCGCTCGTAAAGCGAAAAAAGCTACAGTAGTTGCAGCTACACCCAATGCACCTACAGTTGTACAACAGCAAACAGCTGCACCTGTTATCGCAAAATCTTTTGCTAATGACAAAGATGGAGTAAAATCGCAAGCAGATGCTCAATTCCAAGAATTGAACAACCTTTCTGGCTTCATCACTTCGTTGGGTAGTATCACGGACGGATTCAAAGAGGCACTCGAAAAAGCAAAAACTTTCGCAACAAAAGCAGAAAACTATATCGCTTTTGCAGAAGGCTTTGCTCCTCCAGGTACATTTGATGCAGAAATTGCAAAAGCTAAAGAATGGGTTGGCTACGCCAATAAATTTATTGCCATAGCAGATAACATTGTCAATCAAGCAGCACGCTACAACAAGATTTTCTTGGATATACAAGAAGTGATTGATAGCTTGCCTAACTCTATAGACGAACTGAAAGATAATGTTGTGACTACAGCAACACAAGTATTTGCAGCAGCTAAACAATTCTTGGCAACTGCTGATGGTGAAGCTGGTGGTTTTGACTTAGGTAAACTACAAGCTGCATTAGTGACTGGTCAAGACAAACTAGACAAACTTGGCGACTTGGTTGGCGTAATCATTCAAGACGAAGACAAAAATAACTTGCCTGATTGGTTCGATAAATTGCAAGCACAATATGAGCAATTATTAGGCGGTACTACTGATTTGATACCAGGTACGGAATTAGATGATAAAGTGCTTTTGCAAATCAAAAAACTAAATGGTCAACTTGTTGACTTTATTGCTGCTGCTTCGGACAAAGCAGAAGCATTGGATATACAAGGTAAGATTGAGCAAGCTAAAAAATGGCTGAGCGAAACAGGTGCCTTCTTGACTGCTATCACAGGTTTTGTCGAAAATATTAAAGAGGCTGACCTTTTGGGTATTTACAATGACTTGAAATCGTTCAAGGAGTACCTCAACTCTAACCCTGACATCTACTCACAAACACAACTAGATAATCAACTGTTGGACATGCTTGCCAAAAACAGCAAGAAAGCAGAAGATTGGTTGATGAATAAATTATCTGGTGGTGACCCTGGCAAGAAAACAGAAATCAAACTCCTATTGGGCGTTATTGATTCCTTGATTTTGAGCAGTGGAAACAAAGTTAACCACACCCCTAAATACGAAAAAGACGAAAGTGCTTTCAATCTACCTGATGTGGTTGCCTTATCGAAAGGACAACAAAACTTAATATTGGCAGAAAACGGCATTAATCCAGATCAAAAAGGTATTCCTTATGATAGAGTGTTAGCCGCTGTAGTTATCGAGACCTTGCGCAAAAAAAGCGTAGTGACCGCTAAATACCAAGATTTTTTGACGGTAGGCGTAGCTGCTTCTGAAGAGCTAAAAGATGCTCAAGAGCAGTTTGATGGTGCCGTAGAAGGACACAACAACTACTTGCGTGCCATCAATACACTTGGCGTGAAAGCTATTGGTGCATTGGTTGGAGTAGCCTCCAACTTATTGGCTCCTGGATTAGGTTCTGTAGTCAAAGCTTTGGGCGGTGCGTTCTTAGGTGACATGAGTCTTATCAATGGAGAAATTGACAAACTAATTCCAGGTAATATTCCGCTTTTGGGCGAAATTAGCAAAGGATTAGCAGCGGAAGTGTTCCCGCAATTTGCTTCCGAAAGAGGTATCATTGACATTCATGGTGATAATGTATTAGCAGGTTTGACAAATTTGTATGCCAGTGGTATTACCGACAAATATGCTACTGTTTCTGCAGTTTTGATTAATATCGAAGCAAACGCAGAAATACTACAAAAAAACCTAGTTGCTTTGGGACAACAACAGACGGTGTCTGAAGCACAAATAGACGAAATCAATCAACAAATCTTGCTGTTGTCACACAAGTGGAAATTGATTGTTGCTGAAATACAGAAAAAGTACCTAGATGCAAAAAAACCTGTCATGAATACTAAAGCAGCATTCTTTAATGCGAGCCGTTACTTCCACTCTATCTGGATTGTTCGTTTCCCCAAAAAGGAAATTAGAATTGGTGATACTATGATCAAAGAATTTACTACTTTTCATATTCTAGCAGAATCTGGTGCAGAATGGAAAAGTGGATTCTGGGCAAAAGCTGGTCGTGGATTCTTCGGTTTCTTTGGTGCCGATCCATTTGATTATCGTGAAGAATTAGAGAAAATGAAAGTATGGGGTGTCAAAGAATTGGGTATTCTACAAACACCTGATGCTTGGAAACGTTCTTTCTAAGAAAAACAGAGAAAATTGAAGATAGAATTTTTAGGAAAGTTGCTCCATACGATATGGAGCAACTTTTTTTTGTACTTTTGCACATAACAATTACTTTTATAATTCTACTACTCACGTATGCAGCCATTACAACCAACTATTAATAAAGAGAATGTTCCATACGCAAGCTTTACCGAACGGCTACTTGCTTATTTTATTGATGTCGCTCTTTTTTTGCCGCTCACGGCAATAGAAGCGTATAACACTAATTGGTGGAAACGGATTGATATTATGCTACTCTGTATCTTGGTTTGGTCTATCTACAAACCTCTTATGGAGTGGAAGTTTGGTGGTACATTGGGCAAAAAAATAATGCAGATACGAGTAGTCAACTACGACTATGAGGCTATCAATTTTAATCAGGCAATGCTACGGTTTAGCGTTTTTTTTGCTCGTAATCTTGCCCAAGCAATTACCTATATCAAACTTTTCATGCACCCAGCCTTTGCTGCTTTCCATTTTGAGTCGATGGAAGACCTGAATGAACTAATCCTCCTACAAGAAGATAATCCTGACCCGACCAGTAGCATCGTGCTATTCTTTTTGCTTTTTTCGGTCACTCGAATCATATTTGACCCCGAACGCCAAGCACATCACGACAAAATAGCTCGCACCTATTGTATCAAAACAAACAGCAAAAAACGAGTAACTAAGTAATAGCGTATCTAAGAGTACCTTATTTAAGTGTTTTTCTTACATTTTAGCCTTTCATAATTGCTAGGAGCTGTTGTTCTGTTTCTTCATTAACATCCATAATATAAGTCGCCTGCTCGTAGTATTGCTGACGTTCTGCTACTTTTTGTTCTATAAACAGCCGTAGTGCTGCTTTACTTTTGCCTTGCAGCAATGGACGATTTTCGCTATTGTGCCACAGCCTATCGACTAGTATATCTGTGGAAGTTCGGAGATAAATAGTCGTACCAATTTCATTGGCATAAGCCATATTATCAAAAAAACAAGGCGTGCCGCCACCCAAAGCAATAATAGTCCGAGATTCGCCAACAGGCAATAACCTCAAATGTTGTTTTTCTATTTCTCTAAAAATAGCTTCTCCTTGCTCTGCAAAGATAGTAGCAATGGTGCGTCCCTCCACTTCTTCTATATAAGTATCCAAGTCTATAGCTTGCAAATCTAATTGGTGAGCCAGCTTTTGGCTCCAGTAAGACTTGCCACAGCCCATAAATCCGAGTAAAAAAAAAGTAGGTTTCATAAATGCTTCAATAACAATCAACAATAAATAAATACTGGTGTTTAAAGTACTAAGAGTATGTTAAAAAAAATGCCTTTACTTATCCCGTCATTCATACAACAGTTCCATCTCAATAATTCCTTATCTCTATTTACTCAAAATCACTAAAAAAATGAAAAAAATCTTTACCTCCAAATTTACTTGGATTATACTGTTTTTACAATTTTCTACGCTACTAATTGCCCAAACGGGCATTATAAAAGGCACTGTCGTAGATGCCGCCAGCAATGAAGCCGTGCCTTTTGCCACCGTCTCGCTAGATGGCGTAGGCATAGGCACCACGACCGACATTGATGGCAATTATCAATTATCGAACCTAGAGCCTCGACTCTACAACGTATCCGTTAGCTACTTGGGCTACAAGAACCAAACCACCCCAGAGGTACAAGTCACCAACTCCAAACCTGCTATTATTGATTTTAGAATAGAAGAACAGACCGAGACGACACAAGAAATTGTCGTCAAAGCCAATCCATTCAAACAGCCTGCCGAAAGTCCTGTATCGCTACAAACGATCGGAACATCAGAAATACAACGCAACCCTGGTGGAAATAGAGATATATCGAAAGTTATTCGCCTATTGCCAGGGGTGACTTCCTCCTCTAGCTTTCGTAATGACTTGCTTATACGTGGAGGTGGTCCTAGCGAAAACCGTTTCTATTTGGACGATGTAGAAGTTCCAAATATTAACCACTTTGCCACACAAGGTGCTTCGGGAGGTCCCAATGGATTGATTAATGTAGATTTCATACGAGAAGTAGATTTTTATAGTGGAGCATTTCCTGCCAACAGAGGCAATACAATGAGTTCTGTTTTTAATTTCAAACAAAAAAATGGACGTGATGACCGTTTGGGTTTCACGGCGACAGTAGGTTCTAGCGATTTGGCAGCGACCTTGGAAGGTCCTATTGGCAAAAAAACAACGTTTCTTTTTTCGGTCAGACAATCTTATTTACAATTTTTATTCAAAGCTATTGGATTGCCTTTCTTGCCGATTTATAATGATGCTCAATTTAAAGTCCGTACCAAATTCGACAACAAAAATGAATTTTATGTTGTAGGATTGAGTGCTTGCGATCGTTTTAGACTAAATCTAGATGCCAACGAAACAGAAGAACAACGCTATCAATTGAGTCGTCTGCCTGTTTATTTTCAGTGGAATTACACCTTGGGAGCTGTTTATAAACACTATACAAATAATGGCGTAATGACCGCCGTTCTGAGTAGAAACATGCTCAATAATGATATTTACAAATATGTAGATAACGACGAAACCAAAGACAGGATTATAGATTATTCGTCACAAGAATCTGAAAATAAAGTTCGATTGGAACACAAGATAAGTTTCCCAAAAGATTTTATCGTAAGCTATGGTACTGGTTATCAATATGTGCGTTTCACCAACGAAACGGTTGTAAAAACAGCCAATGGCACAACAAATATTAATACCGACTTGAGTTTTCACAAATACGCTGCCTTTGCTCAAGTCAGCAAAAAACTGCTTGCCGAAAAACTGGTACTCTCTACGGGTTTCCGAATAGATGGTAGCTCTTACAATGAGCAAATGGCTAACCCTTTCCGCCAATTTTCGCCTCGTTTTTCTGCTTCTTATATGATTGCCCCTCGTTTTACGGTCAATTTCAATACAGGGTTGTATTACCAATTGCCTTCTTATACCACAATGGGCTATCAAGTCAACGACGTATTTGCTAACAAAGACCGACTGGATTACACCCGTGCGTTTCACTTGATTGGAGGCGTAGCTTACACGACAGAGACTAGTACAAAATTTAGCATCGAAGGTTATTACAAGATTTATGACCAATATCCATTTTTGATCAACGAACAAGTTTCGTTAGCCAACTTTGGAGCTGATTTTGGCGTGGTGGGCGATGCTCCTATCGAATCGACTGGCAAGGGTAGAACTTATGGACTCGAAGTACTCGTCCAACAGCGTTTGTACAAAGGATTTTACGGAATATTGGCATACACCCTTGGCGTATCTGAGTTCACAAATGGAGCAGGCGAATACATTCCTTCTTCTTGGGATAGCCGTCACATCATCAATTTGGCACTCGGCAAGACTTTCAATACCATGAATCAAGCGGTAAGAGATGCCCGAAATGAAAAACGCACTGCCCAAGGCAAAGAAGCCATTACTAGAAAATTGGTTTCGCAGACACTTGATATTGGTACCAATATTCGTTTCCAAACAGGATTACCGCTCTCCCCTTTCGATGAAGAAGCTTCTGCCCTTACTTCCAATTGGGATCGTTTCCGTCAAGCACAAATTGATTATACACGCCTCAACTCCAATCGGCAAGATGTGGCTTTTGGTGTAGATGTACGGGTTGATTACAAATGGTTCTTTCCTAAGTGGAGTTTCAATCTATACTTAGATTTACAAAATTTGCCTGGATTGGCAGTCAGCCAAAATGTACTGTTGCTAGATACCGATGCTAATGGCAATGCTCAAATTGTCAATCAAGGACAACCAAATGAGTCTTACAAGCTCAAGCAACTAGACGTTGGTTCTGGTTTGGTAACGCCAACAATTGGTATTATTGTACAGTACTAATACGACTCACCATACTCTAAAAGTAAGAAGCCCTATTCAGACAAACTGAATAGGGCTTCTTTTTTTTACAACTAAAATTATTTATTGCTTATTTCATCCATTTGCGCAGCATAATCGGAATAATTAGCAAATCACAAATCAAGGCTGAAAACAGCGTAGAACTAATCAGAATACCAATAGTAAAAGCAGGTGGACTACTAGAAAATAGCAAAATTAAAAACCCAAAAAATAGAATAACGGAAGTCAAACAAATTGCTTTTCCTGTTTCGAGCAGCGTAATTTTTATCGCTTCTTCTGTTTCATATCCTTTGTCCTTCGTCAACTTAAACTTGCTCAACAAGTGTATCGTATCATCGACCGCTATGCCAAAAATAATAGCAAATACAATCGCTACACCTGCTTCCAAGGGTGTTCCCATATAGCCAATAATTGCCCCAGCTATCATCAATGGCAATATGTTCGGTATCAAAGCAATGAAAATCATCTTAACATTGCGATACAAAATCGCTATAAAAAAGCTAATCACGATAATCGCCAACAACAATCCCTGCAAAAGAGAATCTCGTATATAGGCTGAGTTTTTATCCACAATCACGCCTGTTCCCGTTGCTCTCGTTTCCATGATGGAAGCGTCAATATTATTTGTAATCCACTCCTTGCTGGTTGCCAAAATTATTTTCATGGAGTCTGCTCCCACGTCTAGCACACGAGCCGACAAACGAGTCGATTTCTTATCTTTGCTGACCAATATGCCATAATTAGATGTACGTTCTAGCTTTTTAGCAATTTTTTGATGCTTTTTATATTCTTTTTCGGTAGCAGGTAGTTGATAACTATTGGCATCATTCGGGTGATACGCTTGATTGATAGACTTATAAAAGTCCGCAATAGAACTCATCGAACGAATCGCTCCGTAAGACTTAAAGTGGTTTTCTAGTTTGCCAATTTCTTGCACTACCGCATAGTCATCAACGGTGTAGTCTCCTTGTAGGCTTATCGCAATTTCAAGCGGACGAAAGCCACTAAATTCTTCTTCAAAGAAGCGAAAATCTGCGGTTACTTTTTCGCCTTTCGGCAATATTTTTTCTATTTGTGTATTGGTGGTCACCAAACTAATCCCATACCCACAAACAACCAATAACAAAGCGAGCCCTGTCAGGATTTGAGGTACTTTAGTTTTCGTAATTTCGTACACCCACTCCATCATACTTGTCCACATCGTTTGCTCCTTAGTGGCTTTGATTATTTGCTCCTCTCGAAACAAAGCAAGCATCGTCGTCGTGAAAATAATAACACAAACATACGCCAACATGACCCCAATAGCAGCATTGATACCAAATTGCTGTATCGGAATGAGGCGACTGGTCACCAACGACAAAAATCCAATAGCCGTAGTCGTAGAAGTCAGCAAAATAGACATACCAATTTCCTTGATTGTTATCTGTATAGCCTCCATTTTGGACTTTCCTTTTTGCAATTCGTCAATATACTTGGACATGACATGAATAACATCGGAAGTCGCTACTATAATCATAATAATAGGATACAACAACGCCATAGAATCCAGCGTACGACCCAATATACCTAGCATTCCTACAAAGATAAGTAACCCCACCAAAATAGAAAAAAGAGCGACCGTGATACCCCATATTCTACGGAATATCACAAACATAATCAAGGCAACCAAGAAAATAGAAACAAAGGTAGATAGGATAAATTCTTTGATTTGTATGCGTACAATTTCCGCCTGAAAATTGGCTTTGCCCAAGAAATGATACTCTTCAAAATCATAAGTTTTGACTAACTCGTTCAGTTCTCCCATGAACGCTTTCCCTTCTGGCTGCTTGATATTTTCGTGCGTTTTGAGTACCACAACAATAGTCTTGGCATCTTCCGAAATAAAGTTATTGACAAAGCGTTCGTCCTTCAGTATTTTTTCTTTGTCCGACGTGTACAAATCGGGTTGATCAAGGTGTATAGCAGGAATTGTCGAAAAACCCGTCAATGGGTTTCGCACAGGATATTCGACCGTCAATAAAGAGCTGGCACTAGCTACGGGGTGTAGCATAATGGTCGTATCTTTTTGGTCACTAACTTCCAATTGATACTTTTGGTTATCAATACTATCTGCCGTAGCGACTTCAAATTTGATGCGTCGTGCTTTATTGGAAAAATCCAATACCTCTTTCAGGAAATCTTGTTCAAAAACTCCTTCTTCTCGCTTCAGTCCTACGAGCAAGAAATTGTCATCAGGCTCAAAACGTTCTTTAAATTCTAAAAAGAACTCCAAATCTTCATCTCCAGAAGGAAAGAATTGTTCTAAATCAAAATCAAAACGGACTCTATTGGCGGCTAGTAAGCAGCCCAATACAGACAGCAAGACAAATAAAGCAGCAATTTTTCTAGGGTGTTGGACAAACATGAATATTTTTTTTGATAAAATAATAAGCTCAAAAGTAATGCACTTTAGAGCGTGTCTAAAGTTATAGTTTTTGATAATTTGTGTAGAATTTTTTTGTTAGATGAATGTAACGAACCCTTTAGGGTAAGTATCCAGTGGATACTTAGTGGAATGAACCACTAGTGGGCTTTTCATTTTCACCTCATAGCCTTAGCCTGTCCCAACGGACGTGGAGCTATGCAGCTAAAAATAGGTGAAATATAACGGGAAAAGACTTTTCAAATTACAAATTAGTCTAAATTTAGACATGCTCTTATCTCCATAACAAAAAGATAATAAATGAGTTGGGAGTATTTCTATTTTTTGGCGTACTTTCGTGCAGATAAATGAAAGTACGACATGACAACCGACACCACCTACAAAATTAACCCTGCTGGAACTCGATTCAATTATTGGGCAACCCTCTTTAGTTTATTCTTGATGCTCTATTTGCTTGGCGCAATAGGATTATTGACGACCGTCGTCAATAGCTACCTTGCTACCTCCAAGGAGCAAACAGTATTCTATGTTTCGCTCAAAAAAGCAAGCACTCAAAACGATATTTTTTCGCTCCAACAAACCTTAGAAAAAGCCTCTTATACCAAACCACAATCGGTTCATTATTTGCCCAAAGACGAAGCCTTAGCAGATTTTGTAAACGATGGTACGCTCACAGAGGCAGATTTAAAAATATTGGCGGACAATCCGCTCCCCGACATACTTAATTTTTCGATACAAGCCGCTCATTTTGATAGTTATCCTAGCATTGTAGCCGACTTGGAGGCTCAAAAAATAGTAGAATCCGTTTCTTACAATCCGCCTGCGTCACAAAATATAGCAGATAAAATACATCGTTTAGAAATAATTTTAATCCTATTGGTTATATTTTTTATCTTTGTGAGCATCACGCTCATCAAGAATAATGTTAAGCTACTACTATTAACCAACAAAGAATCTATTCGCACCCTACAAATGGTTGGGGCTACCGTTGATTATATTGCCCGCCCTTATGGTTGGCTTGGCTTGCGCAACGGACTCATCAGCAGTCTTTTTGCCAGTATCGTATTAGCTATCAGTAGTTCTATTTTAGTAGGCAGTTGGAATATCCCAAATTATTCTACTATTTTGAGCATTATTCTTATTACGTTGGTTTGTTTTGGCTCGCTGCTCTCTTGGGCAGTCACCAAACAAAGCATCAAAAAATATCTACCGACACCAGTCGAAAACTGGCATTTATAAAAAAAGAAGTTGTTAAAAACAATCAATACACATGGCAAAGAAACTCGCTAATAGAAGAAGACCAGCAGGAACGGCACCCAAAGACATTCTATTTGATAAACAAAACTATATCCTTATTGGAGCAGGTTTGGTTGTGGTTATCATTGGCTTCCTGCTAATGGCTGGCGGAGGTTCTGCCAACCCTGACGAATGGAAACCAGAAGAAATTTATTCTTTCCGCAGAATTACGCTTGCTCCAATCGTTGTTTTACTAGGGTTGGGAGTTGTTATTTTTTCTATTTTCAAAACCCCTAAGCACTTACAACAAGAAGTAGTTGAGACCATCAACGAAGAGGAAACTATCTAACACCAACCGCATTTTTATCTTTCTATTATGAATTTTTGGGAAGCCCTCATTTTGGGCATTATACAAGGTCTGACCGAATATTTGCCTGTCAGTAGTAGCGGACATTTGGAGCTCGGCAAAATCATGCTGGCTATCCAAACCATGGATAAAGATAGCCCTTTTGGTACTACTTTCAATGTCGTGCTGCACTTGGCGACCGTATTCAGTACGTGGATTATTTTCCGTAAGGAAATTGCCGAAATATTCAGAGGCTTATTTCAATTCAAGCTCAACGAACAATTTTATTTTTCGGTCAAAGTTGTGCTGTCAATGATTCCCGCAGCCATTATTGGTATTCTGTTCGATGAGCAGATTGAAGCGGCTTTTAGTGGCAAACCTATTTGGATTGGAGCCATGCTTTTGGCGACTGCCCTCCTGCTATTTTTAGCCGACCGAGCCAAGGTCACCGACAAAAAAGTAGGCTTCAAAGAAGCCCTCATTATTGGTATTGCACAAGCCGTTGCTTTATTACCTGGTATTTCTCGCTCAGGGGCTACGATTTCTACTTCTGTATTGCTACACATTGACAAAGAACGTGCAGCACGTTTTTCGTTCCTGATGGTCATGCCCTTGATTTTGGGAAAAGTAGCTAAAGATTTGTTAGATGGTGAATTTGCACTTTCTGCTGCTGATGCTACACCCATGTTAGTCGGCTTTATCGCAGCATTTGTAGTGGGGCTTTTTGCTTGCCAACTCATGTTAAGTATCGTCAAAAAAGGAAAGTTGGTCTATTTTTCGATATACTGTACCATAGCAGGTCTAATTGCTATTGGTTATGGTTTGTTGGCTCACGCCTAATGCCAATCTGCCGTTCTGCCCTGCTCTATTATTCATCATAGAAGATTATTATGGCTTTTTATCGACTTCCCCTAATGGCATTTTTTTTATTTTGCCAATCCTCCTTTTTATTGGCGCAAGCCACCAAGCCGATTACTATCAAAAATGGCTCCTTTGAAGGAATGCCGCACGATGCCGTCAACCCAGATGGTTGGCAATCTTGTGGATACGATTCTTCGCCCGATATTTTACCAGGCCCTTGGGGCGTGTACCAAAAACCGACAGAAGGACGTACTTATCTAGGACTTATCACGAGAGAAAATAACACCTGGGAGACCATTTACCAAAAGCTGCAAAAGCCTTTTCAGAAAGAACGCTGCTACAAATTCAAAGTAGATTTGTCGCACTCTCCTACCTATGCGGGTTACTCCAAAGCGACTCGCTTGCGTGTTTGGTTAAGCAATGACGCTTGTACCCGCACCAAACTCATCGCCGACTCTCCCACTATCGAACATTACGAATGGAAGACCTACGAGTTCATTTTTTCGACAGAGGAGAACTATAATTATATCATTATCGAAGCCTATTATCAAGCTCCTTCTTTGTATTATTATCGTGGCAATTTATTGCTAGACAATATTAGTGTATTTGAGTCTTGTGATCGGGCGTAGAGGATATTCTAATACGGATCAACATCCACAACCACACGTATCGTCGAAAAGCCTTTTTGAGCTTTTAGGTGATTTTCGATTCTATTGATCAATGTTTTGGTCGCCTCTAGCTGCTGCGAATTTTTGCCCAATTTGATGAGAATATCTCTCAGATAATAGGTGCGAATACGGGAAATTCCTGGTTTAGCAGGTCCCAAGATTCGACTACCTAATTTAGTCCTTAGGTTTTCCGCAAAAAACTTAGCTGCCTTTTCGACCATGTCAGGCTTTTTGTGTCTGATTTGTATATGAATCACTCTAAAATAAGGCGGATACGCAAAGTCTTTTCTTTCCTTGAGTTCTCGCTCAATAAACCCATCAAAATTTGATTTTTTGACTTCCGACAATACAGGGTGGCTAGTATTCATTGCTTGAATCAACACCTTGCCTGTCTTCTTTTTTCGTCCTGCTCTACCGCTTACTTGACACAACAACTGAAACGCTCGTTCGGTCGCTCTAAAATCAGGGAAATGCAACATTTGGTCGGCACTCAATACGCCTACCAATCCTACATTATCAAAATCTAATCCTTTGGTTACCATTTGTGTTCCCACCAATATATCGACCTCTTCCGCTGCAAAACTTTCAATTATTTTTTCGTGTCCATGCTTGCCTTTTACCGTGTCCCAATCCATGCGGGCAACTTTAGCATCAGGCAAATAAATAGACAATTCGTCTTCAATTTTTTCGGTACCAAAACCCTGCAAGGTCAAACCTTGACTCCCACAAGCAGGACAGCCAGAAGGCATCTTGCGATGATAGCTACAATAATGACAATGCAAGTCATTGGTGAATTTGTGATAGGTCAAACTGACATCGCAATTATCGCATTGAGCCGTCCAGCCACAAGTATTGCAGCTATACACAGGGGCATAACCTCTCCTATTCTGAAAAAGAATAACTTGCTCTCCATTTTTCAAGGTTTGTTCTATGGCTTCCAATAGTTGTGGTGTAAAATGGGATTTCATACGCTTTTTGCGTTTTTCCTCTCCCATATCTACAATCGTAATTTCTGGCAATGCAGCATCTCCAAAACGTTCGGTCAAGTTGACTAGACCATATTTTTTTTGCAATACATTGAAATACGTTTCCAAAGAAGGCGTAGCCGTGCCAAGCAATACTTTTGCCTTGTACTGATGTCCTAAATAGACCGCTGTATCTCTCGCATTGTAGCGTGGCGAAGGGTCTTTTTGCTTATAAGAGGAATCATGTTCTTCATCTACGATAATCAACCCAAGGTCGTCAAACGGCAAAAACAAAGCCGAACGAGCGCCCAATATAATCGGCATTCCTGCCAGGGAAGCTTCCCATATTTCTACTCGTTCATTATTATTGAACTTAGAATGATAAACAATAATTTGGTCACCAAAATGCTTCTGCAATCGTCCTACGATTTGAGCCGTCAAGCCAATTTCTGGCAACAGATATAAGACTTGTTTGCCCTGCAATACCGCTTGTTCTATCAGCTCTACATACACCTGCGTTTTGCCACTACCAGTCACACCATGCAGTAACACGACCTGATGCTCTTCAAACTCTTTATGTATTGCCTCCAAGGCATTTTGTTGAGCATTCGACAGATCGAAATTAGCAAAAACATCGCCTTCATATTCTGTCAAGCGGCTAATCCCTTTTTGATAGATTTCCAGCACGCCTTTATCTACCAAGTTTTTGAGCATAGTCGATTTGATATTCGCACGCTCGTACAACGCCTCTTTGGTTACTTCTGGCATTTCCTTGCTCAGTTGTATGTACGCCATCAGCGTTTCGGCTTGTCGCATAGCTCTGCCCAACTGCTCAAAAGCACCTTGCAGCAGGCTGTCATCACCCCGATAGGCTTCGCCCAATTGAATCATATCAATCATCTTGGGCTTATATTTTGTCTTGAGTTCCTCTCGAATATAAATCAATTTTTTGTCGAGTAAACTCTTGATATAAGGGTAGATTGTTTTTTGGTCAATCACTTCTTGCATCTCGGCTATGCTCATTTCCATACGGCGGAAAAGTGCCTCTATAATCGTGTATTCTTTGTCCTTTAGTTCATAAATAGAAAAATGCTCTTCCTCAAAATCTGGACGAAGCAATACTTTCGTTTCGCTTGTTAGTTTGAGACCTGCTGGCAAAGCTGCTTGCATAATTTCGCCTAGTGTGGCGGCATAATAAATACTCATCCATTGCCACAGCTGAAACTGATGGGCTGTCACCAATGGAATTTCGTCCAGTACATTAATAATCGGCTTGGGAGTATATCCTTCTGGTTCTCGATGATGCACTTCGTGCACCAATGCTGCATACAGTTTATTTTTGCCGAACTGCACCTCTACTCGAATACCAACCTGCATCAGTCCTTTGAAATGCAAAGGGACACTATAAGTATAAAGTTTGGGTATTGCCACAGGCAATATGACGGTTACAAACACTCTCTGTTGAGGCGTATCATTGGTGTCTTCTAGCAGGTGCAGCAAGTTATCCATAATAGAACGGCACTACTTGTTTTTGGGTGTAGCACAAACCATCAAATTAGTAAGGTTAAGGTTATTTTTTATACGCAAAAAAATGAAAAAAGATACTTTAGCGGATAACGTTGTTTAAAGTAACTGATCAGCTGCCAACTGTTTTTCTAACAATAAAATAAGTGCCTGTGTTCTCTTTTCCTTACCTTTTTGGTTGAGGTGATAAAACGTATCATAAAACAAATCTCTAGGATAAACTATATCTTTGGGTTGATCCAATATTGGTATAGTTAACCCCTTGGAAAGGTCTTCATAAATTTTTGCTACTATTTTCTCATTAATGTTATAAGCCGCATCTAAGTAAGGTGGGAACGAATAATATACCGTCACCCCTGAATCTTGCATTATCTTACAGAAAGAATTGATTTTTTCTATGCCCTCCCAATACCGATACTCCAATTCCATTTTTGTAAATGGATGCATCGTTTGCGGCTCGTTTAGGTGACCAATCATATCTCCATGACTATTAAAAACATCTTCTGCATAAATATTCACTTCTTTATCTGTCAATACATTACGGATTGATTCCTTTATTTTTCGCAAGACCCGTTGATGTGTATCTTCAATATTTGATCGAGCAACCTCGGCTAATGTTAAGCTATAATAGTTATTGGCTCGAGGATAATATCGACTAATCTTTTGTAGCATTCTTTTGGTCGGTTTCCCTAACAAATACTCTGGAGCCAGTAATACGACGTCTCCTCTTTTGACTACTTCTTTGACTTGTTCTAATGGAAAAGACAAGCCTAACTGTGCATGTAAGCCCATATTGACAACAGGCATATTCAGTTTTGATTCCATCATTTCACTATCAATACCAAAGGCTACACTTGACCCGCCTACTACCACTATTTTGGGCTGTTTTATAGCCATGGCTATTTCATATTTTTGCAGAAAGCCATCTAGGTAGCCAAGCCGCAAAGGCGTAGAAGGAATCATCGCTAAAATTCCAAAAATGAGAAGTAAGCAAATTCCAAAAACTGTTATTTTAGCTAAAAAAAATTTCATATTTTCTTAAAATTGAAAGTAAATAAAGTCTTGCTGCTCACCTTGAAATACAAATATTAATGTAGCTATAAATAGGTACAAAAAATATCTCCCAATAGGATTTAGGTTCAATTTGCTAATCGCAAATTGTTTGTGCCTTCCAATCCATTCTACTACAAGAAAAAACACCAATAAAAGCATGAGCACAACCATATCGGTATTGCGTCCAGATAACGTTGGTATGCTCAATAAAGAGGTCGAAAAAATTCCCCCTAAATAATCAAAGGCTGCCTCTAATGATTTGGCTCGGAAAAACACCCACGCAAGTGTTGTGAGGATAAATGTGGTAAGGATACCAAAGCCCTCTCTCAAAGAAGGCAAATAGCGATTGGCAGCTATATCGTTGGTGTATTTTCTATTTCTTTTTAGTAGTAATAAAGGTAGAAAATAAATAGCATTCAGTCCGCCCCAAACTACGTATGTCCAATTGGCTCCATGCCAAAAACCACTGACTAAAAAAATAATAAAAGTATTTCTGACTTTGCTAGCGGTACCGCCTCTACTTCCTCCCAATGGAATATAGAGGTAATCTCTAAACCATGTGGATAACGAGATATGCCACCTACGCCAAAACTCTGCTATATCTCTAGAAAAGTACGGAAAGGCAAAGTTTTGCATTAATTTGAACCCAAATAACTTAGCCACACCTATCGCTATATCCGAATAGCCTGAAAAATCACCGTATATCTGAAAAGAAAAGAAGATAGCTCCTAACAGCAGCGTGCTACCGCCATACATTTCTGGATTATCAAAGGTAAAATTGGCAAGCACGGCACAGTTATCTGCAATGACCATTTTTTTGAATAGTCCCCATAAGATTTGGCGAAGCCCTTCGGTCGCTTGACTTTCGTTAAATTTATGCTTGGTATAGAATTGAGGAAGAAGATTTGTTGCTCTCTCAATAGGTCCAGCTACCAGCTGTGGAAAAAAGCTAACAAAGGCGGCAAAATCAATAAAATTATTGGTTGGTTTTAAATCCTTGCGATAAACATCTATCGTGTAACTGAGTGTCTGAAAAGTATAAAAACTAATCCCTACGGGAAGTATAATATGAAGTGATTGTATAGAAATAGGGCTACCAAAGAAAGAAAAGGCTGCTATGAAATTATCTACAAAAAAGTTGTAGTACTTAAACACCCCTAACAAACCCAGATTCACGCCCAAACTTAACCAAAGCCACCGCTTTCTATGCTGTTGATTTTCGGTTTGTTCCATTCGTAAAGCAATCGTATAATCAACGATTGTACTGAATAGAATCAGAAATAAAAACCGCCAATCCCACCAACCATAAAACAAATAACTGGCTATTAATAGAACTGTATTCTGATACTGCAATTTACTCTTGTCCAGTGCCCAATATAGCACAAATATGATTGGCAAAAAAACAGCAAAATCAATGGAATTAAAAAACATATAATTGTTTTAAATAGATTATTTCCGAATTAAATTAATACAAGTAAGAATAGCTTTAGACATGCTCTTACTTCTCAATAGGCAAATAAAAAATGTAAAGCTAAATTAATTTTCACGAATGAGCTAACTCATTCGCCTAACGTTTTCTAAATCTAAAAAATAATCCTATCAGCACTAATCCAACTAAAGCAACCATAACGATAGTACCCCAAGGATAAGTCGTCGTCAAGCTCAATGGACTATTGTTGCCCACATTGATAAAGCTGGCCCAAAAGAAAGGGTGTGCTGCAATATCGTCCGCTTGTCGAATATAGTCTAATTTAGCCAATCGTAGTGCTTCATCTTTTGGTTTTCCTTGACATAAGTATTCGTAAAAATCCTTGATAAGCATAGACGTTGCTTTGTCGTTGATGGGCCAAAGAGTCATCACCAAGCTGGGCGCTCCTGCATACATAAACCCTCGACCAATGCTAACCACTCCTTCGCCCCTTTCATATTTGCCAAACCCAGTTTCGCAAGCACTAAGTACGACCAAATCCGCATCCAAATTGAGGCTATTGAGTTCGTAAGCATACAAAAAATCATCTTCGATTGTATCGCTGCTATAAGTAAACGCCAAACTAGAATAACTAGGATTTTGAGCATCTACAATACCGTGCATTGCCAAGTGTATCACGCTGTAATGCTGTCCGCTTATTTTATTTTTGAACTGTTGTTCACTTGATTTATTCCCTGTATAATAATCGCCAAAAAAACGACTTTCCAAATAAGCTACCTCCGATACCGCACCTGGAAGCGGAATCAATTGAGCCCGCAAGTTACGGTCTGCTTCTCTTAGGTTTTTTATTTTTTTGTTGACAAACAAATCCGTCTGATAAGAAGAAGCAAAACCCAATATTTTAGTTGCCTGCTCTTGGGGTTTATTTTGCTCGCTGAGCAACAATAAAGCCGCTGAATAATGATAATTGCAAATCGTAGAGTTGACTAAATAAGGCAATTTTTTGAAAATCGACGATTCAAAATCTGGTTTTTCAGTCAACAAGACATCAAAAGGAACATAATTAAATCCGCCATCAGGAATGATAATTAACTTTTGAGGGAGGTTGCTTTTGAGTGCTGGAGCTACATATTGTTTATAAATAGTACGGGCATTATTTGCCAATAAGGCATAAGAACTTTCGGAATCAGTCCTCAACATTTTGGTCTGCGTCAATGCCGTCCGCAATGCTCGAATAGAATTGGTCAATCCTAGATTGACAGGCATGGTACTGAGCCAAACGCTGTCTTTGTAAATAGAAAAAACGTACACATTATTGTTCCCTACAAAATATTCTATCAAGGCAGTTTCTGCGTCTAGTAGCTGCTGCACTTGCTCCAACGATGCCAATTGTGTGCTATATTTTAGCTCGTGATATTTCGGGTAATTTTGTTCCAATTGTTGTTGCAACTTTTCAGAAGCTAACTTCAATTCCAATATTTCCTTGTGGATAGCAGCTATTTTTGCTTTCGTAATCGTCGCATTAGAATCAAACAATTCTTTTTGGGCTTTTGCCAATGCTCTAGCCAATCTATTTTCTTCTTCTAGCAATGCTGTCGGCACATTGCCAAAACTCCGTGCTTGCTCCACTTGCAACGCATCTAACAAAAGTACCGATTTGCTCTTTTCGATAAGCTGAAAAGCGTGCTGCAAATAGGCTTTTTCGGCAGTTGTTTTGTACAGCTCCAACGAAAGAGCCAACGAGAGTTCATACGTTGGAATCATCTTTTGTAAGATAAATAATTTAGACCCCTCCTCCTTAAATTCTGCCCTCAATTCTTCTACTGTCGCTACGGCTTTTTGAGTCGTCAAAAACGCCAAAAGAGTGCGTTCCTCTTCTTGATAAATACGTGCTTTGGCATCTAGTATCTGCAAGAAAGTACTTTGGTCAGATATTTCTTCTGTGGCAGTATTACTGACCGAATCATACACAATCGTAATCGCTTCTTGTGCCATTTGTAGCTGCTGCAAGGCTATTTTGGGTTGCAATTGTTTGCGAGCAACTATTGCCAATTCGTAATAGACCTCTGCCACTAGAGGGTGTTGCCATCCATATATTTCTTGCCTTTTGAGCAACGCCTTTCCATAAAACTTTTCGGCAGTACTATATTGTTTAATAGCGGTATAATATCGCCCTAATACAGCAAAGGTTTCGTCTGTTTTGTAGGTATCTTTTTGATGTATAATTAAGTTTTTTTGTAGCGCATCTAAAGCAACACCATAGCGTTTTAGTTGAATGGCAACGGCTGCTATATTGTTGTTGATATTCAGCAATGCTCTATCGTATTTGTGTTGTGGTACACCTTTTACTTTTTCGAGTGCTTTGACCGATTGTTTATAATAAAAGAAAGCTTTTTCGGCATTTTGACGCTTATCAAACAACTCTCCCATATTGAGATAAATCGTAGATACTTCGTAATAGTTGCCCGTTCGTTGCGATAGCTGGAGAGCATTGGTACAATAATCTTCTGCTTTGGTTACATCACCCAATTCCATATAATACAGCCCAATATTATTGTACAATGCCGCAACATAGTTAGAGTCTCGGTCGGTTTCCATCGTCGAAAAAGCTTGCTGCAACGATTCTTTCGTTTTGGTTAATGCTTTTTGGTAGTCGCCTGTTTTGTAATACAAAGCACCATAAAGCTGTGTAATTTCTCGTAGGTTTTTTTTATTTCTTTCTAGCTGTTCTTTATTGGCTGTGGCTGCCAAATCTATCATTTGCTCCATCTTAGCAAAGTCCTGTTGGTAATAAGCAACCAACGCTAAGTGCGTAGCTGTTTTGAAATAATGCTGCCAAGATTCACTTCGTTTGTGCAGTTCTAGTGATTTTAGCCCGCTAGCTTTTGCTTGCTCGAACTGTTTTTGATTGAGGGCGTTCCAAGAATAGACATAATATAGCTGCCCCTTAGCATCTAGGTTAGCCTTGGTGGTAGCGGAGTCATACCCTTGCAAAAACTGCTGATAGCTCTGCTCAAACTGTTTCCAGTTTTTTTGTTTTAATTCTGCTTTGAGTATATTAAGTTCCATTCCAATAAACGAACTTTTGCAAGCTGAATTATGATAGCCTGCTAGTGCTAGATGAAGCGTTTTGACTGCCTCTTCGTATTGCTGATTTTTGAGATGAGCATTGCCTTTTTTATTGAAATCGTGTGCTTGCTGGAGTGCTACAGAATCGCACTCTAGCCCACTAGGGCTCTGTGCTACCAGTGGGTTGAAAGATACAAATCCACCAAAAAACAATAGGAGTAGCGTATATTTTTTCATAAGAAATTATTTTTTTTCTTCCTACGCTTTTTTAAAGCACAGGCAACACGCTCTTACCAGCAATATTCGACACCAGTCACGTATTTTGAATTTTTGGTACGTCGAAACGGGAAGTATTGACTAATTCGGCTCGCTTCTTTTTCTAAATCTCGATCGTATTTTAATTCTAGTATAATAACGTTTTTTTCTCTAAAGTCATGTTTCCGAAATTGAGGTTGATTAAACAACCCACCATAACTGAGTTCCCAATCTACGGTCACTCTAAATTTTTTGTCGGTCGTACCAAAGTAAGCTCTTTTGTACGAATTTTGTAACACTGGCTGTAGGTAATTGGGCGGAACCAATTGATTGACCTGTTTGGTCAACCCTCGGAGATTATCCAATTCAAACGGCTCGACAGGGTGAATAATTTTGTCGCCAACTTCGTTCTTGCGCAATTTTATTTCCAACTGTGGCGACTTGACGACCAATGGATCATACCCATACCAACGTACTCGGAATTTTTTTCGCTCCGCAATCCCCATTACATTTTCCTTGTAGGTCGTCAAGCCCATCGTATCATAATAGATATTATTGATTTGGCGGTCAGGATAAATCTGAGACAGAGAAGCTGGGTGATTGCGAATAGTCTGAAAAACCGTCGATAAATCAACGCCCTCTATTTTATATTTTCGTTCGTAACGTAGCATTATATAATCAAATCTGGTTGCTCCACAATAGATATTTGCGTATGATCAGAAAGGGCAAGAAGTGCATCTTTGACCTGCTGAATTTCGGCTATTTGGGTTGATTTGGCAACAAAAGTCAAATCCAACCCACCTCTAGTGGTATCCATACGCTTCAGAATAACCTGTCGGAGAGATTGAGTCAAAATAGTTTGAATGGCAACAATATCTGCTTGGTCAGTTGCTATATTGATGTACATTCGGTCGCCATCTACAAACGCAGGATCTTTGCCTACTTTCTTGCTCAAGAACAAGAAAAACAGTACAAAAACAATAATAATAATCGCAATAAGTGGTTGATCGGCTCCCGTAGCCAACCCAATAGAGATAGACAAAAATAGATAGGTCAACTCTTCTGGATCTTTGATAGCTGCCCGAAAACGAACTATTGACAGTGCCCCCACCAATCCCAATGACAAAGCAACGGAAGGTTTGACAATAATCATAATTGCCATTGTGGTCAATGCCAAGGGTACGAAATTGGCAGCAAAACGACCTCTATTAGATACGGCATTGCCGTAGGCAACATAGAACTTGGCAACACACCAAGAAAGAACCGTACAGACAATCATATTGATGACCAAACTGTAAGGCGAAATAATATTTTTGAGGTTGTACCAATAGCTAATAACGTGGTTAAAAAAGTCGTTCATAATAACACTACCCTTATACTATGTCCATAGTAGTTTTTTTCGATTGATTACTAAAATAATTAAGTGCAAATTTGAGTCCTAGTACCGCCATAAGCGACAGTACAAACCCTGCTACAAATCCTATTACCATGTGCAAAAATGGATTAGGCACTTCTGCTCGCAACGGATAAAGAGGCTGATCTATCATTTGCAATGCTCTGTTTTGTCGTTGTTTTTCGAGTACGACCCATGCTGCTTCTTCATTGCGCAAAGCCATAAAATAGGCTTCTGTTGCCGAACGTAAGTCCGTGGATAAGTACTGCGTTTTGATAGCGGTATTGTATCGCCCTGGGGCTTCCGCTCCATTGGTATTGACGTGTATAATATAGTCCGATTCGGCAGCTCGTAGCTTGTTCCACAAATCACCTTTACGTTTCACTGCCATCTCATAGAATGCTTCCTTGCGCTGTATCTTATCATCGCTATAAAAAGAATCTAGCTGATTATACATAGAGGTTAGCAATTCGAAACTAAAATCTTCATTTTGAGAATTGCATCGCATATTGACAATATTAGCAGGCGTAACATCGACCGTAATAAAATTATTGGCAATTACTCGATGTACATACATGATTAATTTATTCGCTTTGCGGTTGTAAGGGTCGATGGTATCCGTGGTAAAGTAATATGGATTTTGGGCACCTTCCTTATAAAAAAACAAGCGTAAGTAATGATTGATTAAATAATCTTCTCCACCTTTGTGGTAGTGCATGTTTTTTTTATCAAACAGCGTTTTTTGCACTACTTGTCTTGTTTTCATAATTTCTTTGAGCGACTTGAGGCTCATCAAATTACTTTCACCTTCGGCAATTGTCCCACCAAATAGACTGGCAATTCCTTGTTGTGCAGCCCCTACCGATTCGTCCATCTTGAACGACAGATTAGCGGTATAAGTAGTTGGCGTATCCAATTTTCTATTGCGCATATACCAACCCAAAAAACAACCTGCAATCACCAATAGCCACGAAAATTTGAGGACAAAAATGCCATAATCCTTGATGGTAGGCAAAAGTTGCTTCAAAGTAAAGGGATTTGCTTCACTTTCTTGTACCAATGGTCTGTTATCTGCTTCTTGCTGTTCCATATATTTATACTAAAAAAAGTCTATCGCTGCAAAGCTGTAATTAGTGCATATAAAGTAAGTCCTGATGTAACGATAGCAAAACCATCTCGCACCACTTTGTACCAATCTACTGGATTTTTGTTTGGGTTTTTAGGTTTCACTTGTTTTTCATCAACATATACCATTGCTCCTTTATCTACCTTAGGGTAAGTCTTAAAAAACAAGAATGATTTAGTTTTCTTGACCGCTCCATTGGCATATTTGACATACACTAAGCGATTTCGACCACCTAGTTTGCGGTCGATGCCCGCCCCATACTCTTTGATATAAAACAGTGCATTTTTTCCTTCGTGAAAAGGTATATTTACTTTTGTTGGGTTATCTACTTTTTCAATCTCTCGTGCTAACAAGTACTCTTGTTTTCCAATTTTAGTGTCTAGTTTTTCCAATTCCAAATCTCGCTCCATCATCTCAATCTCCGCTCCTTCCTTGATAGTCGGGTGATTAATGCGTCCTGCTATCGAAACTAGTTCTTTGTGTGTAGGAATGATGATACGATCACCGGGTTTGAGTACATAGTTAAATTTTGATTTTTCGCCTTCTTTTAGCAATTTATTCAAATCTAATAGTACCAAGCCCTCTCCTTTACGGAATAATTTAGCTCCTTCTAAGAATGCTGCGGGAGTAACCCCTCCAGCTCGTTCCAATACACTCATTACCCGTTCCGTTTTGTCCTTCATGGTATATAATCCCGGTAGTAATATTTCGCCACCAATAGAGATGTTTTGAGGGATTTGAAAATCCTTTGATTTTCGGACAAAAATCTGGTCATAAGGTTCTAATACAAAGTTATCCGCACCGACTATTTGTAATTCATCATTAATCTTGAATTGCTCAAAAACAATAAATGTTTTACTGCCTTTATCGTCAATTACTAATCGAGAAATTTCTACTATACTATTGGTGGCATCGAGCTGAATCCCGTTTGCCATATAGATTACATCTTCCAATAACAAAGAATCGCTGTATTCAAAATTACCAGGTTGGCGTACCGACCCATATATTTTGACATTATATTTGTCAATAAAATCAGCCTTATATTTTACTTCAATCTCATCAAATGGACGCAAGGTCAAGTTTTCTGAAGAATTTTCGTTGTCGAGTACATCATAGATATTGACAGGAATATAGTCAATAGACAAATCTTCTCTCAGCCGCTTGATGTATATTTTTTGCATAATAGCCGAACGAATAATGCCCGACTTGCGCAATACTTCGCTAATAGTAGTCGTCGGTTTGATTTCGTACGTACCGGGCAGGCGCACCGCCCCTTTTACAGTGGCATAATTGGCAAAAGCCTGCCCAATCTGATTAATCGTAATGCGATCACCATCTTTTACTTCAAAGTTTTTGCCTGCTTGATACAGTGCTGTCAAATCAACATCTATCAGTTTCTCTTCATCATTTTCGTATCGAATGACTTGGATATTTTTTTTGTAGGCATCGGGACGCAATCCCCCAGCGTGTGTAATGAGTTCCAATAGATTTTCGTCCCCCACCAATTCGTAGTAAAAAGGACGCTCAATAGCACCCGATATTTCTATAATGCGTTCTGCCAACGGAACATAAATATAATCATTGCTCTGCAAGAAAAACTCCTCCATAACCTTTGGGTTATTGATAAACTCATATACATCCAATATCCGCTCTGGCTGCCCAGAAGAGACCACCTTGATTAGACGTACACTACCAATCTGCGAAGGACCTCCAGCAGCTACTAGTGCGTTGAAGGCAGTATTGATTGCAGGCATATTATAGCTACCGGGGTTAAATACTTCCCCTGTAATATTAATGGTCATTGCACGGCTATAATTAAGATTGATAGCGGTCTGCGAATTGTCAATATTCATGTGATTGCGCAAGCGACTCAACACTGCTTTTTTGACATCGCCAAAACGCATATCTTTGACATACACCCTCGGAATATGTATGCCTGTGGCAGGATTCGATAAGTTGATATAACCATCTTCTTCTACTTGTGTATTGCTACTATAAGAGGTTCTGCCCCAAATAGTGACCGATATTTCATCGCCAATACCCAATAGATAGCTATCTATAGCTTTCTTGTCTCTGTAGTTATCAAAAAACTCGATACTTTGATCTCGAAAAAACTGCTGCCCCCAAATCTTAGCTTGTGGCAGTTGGCTTTGACGTTCGTCAAATTTGATTTTGAGATCCTCATCTTCTATACGCTGTGCTTCTTTGTCTGCATCAGTCTGTTCGCTGTTGTCCTCTGTAGGCTCTGTTGTAGGCGACAATGTGCCATCAGGAAGCGTCTTACCTATCGGATCAAACTGAGTTTGATTTTGAGGCAATGCCAATGGATCTATAACAACTGGTGTTATAGGAACGGGTGCCACTGGTGGCTCTTGTGCCAAACAAGGCACTGCACTAATCAACAAAAATAAGCAGCTCAATAAATAAAAACGGGCTTTCATAAACCAAAAATTATAGATAAAATGAGACAAAGTACGCTATATCGAATAGTCGTCTTTATTTCTAACAAAGCAACTTTGATAAAAATCAAAGTTGCTTTGTCGTATCGGTTAAACAATGAGTGGACGATTTTGGGTGTCAGCTCCATTGTGTCTGTATGTGTATCCAAAGCAAGCTGCAAAAGTACTAAAATTAGCCTGCATAGTAGTCAACTACTATCAAATTAACGTGTCATTGGGTAGGATTGTATCCCAACTAAAGAATAAAGTATCCTTCAAGACGTGTTTTAATCTGTGTATTGCTTTTGGTAATAAGATTGATAATTGCCCGAAGTAACATTATCGAGCCATTGCTCGTTATCCAAATACCATTGTACCGTTTCTTTTATTCCTTGCTCGAAGGTTACGGAAGGTTTCCAGCCCAATTCTTTCGCTATTTTGCTAGCGTCTATCGCATAACGGCGGTCGTGTCCTTGTCTGTCTTTGACGAAAGTAATCAACTCTCTAGCACTGCCTGCCGCTCTACCCAATAGTTCGTCCATTGTATCGCAAAGGACGTGTACCAAGTCGATGTTTTTCCACTCATTGTGTCCACCTATGTTGTAGGTTTCTCCATTTTTGCCCTCATGGAATATCACATCAATAGCACGAGCATGATCGTTGACCCAAAGCCAATCTCTAGTATATTTGCCATCGCCATAGATAGGCAAAGGCAAACCTTGCTTGATATTATTGATACACAAAGGAATCAATTTCTCAGGAAACTGATGCGATCCATAATTATTGGAACAATTAGAAATCAGAATCGGCAAATCGTACGTATGGTGATAAGCTCTTACTAAGTGGTCTGAACTTGCCTTCGACGAAGAATAAGGCGAACGAGGATCGTACGCTGTTTCTTCTGTAAACAAACCTGTTTCGCCCAATGTACCATATACTTCATCGGTAGAAATATGATAAAATAGTTTCCCGTCCAAGTCTTTTCCCCAAATAGCACGAGCGGCATTCAGCAAATTGACGGTACCAATAATATTGGTTTGGATAAACTCCATTGGGTTGCTAATCGAACGATCTACGTGCGACTCTGCTGCCAAGTGAATTACGCTATCAAATTGGTGTTCTTCAAACAACGCATTGATAAAATCTTGATCCACAATATCGCCTTTTACAAACGTATAATTAGTGGCATTTTCTACTGCTGTCAAGTTTTCCAAATTGCCCGCATAGGTCAATTTGTCTAAGTTGACAATATTGTAGTTCGGGTATTTCTCTATGAATAAACGGACGACATGCGAGCCAATAAACCCTGCTCCACCTGTTATTAATATATTTCTTTTGCTCATTGTATCTTACTATTTTTTCACTTCCTGAATATTAGGAACGACCGTTTTGAAATATTCATAAGTTCTGCGCATACCTTCAGCACGACTTACTTTAGGCTCCCACCCTAGTACTTCTTTAGCTTTGTCAATATTTGGTCTTCTCTTTTTGGGGTCATTGACTGGCAATGGGTGGAACGAAACCGTACCATTTCCGACCATATCCAATACTTCTTTAGCAAAGTCACCAATGGTAATTTCGTCAGGATTTCCAATATTGATTGGCATAACCGTATCGCTCATCAATAGACGATAAATGCCCTCTACCAAGTCATCGACGTAACAAAAAGAACGCGTTTGCGAACCATCGCCAAAGATAGTCAACTCCTTGCCTTGCATGGCTTGCGAGAAGAACGCAGGCATCACACGACCATCGTCCACACGCATACGAGGACCATAGGTATTGAAAATACGAATAATTCTAGTCTCCAAGTTGTGGTACGTATGGTAAGCCATCGTGATGGCTTCTTGGAAGCGTTTTGCTTCGTCATATACACCTCTAGGACCAATCGGGTTTACATTACCCCAATATTCTTCGGTTTGTGGGTGTACCAATGGATCACCATAAACCTCCGATGTACTAGCAATCAGCATTCTAGCTCCTTTGGCTTTTGCCAATCCCAATAGATTATGTGTACCCAAAGAACCTACTTTGAGGGTCTGAATAGGGATTTTGAGGTAGTCGATAGGACTCGCTGGCGAAGCAAAGTGCAAGATATAATCCAACTCGCCTGCTACGTGTACAAAATTGCTCACATCGTGGTGATGAAACTCAAAGTTTTCGAGCGGAAACAAGTGTTCCAAGTTGGCAATGTTGCCTGTTATCAAGTTATCCATACCGATAACGTGATAGCCTTCGGCTATAAATCTATCGCACAAATGCGAACCCAAAAAACCTGCTGCTCCTGTTATTAATACCCTTTTCATATTTTTTCTATATTTCTGACACAACAGTAAGTTGCGTGCAATTTTTCAAATTTTAGTTTCAATCCACTTTTTCCCAAGCAATCATTTTGCACCTAATTGAATAGAAGGTGGTAATCATTTATCAATAATTACCACCTTCCCATTTAATTGCGCTTCGACTACTTAACAATATCTCTACCCATGCTGTAATACGTCAAACCTGCCTCTTGCACCAAGTGCAAATCAAATAGATTACGACCATCAAAAATGACATTATCTTTGATTTGAGTTTTGATTTCGCTAAAGTCAGGCGTGCGGAACTCGTTCCACTCCGTCATGATAGCCAAGGCATCCGCTCCTTTCAGTGCATCGTATTTCGATTCCACGAAAGTGATTTTGTTGCCATATATTTCTTTGACATTTGCCATTGCTTCGGGATCAAATGCTTGTACCTTCGCTCCTAGTTCCAATAGTTCGTCGATAGCTTCCAATGCTGGAGCTTCACGAATATCGTCGGTATTTGGCTTGAACGCCAAGCCCCAAATAGCAATCGTTTTGCCTTTGACATCGCCCTTATAAAAATCTTTAATTTTGGCGACCATGCGTTTTTTCTGTAGCTGATTCACTTCCATTACAGATTTCAATATTTTGAAATCATAGTCATTTTCGCCTGCTGTTTTGGCGAGTGCCTTAACATCTTTAGGGAAACAAGAACCACCATAGCCGATTCCTGCAAAGAGGAAACGCTTGCCAATTCTGCCATCAGAACCCATACCTTTGCGGATATTATCGACATCTGCTCCTACTATTTCGCACAAGTTAGCTATTTCGTTCATAAACGAAATACGAGTAGCGAGATAAGAATTGGCAGCATATTTTGTCATTTCTGCCGAACGTTCGTCCATCACATAGATAGGATTGCCTTGGCGTACGAATGGGTAATAGAGACGCTCCATTACTTCTTTGGCACGGTCAGAGCTGGTACCAATCACAACACGGTCAGGCTTCATAAAATCATCGACCGCTACCCCCTCTCTCAAAAATTCTGGATTGGAAACTACGTCAAATAAACGCTCGTCCAAATTAGCTGCCAATGCCGCATGTACTTTTTCGGCTGTTCCTACGGGTACCGTACTTTTGTCAACAATAACTGTGTATTTTTTGATGATGCTGCCCAACTGCTCAGCTACGCCTAGTACGTAGGACAAATCCGCAGAACCATCTGCACCGGGAGGGGTTGGCAATGCCAAAAATACAACCTCAGAAGCTTCGATAGCCGCAGCTAAGTCTGTGGTAAAGCTCAAGCGACCATTGTGTGTATTTCTATCAAAAAGAACATTCAATCCCGGCTCGTAAATTGGTACTTCACCTGCTTGCATACGCTTCACTTTCTTGGCGTCAATATCTACACAAATGACTTGATTGCCTGTTTCTGCGAAACAAGTACCTGACACTAAACCTACGTAACCTGTTCCTACTACAGCTATATTCATCTTATTTTATTTTATTTGTATTTAACATAAATGTCTATTATATAGATAACAGTTGGGTTATCAATTGGGCAAATATACATTTTTAGTTTTTAGAATTAAAATTAGGCTGCGTCTAATACATTTTAAAATGTATTGTTAACTAGGCCCAACCTACCAGTTTTCAGTAAACAAATAATGCCGACTTTCTGTTAAAGTGTTATTTGGCTAGTAATCTACTATTCAACTTTTCTTTTCTCAAAAGTGAGCTTAAATTACTAAGCAATTTTATTATCCTAAACACGACAAAAATAAATTATGGCAAATATAGAAATAGCAACTGTTGCAGCAGGTTGCTTTTGGTGCGTAGAAGCAGTATTTCAAGATCTAAAAGGCGTACAAAAAGTACAATCGGGTTACTCCAACGGTCAGATTGACAACCCAACTTACAAACAAGTTTGCACTGGTACTACTGGGCATGCAGAAGTGTTACAAATTACTTATGACGCTAACATTATTACCTACGAGGAATTGTTGGAAGTATTGTGGTACACACATAACCCGACTACACTCAATAGACAAGGAAATGATGTCGGTACGCAATATCGCTCTGGCATTTATTATCATAATGACGAACAAAAGCAAATTGCGGAAGCATCTAAAAAAGAGCACCAATTGTTATTCAAAGATCCTATCGTGACCGAAATTGAAGCCGCTAACACCTTCTACCCTGCCGAAGATTATCACAACAATTATTTCAAACTACATGGACATGAACCTTATTGTAGTGCCGTGGCTGCCCCAAAAGTGAAGAAAGCTTATGAGAAGTTTGGACACAAAATGAAGCAGTCGTAATAGCAAAAAATCGAATTTCCGTTACATTTTAATTACTTTGTATCGAAAATCTATTGCTAACAACTTATTAGAGCATGTCTAAAATTATACTAATTTGTAATTTGAAAAGTCTTTTTTCGTTATATTTTATCTATTTTTTGCTGCATAGCTAAGGCTATGAGGTGAAAATGAAAAGCCCACTAGTGGTTCATTCCACTAAGTATCCACTGGATACTTACCCTAAAGGGTTCGTTGCATTCATCTAACAAAAAAATACTACACAAATTATCAAAAATTATAATCTTAGACACACTCTTAGTCTATGGCAACAACTATTAGTATAGTTATTTAATTGCTATTTTCTATTACGCATCATTGGGTGCAACTAAACACTCTTACTTTATATTATGAAGAGACTAAAAACAGGTTTGCTCGGATTATTCGGACTCTGTGCCGTCGGTTTGAGTTGCAATACCACTAAAGATACTACTATGAACGCTACTGGTTATGAAACCGTTGCTAATGACCCGATGAAGGTCAAGATACACACGCTCAAAAATGGATTGAAAGTATATATGAGCGTCGTCAAAGATGCCCCTCGTATTCAGACTTATATCGTGACAAGAGCAGGCTCCAAAAATGACCCTGCCGATGCTACTGGTCTGGCTCATTATCTAGAACACATGCTATTCAAAGGGAGTAGCAAAATTGGGGCATTGGATTGGAATCAAGAAAAAGTACTACTCCAAAAAATATCGGACTTGTACGAAAAACATCGTACCGCTAAACCAGAAGATAGAGCTGCTATTTACAAAGAAATTGATGCCTTGTCATCTGATGCAGCACTATTGGTAGCTGCTAATGAATACGATAAAATGATCAGCTCTTTGGGGGCAAAAGGAACGAATGCCTTTACTTCGCTTGACCGTACGGCTTATGTCAATAATATTCCGTCGAACGAACTGGACAAATGGCTTCAAATAGAATCGGAGCGTTTCAATGAATTGGTATTGCGACTGTTCCACACAGAATTGGAGGCAGTATATGAGGAGTTCAATATTTCGCAAAATAGCGATGGACGCAAGGTTTTTTCGGCTTTTATGTCCGCTCTATGCCCCAATCACCCTTACGGTACACAAACAACCTTGGGTACTGGCGAGCATCTCAAAACGCCTTCCATGGTCAAAATCCATGAGTTTTTTGACACTTATTATGTTCCCAACAACATGGCGATTGTTTTGGCAGGAGATTTTGATCCTGATGAGGCAGTAGCAATGATAGAAAAACATTGGGGCAAATTTAAGAAAAAACGCGTTCCAACCTTCAAAGTAGCGCCACAACCTGCTTTCACGGCTCCTGTGGTCAAGGAAGTTTTTGGTGTAGAAAAAGAACGAGTACAGTTAGGCTGGCGTCTAGCTGGAGCAACTACTGATGAAGCTTTATTAGCTAAGCTTGCCGCCAATATATTGTACAATAACAAAACAGGTTTGTTTGATATTAACTTGGTTCAGCAGCAAAGAATAGGGGCAGAAAGTGGTGCTGGCTGCTGGTCTGCCAATGATTTTTCGTTCTTTTATTTGTATGGAGAGCCGTTGCCTAACCAACCATTGGAAGAGGTAACTAACATCATGCTCAAAGAGGTAGTCAAATTGCAAAATGGCACTTTTGAGGATTGGATGCTAGAGGCGATTATCAATGACTTGGAATACAAAGAAATCCAAACCAGAGAACGATTGATGGGACGTGCATACAGCATGATGGACGCCTTTATTTTTGATCAAGATTGGGAGCAATCTACGGAAGAGTTTGAGCGTATGCGCAAATTCACCAAAACGGATATTATCAATTTTGCCAAAAATAAGCTACCTATAGATAAGTTAGCTATTATTTACAAAAGAGAGGGCGAAGATCCGAACGTACTCAAGGTAGAAAAGCCAACTATTACGCCGATTCAAGTCAATAGAGATACCGCATCTGCATTCCGTAAGGAAATCAATCAACTTGCTTCTAGCCGTCAAGAGCCTGTATTTTTAGACTTCAAAAAAAGTATCCAGACTCAGACACTTTCTCGTGGTGTACAGTTGGATTATATCCACAATGTCAATAACGAAACTTTTGAGTTGGAGTATATATTCCAGATGGGAGAACGCCATGATGATATATTGCCGCTGGCTATCAAATACCTGCCTTATTTGGGTACCAATAAATATACTGCTGAAGAGCTAAAGAAAGAATTTTTTAAGCTTGGGCTCAACTTTGATGTTCATGCAGGAGCAGATGTTAGCTATGTAATACTAAGAGGTTTAGATCGCTCTTTTGACAAAGGCGTGGAGCTTTTTGAGCATATCCTAGCCAATATAGAGCCAGATGAGAAGGTTCTACAAAACATGATTGCGGAGCTTCAGCAAGAACGAAAAGATGAGAAAAAAGACAAAAACACGGTCATGCGCAAAGCGTTTGTGAGTTATGGTACTTATGGAGAAATCTCTCCTTACAACCGTCGTCTGCGTCCTGAATTGATGGCTAATGTATCAAGCAAGGACTTGATTAAGCGACTCAAAAACTTGAGCAGTTACGAACATGAAATCTTCTATTATGGCTCTAAAAAACAAACGGAAGTAGCCGCTACATTAGAAACCTACCACAAAGGTCCAGCGGAATTATTGCCTGTACCTACCGAACGCAAATTTACGCAGCAAGAAACGAACAAGAACCAAGTACTTTTTGTCAATTTTGAAGGAATGGCACAAGCTGAAATCATGCTTTTGTCAAAAGGTACACCTCAGTTTGATTTGGAACAGCACATCATGAATGAGCTTTACAACCAATACTTTGGGGCTGGATTATCGTCTGTTGTTTTTCAGGAAATAAGAGAATCTAGAGCGTTGGCTTATTCTGCCTATACTTATAATAGCTCGCCTCGCAAGAAAGAAAATGCACACTACTTGAGAGCATTTGTGGGAACACAAACCGACAAAATGAAAGATGCGATTCCTGCCCTACAAGGCATTATAGAGGACATTCCTATCTCAGAAGACCAGATTGTAAATGCGGTTGATGCGATATTGAAAAAAATGGAGTCGGAACGCATTATCAAATCAAATATTTATTGGACACTCAATAGCAATCAAAAAAGAGGTTACGACCGTGATTTGAGAGCCGATGTGTACAAGAAATATAAAGAATTGGCGAAAGACAAAACCAGTGCCGTCAAAGCATTGAAGGAATTCCATGCCCAAAATATTAAGGGTAGAAAATATACTTATCTCATTTTGGCTGATAAATCTAAAGTTGACTTGGAATACCTAAAATCACTGGGGGAATACAAAGAAGTGACACTTGAAGAATTGTTTGGTTATTAACCAAATACAGTTGCTCACTGTACCCTCAAAGCCTTGAATCTTGTACAAGATTCAAGGCTTTTTTTGTTTTGCTAGGCTTGACGAAGCGTGAAAACTGTAATTTCTGGACGGACATTGAACCGTACTTGCCACAGGTGCCCCAATGCTCGATTAATGTACAAGGTACGTCCATCTTCCAAATCAATTTTTCCTGCTGTATAATCCTTATTTTGTACAGGTAATACAGGTGGTGGCAAAAAAGGTGGTTTGCACTGTCCGCCATGTGTATGCCCTGCCAATATCCAACCTTGATAGCCTTCCCAAATCGGCATATCTGCTACATCTGGATTGTGACAAAGAACAATATTCGCTTGTGTATCGTCAATTTGAGTTAATGCTTTTTCGGGATAAAAATTAGTCCCCCAGCAATCATCTAACCCTATAATATTCAGTCCCTCAACATATTGTATCGTATTGCGTAGCACCTTAACACCTCGCTCTTCGATTACTTGCACAATGTTATCGGCTACTTTCGCTTCGTTCCAGTTATGTCCATAATCATGGTTGCCCAAAATGCCTAAAGTTGCTAATTTACCTTTAGTTGCTTTATCAAAAACTGCTTTGAGGTCTTCGACTTGTGCAGCCGATTCATAGCTAACAAAATCACCTGTATAAACCACAATATCTGGCTCCAGTTTTTGGGCTTCCTGCATTTCGTCTATCAAGTATTGCCAATTGAAGCGAGTTCCTACATGCAAGTCACTGATTTGCATCAATGTCTTGCCTTCTAGTGCTTTAGGCAAATTACGAATCGGCATATCTATCTGAACATGCTCTACCCAAAAAGGCTCTATTTGCCACGTATATAATCCAGTAAGTGCAGCGGCTGCGGCTGAGCCAAGCAAGAAGGTTCTTCTTTTCATTTTTAATGTAGTTTGGAGTGGTTTTATTCTAGGACTTACTAAACTACCAAAAAGATAGCTTCTGACTTGTATTGCAATCCATTTTATAGCTCTATTAACAAAAAAGTAGCTTTACAGACAATTCTGTAAAGCTACTTTTGGCAATTGATTACAAGCAATATTAGATTACTTATTTCTCATTATTAAAATACACTTTGTAGTATTTCATGTTCTTTTCATCATCGTAACACAGCTCTAAATAACCTTCAGCTTGTGCCAATGAAGAGAGTACTTTTATCTCCATTTGTGTGTCCAGTTGTATCACACTTTTGAGTCCGCTTTTAGCTTTCTTGACGATTGGTTTCGATATAAAAAAGCCTTCCTCAGCAGTGTCCTCAATGCCTAGTTTTTCTTGAAAATCTTGTTTGAACGACTCAAAAGAATCTACTTTGTCAAATTTCTCTTCAAAGACAATTTCCTTAAATTGATCTTCATCAAACTCCTTGTAATGTTCAAAATAATCTCTAGAGCGATTCAAGAAATCAACCTTCTCAATTTTATCTTCTTCCTTAAACTCCTTCTTACTAAAATCCTTGCACAAATCTAAATAAGCTTTGGTCTGAAAACCTGCGTCTTGAATTTGTGTTACCGTCAGAAACTCATCTTTCCAGAATTTGGCGTCCATGCCCGTACTTTTGAGGTCAACAGTCGCTACTCGATAACCAGTTTCTTTATCTACATTGAACACCAAACAACCTTTGTCGAGCTTTGCAGCATTGGTTCCTTCTTCATACTCCAAACCCCATTCTTTTTCCTCGTCCAATCTTAGCTTGAGATAAGTGTCCTTATTTTCTGCTTTGAAAATACCAATCGCATCAACCATTTCGTCATCAACAATACAGTCTTTGAAATACGCTACATAAAACTCCCCTCCCTTGATATTCGGGTGGTTTGATTTGTCATACAAATGCTTGAGCATATTGACCGATTGGTCATAAAAATCTTGTTCGGGATTGTCGAAGATATATCCGCAGTAGTTATAGATTTCGTTCATACTCAAATCTGCCTCATGATTGAACTCATAAAGTTTGTCCATCTTGAAGCCACTCAAAAAATATGACATCAACACGGTCTGCAATTCTTCGTCAGGATTAAATAGCTTGCTCGCTACTCGAATTCCTTCATCTCTTGCTTTGTTTCCTACTTTGTGTAGTACCAATTGCGTCAATTGGATATCATCTAAATGTATATTGTAGTCCATTATTGTTTTTTATTTTTGTAGGTTTTGTGATTATGAATTAGAATAGAGGTTATTTATAGCTTCTTAATTTCCTCCGCCGAAAGTCCTGTATATTTCATTATTTGCTCCACCAATAATCCATCTGCCTTCATTCCTCTAGCTATCAAAAGTTTTTCTTCTTCTCGACCTTCTTCTCTGCCTTCTTCCCTAGAAGTATCCACTACATTTTTCAGGTCACGATAATATTTCAAACTTTCTTCGTAGCGTTCCTTTTCTTCCCGAGAAAAAGATGCAATAGCAGCTACTTCAAATAGCTTTTCAAAAATTCGCTCTTGCAAGGCTATTGGTCTATTTTGAAAATTCGAAAGGTATCGAAAGACATACAGCCACTTTTCAAATTTTGTTTCTAACTCACTTTCCGATTTCTTAAACTTGGGCAGCTCTATATAAATAAACGTCAGCTTATCGAAAAATAAATTTCCATTTTGATCTTTGAGCTTTACTGTATGTAATAACTCTGTTTCATTTTTGTGCTCGTCAAAGACAAAATCTAAAATTCCTATTGTATAAATAGCCGACAACTTAAAATCCCAGTCTCCTTTTTTTGCCTGTTCCTGAATCGGAAACGTAGCATAATAAACCGATCTATCTTTAAAGAAATTCTGCTTCGCTTTCTGTAGCTCTACAATAAATTTTTCTCCTGATTTACTTTCGCAATACAAATCAAAAATTGCTTTTCGGTCATCGGGCGTACCTCCTAGTTGTTCATTTTTGGTATAAACCAAGTCTTTAATTTGGTGAATAGGCGGCAACAACTGATTGAGAAAATCAATTAAGAGTTCTTTATTCGGTTCTATTCCAAATAGTTTTTTGAAACCAAAATCCGTCAATGGATTGATATACTTGTCTTGCAATGCCATATTTTTAGTTTATTACCTCTAAAATACAAAACCTAATTCTGTTCTACAACATTTATTGCTGCCTAGCGGTACTCAGGATTCTCAAATGCCCAACGTTTACCATTATCCCACGCTTCGCGCGAATTGCCATAATTGGAATAACCATCTTGTGCTTTGAGCATTGCTGCCAAATGCAATAGATTGTAAGTCATAAAAGTAGTATTTCTATTGGTAAAATCATTGTTTTTGGCGTCTGATTCTTCATCTAAATAACTCGGCCCTGGACCTACGGCACCTATCCAGCCAGCATCTGCTTGTGGTGGAATCGAGTAGCCAACATGCTGCATGGAGTACAAAATCCCCATCGCACAATGCTTGACACCATCTTCGTTGCCCGTAATAAGACAGCCACCCACTTTTCCATAAAAAATATACTGTCCTTTGTCATTCGTTTCGCCACTCATGGCATAAAGTTTTTCTATTAATTTTTGAGCCTGCGATGACTTTTCACCCAACCATATTGGCGTTCCTATAATCAAAATATCAGCCTCCATCACGCGTTCAAATATAGCAGGCCACTCATCGGTTTCCCAACCGTGCTCCGTCATATCAGGGTAGACACCTGTGGCTACGTCATGGTCAATAAAACGTATTTCGTCTATGGCTACACCTTCTTTTTTCATAACATCTTTAGAGACCTGCATCAAGCCATCAGTATGGCTTTTTTGTGGCGACTTTTTGAGCGTACAATTGATGTACATGACCTTGAGGTTACTAAAATTTGGCTTTTTCATGATTATTATATTTTAAAGTATGAAACTATATTCATATAATGAGTAGAAACGCCTTTTTGTTGCGAGAATGCCCACAACAATAAAAAGTCGCTCTATTGTTCGGAACAATAGAGCGACCTAGTCTGTATTATCTTGAAGCCTTCGCCTTACATTCTATTAGGCATTTCCATACCAATCAATGTTCCAGCCGTACGCAATACTTGTGCGACAGCCTTACTCATATCCAAACGGAAAGAAGTAGCAGCCAAATTATTTTCATCTAAAATCTTGACATCATTCCAAAACTTATGGTAGGCTTTCGCCAAATCATACAAATAATTGGCAACGTCGGCAGGATTATAACCTGAAGCAGCTCTTTGTATCACATTAGGCAACTCATGAACTAGTATCAAAATGTCACGTTCGACCTCTTCTAGTTCATAATCTTGGTAGCCTATTGGTTCAATTCCTTTGTTGGAAACCATACGCTGCACCGACTGTGTACGTACATGAGCATTCTGAATATACGGCCCTGTTTGTCCCTGCAATTCTATCGACTGCTTAGGGTCAAATGTCATACTTTTCTTAGGTTCTACTTTTAGTATATAGAATTTCAAAGCGCTCAAAGCGACCTGTTCCCATATTTTTTTCTGTTCTGCCTCTGGCAAACCCGATAGCGTTTCTCTGCTCTCTGATTCGTACTGTACAGCAGCTACGAGCTTATTCATCAAGTCATCGGCATCTACTACCGTTCCTTCTCTTGACTTCATTTTGCCTGTCGTCAAATTGACCATACCATACGATAAGTGATGGCATTTTTTAGCGTATTTATGTCCTAATTTTTCTAGGATTTTGAAGAGTACCTTGAAATGATAATCTTGCTCATTTGCTACAACATAGACCATACTATCCATACCAAAATCTTGGTTACGAAGGGTAGCCGTACCAATATCCTGTGTGATGTACATCGATGTGCCATCGCTACGCAATACTACTTTTTCGTCGAGTTTGTCATTCCTCAAATCAATCCAAGTAGAGCCATCATCTTTCTGAAAAAAGATACTTTTTTTGGCTTTCAAATTGTCTTGCACAATATCTCTACCGACCAAATAAGTGTCGGACTCGTAGTACAATTTATCAAAATCTACGCCCAGTCTTTTGTACGAAACATCAAAACCAGCATACACCCAGCCGTTCATGGTTTGCCACAGTTCACGGACTGCGGTATCGCCTTGCTCCCACTTTTGGAGCATTTCCTTGGCGGCAAGCCCTAACTCGCTGTATAGATTGAAATATTTGTTTTTGAATACTTCTTTGAAGAAGAAAGCTCCTAGAGCAGCTTCGTCTGCTGGTTTGCCTTTTTTCTCTAATCCTTTGATTGTTCTAGCAACGACTTTTTCGTCTGCTAACCACTGCTGCAAATGTTCGTTGGCTTTTGCCGAATCCTGCCAAGCGTTATATTCTACTTTGAAATGCTTTTCGAATAATACGTAGTACTTGCCAACCAGATGATCGCCCTTAGTGCCTGTTGATTCTGGCGTTTCGCCATTGCCCCATTTCTGCCAAGCCAACATCGACTTACAAATATGTACCCCTCTATCATTCACAATCTGCACCTTTTTGACGGTGTAGCCTGCGGCTTCCAATATTTGAGCGGTACCATAACCCAAAAGGTTATTACGAATATGCCCTAAGTGTAGCGGTTTGTTGGTATTGGGCGAAGCATATTCTACGACCACTGTTTCGCCATTGGCAGGTTGTGTGCCGTATTTTTTGTCTTGCAATACTTCTTTGACGAAGCCTCTCCAGTAGCTATCGCCAATACTCAGATTACAAAATCCTTTGATTGACTTAGCTTCTGCCAATACCGACATTTGTGCTAACAATTGCGTTCCCAAAGCAGCTGCAATTTCATCAGGACGCTTGCCCAATTGCTTCGCAAACGGAAAGGTAATGATACTATAATCTCCCTCTACATCTTTAGGGATTTGCTTGAGCTGTATTTGCTTTTCGTTTATCGTCTTGTCATATAGCGTTTCTATAGCTTTGACGACATTGTCTTTTAGTAGTTGTTCTATGTTCATGATGTTTTTTTTTATTATACTCGACAAAAAATCACACACTAACTCAAATCAAACCCTCTTCAAAACATCTAAAGTTTTGTATGTGTATGGATTGTATCATAAGTGTAGTGTTAAAATTTTGCTGCAAAGATAGCTAACTAAATACACAAACCCTTTGATTGTAAAAAAAAATCTATTCTAAGGCTCAGATTGTGATAAAAGACTTTATTTTTGTACCCTTGTTGACTACCATTCTTTGAAGTTGTTTAAAAAGTCGTCAATAATTGCTTGACAAGCCATTGAAAACCAAATACTTTAATATCTACTAGACATTATACTATTTTGAATAGAAAATTTATAGACCTTATCAGTCAAACCTACGACTTTCCGCAAGCTCCTTTTGAAGTGAACAATGGAGAGCTTTTTTTCCATGATATCGACCTCAAAAAATTAATTCATCGCTTTGGCTCTCCGCTTAAACTCACCTACTTGCCTATTATTGGCGAGCAAATCGAAAAGTCAAGAGAACTCTTTCGGTCAGCTATGGATAAGTGTGGTTACAAACAACCCTATCAAGCAAGTTATTGCACCAAAAGTGCCCACTTTTCTCACGTATTAGAAGAGGCGTTGGCACATGATTCTCATCTGGAGCTTTCTTCTGCTTTTGATACCGATATTATCCTCAAGCTACACAAAAAAGGACAAATTGCACTTGATACTTATATCATTTGCAATGGCTACAAAACTTCCGAATACTTCGCAGGAATACAGCGTATGATGCGTGTAGGCTTTACGAATGTAATCCCTGTATTAGATTGCATGACAGAACTCAAAGTCTATGAAACATTTGATGCAGACCAAGTCAATATTGGCATTCGAATGGCAACAGAAGAAGAATCTCAATTTGATTTTTATACCTCTCGGTTTGGGATTCGCAAGGCTGGTTTGTTAGATTTTTATCGCTACCGCATCCACGGACACCCCAAAATTAAGCTCAAAATGTTGCACTTTTTTGTCTATACAGGCATTCAAGATTCTGCTTATTATTGGAACGAATTGCACAAAAATGTAAAAACATACATTGAGATCAAACAGCTCTGCCCTTCTTTGGAAGCACTTAATTTGGGTGGTGGTTTGCCGATCCAAAACTCACTAGAGTTTGAGTTTGATTATCAATATATGATTGACGAAATCGTCAATATCATCAAAAACTACTGCACAGAAATGAACGTAGCCGAGCCTACTTTGTTTTCGGAATTTGGTAGTTTTATTGTGGGCGAATCAGGTGCTTGTGTCTTCAAAGTGATGGGCACCAAACGCCAAAACGATAGAGAAACTTGGTACATCGTAGATAATACGCTCATCTCTACGCTCCCTGATATGTGGTCCAAAAAGCAAAATTTCATTATGTTGCCCATCAATAAATGGAACAATGAATACCAAAAAGCAATTATTGGTGGCTTGACTTGCGACAACGATGATTTTTATAGCTTTTCGAGCGAAGGCATGGATTCATTCTTGCCAACAGTCACCAACGAAGATGTCGAGCCGCTTTATATCGGCTTTTTTCATACTGGAGCGTATCAAGAAACATTGAGTGGTTTTGGTGGCGTTCACCATTGCCTCATTCCTTCGCCTAAGCATATCTTGATAGACAAAAATGAAGACGGCGAATTTGTGTACGAGGTATTTGCTCAAGAGCAAAAAGCTAAAAATGTATTGAACCTTTTGGGCTATTAAGGCATTTTGTTTTAGCAAAAAAAATCCTGTTTGTCCTTCATTTGCTTACGCAAAAAATAAAATAAGTATGCAGCAATATCAAGCACTCCTACAACATATATTGGATAATGGCACGACCAAAGACGACCGAACAGGCACAGGCACCAAAAGTGTTTTTGGATACCAAATGCGGTTTGATTTGCAAGCAGGTTTTCCGCTTGTTACTACCAAAAAGCTACACCTCAAAAGTATTATTTATGAGTTACTTTGGTTTCTAAAAGGCGATACCAATATTGATTATTTGCAGAAAAATGGGGTGCGTATCTGGAATGAGTGGGCAGATGAAAAGGGTAATCTGGGTCCCGTATATGGCAAACAATGGCGAAGTTGGGCGGCTCCTGATGGCAGCACGATTGACCAAATTGCACAAGTGATTGACCAAATCAAAAACAACCCCAACTCTAGGCGAATGCTCGTCAACGCATGGAATGTAGGCGAACTTTCCGAAATGGCATTGTCGCCCTGTCACGCTTTATTTCAGTTTTATGTAGCCGATGGCAAACTTTCCTGTCAATTGTATCAACGTAGTGCCGATTGTTTTTTGGGCGTGCCGTTCAATATCGCTTCTTATGCCCTATTGACACAGATGATGGCACAAGTTTGCGGCTTGGAAGTAGGTGATTTTGTGCATACACTTGGCGATGCTCATTTGTATCTCAACCATATAGAACAAGCACAACTGCAATTGACACGCACACCCAAAACATTGCCCAAACTAAAAATAAACCCTGCTGTCCATTCTATTTTTGAGTTTGATTATGCCGATTTTGAGCTATTGGGCTACGACCCAGATCCACATATCAAGGCAAAAGTAGCCGTCTAAAAATTAGTTGTTTGTTTTTTCATAATGAAGTTGTTTGAAAATTTAATTTGCGGAAGAAGAGATTTCATTTGTCCATGAAGTGATTTTTTAAACACCTTCAATTACCTTCCTAGCGTATGAGAGTTTTGTTATTGAGCATTTTTTTCTTGGGCTGCTGCCATTCCATGGCAATAGCTCAACTTGATTCGACTCAAAAAAAGACGCTACAAGCTGTTTATGTAGATCAAAAGCCCAAAATAGATGGTATCTTAGATGATGCCGTTTGGCAATTGGCTCCCGTTGCCCATCAATTTACAGAACTGAGCCCCAATCCTTACAGCCAACCTTCCCAACCGACAGAAGTCCGTATTTTGTACACCACCGAAGGTATTTATATTGGAGCCAAACTACTGGATTCCGCTCCCGACAGTATCCTCAAACAGTTGAGTATAAGAGACGAAACGAACAATGTCAATGCCGATATATTTACGGTATATATTGATGGTATGCTGACACAGCAAACCAGTTTTGAGTTTGCGGTAACTTCGGCAGGCGTACAGATTGACAAAAGCGATGGCGATGCTCTTTGGGACGCTGTCTGGAAAAGTAGTGTCAATTTGGTGGCTGATGGCTGGATTGTGGAAATGGAAATCCCTTATTCGCAGCTGCGTTTTCCCAAAAGCAAAAAGCAAACTTGGGGCATTAATTTTAGTAGAAATCTACGCCGTAGTCGAGAACGTTTTTTTTGGGCGAGTATCGACCCAACTAACAACAACCAAGTACAGCAATATGGACTGCTGCAAGGCATCGAAAAAATCAATCCGCCTGTCCGTCTTTCTTTGACTCCTTATGTGGCAGGCTACCTCAATCATACGCAAGATAATGACCCAAGTACGCCCGATTGGACACCCAATTTTTCGGCAGGAGCCGACCTAAAATACGGTATCAACGAAAGTTTTACACTTGATGTATCTTTAGTACCAGATTTTGGCGACATACAATCCGATAATGTCATTTTCAATCTGAGTCCTTTTGAAGTGTATTATGCCGAAAGGCGACCTTTTTTCACAGAAGGAGTCAACTTATTCAACAAAGCAAACTTGTTTTATTCTAGGCGAATTGGTAGCTTGCCCGATAGTTATAGAGCCGCTTATGACGAGGCTGAAAGCGATGAATTGGTCATCAAAAACCCACAACGCCCTTATCTCATTAATGCCCTCAAAATATCGGGCAGAACTAAAAACGGGCTAGGTTTAGGCTTATTCAATGCCGTAACTGCTCCCGCCTTTGCACAACTACAAGACACTCTCACAAGCGACATTCGCAAGTATCAAACCGAAGGATTCACCAACTACAATGTCATTGTAGCCGATCAACAATTTTGGAAACACTCTTCTATCAGTCTGATTAATACTTCTGTGGTGCGTTTTGGTGGCTACACCGATGCGATTGCCACAGGCACAGAATTTAAGATAGCCGACAAAAAAAATATCTGGGGTGTAGCAGGAAGTGGGGCTTACAGCCACCGTTTTTTGGATACCAGCCGCCATGACAGAGCCTTCCAAAACGGCTATCGTTACGATGTCAGTTTCAATAAATTTAGTGGCAACTTGACTTGGAATATTGGGCAAAGTACTATGAGCAAGGACTACAATATCAATGATATGGGCTTTGTGGGTAGAGCCAATTATGTCAACTCCTACGCCAACGTTTGGTACAATACTTATCAACCGAAAGGGGCTTTTTTGAATACGTGGTCAAATGTCAATTTGCAATACAATCGCCTCTACAATCCTTCCAAATTTACTTCGCTTGCTGTTAGTGGCAACTTGGGTGGCACCTTGCGTAATTTTTTGAGTATTCAGGGAGATATGAAGGTAGAACCAATGGGCAACAATGATTATTTTGAAGCTCGTACACCCAATCGAGTTTGGGCAAAACCACTTTGGACACGTGTCGGTGCTTGGTTTTCTTCCGATTATCGAAAGGTATTTGCCTTGGATGGTGATTTTTCCTATCGTCGATTTTGGGGACAAGGAGCTTGGCAAGGTTCGGATGTAATTGGGGCAGGACTCAAGCCATTGGTTCGCTTTAGCGACCAACTGAACATGACGTTTAGTACCGATGTGACTTGGCGTAGAAATAGTTTGGGCTATGTCACCAAGAATACTTTAGCAGGACAAGAAGCTATTATTTTTGGTAGCCGCCAGCGGCAAGATGTCGAAAATATACTGACTGCCAACTATCTATTTACCAACAAAATAGCCCTCAGTTTGCGGGTGCGGCATTATTGGGCTAGAGTTATCTATACCGATTTTTGGCAGCTAGGCGATGCAGGCACGATGGATAATACCAATTATACAGGTCATCATGATTCTAATTATAATGCCTTCAATGTAGATTTAATCTTTCGTTGGCGTTTCGCTCCTGGTAGCGAACTGAACATCGTTTGGAAAAATGCCGTACTTTCTTACGATAATGAGCCAAGATATGACTATTTCAATAACTTTGGCAATATGTTTGAATCAGGGCAGAGCAATCAGTTTTCTATTAAAGCCTTGTACTATTTAGACTTTTTTCAGGTAATGGGCAGCAAAAAAAATAGAGGAATTCGATTGGATTAATTTAAACACATATCTAACTTCAAAAAAAACAAAACTATGAAAAACCTAACGCTTTTATGTTCCTTAGTTGCCTTCTTATGGACAACCCATCTTTCGGCACAAAGTGAAACAAACACTGACCTCACGCTTGACGAAATTGCTATCCAGATGGCAATAGATTACGACAAAGAAATGTCGCTCTATTTCGTAGGCATGGACGAAGATGTAATCCAACACTTTTTGGAGCGTTCTGCACTCAATACATTCAAAGAAAAAGATGCCCTAGATGAAAAACTAGATGCTGATTTGCGTAAGCGATTCGAAGCGGAATATGAGCGACTAGATTCTGATGAAGTGTATGATGCCACAGATGTTATTTATTCCGATTATTCGGAACGACTGTACCAGCTCAAAAAAGAAAGAGCCCCTGATGATGACTATTTCTTTTTGACATTCGGCTCCAAAGTAATTACTCAATTAATTGAGTTGGAAGCGACTATGTGTATTGTTCACTTCAATGAAATTATAGAAATACTAGAAGTGGGTCGCAAAATGGAAAAAATGGCACAAGAGAAAAAAGCAACAGAAGAGTAGTATAAAAAATCCCTACTAACAAAAAACAGCCCTTTACAAAATTGTAAAGGGCTGTTTTTTGTTAGTACTTGATAGGTTATTTTTCAGAAAAATGTATATCAATTCAAGTCCCGAATAATCGCCTCTATCCCCAGCACATTTTTGATACCCAACCGCACTGTACTACCTTCTCGCAATCGAATAATGAGTGCCATTTGTGGCAATTGAGTGGTGTACGTTTTTATCTTGGACGTATGGATAATAGCAGATACTTTTTTGAGTTCGCAAGAGCGGATTTCACTCAACAATATTGTATGATAAGGCAAGTTGAGCCAATCCCATTTGTAGCGAATTTCAGCGTCATCTATTTCTATCAATAGTGGTCGGCTTACTTTATAGACAAACAAAAGAGGAATAAAAGAACAGACTGCTGCCAACAACAGTTGTTCGGCTAATATCATAAAAGCCATCAATCCTGCAGCTAAGAATAGCAAGAGTACAATATCTAGCAATCTTCTTTTTCTGTATTTTTTTTCTTCGAATAACAACATCTGGAAACTTCTTTTTCTGAATGAAAAATAGCGGTACAGAAAAGGCAACCCTTTCCAATGACACGTGCAAAAATACCAATCAAATACTACATTGTTTTCATTCTGTCGTATTTTTTTAGTCCAAAGTAGGAACGAACTTTCATATAAAACCTTATTTTTAGGCTATCGTATTTCTATACAAAAAAAACAAAGAACAAATGAGCAAATTATTTCACCTATTCATAGGTACTCTTTTTTTGCTATTGGCAACCTTTGCCAATGCTCAAACTACTAATTTGGGAGCACCCAAAAGCTGGAATCTCAAAACAGCAATTGCGACTCCTACTACACAAGTAATGCCCAATTTTGACTTGTCAATTATCCAAAAAGAAGATGCTATCAATTTGTCCAATGGCATCAAAACGTGGCGTTTTGGCTACGAACATAACGTCAATTATACCCTCCAGAATAGCGGCACTTGGACAACCCTCAACAATGGCGATCGTATTTGGCAAATTGCTTTGCAATCCAAAGAAGCATTGAGTATCAATGTGGTTTGGGAAACCTTCGACATTCCCGTAGGAGCTAGTGTTTACTTATTCAACCCAAACAATAATCAATATTTGGGAGCTTACACGCACGACAACCTCACCACCGACAAAATGTTGGGCTCTAGCCTAATCGGTGGCGATTATATCATTATCGAATACTATGAACCTGCTGCTGTGAGCGGTCAAGGTATTTTGGATTTGAGCATGGTCGTACATGGCTACCGCAATCTCAATATGCACCCACAAGCACCGACCAAAGTATTGAACGCTTCTGGCGATTGCAATATTGACGTTAATTGTCCACTAGGGCTAGGCTGGCAAGACCAAATCAACTCCGTAGCGATTACTATTGTAGGCGGAAGTAGTGCTTGTACAGGAGCATTGGTTAATAATACCAGCCAAGATGGTACGCCTTATTTTTTGAGTGCCAACCACTGTGGTACTAGCGGTACAGGTGCTTGGGTATTTAGATTCAACTGGGATAGCCCTGTTGCGGTTTGTGCTACTACTGGCAATAGCACCGACCCTGGAGCACCTTACAACGATGTAAATGGAGCGGTACTGAGAGCCAATAATGCAGGTTCTGATTTTGCTCTTTTTGAACTCAATAGTCGCCCTACGGGCGATATCTATTATGCTGGTTGGGACAGAAGTGGCAATGCTCCAACACAAGCCACAGGTATTCACCACCCTGCTGGCGATGTCAAAAAAATATGTAGAGATACCAATACTTTAATTACTTCTGTGCTACAAGGAGCTCAGGTATGGGAAGTATCCGATTGGGATCAAGGTGTAACAGAGGGCGGCTCTTCGGGCTCTCCTTTATTTGATCAAAATCAACTAATAGTAGGACAGCTATATGGTGGTCAAGCAGCTTGTACAGGCACCAACGACAATGGTCAAGATGATAACTATGGTCGATTTGATGTATCTTGGTCAGGGACTAGCGCAGCTACTCGACTGAGCGATTGGCTTGACCCCAATGGATTGGGCAATATCACACTATTGGGCTACAACCCTAATGGTCCTGGGATTGCACTTGATGCAGGAGTTTCCAATATTGGAAATATAGAACCCATTCTTTGTGACATAGATTCTTTTGCTCCTATCGTTACGATTCGCAATTATGGTCGTGATACGATTACTACCGTCAATTTGGTGTATAATGTAGATGGCGGAGCCAATACCACCTATACTTGGACAGGTAACTTGTTGCCCAATACGCTTGATGTAGTTAATTTGCCAACGATTACGAGTACAGCAGGCAATCATGTATTTAATGTCTCGACAACGTTTCCGAATAGTAGCTTAGATAGCAATGCCGTCAATGATGCCAAAAACTATAATTTCACGATTGTTATTAATGGTGAAATAGTTAATTATCAATTGGTAACAGACTGCTTCTCTAGCGAAACAAGTTGGACGCTTAGCGATTCGGCTAACACAACAGTTTTGTACAGTGGAGGACCTTTCACGAATAGCTTCTTTAGTATTGATACGATTCAAGAGACCTTTTGTCTAGCTGCAGGCTGCTACCGCTACGGTATTTACGACAGTTTTGGCGATGGGTTGGACGGCACAGGCGTTACTTTTTGTGCCAGATTTGGTACCTATCAACTGACGGACGGCATGAACAACACGTTGGTCATGATGACTGCCCCACAAGGAGACTTTGGAGACAGTGCCATACATTACTTTTGTGTGCCTTATGTCATCAATAGTCAAAGTGACTTGCAGCAAATGGCTCAGCAGTTTGAGGTATATCCCAACCCAACTACGGGAGATTTGTATATCAATCTGAACTTGCTAGATGCACCGACCACCACTACCCTAGCACTGTATAATGTAGCAGGTCAACTGTTGGCTCAAAAAACGGCTAGTGACTTGCATACACCTTTTGATATGCGTACTTATCCAGCAGGTGTCTATTGGGTACGTCTCCAATTGGGCGACCAAGTTATAACCAGAAAAGTGATTCGACAATAAAATTTTTTGCTCATTTTATAGAACTTATTAATAGGTATTCTTCTTATAGAAGGGTACCTATTTTTTTATGACGCTTTTTAATTGCCTATACATGAAACTCTTTCAGACAGACTTAGAAACTCTTTTAAGAATTATCATTAGTGGAATTAGCACGTACTTTATTGTTGTTTTGTTTATTCGTACACTTGGCAAGCGCTCTACTTCCAAGATGAACAATTTTGACTGGATTGTAACCGTAGCGGTTGGTTCGATGCTCGCAAGCACCGTCTTAAGCAAAGATATTACGATAACCAATGGACTACTCGGTATTTTCTTGCTGCTCTTCTTGCAGTATGTCATTACCAAAATTATGTTCTATTCGCCTACCATAAGAGAAATTATCAAATCGACTCCTCAATTGCTACTCTACGAAGGCGAATTTATTCATAAAAACATGGAGAAAGAACGCATCTTAAAAGCAGAAGTATATGCTGCCGTTCGTATGCAAGGACACAAATCCGTCAAAGAAATCTATGCTGTGGTATTAGAAACCAACGCCCAATTTAGTATCATCGCCAACGATGAAAAGGAAGAAATAGGATTCTCACTAACTGATGTCCAAGGATTGCCACAAGGGCTAAAAGACGACCTCGAAAAAAGAAACGAGTAAAAAGTCCGCTCCTGATAATACCGCAAATAAAAAAGGCTATTTCTAATTGAAATAGCCTTTTTTATTGTTCAATCTCAATAAACTGAACAATCATTCAATTTAAAATGTAAGAAATTCAACTTTTGGCACATTGATTGAATATTGATAGCTATACTACCAAAATAGGTAGTCAAACAAACCTCCATTCCCATTTAATTTTTAAAATAATAGTACATGAAAAATTTATTTCTATTCACACTTACTACCTTTTTTGTTGTTGTTACACAAGTAGTTGTGGCTCAATCTAGCAAAAAAACAGCTCAGTTAGTCGTACTAGACAAGTCAATTAATAAAATAAAAATTGACGTCCCTAGTAACCAAATTGAAATTCTACACATAAAGGGTTCAAGAATAAATATAGAGACTACTGTTAAGTTATCCTCTGGCTCTTTAGCTCAGTTGGAATACATGACTAAATCGGGTCGATATGATTTAGATGTAGCGACCAACAAAGTAACAAGTACCATGTTACTTTCGCCGAATTACAACAATAAAGTAATCATTGTACGAGGAGAAGAAATCAAGGAAACGGTCACTTATACAATCTACGTTCCTGATCATGTATTGTTTGTAGAGACAAGCGATGGAGAGCAAATAGATGGACTTTCGTCCAATCAATAATATTTTACATAGTAAAAAAAATTAGTGTGTGTGATTTGTGTACCACTATTGTTAGGAGTGACAACTTGCAAGGTTTGTTACTCCTTTTTTTGTGGCAGTAGCCAAAACTCTTTTAGTATCAAAGGCACACAACTACCTACCAAAATAGAATCGTATCGAACTTGACAAATTGCATCAGTTCTAGCCAAGCTGGCTATGCTCAAGCTGTCCGATAATTCACTTTCGTAAATACACCAAATAGTTGAATCTCCTTCCGCTCTAAACTGTATATAATTGACGGAAGTGATCGCCGTATCCAACGGTACAAGTGCCCCCTTTTTTTGTATCGTTTGATAACTACAAGACCCTCCATCTACTATCTGTCCGCAGCTACTGGAGCATATAATGCTTATCGCAATGGCTATAATAAATCTAAACATAATTAATTTTAATTAAAGTATCTATGGAAAATACTCTAAGAGTATATCTATTGAATTTTCCAATACAAATAAATATTTTCAATCCAACTTTTGAGGTATTGGTTCCAATCGTACAACCCCCTTTCTGCCTCTGTAGCAAAATAAATCTGCTCCAAATCATCTGTAATCAATACACTTTTGGTGCTAAAATCGGTACTATTTATTAAGTGCAATTGTGTACCAACAGCCTTACTTCGTTTTGCACTGGGATAACCATAGTCGTCTTGTAATTGGGTTACGCTAGTGGCTTGCCACTTCAAATATTGCTGATAAATTTCATTTGGCAAACGCCCCTCCAACCGCACCCTAATCCCGCGCTCTCCCTGTGCGGGTTCATAGTTTTTGGCATTCTCGCTGGAGCGAATATACAGCGTAAAATTATAGTATTGATCCACCAGAAATATCGCCTGCAACATACGATAAGAAAACCCATCGTACTGCACAAATCCATACTCGTACGCCTTATCCAGCAAGTCCTTATATTGCTTGTAATCAAACTGCTTAAATTTTGGTTTATCGACCATCTTTGTTTGGTAGTTTTTTGTGTACTGAAGTTATTTAAGAAGTCCATATTATAGTACTGCCAAATCTCCTTATAAGTTCATCAATTAGACACATTCTCTTTTATTGTAGCCATTAATTGCCACAAATCAGCTCTATTTTTCATGGATTTACCTGTCGTATCTCGTTGCTGTTCTCGCATCGGATTGGGCAAGTAAATAGTATCCGACTTTAGTCGAATATATTCTACCTTTGACTCGTACACCATAAGCGTATCATGTACTATTTGCTGTTCCCAAATTGTATCTTTAACCCTAATGGCGCTAGTACTTGCAGGCGATTTGCCCCCTCTTTTTTGCTGACAACATCCCAACACATACCCTACCATTGTTGCAATAAGCAACAGCAGTAATAGCCCTATTATTTTTTTTATTTTCTGAACCCAACGGTTAGCACCATATTGCTGCTTCAGTTGAGCCTGCAATGCCGTTATGGAAGTCGAAGCAGATGGTGGCACTACTATTGTTTTGGGGCTAGCCGCCAACAAAATCTGACGCTGCAAGCGATAATCTACCTCCGAACAATAACTTGCCACTACCGCTTGCTCTTTGGCAGTCAATTGTTCGTAACTTTTGTGTAGCAATAATTGCTCTAGCTGATAATAATCCATATTTATTTCTTACTCAATTCAATATATTTTCAACGCTCTACTTTACTCAATACGTCTTGTAGTTGCCGCAAGGCATAATGCAATCTTGATTTAATTGTCCCTATCGGACAATCCATTATTTGACTAATCTCCGGTAGCGTCAGCCCTTGCTCATACCTCAATCGAAAGCAAGTTTGCTGTGCTGTTTGCAATTGTTTTACAGCAGCTGCCAATTGCCTATCAAAGTCGCTTTTTTTTATTTTCAGATGCGGCTGTTCCTCCTGTATATCTAGAGTTAGTATTGATTTTTGACTGTCGATTATTGCTCTACTTTTTCGCCTATATTCATTCTTGCAGAGATTCGAAGCGATAGTATATAACCAACTCGAAAAATTTTGTTGCGTATCAAAGTAAGCAGCCTTTTCTATCAATCGCACAAATAAATCTTGTGTAAAATCTGCTGCTATCGCTTCTTGCTGCCCCAACTTGCTATAAAAATAACGATACATAGGGTCATAATACCGCCTATACAATTCGTCCAAAGCACTCGATTGCCCTTTGGTCATCAAGGCAACCAACTGCTCATCGGTTAGTTTTTTATGTTTTTTGAGAAATAACAAATTCGTAATTTTTCGGGTAACGCTAATAATTTATTCTATTCCAATACTTCACAAATACATCTAAATCCAATCCATGCCGCAGGACGATTGTATGGTATTTGTTGCTTTATTTTGATTTGATCTTTGCTGTGCCACCAAGCACCACCTTTGGTGATACCATCTGCTGTCGTCCATTCCGCTACATTGCCTATCATATTATAGACACCCCACTCATTTGGCAAATAACTCTCTACGGGAGCCGTAACTGTTTCTAATTTTTCGGTTGCCAATAAGTCCTTATTATAATTGGCGTTGTTCATACCTTTTTTACCAACAAGCGGTACGCCGTAAGGCGACTCTTCGTACAGCCTTCCGCCCAACGCTACATACTCCCATTCGGCTATCGTTGGCAAACGATAAAGCACTTTTTGGAAATCTTTATTATTGTTTTCTAACGCCAATTTTTCATTAACTCGTTCTGTTCGCCAAGCACAAAAATCTTTTGCTTGTTGCTGGCTCACTCCCACTACGGGATAATCAAAATAAGCAGCATATTGATAATAATGTGTCGAAAAAACAGCACAATTATTACTTAATTCAGCCCAACTATTGGTATCTAATAACGTCTCTGGATAACGGCTACTATCCATTTTAGACACCCAATATTGATATTCTTTCCAAGCAACATTGGTTACTTCACTTTTGTCCATATACAGTTTGTTGCCCAAGGCGATTGTATTAGGTGGCGTCTTGCCTTTTTGTCTTTTTCGTTTGTTCGGCTGCTCTTCTAGCACCTCCATAAACACCCGAAAACCAATATTTGGACTAGACTCCGTAGCCGATTCTGAACTATACACTGTAGTACTGCTAGCACTTTGCCAACCGCCTCCTTTCGCAATCCCTTCCGTTGTCCATTCTGCTACATTACCAATCATATTATAGAGTCCATATACATTCGGCAAGTAGCTCTCTACTTTATTCGTAAAAAAAGCACCATCTAGTTCATATTCTGCTCCAGAAGTACACGGGCTATGATTTTCACCTGCATTTTTTGGGTTATTTTTGAGATCAAGATTTGCCAACCAACAACCTTCTTTATTCTGCAAAGAAGTAAAACTCCAAGGGTAAGGTCTGCCAATAATTGGGTTGATCGAGGCGTAGGACAAATTGGGGCTCAAGCCTAGTGCTGCCGACTCCCATTCCTGAACAGTAGGCAATCGGAATCGTACTTTTTTGTGTTTTTTCTGCCCTTCAGGGCGATTGTTATAATTATACGTCAACCATTCGCAATAGGCTTTTGCAGCAGCAAGCGTAAGATTCTGCACAGGGTGATTTGCTGCTGTCGGCTCACCAAATTGATAAACATATTCTTCTCCTAACAACTGATAATGAGCTGGCAACAATTGTCGCCAATTAGTAGCTGCGGCTTGATAAATAATCAATTCATTTTGAGCCTTTTTTTTGAGCAAGTCTGTCAAAAACAAATCATAATTTGCGTGGCTTACTTCGGTCGTAGCTGCATACAAATTATAGTAATAATTAAGTGCTACTTGCTGTTGTTCTACTGCTGCCCAATCGATGGACACCAGCGATTTTGTATGTAATGGGTTGCGATAAGTTCGCCAATAATCGGCTAAGATTTCTTGCCGTCCTACGGCATTAGCTAACCACAAGCTTAACTCCTTTGTTTGCGAGGCAGCTTTGTTTTTTTGTTCACTTTCGTAATAATCATGCAACAGCAAAAGAGCAGGAACATACTTCCAATTCATCCTGTCAATAACAGAAGGCGTTTCTACCGATTGATGCCAACCCAACCATAGGTTATCCAACAAATATTTTTGTTCATAATTTTCTATCAATACCAGTTGATTATCAACATTAGCTTTCGTGTATTGAAATGCCAAGCCAACCAAATACAAATTTGATTCGTGCGGTTGCAATAATTCCGCTCCCACACTAGCACTAAAATAAAGCGGTCGGTTAGTCACAAATTGTGCTAAATGATTCAATAATTCAGCTTTGTCCACTGATTTAAAATCAGGCAAATCAAGCTGTTCGGCTATCCTTTGGCGATAAATCGTATCCGATAACCATTCCAAACATATAAGCTGTACATCTGCCCTAATTCCCTTTCCATACTGCAATACATACGCTGGATAAGTGTATTCATCGCCTGTTGTTACTAGCACTGCATTGGGCGAAAGCCCAATCAATCTATTGTAGTTCCAATCTAATATTGGTGCAACATACGACTGATCCGATTCCATCCAATTTTGTACGACTTCATCTAACTCTCTTACTGCTTCATGCTGTATTGCATACTTTAATAATGGCTCGTAAATAGCACTATAATCCACTTTATTTTCAATCGCTATTTGGCGTGCCGCCAATAATAAAACCTCTGTTGGGCTTACCAAATATTCGCTGTAAGCAGTTTCAAAAGTCGTGGGAAATTTCGATGCTAGTTTGTATTGAACCATCTTTAATTCTTGTATAGTTAAGGCTTTTTTTTGATACAAATAATAATGCGTCAAAAAATAATCTAACCAAGATTTAGCGGTAGCATCAGTACGAGTCAACGCTATTTTTTGCAATGCTAATTGCTGTTGATGTGTAGCAATCGGTGTCACCTTCTGTTCCCAATGGTAGTCTATAGATATGTCCTGAGCGTGCAGTATCACTGTACAACTCAACAGAATAAGCAAGATATATTTCATAGTTTTTGTTTTAAAACATTAGGCGTTATTGCGACTTAGACATGTTCTTACACCCCTTAGTACACCGCTACTTTTCAAGCGTTCAATTTTACATTATTTTTATTCAAAAAAATAGCTGCTCTATTAGACATTATTATCTCATCTATTTTGGCAGATTCTTGTTAAATTAGCAACACACTTGTATAATTCAAAAAAAAACAGCATCATGTCTAGTCATAAAAATACGACCAACTTCCAACAAACTATCTTACAGGGTATTCCCAAAGAATTACCTACTGCCCTTGCCTATTCGACGAAAGTCAGTCACGCCCCCAAGCGAAAAGAAATACTCACGGACGAAGAGAAAAAACTAGCCCTCCAAAATGCACTACGCTATTTTGAGCCTACACAACATGCCGTATTGGTCAAAGAATTTGCACAAGAACTACAAGATTATGGTCGCATTTACATGCACCGCTTTCGCCCAACTTACGAGATGAAGGCACGACCGATCAGCGATTATCCTGCTCAGACTGCTCAAGCAGCTGCTATTATGCTGATGATTCAGAACAATCTAGATCCTGCTGTGGCACAACACCCACACGAACTAATCACCTATGGTGGGAATGGTAGTGTATTCCAAAACTGGGCTCAATACCTATTGACCATGCAGTATTTGGCAACCATGACCGAAGAGCAAACGCTCGTCATGTATTCAGGGCACCCACTCGGATTATTTCCTTCCAATATCAATGCTCCAAGAGTCGTAGTGACCAATGGTATGATGATTCCTAACTACTCTAAGCCCGATGATTGGGAAAAATTCAACGCATTGGGCGTAACCCAATATGGACAAATGACCGCTGGCTCGTATATGTATATCGGACCACAGGGTATTGTGCATGGCACTACGATTACAGTGCTCAATGCTTGTCGTAAGATTGATGGGAAAGGTGCTGCTGGCAAACTATTTTTGACAGCAGGCTTGGGCGGAATGTCAGGAGCTCAACCCAAAGCAGGAAATATTGCAGGGGTTATTTCGGTGACCGCAGAAGTCAACCCTGCCGCTACCTACAAGCGCCACGAACAAGGCTGGGTAGATGAAGTAATTAGCGACCTAGACGAACTTTGCACAAGAGTAAGAGCTGCCAAAGCTGCAAAAGAAGTCGTTTCTATTGCCTACAATGGCAACGTAATAGAAGTTTGGGAAAAGTTTGACAAAGAAGGTATTTATGTTGATTTGGGCTCTGACCAAACCTCCCTCCACAATCCTTGGGCAGGTGGTTATTATCCGATGGAAATGAGCTACGAAGAAGCCAACGACAAGATGGCAAATGAACCTGAAGTATTCCAACAGGCGGTCAAAAAATCGCTGCGTCGCCATGCCGAAACCGTCAATAGACACACCGAAAAAGGAACTTACTTTTTTGATTATGGCAATGCTTTTTTGCTCGAAGCCTCCAGAGCTGGCGGTGATATTATGGACGAAAGTGGCTTGCACTTCAAGTATCCTTCTTATGTGCAGGACATCATGGGTCCGATGTGTTTTGATTTTGGGTTTGGTCCTTTTCGCTGGGTTTGTGCCTCTGGCAATGCCAATGATTTGGCTAAGACGGATCAGATTGCAGCACAGGTACTTCGCCAACTCGCCAAAGATGCTCCTGAGGACATCAAGACACAATTGCAAGACAATATTCATTGGATAGAATCCGCTCAAGACAATCAATTGGTGGTAGGCTCACAAGCTCGTATTTTGTATGCTGACGCTCAAGGCAGACGAGAAATAGCCTTAGCATTTAATGAAGCGATTGCCAATGGCGAACTATCCGATTCAGTTATTCTGGGGAGAGATCACCACGATGTATCGGGTACCGATTCACCTTATAGAGAAACTTCCAATATTTATGACGGTTCACAATTTACAGCCGACATGGCGGTGCAGAACTTCGTCGGCGATGCCTTCCGTGGAGCTACTTGGATTTCGCTACACAATGGCGGTGGCGTAGGTTGGGGCGAAGTGGTCAACGGTGGTTTTGGAATGTTGGTAGATGGTTCACCTGCAGCATCCGAGAAGATTAAATCAATGCTTCATTGGGACGTCAATAATGGTATTGCTCGCAGAAGCTGGGCAAGAAATGAAGGTGCCATGACTGCCATACAAAGAGCGATGCAAGCAGAACCTCGCTTGAAAGTAACGCTCCCCAACTTGGTCGATGAGCAACTATTGAGATAAGGGTCATCTTCCTTTTTTTGAAACAAAAAAAGACCTAAACACGACTAGCGTGTTTAGGTCTTTTTTGCTTTCTTCTGAATTAAAGTCATTTAAAATCCGTCGATATATTCGACCTCTTCAATCACTTCTCCTCCTCCGCCATATTCGGGTATATCCTCCCACTGTGCAGGTTCTTTTAGCTGTTGCAATTTATTTTCGGAAGCCGTACTAGCGCCTGATTTTGCAAACTCTGCTCGTAGCGTATTGTTGATAGCAGGCAACTCTTGACTAAGCTGTGCTTCCAATGCTTTTTTGGTGTCTTTTGGTCCTATTTTGTATTTATAATCATCATAAAGATTGCCATAAATACGAGCATACATATTAAATAAGCCTTGTTGTTTGGCTTTGATAGGAGCATTGTCAGGATTGTACCTCTTAAACTTATTCGCTAATACTTGTCCTACATTGACCTTGATTTTGAAGTCCATATCATGCGTAAAACTATACTCCCCTCCTACCACTAAATTAATCGCATTACTTTGTATAAACATAGCAGGCATATACATTTTGCTATGTTCTATTTTGAATTGATTTTTGAGGTTCGTAAATCGAATATCTTTCAAGTCTTGCATTTTGACGAAAGTCGCAAAACTTTCCATCATCTTGAAATTGACCAATTCGCCATTATCAATATTGACATCTGCCACTACAAAAAGCTCGTCTTGTTTGAAATTGCCCAATGAATCAAAAAATACATTTAACTTGATGAGCGAAGTCAACGTTCCGTGCAAGTTTTCGGCCGTGAGAACCTCTTGACCAAAGTTATCCAATTGATCCAAAAACTGTCGAATATCTATCTTATTACAATCCAAAAAAGCTTCGACATAAGGCTCTTTTACAAAATGGATTCTACTATTCAATTCAAAATTGCCTTCCATCGCTTGTGCCGTCACACTTTTTAGATTCATGATGCTATTATCAAAAGCAATTTCGCCTTTGAAGTTTTCAGCAATCACGTTTCCATACTTTAGCGTAGCTATAGTAGTACTAAAAGAACCTTGCAAAAAAGAAGTGAGTCGTTCTCGTTGTACATTATTATCCGTCAACAAAGAATCTTTTTCTTCCGCTGGAGCTTGGTCTATTTTTTCTTGACTGTTCCCTTCTGAGAACGCCAATAGTTCGTCCAAATCTAGTTTTTCAGATTGTAAAGAAGCTTTGAAAGTGAGCTTAGCATGTTGAGAGTTGAGCGAATCCGAGAGCAACACAGGCAGTGCGTTCGCAATATTTCCGTTTAGCAATACTTGATTATTGGGCATCTGAATCGTCAAATCTGCAATATTCAGTACGTTATTTGCCAAGGTCAATTTACCTTGTGGAATAGTTGTCGTAATTCCATGAGCCGTGAGCGTCGCTTCCTCCATATTGATAGCACCTTTCAACTTGACTCTCGCAATACGAGACATCGAAGTCATTTCCGACATTTTTCCGTTCAACATCAGTTGTTCTATATTGATCCAACCACTACCACCTGTCATTTGTTCACCAAACATTCTGTAGATAGCCGCTAGCGGAATTTTGCCATTCACCTGCATATCAATTTGCGGGTTTTCCAATCCTCTCATCAGATATTGTACATCAATAGGTTGTTGATTGAGGTTCGCTTTGAAATCTTTGAGTTCAAGTTTCGCAGTTTTGTCATTACGTCCATCACCATTGGTGAAATGTACCTCAAAACTCACATCACGCATACTCCCTTCTAGCAATGGGTGTTCGAGCAAACCTTCTTGCAATCCAAAATTAACTTCTACAATTGGTGCCACTGTTTCCGTTGCCAATCCGTTGACTCTAGCATCAAAACGTAGTTTAGCATGACTTTGGAGGTCGCCCAATAAGGCAGTATATTGAGCAGGCAAGAGTTGCACAAGCGAATGTAATCGAGCATTGTCACTACCAAAAACTAAGTTATATTGTGTTCCTTTTTTTTGTTGCTCAATACTACCATCTACACTAAATTCATTTTCTTCTAGGTAGAGTTTTATCTTATCGAATGTATATAAACCATTGGCGTTATCCATCACCATAGAACCATCATAAGCTAGTTTTTTGCCTTGTAAATAGACCGTTTCGCCCAACACAATCTGCTGAGAGTATAGTTCTGCATAGCTTCTGATGCTATATTTTTCTTTATTCTGCTCATTATCAATCATGAACGCACCACTAAAGTTAGCCGATTGAGCCAATACTTGTATCTCTTGTTTTGCTTTTTTATCTACATAATGAATAGCTATATTTTGGAGATCAAAATTTTCGATAGATAAATTTAGGTCGCCTCCTTCGGTATCCTCTTCTATTTCTTCTGTACTTTTGAATACATCATAATTGACCTTTCCTTTTTCGTCCGAATGTACAAATACGTGTCCATTAGAAATACTAATTGAGTTGAATTTGTAGTTGCCTGACAGCAATCCAAGAATCCCACATTTAAGCGAAATACTTTCCACTTTCAACAATTGTTCTTCCTCGCCTCCTACTCCAGCGATTTCTACATTATTGAGATAAACTGCTGCTTTGGGAAACTGCCGAATTAGCGACAAAGTAGCCTCTTCTACTTTCAGCTCTGTTTTGAGTTGTTTGTTGAGCGTTTTGATAACCAAAGCTCCAATTTGTTTTTCAAATACAGCGGCTGTAATAATCAGCCCAACAATAAGTAACCCGAAAAAGATACCTATCCATTTGAATAATTTAAAAATAGAGGGTTTACTGCGTTCTGTGGTAGCGTTCATGTGTTGACTAGATATTATGTGGAAGTTATTCAATAAGTCACTTCATAGTAAGTAACCGTGCATAAATAAATTAATGTAAAATGATGGTCTATTTCTAGCCCATACTTCGCCAAAAAGCTTCGTGATAGCACCACTATCACTACGTTTTTTGATTCGTCTGAACTAAAAACCCCCTTAATCATTTTGTGTCATTATTTTTGCACGGTTACTTATGAATAAAAGAGTTAGAGCGTGTCTAATAGACAAAATTAATAGATTATAAGTACAACTTCATTAAGAAGGCGTTTTATATTCGCCAAATAGTATTTTTTTTATTCCGTATCACTTCCTCGCTACTCTCCATCTACCAAACACAAGATTTTCACCAAAAACAATCAACTCACAAAGCACTAACTATCAACCAATTATACACAATCACAAAAAAAGTTTAAAAAATATCTTCAAAAGACTTGCATAGTCCATTTACTCGCCCTATATTTGCACTGCAATAAACAATACGGGTAATTAGCTCAGTTGGTTCAGAGCACCTCGTTTACACCGAGGGGGTCGGGGGTTCGAATCCCTCATTACCCACCAAAAGTTCAAAAACACATTTAGTTTTTGAACTTTTTTTATGCCCCTGCCCCACAAACCTTCTATTCTTCTGCTAGACTATCCGTAAACAACTTGCAATACAAACAAGGTAAACAAAATATATACTGCAATCCTTGAAAGTATGACAATTTATTCATAGTTTTAAATATCTAAAATAGATACCAACATAGTTACACTACTAATTTATTATACTTGATTGCATGCTAATCGCTTATTTTGCAACATCTTACGCAGGATAGTATATTTAAAAAAATATTTCTTAAATATACATTGTATATATCATTTTTTATTATTAGTTTTGTAGCTAAGTAATTAAATAACATTGTTTTAATGAATTATTGCAGCAATTGTGGGTCACAGAACCTAATACAACAAGTACCTTCTTCAGACATTCACACAAGAGTAATTTGTCAAGATTGTCAAGTCGTACACTATTCCAATCCGAAGATTGTAACGGGCTGTTTGGTTTTTCATGAAGGCAAAGTATTACTCTGTAAAAGAGCAATTGCTCCACAAAAAGGCTTTTGGAATTTTCCAGCAGGATTTATGGAAAATAAAGAAACCCTACAAGAAGGAGCCAAAAGAGAAGTACGAGAAGAGGTAAATGCAACCGTAATAATAAAAAAACTACATACCGTTTATAATATCATGCACGTCGATCAAGTCTATTTTCTTTTTTTGGCGGAATTAGTCGATGGAAAATACAGCGTAGGCGAAGAAACAGCAGACGTAAAGTTATTTGATTTGGAAGATATTCCTTGGGAACAATTAGCGTTTCAATCCAATATTTTTGCTCTTCGTCAATACATTGCCAATCCAAATTATGAAGGCGTACACCACGGTGACAATCACGCCTATTTAAGAGAATTAAAAGCATAGTTTTGCTTTCAGAATAATATAAGATACCATACTAACGTATCAAAGATGTAGTGTTTGTGTAATTGTATTCCCTAGGGAATACTACCAGTCGGAGTAGTGACCCGACTGGTTTTTTTTTGCTAAAAAAAATGCAAGTGTCCTGTGGACAGTTGCAAAGCAAAGGGGAATAGCGAAGCGTCCGACTGGTTTTTTTTTGCTAAAAAAAATGCGTTTGCTCTTCCTTGAGGGCAAACGCATTTTTTACAATCAGCAATTCTATTTTACGCTAAGACTTCTTTCATCAACGGAATTACTTGCTCCCAACCTTTATTCGACTGCTCGAATCGCTCCGTTCCTAAATCGACCGTAGCGAAATCTCCTTGCAAAATAACAAGTTGTGTCTTGTCCTCCCATTCCAGAATATCATAAGTTAACGTAACATAATTTCTAGGAATATCTTCCAATCCCATATTAGGGTCAAACATCGTAAAAGAGACCTTACTCCCCTGCTCGATTGCCGTCACCTTCCCCTGTACCACTACTATTGACAATCCTTTTTCGTCTGTCATTTCCCATGTAACAGAACTACCCAGTTCCCAATCCGATAGTACTTCACAACCAAACATATATTGCTTGGTCATCTTGGCATCTGTCAATAACTGCCATACTTCGGCTGGAGTAGCTTCAAAAAGTACCTCTTTTCTGACCATTTTTAATTCGTGCATAGCATTTATATTTTGTCGGTTATTTTAGACTATTAATACAAACAAATAAGACAAAGGTTTATACTTACGACATCTTCTATAAGAGCGGGTTAAGTACAGGGCAAAACACTATTCTTAACGAGGTGCTAAGCACTTTGAAAGTGCTTAGCACCTTATGTAGAGGTTAAATAATGCCTTTGGAATAAGTGTTTTTAATTTTTGTCCTGTACTCAGAAGAGCGGGTCTAAATAGAAAGCGATGATTGGAAGTCTAACTTCTAAAATCTAACAGCAAAACGATCTTACCCAAAGTAACGCTAACTTTCATTCTATCCAAACAAAGTAACGCTAACCAAAAAGTGCATTTTCCTTAGCGAATAGCATCCAAATGTGCTTTCAACTTGGCAGTCGCTCTACCTCGGTGGCTAATCGCACCCTTTTCATCAGCTGTCATTTCTGCAAAAGACTGACTTTGTCCATTGGGCAAAAATATGGGGTCGTAACCAAAACCTGTTCCACCTTGTCTAGCTTTCAATATTTCCCCCTCCACTTTTCCCTCAAAAAGTGTTTCTTTTCCATCTATAATTAGAGCAATGACCGTTTTGAAATAAGCCGCTCGGTTTGGTTCATGTTGCAATTCGACTAACAACTTATCCATATTATCATCTGAATTTCGTTGGCTCCCTGCATAACGTGCCGAATAAACCCCTGGAGCGCCATCTAGTGCCTCCACCAACAATCCTGTATCTTCTGCAAAACAATTGTAGCCATATTTTTCGTACACATAACGAGCCTTTTGCAACGCATTGCCTTCAATTGTGGGTTGTGTTTCGGGTATATCCTCCGTACAACCAATATCTGTTAGGCTCCTAAAATCATACAAATCACCTAAAATGTGTTTGATTTCTTTTACTTTATTGGCGTTGGCAGTAGCAAAAACTAATTTTTCCATCGTATTTCTAATTTTTTTGTAAGGCTAATTTTTTGAGTGTGTCTGCTATTTCCTGCCCCAAATACTTATCAATAAGCGTATGAATGAGGTACAATAGCGGAATAAATAAAATAGCAACCGCTACTTTGTAGATATAATTGATAGTTGCTACGGTCAATATAAGCTTCATTTCCCAGCCTGCTCCCAAACCAAAAGCGATATAAAGTACCACAAAGCTATCTATCAATTGCGAAACCATCGTAGAAGCTGTTGCACGCAACCAAATACGGGTATTGCCTGTATATTGCTTAATCTTTCGGAATACCAAAGCATCAACTAGCTGACCAACCAAAAACGCCACTAAAGAACCAACTATAATCCACATTCCTTGACCAAAAACGCCCATAAAAGCGTTTTGCATATCGTCAATTCCTTGTTCTTGATAACTCGTAACCCACCAATCGGCAGGTACTAAATGAATAGCGGCAAATATCATAGCAAAAGCGTAGCTAATCAGCGAAGCCGCCAAAAAGGACAAAAAACGCACACCACTAACCCCAAAATATTCGTTGATAATATCGGTCATGATGAACACTACAGGCCACAATAGTACTCCTGCTGTAAACTGCAACGGCACACCCTCACCCATGGGGTTGATGCCCCAAGCTTCTAGCCCAAGGCTATGTTCCAGCGAGAAGATTTTGACACCAATAAATTCAGCAATCAAGGCATTTGCCAAAAAAAAGCCACCTAACAAAAAGAACAATCGGTTACTCTTGAACTCCGTCACTCTTTTTTCATCTATTTCATTGGCTTTGTTATGCTCCTGTAATTGTTCGTCTAGCAAGTTGTTTATTTTTTTGTCCTTAGAGCATGTCTAAAGAGATGGTATCAATCTAAGAGCCTATCTAAACTCTATCCGCAGCAGTTTATCTGGAATTTTCTTAATTCTTATTCCCCTAAATTTATTACAAAATGATAAAAAAAGCAGTAGAATAATTGTTTATTTTGCTCCCTGCATCAAAAAGTGACCTTGTTAACGCAAATTGGTCATAGCGTTGCCTATCGTGGTATTTCTTTTTTGGTCAAAAAAAAACTATTTTTGCTAACCCAAAGGTGACAATCATACCATGATCGTCCCACCCCTTAATCGAACTTAACTTATACGACCTTCATGAAAAAACGTTTTATATTTGTTGCGGTACTTCTTTTTGTAGTATTAGCAATTGACCAAAGTCTTAAAATCTGGATTAAACTCAATATGTCGTTGGGCGAATCTTTCAATCTATTTGGAGATGCCACTTGGGCTAAAATTTACTTTACCGAAAACCTCGGCATGGCTTTCGGGATTGAGTTTGGCAACGGCTGGGGCAAACTGATACTCAGTTTATTCCGTATTATTGCCGTGTCAGGCATTGGATACATGATTTACTCACTCATCAAAAAACAAGCTTCCTATATTATATTGTGTAGCATTACGCTAATCTTTGCAGGTGCCTTCGGCAATATCATTGATTCTGCTGTCTATGGGCTTGTTTTTTCGGAGAGTACTGGTATTCGAGTAGCTCAATTCATGCCTGATAATGGCGGCTACGCAGACTTCTTATATGGTCGTGTCGTCGATATGTTTTACTTCCCAATGATTGATACTACTTTTCCAGAATGGCTACCGATATGGGGCGGAAAACCATTCCGCTTTTTCCAAGCTATCTTTAATGTGGCTGATGCCTCTATTTTTACTGGCGTTAGTATTATTCTGCTGTTTCATAAGCACTTTTTTGCAACTGACTGGGAGACAGGCAAACCAAAAGTAGAAGCGACCAATACAACCGAAATCAACGCCTAGCCTATTTTTTTTATAATTCATAATTCATTACCTTGAAAAGAGTACCTTTTGTTCTTTCGTTAGTTTTTGTTGTCTTATTCATTGACCAATTTTCCAAAATTTGGGTCAAGCTCAACATGGCATTAGGTGACACCTATCGTGTGCTGGGTTTAGAATGGTTTCAAATCCACTTTACCGAAAACCCAGGAATGGCTTTCGGAATGGAGTTTGGAGGCGATTATGGCAAATTGATCCTAAGTGTTTTCCGTATTTTTGTTGTATTTTTTATTGCTTTTGCAATCCGAAAATTGATACAACAAAAGGCATCTTATCTACTCCTAACCTGTATCGGGCTTATTTTTGCTGGTGCCGTTGGCAATATCTTAGATTCGGTCTATTTTGGTGTTATATTCTCTCATAGTGGCACTTTTCACGTTCCAGAAGTAGCTACTTTTATGCCTGCCGAAGGCGGCTATGCCCCTGCATTATATGGCAATGTAGTCGATATGCTTTATTTCCCGCTCTTTGAAGGCTTTTGGCCCGAATGGGTGCCTTATTTTGGTGGCAAGTACTTTTTGTTTTTTCAGCCAGTATTCAATATTGCCGATACAGCGATCAGCGTAGGCGTTGGTTTGGCTATTCTTTTTTATCGTCGTTTTCAGCGAGAACTCGACCCTCCTACTCCAGTAGCTTCAGAAACCGAAACCGCTAACCATGCTCCCACTATTTGATGCCGAACAACAAGAAAATATTAGCAGGTTACTGCTAGCCGAAGATCGCCAAAATAAACTATTGGGTTATCATCTGCTACACGCAGCACCCCAAAACGTAGCTTCGCTCAAACGAGTATTGTGCGCTGCGACCTATCTCGACAATCAATTTGAGCCTGATGTAGAAGGAAAATTGGAAGAATTGCTACAACAGAACTTACCTGCTCCTGTCTTGTATCAGCTACAAAATGAAATTATTATACTTGACTATGCTCGCTACAAATTTAAGGTAAAAGGTGGCTGGCATACGCCCAATAATCCATTGCGCAAGTACCTACACCAACATGAAGTAGCCCTACCAAAGTACTTGGCGGTATTTGCTTTTCAGCCTGCTCGATTTGCTCAATATTACAGCGTGTTGGCTCGTCGCATTCAGGAAGAGCTCAAAAGCCACCACAGGGCGCTTTTTTATTACGAAGTTGTACTTTCGCTAGTCCCTGACCACAAAGGAGCTCAATTTGGTTATGCCAAAACTATCCATACCTTCTATCTCAAAAAAGGAAAACGACTAGAAGAATATCCCAAAGTGAAAGCCTATTATTTGGCTGCCTACAAGCAACCTGACCAAATGTTGCCTTATATCAATGCAGCACTATTGTGCAAGGAAATGGGCGATTTGGAAGACAGTAAGGCACTTTACGAAGAAGCATTGACACTTAATGACCAAGATACCGTACTGCTCAACAACTACGCAAATTTATTATTCAAGGAGTTTGGAGATTGGCAACAAGCCAAAGCATTGGCAGAAAAAGGAATGAGCATCAAAGCTGATGGCTATCTGTTGGACACTTTGGCAACTATCGAAATGCTCGGTTTTGGCAATATGGAAACGGCTAAAATTTTGTTTGAGCGAGCGCTCAACATTGATTTCAACAATCACTGGTCGTACACAGGCTTAGGTGACTGGTATGTGTTGGCGGGCGATTTTGAGGCTGCCGCCAAATTCTATAAGCGTGGTATTTTCAACGAAAATAAATTCACGACCAGAGAGAAAAAAGACATCATCGAAAAATTGCAAAAGCTAATTGACCTCTATACCCTGCACGTCCCCAACGAACAAGAAGCACGCTATTATCGCCACAAAATGCAGCAATTGCTACACTAAAAAAAATAGCCTAAATGCTGTCTGGCATCTAGGCTATCTTAGAAATCGTTTGACGGACTTCTTATCGAAGTTATGGAAGTAACCTCTATTGTCTTATTGCTAAAAAAAGCTTACTTTGTTGCTGGCTTAAGCTGCTTTTTCAATTTGTCAGTGTTTACTGATTCAGCAAGGATTTTACCCGCTTTGAATTTCACGTTCACTTTGTCAGAAATTGGAACTTTCTTACCAGTACTTGGATTAACACCAGTTCTAGCTGCACGGTAGCTAGTACTCAATGTGCAAAATCCTACTAGAGATACTTTGTCTCCTCCTGATAATGCGTCTTTGATTGCTTCGATAGTTGCATCCAATGCAGCAGTAGCGTCTGCTTTTTTCAAACCTGCTCTTTCTGCGATCTGATCAACTAATTCTCCTTTGTTCATAGTACTTATTTATTTAGAGTTTTTTGTAATATAGGGTATTGTTAAACAATCGTTTTTCCATGCCCTAAAATTATTGTGGTCACAAAATTAGATGGTTTTATCAGATTTTCAAATATTTCTACCAAAAAATCCTACAAAACCCCTTTATTTACTGCCTTTCAGCGGTTTCTTATGTTTTTAACACCAAAAAACCGTTTTTGATTAGTTTTTATCCAAATTCTTTTGATAAATATCGTGTATGTCGTAGTCGTGCTAGTTTCGGTTATCAATTGTAGCCGTACTTATTAGACATAAAAAACTACTATCTGCCTTGTCTCACAATTTTTTGGCTCAAGAGTGGCTGACCATTTTCGTTCAGCACCACCAGTAAATATAAACCATTGGCAAAATTGCTCATATCAATTGTCTTATTGACAGCACCACGTGCTTGATACAATCGTTGACCGCTCGCATTATAGATTTCGTAGTGCAGTTCTGTCCCTGCCAATTGAGTAGTATATTGGAGTAGCTCTATATGAATATTGCTATTCGTAGGATTGGGATACACGGACCAGTTGGTAGAGGCTGTAGATAGCTCTATTTTGTCGATAGGATTGATAATATTGCCGCAAGGTCTATTACTATTCCCAAAGTTAACAAACCCTCGAATAGAGTCATAATAGCATACTAAGCCATCCAGATGTCCTGATAACCCATCTATTACATTACAGTTGCCTCCTGCTTGTGGATAAGGAGAAGTATTCGATCCTATATTGCGAATAATTTGTTCTCCAATTCTCCAATTTTTCCCTGTCATATGTCCATACGTTACATCGCAAATTCTTCCATCGTATTCTTTGTTAGTTATAGAATCACAAATAAAAGTATCTAATCCATTGATATTGCAGGCATAATTCAACCCATTAGCTATCGTCCACTCGTCTCCTGCACTTGCTCCGAAGTCGTACAAGAATTGAAACCTGCTGCTATCCGTATCATACCAATAGATAGAATCATTACTTTCGTAATAATATTCTGCCTCGTTGGCGAATCTCCGCTCTGAACGAGAATAATCCGTAAGCGGGCTACCGCCACTAACGTACTGTATTTCGCTTACCGCCAATTTCTTGCTCTGATGCCCACCTATAATCGTGTCCTTTTCGTAGGTCAGTTTTGTATAGTATTCGCCAAAGACCGCTCCTTGTCGGTAGGTCCAAGTAGCTCCTGCTGGGCACCATGCTACAGTATCTACTACTTGTGCTTGTGTCATCGTAGCACCTCCTACCACTAACAGCATGGAAAATAATAACCTTGATGTAATCTTTCTTAGGGTTTTCATGTATAAATTTTAGAGTGATTTAATTCCTACAAATATAAAAAATAAAATACCTTCTGCCTTCTGTTATTTTCAAAAAAAAAAAAATAGCTTGATGATTAAAAGTTATGTGCCAAACAAAAAAAAGGGGCTATCTAAATTAGATAGCCCCTTTCGGAAAAATATAGTGTTGACCCACAAGGACTCGAACCTTGAATGACGGTACCAAAAACCGTAGTGTTACCATTACACCATGGGTCAATAAATAGATAAAATAAATCGAGTTTGCTTTTACTAAAGCCAAAATCTATTTTATCTATTTCGTAACATAAAAAAAAGAACATTGTATGGTTGACCCACAAGGACTCGAACCTTGAATGACGGTACCAAAAACCGTAGTGTTACCATTACACCATGGGTCATTGCTTATGTAAGCGATTGCAAATATAAAAGCTGTGACACAACTTTCCAAATTTATTCGCAATAAATTTCAAATTTTCTTTCTCCTGTTACTGCTGGCGTTATTTTCATCCATAACGTTTCTTCTGGCAATTCATCTGTTATCAGCTCTGGCCATTCGATAATACAGTAACATTCTTTATCTTCCAATAGTTCCAACAACCCAATATCCATCGCCTCTTCAGGCGTTTTTAGTCGATACAAATCTACATGATAGACAGCTGTTTGCCCTGCCTGATATTGATTGATAATAGCATAAGTAGGACTAGAAGTTGTTTCTGTCACTCCCAATCGTTGACACAACAATTTTGTAAATGTTGTTTTGCCTGCTCCGATTTCGCCCACCAGTGCCACTGTTCGTCTGGACTGAATAAGTGGTAGCAATTCGGTGACAATCCCATCTAGCTCCGCTAGATTGTTCGCGATTAATTCTCGTCTCATAGGGCAAATATACAATAGTGAATTGAAAAACAGTCCTATCGCCTTCCTGAAAATTAGCCAAAGTGAAAATTAATTGAAATTTTCCACGACAAACTCACTAATCTATTTCATAAATAAGGGGCGACAATACTTGAGTTTTATTAGTTGGCATTTGTACTTTTATATCCTTAATAATAAGATATTCCCCACTTTCTAGCATTTCAAAATATTGCTTTTGAGTCTTTGTAAATCGACTAGTCTTACTTACCAATAATGTATCCTTATCCTGTATTCTCGCCAAGACACTAAAGCTACTCACTGAAAAATTTATATTGATATTCCAATTTTCTGATAAACAGCTTACTCCAATAGCAGCCTGCACCTCTCGTTTTGAAACCTTCTCATTCGAGAATACATAAGGTACTGGATTAGGAAATTTTCGTACTTTATATCCTTTTTCAGTAAGTAATTCAAAGGTATTATCGCCTCGCTTACGCAATAACTGAACAGGATAAAGATAATTCCTCTCTTTGGAGGAAACATATATATTGACAGTTTTTTGCTCTCCTTTCAGCTCTATGGTATCGCTACCTACCACCAAAAAATAAGGGCGTTTATCATTTGAACTTCGTTGAATATGTATAGGGTTAGGAACTCCTATAAATAGGTAGGTATAAGCCTTTTCTATATAACATTGATTATACATAGTTGATAGACCATGCTTAGTCGTAGAAATAAAGAATAAAGTTGCTACTATAAATAATCCAAAGCTGATTTTCATGGTAAAATTGTTTAATAACATAATACAGTTATGTTATTACGTTACAACTCCCATAACCTACACAAACAAAGGCGTAAACTTAAAATCGCCCCCATCAAACAAGCCTTTGTCACTCAGTTTGAGTCTAGGAATCACCAATAATGCCATGAATGAAAGCGTCATAAAGGGTGCTCTCAAAGGACAATGCAATATTTCTTTAGAGAAATGGTCAATATGAGCGTATTTCTCTGCTACGACTTCTCCTGCGTCGGTCGTCATGATACCTGCCACAGGAAGTGGCAAAACGTGCGTTTTTTGATTGCTCACAGCAGAAATACCACCTTTATTTTCAATAATCAAATTAACAGCCTTGCAAATCGCTTCATCAGTAGCTCCTACCGCTATTATATTGTGCGAATCATGCCCTACACAAGAAGCCAAGGCACCTTCCGTCAGCTCAAAACCTTTGATGAAAGCAATCGCTGGCGGTGTATTTGCGTAGCGATTCACGACCACCATTTTGAGCACATCTTGCTCTATATCCGATACCGTATTATTATCTTCTACTTTGGCAATAGCCACCAAGTCCTTAGTAATCAATTCGCCATCAATCGCCCAAATAACGTGTAGTTTTTCTGTTTTTGGCTCAATCGCAAAATCGCTTACTTGTTTGGGCAAGGTATCAAAATTATTAATCGTCTTTTCTTCCACTCGCTCTATGAGCGTTTTGCCCTCTTGAGCGACCAACTGCCCATCAATATAAGTAGCCGCTATTTCAAAATCAACCAAGTCTTTCGCAATAATAAAATCTGCCATATCGCCGACTTTGAGTAGTCCGACATCTAGACGATAATGCTCCACAGGATTAATACAAGCTGCCTGCAATACATCAAATAAAGGTTTGCCTTTCGCTATCGCTCTAGCTACCAACTGGTTGATATGCCCTACCAACAAATCGTCGGGGTGCTTGTCGTCCGAACAGAACATCACATTGGCACTGTGTTCTGGCAAAATATCAATTAAGGCTTCAAAATTCTTGGCAGCACTCCCCTCTCTAATAATTACCTTCATACCCAGGCTCAATTTTTCGAGAGCTTCCGCCAACGTAAAACACTCGTGATCGGTGCTGATGCCTGCCGCAATATATTTCTCGATGGCTTCGCCTCTAATACCTGGTGTATGCCCATCTATTGGCTTATTGACTGCCTTAGCAGCTTCCAGCTTTGCCAATACCATCGGATCATCATAAATCACCCCTGGGTAGTTCATCATTTCCGCCAAATACTTAATGTCAGGATTTGCCATCAATTCTTCGATACCTGCTACATCTATTTCCGCACCAGCGGTCTCAAAACTCGTAGCAGGAACACAAGAAGGTGCTCCAAAATTGAATTTGAATGGCACCTTTTTACCGTTTTCCAACATATAATAAACGCCCTCTATACCCATTACATTGGCTATTTCGTGTGGGTCAGAAACGGTCGCTACCGTACCATGTACTACTGCCAATCGAGCAAACTCGGAAGGAATCAACATCGAACTTTCGATATGCACGTGTGCATCTACAAACCCTGGCATCGCATAACCCGTTACCATTTTTTCTGTTGGTTCTACAGCTTTTATCTTACCGTCTTGGACAGTGATAGCAGCAGGGTAAATAGTACGATTTTGAATGTCCACTAAATTGGTGTAAATAGTCATGATATGATGTATTAAAAGCACAAAAAAAGAAAGGATTGGTTTACAAATGTATAAACCAATCCTTTCTAATTATAATTTTATCCAAAAAATACGCTGCAAAACACGTATTTTTTCTTTGTTTTTCATTTTAATCTTACGCTTTCAATTTATCCAAAGTAGCTTTGAGTGTATCACCGATACCATCTACTTCTTCGCCAAAGTTGCTCAACAAGTCCTCAATAGCACTGTGAATATCAGTTGCTACTTTATCCAAGCTACCAGCAGCTTTTTTGCCTTTTGCTTTCGACAAAGCACCTTCTACTTGTCCGACTTTAGCATCGACAAATTTCTTAGCTTGTACCGCTTTTTTGTTCTCTTCTTTTGCCAATAGTGCCTCCAATTGCTGCGATAGTACTTTACCTTTTGCCAATACTGCTTGACCGTTGGCTCCGTCTTTCTTAGATTTGAAAGTTTCCCATTCGTTCTTTTTGAACTCTTGTACAGCAGCCACCAACTCTTCAGCAGAAGCAGCAATGTTTTCCATTACATTTTCAGCAGCATCTTTTACAGTTTCTACTGCACCTTCTACTACATTTTTGACATTGTCGAGTGTACTAGAACCTTCCTCTTCCACTACAGGAGCTTCAGAAGTAACGATTTCGTAATTTTCCTTGATTTTTTTCTTGATAGCACCAACAGACCTGAACGCTATTCTGACTTGTGCGCGTTTCATCAAACCAGCCTTCACTACAAATTTGAATACACCTGTTTTTTCATCTACATAAACTTCTCCAGCAGCTACTGTTTTTTTGTCAATAGTCCCCTCGTGTCCTTTACCCTTTAAGCGAGCTTTCCACTCTTTGTGTACCTCTTTCGCTTCTCCAATAGATATGAAGGATTCTTGTTCAGAAATATAGCCGAATTGATAGTAGAAAGGCAATCTTGTCCCTTTGTTGTCTTCTAAAAATTGGATTGTCTTTTTCAAAGACTTTTCCATTTTTGTAGCAACTACTTCTTTATTTTTCAGCTCCTTGCTGGTCATTGCGAATTTCATAGCTTATATATTTTACAGGTTATTGTGTGTTTGTTTTAGAAGTTATTATTTACGAAAATGCTTTAAGATCTACTTTTTTGAGTAGTTGCTTAATTCGTTTTCTTTTTTGATTCATTTCTTTAACCGTTGCTCGTCTAGCTTTGCGGCTATCGCTCTTGGTTTTGTTGTTGGCAATTCTATTTTCCAAATCTTGCCACTGTGGCAATACTCGTTGTAATTTTTCTTGTTGATCAGATGCCTTACTAGCGGTATCACTATCGGCCTGTGCCAATTTGGCAAGCCAGACCGAAGCTGCTTTGCGCAATGCCTGAACAAAAGCGGCATCTTGTTTCCCTGTTTCGTTTTTCTTGAAACGTGGCACTACATCGTTTTTCAATTTCTTAATCCCCTCTTGCAGCTGCTTGCCTCGTTTTTCTATTTCTTCTCTCGAAACCACTGGTGGCACATCAACACCACCTGTAGCAGTAGTACTACTAGCGGTGGTCGTTGGTTCTGGCTCTACTTCTGTATGCCCTTTGCCATCTGCATCTGCTACCAAAGCCCCTTCTATCAATCGAACATCAGCAAATCCCTTGAATTGCTTACGCAATAATTTCTTAAAGGCACGCAACAACTCCGCCGTTTTACCTTTTGATTGTGTCGCATTGTGTCGAACACACAAAATCAATTGTTCGTTCTCTTTCAGTGCAAAACACTCGCCAATAGAAATATTAGTTTTCTCAAAACCATGCTGACCTTTGGCAGTTTCCTTAAATACTTTTTTGAAAGTAGGATTATGTGTACCAAATACGAAGACACTATCTCCTTCTGCATAATCGTTACACCAATAATAATCTGTTGGTACTTCAGGGCTGGTCTTTTGGATAATGACTTTCTGTACTGCCTTGTAGTATTTGTCCATCATCTTGATGTCTAGACTACGATCTTGGAGCTTGTCCGCCTTTATCTTGGGTATTATCTTAAATGCCATATTTGGTCGTTGGTTGCTGCTTGTATAACCCAGCACGCACAATCACATAAAAAGTGCCTGACGAGATTTAATAATTCGAGTAAATTTACAAAAAATAAATTAGAAAAACAAAGCCGATTTTAATCTTTTTGTAAAAAAGCCCCCACTCCCTCACTAATTCTACGATAATCAAAAGGCTACTATCGTTTTTTCGACAATTGCTGTATCTTTGCCGCTCAAACAATTGACTCTATTTGTCGTTTGTTTAGGTAGAACCTATATATAACGCTTCCTTTCATCAAGGAAACTAATGCGTTCGCCTAAAAAATAGCAATATTTAACATCAATTACATTACTTTTGAACAACTGATAGGAATACTTATTTTTTTGGTAATCCATCTCGAAAATAGCAGCACATCTTATAATTATGGCAAAAATTCCAATAGATTTATCGAAGGGCGAAGTCAAAATCGCTAAAGCAGTACATGACAATATAATAGTAGGCATCGACTTAGGTACGACCAATAGCTTGGTAGCGTACGTCCAAGATGGCAAACCCATAGTAGTAACTGACCATACTGGCAAAAATGCCCTTGTGCCTTCCATCATTCATTTCAATTCGCCAATGGACGTAATCGTAGGAACAGAGGCAGCCGAAAAGCTACTCTCCGACCCTCAGAACACCATTTTTTCGGTGAAGCGACTAATGGGCAAATCCTATCAAGATTTGGAGCAGCACAAAGATCTTTTTGCGTATCAAATTATTGACAATGACACGGACAATGGCTTGGTCAAAGTTCGTATTCAAGATAATTTTTATACGCCTATTGAGCTTTCTGCCAAGATATTGGCACAGCTAAAAAGAAGAATAGAAAAAACATTGGATACTATTATTACCAAAGCGGTGATAACAGTACCCGCCTACTTCAATGATGCACAACGTCAAGCCACTAGAGATGCTGGCAAACTGGCGGGACTAGATGTATTGCGTATCGTCAACGAACCTACCGCAGCCAGTTTGGCGTATGGAATTGGACTAGATAGTGATACCATTCAGACTGTAGCGGTTTATGATTTGGGCGGTGGCACATTCGATATTTCTATCCTAAAAATAGAACATGGTATCTTTGAAGTATTGGCAACCAATGGCGATACTTTTTTGGGCGGTGATGACTTCGATAGAGCCATTCAACAACATTGGATAGCACAGCATAACTTTGACACCTCCAACAATCCTGTATTGCAGCAAACATTAAGACTGGAAGCAGAGAAAGCGAAAAAAGCGATTTCTAAACAAGATCATTATACGACACTCATCAAAGGGCAAATGTGCAGCCTTTCGGCTAATGAATTTCAACAACTTGTACAGCCACTCATTGACCGTACTTTGGTCGCTTGTCGCAATGCTCTAAAAGATGCAAAAGTAGAAAAGTCGGCTATTGATGAAATCATCATGGTAGGCGGTTCTACTCGTATGCAATTGGTACAAGATGCTGTACAAAATTTCTTTGAGAAAGCCCCCAACAACAACCTTAATCCTGATGAAGTAGTTGCCATGGGTGCCGCTGTCCAAGCCGATATATTGGCAGGAAACAACCAAGATATATTATTGCTTGATATTACGCCTCTTTCGCTCGGTATCGAAACGGTCGGCGGACTGATGGACACGATTATTGCACGCAATACCAAAGTTCCTATCAAAGCAGGCAGACAATATACCACCTCAATTGATGGTCAATCCAATCTAAAAGTAGCCGTCTATCAAGGGGAACGAGATTTGATCAATGACAATCGTAAATTGGGCGAATTTGTATTGCGTGGGATTCCTCCTATGCCCGCAGGTATTCCCAAAATAGAAATACACTTCTTGCTCAATGCTGATGGCATTCTCAAAGTGAGAGCCAAAGAACTCCGTTCGGGGGTAGAGCAGACCGTAGAAATGAAACCGACTTATGGTATTTCGGAAACAGAAATGGGCAAAATGCTCCTTGACTCTATCAAGAATGCCAAAGAAGATATGGCGGTGCGTGCATTGATAGAAGCTCAAACAGAAGCTAATAATGTATTGCTTTCGACTGGCAAATTTGTGGTGCAAAACCAAGCTATCTTATCCGCAGAAGAAATTGACCAAACCAAGACATTGGCGAAAGCTCTAGAAAAGGCAACCAAAGGCAGCGATAAAGATGCCATACACAAAGCTATGGAAGACCTCAACGAATACACCACACCGATGGCTCATAGGGCTATGGATCATAACATAACGAATGCTATGAAAGGCAAAAAAATGAATGAACAATAGAGCTAAAAAACAGCTCTATTTCTAATCTCAATTTTTAGATTTATCTACAAAGAAACACAGCTTATGAAATACATATGGATAGTAGGCATCTTATTGTTTTGCAACAGTGCCGTACTGCTAGCGCAAGACGGTGGCGAATCTTGGTCGCTACAGCGTTGTATTGATTATGCTTATCAAAACAGCTTGCAAGTACAGCAAGCAAATCTGGCGGTACAACAAGCCAAATTAGGACAAAAACAGGCTTATTGGGCACAGTTTCCGACCGCGAATGCAAGTTTCCGACACGGCTTCAACTTTGGTCGGTCTATTGATGTAACCTCTTATAGTTATGTCAATCAAGTGACCCAATCTTCTTCGTTGGGACTCAATCTTAATCAGCCTATTTTTCAGGGGCTTCAGATTCGGAACGGCATTATACAATCGAAGGTAGATGTAGCGGCAGCTCAAAAAGATGTAGAACAAACTCGTAATGATATTTCGCTACAAGTCGCTCAGATTTATTTGTCTATTTTGTTGGCAAAAGAGAGTGTACAAGTACTTACGGAGCAAGCAAAAGTAACGACGGCTCAACTAGAACAGACCAAAAAATTGATTGATGCAGGTGTCGTTGCGGACAACAGCAAGTATGATTTGATTGCGCAAACCGCTAGAGATCAAGAAAATATTGTCAATGCTCAAAATAGCCTACAATTGGCATTTGTCAATCTCAAAACATTGATGAATTTAGATGTATCGGAGTCCATTGACATCGAACCAATCCAAGATTTTGAAGTAGATGAAGTGACTAACTTGGCGACATTGGAAGCCGTCTATGAACAAGCGGTCAATACTCAACCTAATATTGCCGCCTCCAAGTTGAGAGAAAACAGTGCCAAAATAGGCGTAGATATTGCCAAAGGTGGCTTATATCCTTCCATCAATTTGTATGGTGGTTTACAAACCAATTTTTCGGGTGCTTCCCGCAGTTTTGATGGTGTTGATAGTAGTTATTTTCCAGTAGGCGGAGCGGTGATTGCTACACAAGACCCCGTATTGGTTCAGATTCCTAATTTTCAGGCTCGTAGAGGAGATGTAATTCCTTACTTTTCGCAATTAGGTGACAATATATCTGGTAATGTAGGTATCAATATTTCGGTGCCAATATTCAACGGTATGCGTACCCGAATCAGCATACAGCGTGCCGAACTAGCGGTCAAGTCCGCCGAATTGGCAACCAAACAACAAGAAGTAGCCCTCAAGGGAAACATAGATAGGGCGTTGAATGACGTCAAAGCAGCAGCCGAACGTTATAAAGCCGCCAAAAACACGGTAACGGCTACTCGTATGTCAGTACAAAATACCCGCAAGCGATTTGATTTGGGCGTAGTCAACTCGTTTGAGTTGACCAGTGTGCAGAATATACTCATCTCCTCCGAATCGAACTTGCTACAAGCAAAATATGATTATTTATTTAAACTAAAAATATTGGATTTCTACAAAGGTACTGCTATTACAATAGAATAAAATAGCACGATACCATAGTATTTACTTCAAATTGACCTTATCAATAACAATATGGCACGTACAAAAAAGAAATCCAAAAAATGGCTCATTCTACTCGTCATAGTAGTAATAGTCGGCGCTGCTGTAGCTTATAAGCTAAGCACCAAGGAAGCGAAAAAAGAAAAAGTAGCCGTGGCTACTGCCACAAAACGTACTATCGTAGAGTTTGTCGCCGCTACGGGCAAGCTATTTCCTGCTACCGAATTGGAAATAACCTCCAATGTGTCAGGCACACTCACAGAGTTGTATATCAAAGAAGGTGATTTAGTCAAAAAAGGCGATTTGCTTGCCAAAGTAGATGCCGATGCCCTCGCCTCCATAGTAGCTAGAGCGCAAGCGGCTACCCAAGGTAGCAAGGCTCAATTAGCCTCTTCTAAGGCTCAGAAAAAACAACTAGAAGCACAGTTTGAAAATATTCGATTGACGTACGAACGCAACGAAAAACTCTATAATGAGGGCGTTATTCCCAAAATAGAGTTTGAAGCCGCTCAAGCTAGTTTCAATACAACTAAAGCCAACTTAGAAGCTGCTGCTCAGAATATATTGGCAGCACAATATGCGGTAGAAAGTTCACAAGCGACGGTAAGAGAACAACAAAAAAACTTATCGCAAACTAACATCTACGCTCCTATTGATGGGGTCGTTTCGACACTCTACAAAAAACAAGGCGAACAAGTAGTCGGTACCGCACAGATGGCTGGCACTCCTATCTTGAAAATTGCAAATCTAAAATCGGTAGAAGTACGAGTAGATGTCAACGAAAGAGATATTCTGAGTACTGCTATTGGCGATACCGCCGATATAGAATTAGATGCGTACCCCAACCGCAAGTTTGTGGGTTTGGTGACCCAGATTGCCAATACGGCAACTGGGCTTAGTAGTGTAGTGGGTGCTTCGCAATTGACTTCTGACGCTGTGACCAACTTTGAGGTAAAAATATTGGTACTCGAAGAATCTTATGCTGATCTGGACAAGGGCAATGGTCGCTCTCCTTTCCGTGCAGGTTTGTCGGCTGCTGCCGAAATAAAAACCAATACCAAATACAATACGCTTTCTGTGCCTGCGGCTTCGGTCACGGCTAGAGAAAATGAAGTAGCCAAAGGTAGCAACAAAGAAAAAAAGCAACTCTACCAATGTGTATTTGTTCAGCAAGGTGATTCTGTCGTCATTCAGAAAGTAGAAACGGGCATACAGAACTTTGATTACATCGAAGTAACAAAAGGACTACAAGAAGGACAAAAAGTAGTAAACGCTCCTTTTGATGCCATTTCTAAAACGCTAAAAGCAGGGACTAAAATAGAAGTAGTCGAAGAAGATAAATTGTACGAAAAAGAAGAAGAGTAAAACTTATTTTTCATTGCTACCATATTACCACAGGATAAGAGCACGGCTAAGACAAATGATGTTGTTTTTATCAATTGTTGCTAATTTTCAATACGTTTTTGTCTATCTATTCAAAACTTTAAGTAGCTTCATACCTATAGGTTCAGAAAAAAATGTATTTTTGTGCCGTTTTCCTCCTCTTTTTTTGGTTGAAACGACCATTCTACCTAGATATAATAACCTATACATAGGTATATTTGAATAATTACAGACATATATTACAATTAAACACAGATAACAAAACAATGGCTTTATTAGGAACAATTAGAAACCGTTTTGGCTGGGTAATGATGGGATTGATATTTATAGGTATCGGTTCTTTTTTATTCATGGATGCCAGTGGTCCTCAAAACAAATTGAACAATACCAGTATAAAAGTTGGTAGTATCAATGGTGAGAAAATAACAAGACAAGATTATAACGCAGTTTCTGCACGTTACAAGAATAGAGGAATGGTTGATCAAGAGATTGAAGCCAATGCTTGGAACGAAATCGTAGTGACTCGATTGATGATTCAGAAAGCCAAAGAAGCTGGTTTTGAAGTGACTGCTCCAGAAATGGGACAATTGTTCACTAGCAAAGACCGTTTTGTGATGAGTCGTGAAGTGCAACAGCAATTCACCAACCCACAAACAAATCAAATTGATATGGCTGCTATTCAGGACAGACTAGATAATTATGCTGATAAAGCTACGTTCATGGCAAATGTTCCTGACGAAAATCGTGCAGCAGCTGAAAAACAATTTGAGGATTGGGTTTCGTTGAAAAAACGTGTAGAATCTCAACGCCTACAAACTAAGTATTTCAATGCTTTAGATAACGGTTTCTTCACTCCTACTTGGATGGCAGAATCTGAAAACAAGCTGCGCAATACTGCTTATAGCTTTGAATATACTGCTATTCCTTATAGTGCCATACAGGGTACTAAAGACATTTCGGATGCAGATATCAATGCTTATATCAAGGCTAATCCTAGAGGATACAAGCGTGAAGCTTCTGTCAACGTGGACTTTTTGACTTTTGATGTGATCCCTACTGCCAAAGATTCTATGGATATCTACACAGAGATGGCAGATAAAGCAAAAGAATTTATGACAGAAGAAAATGATACTTTCTTCGTAGAAGCAAACGGAGAAGTATTTGAATCTACTTATTATACTAAAGACGAAATTAAAGAACCTAAGTCATTGCACGATTCGTTGATGAATGCTCAGAATGGTACGGTAGTAGGTCCTTACTTGCACAACGGTCAATACCGTATTGCTAAAGTAGTCGATCACAAAATCATGCCTGATTCTGTTAGAGCACGTCATATCTTGTTCCAAGTACAAACGCAAGCACAATTGCAAAGAGGTCGTCAGTTGTTAGATTCTTTGAAGAACGTATTGACAACAAACGAAGATGCTTCTTTTGATTCTTTGGCAACTCTATTTAGCCAAGACTTCGAAAGCAAAAGAAATGGTGGTGACATGGGCTGGACTGGCAAAGAAGGCGGTGACGAGTTCTTGAAAGAATACCTTTTCTACTCAGGCAAAAAAGATAGCTTGAGAATTATCGGTACACAACAAGGTTTTCATCTTATACAGATTACTGATGAGCGTTTTGATACCAACGAAAAAGCAGTACGTTTAGCTGTAATTGGTAGAGACATTATCCCTAGTGATGACACACGTAAGGCAGTAGAATCTAAAGTCAATGACTTTATTATTGCCAACCGTGACGCTGCTTCTATGAGCAAAGCTGCCAAAGAACAAAACATACAGGTAGGTTCTTCTGCTAGTTTGCAGCCTGATGGATACGAAATTAATGGTTTGGGCAAAAATGATGCTTCCGCTAAAATTATTGAGTGGGCTCATAATTCCAAAACTGCTGTCAATGACGTATCTCTTGAGATGTTCCGTATTGATAACGAAGAATTGAACTATACTAGTCAATTTGTAGTAGCATCTCTTACTAAAAAAACACCTAAAGGATTAGCTGACGCAAGTGACCCAATCGTACAAGCAGAAGTAGATCGTATTTTGCGTAACAAAGCAAAAGCAGAAATCGTAAATAACGAACTCAAAAGTGCTTCTAGCTTAGAAGCTATTGCTAGCAAATATGGTACAAATGTACAAACTGCAAACGCTGTTAAATATGGTGATGCCAAAATAAGTGCTGTGGTAACAGAATCCAAAGTATTGGGTGCTGCTGCTGTAACCGCTACTGGTCAAGTATCAAAAGCTGTAGCAGGTAATGCTGGTGTATATGTAGTGCGTCCTACTAGCAAGGCAGAAGCGCCTGCTATCACAGACATGAAACAAACACAAACAGACATGAACAACATCGTGACTAGAGCAGTATCTGGTAGTATTTTGTCGGATATCAAAGATGAAGCTGATATTGTTGATGAGCGTAAAAGCAACTAAATAACATGGTTCTAGCAGCTTGCTAGTGCTATTCCAAAGCCCTACTTCCATTTGATGGAAGTAGGGCTTTTTTTTTATTGTACAGTTCCTTTTGTTTACTTTAGTAGGTGGACATGAATTTTCGGCATTTCCATACAATGGCAGGTCTAGGATACCAATTTTACATTGGTGTAGCTCCTTTTTGGGTACTACCTTCCTCTAAATTCAAAACGTTATTCACTTATGTCCCCCTGCTTAAATTCATACAGTTAAGTTTTACTGTAGGTGCTAAGTAAGTGGCAAAAAATTGGCGATGTAATGAAAAATAGACTTTTTTTGGCGGTGAAAACTTTTGTCCACCTACTTAGATACTATCCCCCCCCAACAAAAAAAGCCTCCCCTTGGCATATATTACCAAGAGGAGACTTTCTATACAGTCATCTTATAGATATAACATCTTATTCCGCTACTACATCGCTGATGTTCACTTTGACACCATCTTTGAAGGCAACTAAAAATGGAGCTCCACCTACTTTGGCTTGTGCCTCTACTCTTGCTGCTCTAGCTTTCTCAATGGTCTTGAAACCAGTGATATAAAAGTAGGTCAATCCATTTCCTTGCTTTCTTTGTTCGATCAACCCTAAGTGATTGATACTAGCAAAAGAAATAACTTCTGGCTTGCTGTAAGCACCCAATTGTACTTTGAACTCTACACCAGACTCCAAGCGGTTAGGCGTTGGTGTTACTTCTGTCGGATTGCTTGCCCAACTGTCGTAGTCATTTTCTTTAATGATAGGCGTTGCATTCATTGGTGCAGTATTCTGATTGTTGTAGTTGTTACTCATTGGCTCTCCTCCTCTACCTGTTACACCTTCTGGCAATGCTGCCATTGGAGGATAGACTACTTGTGAGCTTGCCGCAATCTTGCCACCCAAGCTGTTGGTATTCAAATCAACGGGTACTTTGAAGGCATCTTTGTAAGTCTTGCGTACTTCCGCCAAATTTGCATCAAGATGTGCTTCATCTACAAATACACCGACTCTATATACCGTCAAATCACCTTTCTTTTCAGAAATAAGATTTCCGTATTTGCTCAATTCAAAACGTTGTTCGGCACTCAATTCTTTGGTTGCCAATGCTTGAATCATGTAACCTTGGCTTGGAATTGGGCGACCATCTGACTGCTGAGAAAAGTACTTAGAAGAAGTTGGTGTATTGACCAATTGGTTAGTTGTAGGCGTTTCGATAGGTGCAACAATTTCGTCTGTACTCACTGTACCACCTTCTACGATATTGCCCCATTTGTCTCTCACGACCGTACCTGCTGCATACATTGGGCGAGTGTTTAGCAATGTTTTCTTGCCACCTGTTCCTGTATTCACATCAAACACTAAGTTCTTGAATCCTGCTTTAGAAATAGCAACTGTATAATCCGTCAATGGATCTAAGATGACAGAATATTCGCCATACAAGTTAGTTGGCTCTTTGATTTTTCTTTCTTCACCTGTCTTGCGATTGCGAATATAAATCATAGCATCTGCCAATGGGCGTTTGTTGTCGCCATCTACAATACCTCCGATATAGAAATTCATGGCACAAGGAACCGTGCCTGGAGGATTACTACCTACGGTAGGACTATTACCCACAGGAAGCGTTGTATTTGGATTCGTTACTATTACCGTATTGTTAGGTGGTGTGGTTACGACTACTGTATTGTTAGGGTTTGTTCCATAATTCGTAGAAGTATTCCCAACGGTATTGTTATTCGGGTTTGTTGTTGGGTATGTTGTGTTCGGATTGACAACGTTATTGTTTGGATTAACAACATTGTTGTTTGGGTTCGGAGTTGGTGTTACCACTACTGGATTAGGGTTAGGCGTTGGAGTCACAACATTAGGTGTTGGTACGACTACCGCTACTTCTGCATCGTTGACAGGTATCAACAAACTTTCGTCACCACGTAGTGCTGCCGAATAAATATCATAGTTCCCGTTTCTGTTGGAAGCAAAATAACCTACTCGCTTGCTGGCATCAAAAATAAAGTACATATCGTCAGCCGATGTATTGACTTGGCTACCCAAGTTGCGAACATCTTGCCAAGTGCTACCTACTTTTTTGGATCTGAATACATCGTATCCACCAAAACCTTTGTGAAAGTCCGAAGCAAAATACAAATCGCCATTATTGGCAATATGTGGGCAAATTTCATCACCTGCTGTATTGACATTGGGACCTAAGTTCTGAGGTGCTGTCCAAGTACCATTCTGGTAGTACGTTACATAAATATCATATCCACCTTGTCCGCCTGCAATACCATCAGCCGCAAAATAAAGCGTATTGCCATTGTTGGCAAACGAAGGAAAAGAAGCAGAAGTATTGTCATCTAAGAAAGGTAATTTTTTACCTGGTACAAAATCTTCTAGGCGTTCCATTGCATGGATTTCCATTTCCAATCCTGTCAAGGTTGCCCCTCTTACGTGGCGTTGTCCATCTACAAACATATTGAATGTAGAAGCACCTCGTTGCTCATCTGTCGTAATATCAAATGGTGCTAAATTGCTAGCTGGCAAGAACATTTGTTCTCCCTTGATAATTTTGAGATCACCTAAGCTACCTGTAGTTCCGATTGCTGCTTTGTAGATAAAATTCTGTCGTGAAGGATCAGAAAAACCACCTGGTAAACTCGCAAAATTAATCTTACGAGAAGAGGTCAATAAAACATTGTCTCTGTGAAAAACAGGCGCATAATCATCGTAAGTAGGCGAACTAATAGCCGTTTCTTTGGCTACAAAGAAAGCACTTTGTGTGTTCAAGTTGTTCTTGGCAAAGGTACAAGAAGCCTGTGCTTTTTGTGCCAAATCTGCTCCATATTGACCGTACACGGTCAATGCCTGAATTGCTTTATCGTATTTTTTGTTCGATTTGAGTACCATCGCATACCAATAATGATTGATTGGTGCCGACGACGGATTTTGAGTGACCATACCATAATAGCTCTCCGACTTGTCCATATCATTGAGATAGCGATAACAGTTTGCCAACTTCACTTGCAAGTCAACATTGGCTGGCTCGTCCATGACGGCACGCTCATAATAACTAATGGCTTGTTTGAAATCTCTTGCCGCATAGGCTTTGTTGCCGCTCTCGAAAGGCGTTTGTGCGGTGAGACTGGCGGAAGTGAGCAATAGTAAGCCTACTACCCTACATATATTACGCATCATATTCAATTTGATTTTTTGTTAAAACAGCTTTTTTATTTACTAATAATAAAGCTACTTAGTTAAGTTTTGAGAGTTATCTGTGCTGACCACAGCACGAAAAATAGAGCAAAAAATTGACCAAAGCAAAAAATACCGCTACTCGCTTAGTATTAGGTATCTATTGATTTACAATCGGTCAATACTTCCTACTTATTGTGGTTTTTGAAGTACTTCCGTCATATCTACGATATGTACACAGCCTTCCGAATTTTCTTGTTTGATATCAACATTACCATTCGCCAAAAAAGTAAAAGATATGATACAACTTTTCCCTTTTTTATCTGCTTGATAAACGGCTTTGTTGCCTTCTAATTCTAGTTCTTTTTGGAGTACCAAAAATTCCTCTCCAGCGGTATTCATCGTACTGCGGATTTTTATCTTGTTGTTTTCCAATTTTTTGACTTCTAATACTTGTACACTTTTGCTACCTTCTTGTGATTGATAACGACCTTCGATGTTTTTTAGTACTTCAGCAAGACCTGCCGCTTTGTCTTGTTCGTACATAAAAGTAGGCGTATCCGATACTTTGGCATATTCGCCAGAAGCTGATGTACCTACAGCCATTCCACAATCAAAACTAGTTCCTTGTTCTTGATTGATAATAACTTTGCCTCCTTGCAACAAGAACGTCAATCGACATTCATCTTTAAATTCATTGGTTGTCCAAGTCGCTTTTCCGCCTTCATTTTTGATAATACCTGCTATTCTGCCTGAGGGCGAATTGGGTGCATTTGCCTTGGTATTCAATTCAAACTTTAGTTGACCTTCCTCGTTTTCAGCTATGGCTAATGTACCGCCACCTTCTTGCGTTTCTAGGTTGCCATATTGATACATACCTACCCAGTTTTTGGCGGTTATTTTGGGTTGTTCTGTGATTGTTGTATCTGGATCAGCAGGAGTGTCGGTATTGCAACTACTAATGGCTAACAATAATAGCAACAAAAAAAATGTAGATTGGGTTATTTTGTACATATATTTACTGGTATGAAACTGCTTTACTTTTTTGAGTTGGTTTAAGTAAGTGGGCAAAAATAATAAGTATTTCATTGCCTACTATGCCCAAAGTTTGGCAGTTGGTTATAAATAAAAAAAAGACTAGCTCCTAAGTTACAATTTTTAGAAACAAGTCTTTCAAATTTTTTATCATTCTTGTAATAACCACCCTCAAAAAGCTGCTTAAAGCAGTATTTTTTGAAGTGTAGCTATTGTTTTATCTATTTCTTCTTTGGTATTGTAATGCGAAAAAGAGAAGCGCACCGACTGATATTCATCAGTAATAGGCAATTGATTGAGTACCCTCGATTTGCTCACTGCCCCCGAGTTGCAGGCAGAACCACCAGAAGCACTGATGCCATTCAAGTCTAACTTAAACAATAACATACTGACAGGCAATTTTGTTTGGAACGCTACATTGAGTACCGTGAACAAACAATCTCCAGCGTAGTCTCCATTGAAGTGAGCAGTCGGAAAATGTGCTTGCAACTGGGCTACAAAATAATTTCTTACCTCCTCTATATGTGCCTTTCTTTCGTCTAGTTGATCAATAGCTCCTTGTAGTGCTTGTCCTAGCCCAACAATACTGGCTACGTTTTCTGTGCCAGAGCGCATTTGGCGTTCTTGCCCACCACCGTCAATATAAGCTTCTATCAAGTTTTTCTTGTTGACATACAAAAAACCAACTCCTTTAGGACCATGTAGTTTGTGTCCAGAACCTGACAAAAAGTTGATATTCATCGTACGCACATCTATCGGCAAATGTCCAATAGTCTGTACAGTATCGGTATGAAAATACGCTTGATAATTGGCACATAAGTCACCAATTTTGGCAATAGGATTGAGTGTTCCGACTTCGTTATTGGCGTGCATCAAACTGACCAACGTGGTATAAGATTGATCTGCTAGCAGCTCTTTGAGATGTTCTAAGTTGGCTTTGCCACAATCGTCTAGCTTTACGTATTCTATTTTTATGGCTTCGCCGCCCATTCGATTGACGGTATTGAATACGCAAGAATGTTCGATGGGACTCGAAATAATTCGATTGACACCCAAATCCCGTACAGCGCATTTTATCGCCATATTATTGGCTTCTGTTCCGCCTGATGTAAAGATAATTTCGGGCGTAATCGCATGAATTGCTTTAGCAACTACCTTACGTGTTTTTTCGATAGCTGCCTTCGCAGTTCGCCCCTCTTGATGTGTCGAAGAGGGATTGCCAAAGTTTTGGCGTAAGAAAGGTATCATCGCATCAATTACCTCGTTACTCAATGGAGTAGTTGCCGCATTGTCTAGATAGATTCTCATTTATTTTTGTTTTAGGTGGCAATATTTTTTTGCAATTTATTTGCCGATTATCGTAAATTACATCAAAAAAAGCTCCTTTTTGCTACACTTCTTCACCTTTGAGTATAGCACTCATATCCATTTTTATTTTTCGTGCCAATGTCTCAGCAGTAGGAATGGATTCACTTTCTGTATAGATGCGAATAATCGGTTCGGTATTACTTTTGCGCAAGTGTACCCAATTTTCGTCTAGGTATATTTTGAGTCCGTCCACCGTATTTTGTGGATAGTTCTTGTATTTATTTTTGAGTTTTTCGAGCAAGTCATCAATATCAATTTCTGGTGTCAGTTTGATTTTATCTTTGATGATGGTGTAATTAGGATATTGAGCTCTAAGCTGCGAAGATTTTTTCTGAGAAATAGCCAAATGCGACATAAACAGTGCTATTCCCACCAAGGCATCTCTACCATAGTGCAATTCTGGAAAAATGACGCCTCCATTTCCTTCTCCACCAATTACCGCATTGGTTTGCTTCATCATATTCACCACGTTGACCTCTCCTACTGCCGATGCCGTATAAGTACCACCATGTTTAAGCGTAATATCTTTGAGTGCTTGCGTCGAAGAAAGGTTCGATACGGTATTGCCTTTGCGGTGCTGCAATACATAATCGGCTACAGCCACTAGCGTATATTCTTCGCCAAATACATCGCCTTGTTCGGTCACAAATGCCAATCTATCGACATCAGGATCTACCACAATACCCAAATCTGCATTCTGGCGTTTGACTTCCTCTATTAGACTAGTCAAGTGCTGTGGCAATGGCTCAGGATTGTGTGCAAATCGTCCATTGATTTGGTCGTTGATAGCAATCACCTCACACCCCATTTGTTCGAGCAACGGCACTACTGACAAGGCTCCCGTAGAGTTGATACAATCTACTACTACTTTGTAGTTTTGTTCGTGTACCAATTCGGTTTTGACCAAGTCCAGTCCGAGTATAATATCAATATGTTTTTGGATAAACCCAACGGCTTTCTGGTAGCTCCCCAACTGATCTACACCAGCATAAGTTATTTCTTGCGACTCAACTAAACGTAATATTTCTGCTCCATCTTCGCCTGAGATAAACTCGCCTAGATGATTGAGAAATTTGAGTGCATTCCACTCTTTGGGGTTGTGGCTAGCAGTGATAACGATACCGCCACCAGCAGATTCCATTGCTACTGCTATTTCTACAGTAGGGGTAGTTGATAGCCCTAGATCTAGCACGCTGATACCCATCATGCGTAGTGTGCCCCCAACAATACCGCTCACCACAGAACCCGATATACGAGCATCTTGCCCTACTACTACTAGTGGGGTTTGATTGGTGTTAAGCATCCATTGAGCATAGGCTGCGGTGCTTTCTACAATATCTTGTGCGGTCAAGTTCTGACCTATTTTTCCTCCGATAGTACCTCTTGTACCCGAAATCGATTTAATGAGTGTCAATGTATGTATGTTGTGTTAATGATGGGGCAAAAATACTGTTTTTATCGTTGGTATTCTTACGAACTTGTGTTTATTTTTAGAATGATTTGGTTTGGGAGTCTGCTTGCTGTTATTAATTCCTTATTTTTGGATAGATTAAGGACTTTTTAATTAAAAAAGCGTAGTTTTTGAGAGGCTTTATTCAACTACCAAAACAAGCTGATATTGAAGTTGTTATACCAACCTCTGTTGTTTCCATTCACAAAAAATATTTTATGCGTTTATTTATAACTATACTAGGAGTAAGTTTGGCTGTATTGCTTATCGGATTGGTCGGCTGTAGCCGAACCATAGAAGAATTTGATGAACCTTCTTACGCTTATTTTCCACTGGAAACAGGCAAATACAAAATATATAGTGTGGATTCTACCGTTTATGATGAGTACAACTGTACGGTTAGCACGTCCAATTTTCAAATCAAAGAAGTGACTGGCAATACCGTACTTGATGGCGAAAATCAATTGGCATACAAAGTAGAACGCTACAAGCGTCAAAATGCCTCGCTGCCATGGAATGCTATTGGGATATGGATAGAAAAAATCGCTGACCAACAAGTACAGCGTGTAGAAGAAAATCAACGTTTGATTCCACTCGTATTTCCTGTCAAGGACAATCAAAAATGGAACGGCATTGTATTTATTCGTAGAGATACACTCGTACCTATACAAGGGGGCGTTATTGATATGTATAAGGATTGGGACGATTTTAGATGCTTAGAAATAGATGTCCCTTATGTGGACAGCACTACCCTATTGAGCTACGCTCAAACAACCCTTGTGCTACAAGCCGACAAAGAAAACAATATCGAAAGACGGTACTCGATGGAGCGTTATGCCAAGGGAGTCGGATTGATTTATAAAGAAATGCGTATCTTGGATAGCCAATGTAGAGTTGATGGAGCGGGCAGTATTAACTGTACTGGTGTAGGCGATATTGTTCAGTGTTTGGGCAAGCCGTGGGTCGATAAAGCAGAAAAGGGATTTATACTGCAACAACGCCTGATAGAACATAATTACTAGAACTTTTGTGCTTTTGGCTAGTCCATGCTCAAAAAAATAGATTTTTTTGAGCGGAAATCTTTCGAGTACTAAACACTATTGTATATTTGTACACAAACTATTGACAAAACATTAGATATTACTTCCATAGTATCGTAGGTCGTTACTCCTTTTTGATAGAAATTAACGGCTCTTTCGATTATAAAATAATTCATTATGTCCAGAAAACAATATAAGCCTCATGTGAGTACACATGAACCAAAATTAAGCAAAAAAGAACGCAAAGCTCAACGTAACACCAATATTTCAGCTGCTCCAGTTGAAGAGGTGGTTCCAACAGACCAAGATACTGCTCAAGTCAAAAACTTGGTGTTGTACTCTGTCATTGGTATCGCTCTAGTCGTCATATTGATGTACTGGTTATTTATGCGTAGCATTAGCTAACAGCGTTAACTGTTATATTTTTTTACCAAATCCCCCTTCTTGATGTTAGCGTCAGGTAGTGGGATTTTTTATTGGAATACAGCCTAAATATATACCACTACTACAAAATACAGCGAGGTCATTACTACTAAAGTAATGACCTCGCTATTATTTTTATGTAGAAGTTGTTTAACTCCTTCTATTGTACCATCAACTTACCTGTACCTACTAGCTTTTTGTTGGCTTCTACTCGGTAGAAATAAACGCCTGCTTGCAGGTCTTGTCTTGCCAGTTCCAAATAGTTTTGGTACTGCACTTGCTCCCAGCGGACTTGCCTTCCTGTAATATCGTATAAAAATACTTCTAGATTTTGAACGTCAACCTCTTCGCCTTCTAGTCGTATAGTGGTATAATTATCAAAAGGATTAGGAAAGGTACGTACCTCGACTTGAGCGGCATCAAACGATTGGTCAATAGTTGCAGCTGTCTCGTATTCTGTATCTACGTTACCACCTCTAGAGATGACCGCTGCTACGCCATTGCTAGCACAGCCAGTTGCTTCCCAAGGAACTGCACTACCATTCCAGAGTTGCGTAGCAATATGATTCCTTACAGTAGATTGCTGTAGCGTAGCTACCGTACAGTTGCCCACTACGGTACTACTAACCGTTTGGTCGTTGGCATCCAATATTTTTAGTCGATAATTGTTGGCAGTAGTTCCATTGAGCGTAGCCAAACTCACGGTCTGTGTACCGCCACTATTAATCGCTACTACTCCTTGCTTGACAATAGTCCCTTGACCATTGATGAGCAAGTGATCATCTATAATAATAAAACGTATTTGGTGGCTAACATCGACTGTAGTCCCTTGATTAGCTAATGTAAAAAGGACAGAATCTCCATAACACTCACCATCTGATGTCAATATATAGTTGTTCCATACGCCTGCACAGACGGTATCTGGGTAGATATGAGCAGTAATACAATGGCTTTGGTTGAGCAAATTAATATCGCAAAGCGTACTTACTTGCAAATCAAATCCACTACAAGCACTGTCCTGTACGGTTCCAATATCGAAGCGGTAGCGATTGCCACCCAAAGCCGTATAGCTGATAGCCGCAGAATCTAATGTCAAAACGCTATCTAATGTTACTTCAATATAACTGTTGGTAGCAGGACTATTACCGTGATTGCAATACGAAATACGAGCTGTACTACTTAGACAGCTCTGCAAAAAAGGAATATCTACATCTACGTACATCAAGGGGCAGCTACTTGATGTAGCAATACCTCCGCTTACGCCTGTATTGGTGGTACCATTGGTAGTTGTACTGCCTGCGGTGGTGTTATTTTCAAATACTCCAGATGTTTGTAACTCGTGGTGCATTTGATTCGTTTCCTTATCATATCCTAGAATAGTAATTCCGCTGCTGCCATTGGAGCTAGTCCCCGTAGGCGTGCCTTGATGAGTCGATTGTGTCGCTGTCGGGTTCTTTTGAGCACCAGCAATAGTAGTTATCAACAAAAAGAGGCTAATCTGTAGTATGTATTGTATCTGTTTCATAAGCGTGTGTATTGGGAGGTGAAATGTATTGTATTGGTATCTTAGAGCATCTATAATATGAATTTGTAATAAAGGTTATGTCTTTTTCTGTTAAATAAAATCCTATCCCGAATCCCAACGAACATCAGGACACAACTTATCAAAAACTATAATTTTAGATCCGTTCTTATTCTATTTTGTACGTATCAATAATCATACTAGAAATACGTTTATGTAGTCAGACGCACTTGTCTGTAGTTTATTCTAAAAAAGAGGAATTGAAGCATTTTTTCCGTTCCCCAACTTTAAATGTTTGCTTCAATTCCTCGTATTGGTTACCAAAACCAACATAAATTCTGTATCTTAGGATAGCACCGCTACCCCAATAGACAACCAAACTTGTTCTAGTTGTAAGCATTACTGCTTCTTAGCTACCTTACAAATATATACCTTCCTTTGTACAGAAAAAAAGACAAAAAATAGCTTTTCCCAATCATAATAATTATTATTAACCTAATTATAAACGACTACAGACTACTTTTCCCAATAAAAAATGTACAAAAGTAAATTAATAGAAGTGTTTTATGCACTTTCGAAGCCACAACAACGCAGTTTAGGCAAATTGGTGTTATCGCCTTATTTCAACAAGCGAGCTGATGTCATTGCATTGTATCAATTGCTATACAAAACGGCACTAGAAAACCGCACGGCATTGCGCAAAGAAAAAGTATTTGCTACCATTTTTGACAAAGCCCCTTTTGATGCCGACCAGTTGGATTATACAATGTCTTTCTTACTCAAGGCAATCGAGCAACTCTTGATTGTAGAAAATAGAACACAATATCCTACTCAAAATTCGATTGCTTTGCTAGAGGCTTATCGTGCGTTGGGGCTAGACAAACACTTCCAGCAGACCCTCAAGGTTGCTCAAAAATTGCAACACAAAAACCCCTTGCGTGACTTTGCCTATTATCAACAATCGTTTGAGATAGAAATGGAGCATTATCATTTCTTGGCAGCTCAGCAGCGAACCACCTCCAAAAACCTACAAGAAGTTAGCAGCAAATTGGATTTGACCTTCTTGGTGCAGAAACTAAAAGATGCTTGTCAGCTACTCGCTCATCAAGCCGTGTATAAGCAGCAGTATGATTTTGGGCTGCTCGAATCGCTACTTCCTTATATAGAACAACACCCCACTCTATTGGATTCAAATCCGTCTATTGCATTGTATTACTACTATTATAGAGCTGTAACACTGCCCCAAGAGGAACATTATTTCCAAGCATTTAAGCAGATTTTTCTGGAGGCAAATGAAGTGTTTGAAACAGTAGAACTCCGAGATATTTATACACTAGCGCTCAACTATTGTGTACGCAAAGCGAATCTAGGCAACAAACAATATCTGGAAGAGCTTTTTGGTTTTTACGAGGCGGGTTTATCGTTGGGTATTTTGCTCGAAAATGAACTACTCAATCCTTTCAAATTTAATAATATTGTCAAGCTGGCGCTCAAACTCCATAAGCTGGATTGGACAGCTATGTTCATAGAGAACTACAAAGGACTGGTCGATATTCAGTATCACAAAACCTACATCAACAATGCGTACGCCATGCTTTATTTTGCCGAAGGCAAATATCAAAAATCGCTAGAACGACTGCACCAAGTAGATTACAAAGAGCTATTTATCATCTTAGATGCGAAAGTATTGCTGACGAAAAACTACTATCAACTCGATGAGTTTGAGGTACTCGAAACGCATATTAGTAGCTTCATGGTGTTCTTGCGCCGCAAGGATATATTGGCTTATCATAGAGAAATCTATAAAAATTTCATCAAATTCATACAAAAAATAATCCACCTCCCTCCTTTCGACAAATTGGCAAAAGAAAAAGTACGCCAAGAAATAGTGGCGACCCAAAAGGTACTCGAAAAAGATTGGTTACTCTATTGTATTGAGCAAATTTAGTCTATATCTGTAGTTCCTTCTTTGATCAGCAATTCATCCATTTTTTGTTCGTACAGTACATTCAATTCTTCTAATCGTTGGCTCAATTGTTCACTTGACTGCAACATAACCGCCATATCGCTGACCTGCGGAGCGGCACAATAATCCTTTATTTTAGTCCAGTCTTCTTCGCAAGACTGCAATTTGTAGTTGATCGTGGCATCATTAAATTTGCACTTGACCAACAATTCGGCAGCACTGTCGTACTCGCCAATACTAGCCTGCAAGCGTTGAGTGGACATTCCTTTGTCTTGATCCATGGCACACAACATATAATAAGTTGCTATACGCTCCACATAAACACACTGCCCACCTGTCTTTTTGACAATTGTTGCTATATTATTTTCTGGTGCTATTTTTTCTTTTCCTTGCTTAAAAAAAGCTTGATACTCAGGTATTGTTTGAGCGTATTTTTCTACCGACTGGGCTATTCTGTCACAAGAAGCCATGATAATATAATTTTTTTCCAGTAGCTTGCCACCACTGACCCCATCAGTCGCTGCAGCCCAATCCGTTGCCATCACTTTATAGTTTTTCCACATAATTTGTAGCACCTTGATATTGCTAGCAATCGCTTCCGTAGGTGCTGCTTTGAGTAGTGCCGCCGTTGATTCTTCAAACGTAGTGATACTGCTATTAATCTCTCTTTTGTGCTTCGCAATCTGCTGTTCGTTGCCTAAAGCAACATAACTTTTGACTATTTTTTGAGCCAAGGCACGTTGAGTAGAAATCGTATTGATGGTCTTGCTAATAGATAGTTTCTTGCCCAACTCTCGATAAAGCCAATCCAACAGATTGCCTCGTTGATTCATCTCATGGCAAAGTGTAATGATGGGTTCTGTTGTTGTATTTTCGTCAATTTTTTTTATCAATTTGCTCAAGCTACCCCATTGTTTTTGGAGGGCAACAATCTCTGTTTTTATTCTTTGGGAATTGATTGGTTCTGCAGATATATCATAGAGTAGCAAGTCGTATTGATTGCTATATTTTTCGAGTTGTTTTTTCAGAAAAACTGGAATCCCAATTTCGTGTTTGAGAGCCAAAGCGTACACCGTAATTTCATATGTCAATTTTTTTTGAGCTGCTACTCGCTTAATACTCCCAATCACTTTTGCCAATTCTCCTGCCTGATAGACATCGCCTGTTTCTTGTGCATATTGTTCATAAAGCACCAATAGCGTCTGACAATCTTCGACTAGGTTTTCGATTTGGTCAAGCAGAGATTCTGCCCCTTCTCTATTGATAGACCAAGCTGCTACTTTTTTGTAAGCATCCCAACTGCCGCCCATTTCCTGTAGTCCTTCTCGTATTTTATTGTTTGGAATCAACAGCTTCATTTGCGATAAATTTGCATCAAATTTTTCGATAGCTGCATCTCGATAACGGTAATATTTTGGCTCTGAAAGATTGTCCAAGAGCGTAAAATACACCTTAGTTACTTCCTGTGCAAGCACCTGTTGTTGGATAGCCGCTTCAATCACTTCCTTGATGGGTGTTGCTTCTCTGTTCTGAGCGGTAGCGACAATCGTGCTGCTTAACAGTATCAAAAGTAGGTATATATTTTTCATAAACTACAAATATCTAGGAATAGAAAAAGCTCTATATTTTGACATAATTCGTGAGCTATTTCAACGTTAATGAATGGGTTATTTCTGTGTACTATTGGAGAGCTAAAATGTATTTTAAAAATTGCGAGGATCTTTATTTTCCAATTGCTCTATCAGTGTTTCGATCTCAATTTTTAGGCGTTGCTTTGCCTCGGTGGGCAATGCTGTATTTTGTTGCTGTAGTAGCAAATGATATTGCTGTACATATTCCTCTTGATAATCTACTTCTTCTTGTATCTGCTCCAATAGTAGTTCGCTATATATTGCCTTTTGTTCGGCTTCTGTCAGTACTTTTTCTTGTTGTAATCGAGCTTGGTGTGCCGCTACTTTTTGTTGCCATTGCTGCGATTCTTCTTTGCCTGCTAGGCGGTCTAGATTCTGCTGATGCGATGCCACCAATTGTTCAAAAAAGCAATACTGCGTCCAGAGTAGTTCTATTTTTTGTTGATATTGCTCTAGTAATGCCTTTGTTTCGCTCAATCGATTGGGCAATACTTTTTGCTTAATATCTCGCTCGTAATAAAAATAATTTTCTTGATTTATTTGATTGCGATAAGCAAAAAAAAGCGGCTTGCCCTTGACCTCTACATGGTTTACATTCGCTACCTCATTGACCAATGCCAACTGCTGTAACCAATATACCTGCAGCTGCTCGCCACATTGCTTCTGCTGCTGCTCGCAGTCGTAAAGTGCGTGCCGCAACTGCTGTGCAACGGGATATTCAGAAAGCGTGGCTTTCTGAACGGTCGAAATCATGGTCTCTTCTCCTATGGATTGGGGGGCACGTCGGCTCAACCAGTAGGCAAACCAGCCTGCCAGTAGTAGTCCCAACAACAATCCAATTCCTATTTCTAACACCATTTGAATAATTTTATCAACCATATAAGATACCAAAATCTAGCCAAACTATTCCAACGATTCTGATTAGTTTTGATTCTATTTATTAGTTGTGGGGTCAAAATACCAATTTTTTTGCGTTAATGATTGGCTTTGATTGTTGTTGTTTAATTTTTGTGGGATTAAGAGGACTGGACTAAGCCCATTTTTAGGCGGTGAATAGCTACATAAAGAAGCCCCTCGACAGAAAATATCGAGGGGCTTCTTTTATGTATGAACGAAATGCACTTGTAGTAATTCATCTTTGACCTACGTGACGGCAAAGCCTATCGAAGATATTCACGAACAGGGGAGTAAATTATTGTGACTTTAAATATACATCATCACCAATTTTACTATACTCTATTAAAAAAAGGATACTAAATTACTTCTTAAAAAATCCATTTGCACCAATATATATAGGTGTTTGTTTTGTTAGTTTGTAATCTTCTCCAAACTCATTATATAAATAAGCGTATTTATTTATTAAAACAAAATGCTTAGAAAAACAAGATTCGGTGTATTCAAATGATTCAATGTTATCACCAGATGTAATCTTCAAAAAATCAATAAGTTGTCCGTCTTTGGTATAGTTGATTATATATTCTTCGTACCCATCATAAAAATCATACCCAACAATGATAGAATAAAAATTTGGGGATAAATCGACTGTTCCATTAAACGAATATAATAATTCATAACGGTCATTTTGTTCTACATTACTACCAGATAAATTCGCTTTTCGATCCGATCGACTAGCGTAAGGAAAGATTTTATTTAACTGAAAATCAGAGTACAAAACACTGTCTATTTCATAAAGCTTTTTGTTGCCATAGAAACTTCTAAAAGAACTCATTTTTGTTGTAATAAATCTATTATTATCTTCTGGGGGAAGTATGCTGAGCCCTTTTATTAGATAGTGCTCTGATGGATTGTAATCAGTGCTGTCTGATAAAAAGAGCGGTTTATAATTGCTCAAATAATACAGTCTAGACATGTTTTGTGGGTTTTGTGGGTTTCATATGTGATCACGGGTGTCATTCAGCTACAAGTAGCCAGATTTACGAAATTTAGCTCACTATGAAACTAAAGAACAACAGTTTCAATAACCAAGCCAATTGGCACAGCTTTTACTTTGTTTTACACTTTCAAATAATGTTTTTTAAGTTTTGTCCTGTACTAAAGGTATATTGTTTTATATATCCATTTTTTGTATTGCATCAATAATGTCCTTGGGTGCTTCTGCATTCAAACAGTGTCCTTTTCCTTCTATATCTATACGAATGGTATTAGGTATTCCTTTTACGATATTGTCTGTATGAAAAGAAGGAGTGGTGGAATCTTTTTTTCCAATGACTACAGCACATGGTATAGATATCTCTTTCAAACGATCATAATAGTTTTCGTCAGCAAAGGCTTTCAGGATAGGGACAAGTTTGAAATGATCTTGTTGAGGAAAAATCTCAGTAAAGACTCGAATAATTTCAGGATCAGGATCGTCCCCCAAAAGAGATTTTCCTAATAGATTAGCTATAGGTTTATATTTAATCAGCTTCAATAAAATACCAGATTTAATCAAAGGGAGTTGAAGTCGATTTTGAAAATTATTTTTATTAATATCACCAGCAAAAGTAGCCATCAGAACACAACTTTTAATATTAACGTGCTGCATCTGAGGATTATCCAGAAGGAATTTCATAGACAAAAACCCACCCATAGAATGTCCTACTAATATACAATCACTTAACTTGAAGTATTTAATTATATTTTTATAGTCAGATGCCATAGCACTAGAGCTAATTCCTTCTTGACCAATAGTAGATTTGCCATGTCCCCTTTGATCAAATACTATTGTTCGATAATTTAATTTATTTAACTGCTCTACAATAACATTCCACTCAATATGATTAAAACCATAACCATGAGCCAAAAGAATTGTAGTTTTTCCATTTCCTGAACTAATAGTATGAATTTGAGTGTTATCGGGCATTTGGACAAACTCTACATTTCCTTCGATAGGTTTTGACAATTGAAATTCTTTATACATAGTTTATTTATTACAAATTATTCATTAGAGTTTAGCACATATCTAAACAACTTGACGCTCCTCATAAGAAACGAGCTAGTTTTTAAAAGTTATATTTGGAAATTTCTGTTCTAGTGCACTAATTGTAGCACTGGAAATAGGAGCCATAAATCCTGCTTTAATAGATTTTAGGTTAGGGAGTTGCTGAATAATTTCCGCCGATAAATCTGCTAGTCCTTTACTATGAATGATTAGTGTTTCTAGTTTTTTTAGATGTCTAATTTCATTAGGAATATCTACAATCGTATCATCTCTAAGTTCTAATTCTTTTAAGTTGGTCAACGAACCTACTTCAACCGTAAAAGCATCAACATTTAATTTTTCTAAAGAAGAGAGTCCTTTTAAGAAATCAAAATTGGTAATAACTGACTTTTGGCTATCCAAACTAAGCTCTTTTAATTGGGTTAAATGTTGGAATTCGGAAGGTATCTCTTGCAATTGGTTTCCACCTGCATCTAATATTTCCAAATTCGTTAGCGAACCTATTTGTTTAGGTAAAGTAGTTAGCCTATTGGAACTGAGATTTAAGCTTTTCAAATTTTGAAGATTTCCAATAGCAGCAGGAATTTGTTTGAAGGAATTTTGTGCGAGAATTAATTCCTCCAATCCTTCCAATTGACCTATTTCGTCAGGAAGACGATTGAAAGAAGCACCATTGCCAGACAAACGGAGTATTTTCAACTGCTTGAGTTTTCCAATAGTGCTTGGTATTTTAGTTAATGGATTGAAGGAAAAATCCAATTTATCAAGACTTGTCAATTCGCCAATTTCATCTGGAAGCTCTTGGATTTTACTCTCCATAATCCTCAAGAGTTTCAATTCCTTTAACTGACCGATGGTTGGAGGAAGTGAGGTCCAATTAATGCCATATAAATCCACTTTTTCAATTCCTTTGTTTAGAGCTGCAATTCCCCATACCGCACCTCGTTCGGCTTGATTCAGTTTATCATTTTCAATAGCTTTCCAAATACTGGTCAGTCCTCGAAGTGTTTTCTTTTTGAACCCATCTAATAAAGGTTGAATTTCTTTCTGAACCGCACTCTTTGTTTCTTTATCTTGCCCTTTTAGGAGTTGCAATCCTACGGCAGCATTTTTACTGTCTGTTAGTAATAACTTACAAATATTTTGTACCTCGTCTTCGTTAATCATTGGTTTCTTGTTTCTTGGATTTTTTGATTATAATCTACAAAATAAGACTTTTTTATTAGCGTAAAAAAAGACCTATTGATTTTTTTGAAATTATTAGAGGTTATTACATTCAACTATAGCTGTACATTCTCTCTCTCCTACTCTTATTACAATTCTTAATTTTTCAGACAGCTATAAAACACCTCAAAGCTTTCATAAACGACTTTAAATTCGTTTTCAGAATCAAAAAGTACAACAGGATAGTCAGGTGAGCTGGTATCTACAAATAAGACAAAATCAGCATACGAATCAAGACGATCTAGTAGATTGAAATCAACAGCAGCTAGGGCGACATATTGCGGAAATTTAACCAATAATTCTTTGTCAAAATTTTCTATTTCGAGTATATCTAGCGTATCGTCATAAGAATCAAATTCATCTAAACGAAAAGTCATATCGCCAAATTCTAAAGGATATCCAAGGTCGCAAGTCAAGCCTATTGGCTTTTCTTTTAATGCTACAAATGTATGATAATCCATTTTGAGAGAGAGATCAAATGGTGGTTTTTCGGCAGGTTCTATTTTTTCATCCGTGGCTGTTATTTCCATTTCAGCTTCCCAATAGGCAATTATTGCCGCACTGCCTTTTTTCAAAATAGCTCCTGAAGGGGTTGTTATTTTATCACTATCTACTAATTTTTCTATTCGTTTATCCAGCCGTGCCACTCCTAAAGGAATTGTTGTAATATTATTATCCTTGAGTTGTATTTGACGTAGTTTAGTGAGTTTTTCTAAGGGGTTAATATCGGAAATTTTATTTTTGTTGAGGTGTAAAAACTCCAGTTTGACTAGTTCTTTTAGCGGCTCAATACTTACAATTTGGTTCGTATGGAGATAGAGTTTTTTGAGTTTTGTCAAATTATTTAGTGCGTGAATCTCACTAATTTGATTGCGGTCAAAACGAACAGAAGTCAGTTCTACTAAACCTTTGAGCGGTGTCAAATCTGTGATTTCATTTTTACACATATTGACAAAAGTAAGTGCCGTAGCACCTTTTACAAATGAAATATCCTTAATTTGATTATCATTCAAAACCACTTTTTGTAGCTGAGGTTTGTTCTCTAAACCCGTACAATCAGAGAGCTGATTATAACTGATATCTAAAGCCGTGAGTTGATTTAGTGCTTTTAAGGGATTTACGTTCGTAATTTTATTGGTATGCAGAACGAGTTCTTGCAAATGAGTATGCCTAGCAAGAGGTGCCAAATCATCAATCTCATTGTTACTTAAATTTAAGTAGATCAGCTCTTCTAATGACTCCAAAAAGCTAATGTCTGTTAAGCCGTGACGAGAAAGATTGAGCGTTTTTAGATGTACGCATTTTTCGATAAAGCGATAATCAGAAATTTTCGCTCTTTCCAATTTCAACGAAGTTAGTTTTGTTAATGCTGACAAAGAAGTGGAATCTTTTAAGTAATTCCAAGATAAATCGAGCTCCGTCAATTGGGGCAAAAAGTCTAAAAATGTCACCTCCTTGATATTATTTTTGGGTAAACGGAGGTGTTTTAGTTCTTGCAAATTTTCAAAAATTTCCAAATTTTCAAAATTGGTTTCATCCAGTGTCAACGATTCAAGATTAAGTTTACCCAAAAAGCTAAAATCCTTCGTTTTCTCATCACAACTAATGGAGAGTGATTTTAACTTTGGTAGCTTCTCCAAAAATTTGAAACTTTTTATTTTAATACTGGAGAATGTCAATGCCGAAAGATTGGGCAGAGTTGCCAACAGCTTAAAATTTTTAATTTTGCACTCTTCAAAACTAATCGACACTAAATTTGGTAAATTTTCTATCGGTTTTAAATCAGTAATTTTGACATCAAAAAGCCTCAGTGATTCTAGATGTACCAATTTATTTATAAAGTCAAAATCAGAAAAATTTTTACCCTGAATATCCAAGCGAATAACCTGTTTTTTATCATTTAGTTGGTAACTATTGCTATAAGGATTATTTTCTTTAATATTGGCATTCTCTAGACGAGCTATTACTTTTATTTCTGACATGTTTTTTGACTTAATTTTTATAAAAACTCACTTCAAATGATTAGACATTATTACGAATTAGAGCATGTCTAATTCGTCATACAAAGAATGCTCAAATTTAACTAAGTGTAAATTTGAGCATTGGCATACTTTCACATAGTTCAGACCTTCAACAACAACAGCAGCAGTTCTATGTCAATAGATCTGCAACATCAAGGTTACCTTTCTTGAGTTCATCTGCAAGCACTATTCCTCCAACAAAACCGCCTGCTTCACTGAATATTTCTGCATCAATTTCAAATAGCAACACTACTTCTGCGGCATCTCCTTCTTCATCTTCTTCATCTTCTTCTTGACACAAATCGATGTATTTGGGGTATCCTAACAATACGTCAAAAGAAGCATCTTCATCATCAAAAATTTTGTTGTTCAAAAAGGTATAAATATCATAATCAACAAAGGCTCCATCAGCATCTAAATCAAAATCCATACTGCCAGGAAGAGCGTAATATTGATGAAATTTCATTTTCAATTCTTCCAGTACTTCCGTATTTTCAGGAACTATAGCGGGGCTTAATTCTGTCTCGGTTACATATTTCACAATGGCTTCCTCCATACCATCTTCTCCTCGCATAAAAACTAAGATATTTCCTACAACAGGCAATTGATCACTTCCATCAAACCCCTGCAAATCCTTACAATTGTATTGGAGCACAAAACTTAGTGGCCCTCTTTCATCTTCAGGCCATTCAAAGTTTTTAGGCACATCAGGCACGCCTCCTTGTTTCGAATCCCCAACCATGATATTAGCATTTTCATCATGCGTAATTGCAATTTGTGCTTTTAACTTTGCAATTATATCGTCACTACTGGTTTCTGTCCAGTTCAATTGTTGAATAAAGGCTTCTAATTCTATTTTTAGATCTTTCATGGTTTATGTTTATTGATGTGATAAAATCTGGTTCCCTAGATTGCACCCAGTCTTAGAGCAGGTATCTTTTGCCAATCACTTTAACATAGTTACCTGCTAGTTTTACACTTAAGTTATTTAAATAAATCAATCGATAATAAGATTCTATCTATTTGTTCAATATCCTCTTTTAGCAGTCCTTTTAAGGAGTAATTATCCTTCCAATTCATTTTTTTGATAGAACTTACTTTATCTTCATCTTTTCCAATTTCTAATAATATTTGGTTAATGCCTCCTAGCGATTTATATATTTCTTTTTCTAAACCATACTTGCGGCAATATTTTATAGCTGTGGCTAGGTATTGAACCGTTTTTTGATAATCATCGAGTACCTGATAACGTTTTGCTAAATATCGGTATCCAAAAATGACTTGATTATAATCTTTTAATTTCTTTGACGCACGAATGTATTCATCCATGAGTTTCATACCAACACTTTCAAAATTTGTATTGGTAGGATAAGTAATCCACAGTGATTCTTTTTTTTTGAATTGGCTGGCAAAAAAACGTACAAAATCTGCGTATTCAATTCGGCTAGTGTGCTTTTTTAGGATTCGTAAAGAATTCCGTGCCCATTTTTCAGCAAGATGCCCTTCTTCATTTTCAAAAATCCGCTGAATCCCATATTCAAAAAATTCTTTGGAATCCTTTAGTATTTCTTGCTTCTGATTGGGAAAGTTTTTTAGATAGAAATTCAATAATTTAAGACTATATACACGTCTTTGGCTCCAATTATCTATTTTTTCTTCTCTCCAACTCGATACATAACATGGATGAACCCTCAGCAAGAACCGCTCTAGTTCTACCTCAAAATGAGGTCCTCTGCGATACCTATACAAGTGTCCTAGCTCATCAGCATGTTGTTCTGTTAAGAATAGCCACTTTTTCCCATACTTATAAATTTGTTTAAAATTATTCTTCTTGAACCCATTTTCAATCAATGAATTTAACTCCCATCTTTGAGGATAAAAATCCCCCTGTTTTTTTCTATACTTGAATGCTTTTTTATAAAAATAGGTCGCTTCATTATAAAGTTTTTGTTCCGTTAAGATACTACCAATTTTTGCATTTACTATGGCTATTTCTTCGACATCTTTGTTGCTCTTTTTTGAAATTTCATCTAATTTCTTAACGATAGCTTTAGTCGATTTGCCTTCCTCCACGACTTGCTTTAGATCCAACGCTGTCTTATTAATTTCATCAAAAAGAGTAAAATCGTTCCCCGTTTGACTAAAACTGATATTGACACTTGCATAGAACAAAATAGCAGTGAATAAAACTTTAATTTTCATAGTTAGAGTAATTTCTGAGTTAATTAGGTTGATTTATATTCCAACATAAAATTGGAATCTGTGATGGGCTTTCTAGCGGTTCATGCAGGATAGTCAGTAAGCATCTGGCATGCCAATCGTCATCCTATTTTCCGTCCTTTTATTCCACTGGCACAACCATAAAAGTACTCCACATATTCGACTTCAAATTCTAGTTTGCTAAAAATCTGATACACATTTTTTGAGTTACCAAACGCCTCTGTATAAACGCCTAACATACGATAAGTCTCTGGACTTCCAAGAAATAATTTCCCCAAAATCGGAATAACTTTTTGCAAGTAAAACATATAAAAAGGCTTTAGAAATTTACTACTTGGAACAGAAACATCAATGAGCGAAAATTTTCCGTTTGGTTTTAGGATTCGGGCTATTTCATTTGCCAATTTTCCAAGTTGCTCCTCATCAAAGGTCTTCAATCCGAAACCCGAAATAACAACATCTGCTGTTTCGTTAGCGATTGAGTTGTCAAAGATATTTTCTTTAAGCAATTCAATTTTTGAATTTTCAAATTTCGCTTTATTTTTCTCTGCCCGATTGATCATTTCGGAGGAGAAGTCCAATCCGATTAATTTTGAATTGCTGTCCGATTCTTTGAGAATATATTTCCAACATTCGCCCATTCCAGTCATCAAATCGACCACTGTTTTCCCTTTCTCGATTTCCATTTCCTCCACGCAGCGTCTTCGCCACCTTTCGCTAAAACCAAATGAAGTAATCTGATTCATTCTAGAATAAGAACCACTCATTTTGTCAAACAGTTTTTCAACAAATTTTGACTCGTATATTTCTTTCATTTGTATGGATTTGGGGGTTTATTGGTTAGTGTGGTGTGAGGTTGGGGATGTATTTTTAGTGCTGGGCTGTGCTCGCACAGGGAGATTGACAAGGACTAGGGGCTTGTCCCCGACTCTGTTCGAGTCGATCCGACCGAAGGGAAGATTGGCTCGAACGGTCTTGTATATGCGCAGTTGCCCCGCATAGGGGCAATTGGCGTATATACTTTGTTCTCGACAGTCTTCTTTTTTTATTTAAGATTCATTCGTTTTTTATTTGTGGTGGCTGCTATGCTCTTTGGCTATTTTTGCTTTGTGTTTTGGCTTTGAGCGAATAGACAATGTGCATAGCATTGCGTTTGGCATTCATCAAATTGACTTTTTTGCACTAATTATTTGCTTTTCAATCTTCTCAATTTTTTTCACAAATTCTTCCTGTAATTTATATGAAGGAACTTTCATTGTTAATGCTTTAATTCTTGCCGTTGACGCTCTGTGAGTTCTTGAAAATCGGATATTTTTACCTGCTTCTTCAAGTATCCAAGTTAAATAGCGAGGATGGACATCATTTCCTTTTACTCGAATTACTCCACAATGGTCTGTTGGATAAAACGGATTATCCTTCTCTATAAAATTAACCATCCAATCGCCATCTATTCCCCACAAAACAGATGGAGTATCAAAATCTTTCAATAATGATTTATTGATTAAACCGAAAGGCTCAAATACATTTGCACTATAGACTGGAATTCCTTTCTTGGTTTCTTCAATTTCTTTAGTAACAACTCTTCTTCCAATTGATACTTTAAACTTCTCAGGATTGTTAAGGCGAATTATAGTTTTGGCTTTTGATTTTAATTTAGAATAATTTTTTTCTATCTCACTCTTTGCTTTATCAGATATATTATTAAAAATAAATTTAAAGCTTCTCAAGTCAGAAGCTTGCCATTCAATATCCAAACTAACTCTTGGTGAAATGTTAAAGCTTTTATCAAAATTTTTCTGACTAAAATCAAGAATATCGGCTACATTAATATAACTTATCAAACTTTTGTATTGCTCAAACTCTTTTAAATCATTAGGTTCCGTTCCCAAAAAGTTTTGTCGAATTAAGTAGTTGATTTTAGTTTTGTCATCTATATTCAATGGGTTGAAAAGAGGTGTTTCAATATCATTTAGATTATCTCCTCCTCTATATCTAATCCCTTCTCGACCTTTTGCACCGCTCCATTCATAACCAAGAAACTTCTTTTCTTCTTTACTTATTGAAGGGCTTTTTATAATTAATAGCTTTTGCTTGTTTTCAAAAGCCAATATAAAATAGAATAATTTGTTTTTTTCTATTTTATTGATGTACTTAATCAATCGCTTATTTAGTTCGAGTGCCTTTTCCTCTTTGCCTTTATCTTTAAAAGTTTTCTTATTCTTGTAGTTAGTTATTTCTGTACTTTTTTCAAAACTTCTCTTGTAATTATTGAATACATTTATTTTAAAAAGGTTATCCAATGTGGCTATCGTTTCAGCTGTTACTCCGAACAATTTCTTGTATTCTTCAAACGGTATTTTGACGTGTTCACAATACCTTTGAACTAAAAATATATCTTGATATTCCAAAATACTTTTATCATTCTCTTTTATACCTTCAAAGAAATCTTCAACACGATTAGCATAATGTTCGGCAGGTTCAGGTTTTTGAGATTTACGTTTAAGATAAAGGATTATCGTAGGTGTACCCGTTTTTCCAAATGTACCACTACCGAGTTCAACTAAAGAAATAATATCAAAGTACTTTAAAATAATCTCTCTTGTACCGACATGTGTAGCGTCAGATTTTGTAAGTATTGATTGAGGTACTATGATACCTAAAACACCATTAGGTTTGATAAGTTGTTTGGCTCTCTCTATGAAAAAACATTGTATGGTTTTAGTATTAGAATTAAGTTCTGTGGTTTTGATAAGTTCATACAATTTTTTTTGTTTGTCATTTAGGTTCAATAGAAAACCTTCAACCGCAAATGGCGGATTAGCAACAAGTACATCAAAACTTTCATTTTTTACTTCTTCAATTGTGCTTAGTGCGTCCTTTTCTAAAATGTTGATTTGGTCTTGACCATACATATAGGCTGATACCTTTGCGATTTTTGCAAGTCGGTCTTCCTTCTCAATTCCTATTATATTTTCATAGTATTTACTGACTTCTGTTTCTTTATACTTTTCAACCAATGGTTTTATTTGATGTGCATATTCAGTTAAAAAATGTCCCGAACCACAAGCATAATCAATCGCTTTTAGAGGTTCTGACGAATTCTGTATTTTATCTTCTAATGGTAAGGATGCAACTATAAATTTAGTTATTGGCATTGGTGTAAAAAACTGCCCTTCTGATTGTTTTATTGAATTGTCAAGAAAGTATTCAAACATATCACCTAAAAACTGATTTTGCTCTTTGGTTTTTAGTCTTAGGCTTTGCCACATCTGTACAAGTTCAACAATTACTTTTGTATTGCGATTAAAAAGTCGTTCGTTGTGTACATTAATTAATGAAAAAGCATTGTTTGAGAAAAATTTAAGGTCTCTGAAATATTTCTGGATTTGTTTCTTTGTAGCGTTTCTTTTGTTTTTAACTGTCCAAAACGCATTGTCTATTTGTTCGTTGCTCACATACATTACTTCATCTTTTAGGAATTTACGCATTCCTATTTGATAAAGCTTTTGTAAGCGGTCTATAAAGTCATAGTAGTTATCATAGGCAATTCCCTTCCAGTAAAATTCAAGATTTGTTTTATTTTCTTCTTCATCAACTATTTTCGCTAAAAATAGATTTACCAAAACTTCAAAAGCAGTTTCTTTCCGAGCGATGTTATGCTGTCTTAAAATAGTTCGGAATCGATGATATTTCCCAACCTTATCTTCATTCCTTACAGGACGAGTATCAATTTCGAGAGTGTAATTATTTTTCCCTATTTCATATAGTCTAATGTTGTTTTCAAAAATTCCTGTTTCTGTATATTCAAGCTGATATGTTTCTTTCCATACTTCAAAACGCCTCTTTACATTACTGGCTTTTTTGAAGGATTTTAATGTATTATCCTGTTCAAGAATTTTTTCGTTATCCTTATGTGAAATGATACGTTGTTCCCTTAGTATTTCATTGTTCTTTTCATCAAATTCACTTGCATATAGACAAAGAAAATCTGTTTCAGCGATTTGTTGAGCATAAGAAAATAGCTGTCCACCATCTTCTTGTGTTTCTTTCCACGCCTTGTTAAACTCTTTTCCGTAGGTTTTACACTCAATTATTATAAGTGGTTTATCTTTCTGGTTTTTGACTAAAATATCTGCTCGACCGCCACTTGCACCACGTCCAAGTTTCCATTTCGGTTCAAGTTCAATATCCTTCGGCTTATAACCTTTAGTTAGTAATTGGTAAACACATTCAAACACAACTGCATTTTCCCCCGATGAAAAGTTACAAGTTTGCCTTTCGTTGATTTTTAATCCTGCTGATTCGGGATAGTGTAGTTCCTGTTTTTTGAAATTAACTTTTAGGTATATCCCCTCTTTTTCAAAGTTTTTATTAAAAACATCACCATTTTCTTCAAACTCTAAATGCTTTAAAAGTGCTTTGAAATTATCTTTATTTATCATGTGTTTAATCCTTCCGTTATTAAAATCCGTAAAATACCAATTGTTCACCGTTTTTTGGGTGGGATGGCTAAAAAAAGCAGCGGGTGCGGTAGCACCGGCTGCTTTTGCGGGTTGGCTTTTTCGGCTGTTTGGTTTTCTTTTTTTCTGATTGTCGAGAACAGAGTCGGGGATATCCTCTGTTATTTTATTGTGTGTGCGATAGTGCACTAAGATAAAATAATGGAGGATATTCCTAGTTCTGGGCTGTGCTCCCGTAGGGAGCTCGACTAGAACTAGAGGCTCGTCCCCGACTCTGTTCGAGTCTATCCGACCGTAGGGAGGATGGACTCGAACGTTTATACAAACTCTAATATACAAAAAACAAGCATAATCTTCATAAAATGTTTCGGTATCCAACCCTATTAGTAGATATTAAAAATAGAGGTAGCTAACCAACCATCTCTTAGTTATCATCTTAGACGGTACTAAAATAAAAAAAACTCCCCAAGTAGATAAATCTACTTGGGGAGTTAAAAAAACCGCAGAAAAGTCAAAAGACGCCTTTCTTAGAACGTATATTTCAACAAAAGCTGCAAATCGTTATTTCTCATATTCTTAGGCAAAGTTACCAACTGATCTTGCTGATCAGCTACTACAGGTACTTGCAAGGTGTGCTCATCGTCTGGATAATCACTAGCCGAGCTATTGGGTTCGGTATTGGCGTTGCTGTGTTTAGCCTCTGCTGTTTGCGTCAAGCTAGCCAACCCAATACTATACTGCAAACCAATAGATAACTGCTTGCTGACCAGCACCTCGATACCAACCAAAGCACCTACATCAAAGGTCGCTAAACCAATTTCTTGATTTGTAAATTGTACATTTTTGTCCGATAGTTCTTTATTGAACAACCACGTTCCTTTTACACCTGCTTGCAAGTTGACTTTGTGATGCGGATAGTATTGATACACTAGTGGCATTTCGAGCATATCAACACGACTGAGAGCGTGCATCGACATTTCGCCCGAAGTAGTTTCTTGCGTTCCATTTCTTTTGCCCAAACCAATCGCTTTGTATTGTAGCCCTGTCTGAATAGCAGACTTGGGAGTCAATCGACACTGTAGCGACAAACCTGCCGTCGGTTGCAATGATAGTTTATTGACACTGCCTTTCAGTACTTTTGCATTGACACCTGCATGAACGCTCGCCTTAAATTTTGGTCGAAACGTTTTTTGCTCGTCTGTGATACCAAAGCTTGGCAAAGTGCCCGAGTGGATACCATGTTGTATAGGCGTACGTTTTTGAGCCGCTGCCTTGAAGGTCGTACTCGAATATTGATAACGGGTAATGTGTGTTGTTTTCTTGACTGGGTAATTCTTGGTAGCCGTACTTGCTTGCTGTGCTACTTCTATTGGTGCAGCCGTGGCTGCTGCTATATCGGTAGGTACATTTGTAGTTTTTGTAGTGGCTGTTGTTGTATTGTTGCGGGTAGTTTTGGCTGTTTCTGCTCTCTTTCTGTTGGCTACGGTTGCTTTCGCAATAGGTGTAGCAGCAGAAATGATTGCCGTGTTATTTTGGTTGGCCACCGCTGGCAAATTATACTTTTGTGCGGGTGTCGTTATTGCCACTGTTTTGTTGGTATGGAGACTGTTCCGATATTCAAACGGACGTTCTACTGTCGTTGGTTCTTGTTGAGCGATTGTAGTGGCGTCAGTTGGCTGATTCCAATAGGCACCTACTCCGATTATTCCGACCAAAACTGCAGCAGCGGCACTGGGTATTGCCCAAGCCAAAAAGCTAACGCCTCCTTTGGTAACCGTTGCAGCGGCTTGTGCGTCCAACAGTTTTTCCATTTGCGACCACGCCTCAGGCATGTGGTTAAACTCGTGTTCTCCGAGTTTATTACGGAATTGGTTATCTGTATTTTCGTAAAAATCGCTCATATCTGATATTAAAAATAGATTATTTGATTAGAATTAGAAAAATAACGCCACTCTTTTTAGTAGCCTCTAGAAGTAAGTTCTTGCTCCTCTATTTGTCGCAACATTCCTTGTAGCTCTTTGCGTGCGTTCGCCAAGTGCCATTTGGAAGTTCCAACCGTTATTTCGAGCATTTCCGCTACCTCCTTGTGCTTGTAGCCATCTATTACATAGAGACAAAAAACATTTCGGCTAGCAGCAGGCAATTGCTGAATCAACTTATAGAGGTCTTCTACTTGTAGGTTATTAATACTGTCATTGTGTACGGGTTGATCTTTTTCTATTTCAAAATTCATTACTTGACGATACTTCGTATGACGACGTACGTGGTCTATCGAACAGTTGAAGACAATCTTCGCAATCCAGCCTCCTAGATTGTTGTTGTCTTGATACTTATCGAGCGACGTAAACACTTTCATGAAAGCAGTATTGAGAATCTCAATAGCTTCTTCCTTGTCCTTGGTGTATCGTAGGGCTATACCAATCATCTTACCAAAATATCTTTCATACAAGATTTTTTGGGCAAGCCGTGCATTGGCACGGCAGCCTTCTACGAGCTGTGTATCGGTATGCTTACTAGTGTACCTCATTATGGCGTGTTCAAGTTCAAAATTTTTAGCTAGCTAAAGCCGTATTTTTTACCAAATAAAACTATTTCGGAAAGTGTTGCTAGAATACTATCCTCACTTTCCTGCTTACTTAACGCTAATAGTTTTGGCTTTGGTATGAATTATGAAGTTTGTTTTTCAATTATTCGTCCTACTTACTTCACTTAGGCAGTTATTAAGTCAAAACGTGGCAGTTTTCAAAACCGTTGGTTTATTTTGTACGTTTTATTCAAAAAAAACAAAAAAGAGGGGTTCTATCTTGATTAGTACTTGTATTTAGTGCTTTATGAGCTTTTTTTTAGATTTTACAAACAAAAAATAGACGTTATTACACGAAGAGTTCATTTAAACCTATAATATTATGAAATTTTTATATCTATCATTTATCCTCTTATTGTCTAGTCAATTGGCGAGTGCTCAAATCTACGATGACGAAATAACAGACACCAGCACGGTCATTCGTCGAGAGCAAAAAGAACGCAAAAAAGTGAGTATCAATACCGAAAGTCTTTTTGTGGGCTCCACTTTTTCTTTCGGAATAGGCAATTATTTATTGATAGATGTTTCCCCTTTTGTGGGTTATCACTTGCACCCCAACTTGGGTGTAGGCGTAGGTGGCACGTATGTTTATTTGTCGCAAGTAACTACTAATGGCTCTGCCAATGCCAATAATATTTTTGGTGGGCGATTGTTTCTTAATTATCGACCTTTCGGCAATTCTTCTGCTTTTCGTATGATTTATCTCCATGCAGAAGGCGAATACTTGAGCAGACAAGTTGGAGCGATTAGTGGCGGTCGAAGAACCAATAGAGAAGGTGTTCCTGCTGTTTATTTGGGTGCTGGTATCAACTACAATTTTGATGAAGGATTTAGTTTTATTGGCGAATTTCTGATCAATGCTCTCTGGTTTGAGCAGTCCAAAACGACCAGTACTTTACGCCCTATTTATAGTGTCCCGTGGCAGTACCGTGTTGGTATTAGCTATGCTTTTTAGTACTTAGGGCTATCAAAAAAAAGCGCCGCCGTTTACTACAGGTAAACGGCGGCGCTACTATTTTATCGTAAAAACTACACTTAGAACGAAAGGCTTTTTTTGAGCAACTCGCTGTACGAGACTTTGCCTGTTATGGTTTGGTCTGTTTGGTTATCCAATGTCAATTTTTGCAAATCTTCTGCCGAGGCTTTCCCCCAATAATTTGCTCCGATCACAATCGTTTGTAGTTCTTTTTCTTTGTGGTCAGAACTGACTATCACTTGATATTTTTTGCAATTATGAAAGTTATTTTGTTCTATCATTGACTTGCCTTTATTGTAGTAATAGCCTGCCAAATTTAGATTGGTTGTGTTGTTCTTAAACTCATTGGACTGCACCACAAACGAAGAGCGCCGCGTCATTTTGTAGAGTTTGATGGCACAAGCATCAAAGTTGTTAAATTCATTATTTTGAATATCGACCACTCCTCCTCCGAGCATCCATACAACAACTCCAGAATGCCTGCCTTTGCCCGAAAAGTTTTGGAGTTTATTTCCTCTAAAAATAGTCGTTCCGCCTAGCATAATCGAGTTACAACCAGTCATTTCGTTCTGTTCAATGGTTGCCAAACTCGTATTCCGAACGTTCAGTACTCGATTGCAATTATCAAACTTAGATGCTCGAACCCAAATTTCTGCTTGTCGCTCTGTTTGTATTGCTGTATAGCAATTGCTAATCGTACTATTCGTTATACTGATATTGCAGCCTTTGGTGCGTATTAACTGGGCTGGGGTTTCGCCTGTCCCCTCAAATATACAGTGGTCAAACTGACAACCTTCTTTCGTTTCAGTGTTGTAGTCGTTGCACTCTTTGGTGAACAAAAACCCGTTCCAATCGCCTCCATTCTGCCCTGCAAAATAGATTTTTTGTTTCTTATTGCCTTGGGCAATCAAATTACCAGCAATAATGAGCTTTGTTTCTTTCGAGAAAAAGACTTTCGTACCTGCTTCTATTTCTAATGTTGCCTCCTTAAATATCGCCAAATCATTGCTAATCACATAAGGACTATTGGTTTTCAGCCACTTTGTATCTTTCTCTATATGCTGACTAATATAAGTAATTGCCTGCATCGGGTAGATGCCAAACAGTAGCAATATTGCCAATAAGTTTATTTTGATGATACGCATAATCTAAGTGGATTAAAATAAATGGGAAGATTTAAAAAAAGGTCTTAAGCTGCTACTAATCAAATACTACTTTAGTCGCAATAGCGGGTAGTGTTTGGTCTTCAAAATCAATGCGCACATGATACATTCCTTTGGCGAAAGCCGCACGAGGCAACACGGTAGCAAATTGGTTATTGACCACTTGTTGATAAGCGATTCTACCCAAATTATCAAAAACGGTCACTTCAAAATTCGCTACTGTAACGCCCAAATCAATCGTTACATTGTGCTGTGCTGGATTAGGATATACCTTGACAGCTATTGTTGATTGGTTGTTGACAAATTGCGTAGGCAATACCGTTGGACACAATATATCATGCACAAATTCGGTCGAAGTATCCAATACAGAATCTCTCCACATGGCAGCATTTCCCTGAAAGAAAGATACGTGATCATTGCTATTAGGTATCGTAATCAAAAAGTTATTGATGCCTAATGTATCCATGCGCTGGTGCATGACTTGGCTTCCTTGCAGTCTCAATACAGGAATAGAAGCAATACGAGCCGAGCCATTGCCATAAGGCACTGTACCATCGTTGTCGTCATGAGCCGAAAAAATCGGTGGGTCGTTCGCATCTATATAATTTGCATCTCTCAATGCTCCAGAAAAGTTAATAGAACCTTGTACTTCCGAAGAATAGCTCAACGAATTGCTATTGCCTTCCCAGCCACCATTATTCTGGATAGCCGTCAACAAAAACGCTTCAATCGTATCCGTACTATCCAATACAGCCACATGATTGGCAACAATAGCACCTGCCGAAATACCGCCTACAAAAATTTGATTTGGGTCTATTTTGTACAAATCGCTCGTAGCAGCATCTTGACGCAAGTAGCGAACCGCTGCTTTCATATCACCAATTGCCTTGACCACGACATCTACTAGATCATTAGAGTCAGGCAATGGAATAAAGCCCCCATCATAGATTCTATAATCAATCGTAACGGCTACATATCCTTTGCTCGCATAATACGCGCATAGGTCGTGCACATCGGCACGCTCTCCCCCTACAAAACTACCTCCAAACGCCAGTAATACCACAGGGCGTTGTGTTGCCACATCATTTGCTGGACTAAAAATATCCATGAACAAATCTTGGTTATTTCCTGCATACGTATCATTGTTACCATACAATACATTGAAGGCGCTATCTACAGCAAAACTATCCGTCAAATAACGTGTTGCCGTACAAGTTGGGTGGTTTTGTGCTTGTACTGCTACACTGGCTAATAGCAATAAAAATAAAGTAAAAATTGTCTGTTTCATATTTTTAAATTTTAATGTTAATTTTTTTCTTAAAAACGTACACTTTTGAAATGGTAATAACAAAGCAATTGGAGAGAATACATAAATTCAAGAACTGATGCAAAAATCCACTCTGAAAACTGGGAATTATGGAGAACAAGCGAATACCATCCCTTGAAAATACGTTTAAACTTCAAGGGGTCCCACCGTGGCTAGCGGTAATACTTGAAGTCAGTATTGAAAGGTGATAGTATCTTGTTTCGTAATATTGAACCTAGACTTTGCTTATTTCGGTAATGGAAAGAAGTTAAGAAACTATTGACAAACCCTTCAGATAAAAAGTGTACGTTTTTAAGATTTTTTTATGTTAATTAAAGATGGAAGTTGTTTAAAAAAGTATATTTCTAAAATCTTTTTTCTACATTCAATCTAGCTCCTAAAAGTCTAATTTCTAGCATCTAAAACTAAATTTAACACAGTTCGACCAATAGCAATTGAGCTACTTCATGGCTCAACATTACTTTGTCGGGTCGTTGGTAGCGTACCAAAATGCTTTTGTCAAAAGGTTCTTTCTTTTCTATTTTCAATTCTGTGCCGAGGGCAATTTCTTTTCTATTAAGATACAACAACAGCTCCTTCGAACTCTTGACAAGCGAACAAATACGAACCTGTACCCCTACTTCTATTTCCGACAATGGCACATAAGATTTGGCGACCACTACCCCTTCCTTGTCAGGAATAGGCGACCCATGTGGGTCAACAGCTGGATACCCCAAAAGTTCGTCCATTCTATCAAAAAACTTATCCACTTGGAGGTGTTCGATTTCTTCCGCAATCTCATGGACTTCCTCCCACCCAAAGCCCATGTATTGAGCCAAAAACATTTCCGTCAGGCGATGCTTACGAATAATTAGAGCAGCCTTTTGTTTTCCTTTGGTTGTCAACTGCAACGGTTGGTACTTTTGGTAAATAACCCAGTCCTTTTCTTGCAAACTTTTTACCATACTATTAACAGTAGGCATACTCACTTCCATCTTCTTTCCTAGTTCCGAAAGTGATATTTTCTCTTGATTCTGATCCAAGTGATAAATAGCTTTCAGGTAGTTTTCCTTTGTGTGTGTCATATTTAGTGGCTTTGTATTACAAATATACAAAAAAAAGCAAAAAAAAATTTGTTAGACTAATCTAACTTTATAGATTTGCACTTGCTAATAATAAAAATAGCATAACTTAACAAAAATTGGAAACATGATAAAAATAATGACTTTGATAGCCCTATCAATGATTTTCCATTGGCAAGGCGTTATTGCCCAGACGGGCAGTGTAGAAGGAACGATAGCAGGCGAAGGAATCGAAAAATTGATTGGTGCCGTTGTTGTCGCCCAATCATTGACCGACACAGCCGCTCAATGGACTACCCTAACCGACGAGAAAGGAAACTATCAATTGGAGAGCTTGCCTTATGATAATTATGTACTAAAAAGTAGCTATTTGGGCTACAGCCCCAACCAACAAAATTTCCATATTGATAGACAACACAACGTACAAATAATACGCCTTCAATTGGAAAGTAGTATTCTAGAAACAGATCAGTTGGTCGTGACAGGTACCAAGACATTCAAACGTCAAACACAGTCGCCTGTCATTGTCAATGTAATTGATAACGCTACGCTCAATAATGTACAAGCTTGCAATCTTTCTGATGGGCTCAAGTTTCAGCCGGGATTACGAGTAGAAACTGACTGCCAAACTTGTAATTATACTCAAATTCGTATGAACGGTCTAGCAGGAGGTTATTCGCAAGTATTAATTAATGGTCGCCCTATTTTCAGCCCACTGACAGGCTTGTATGGATTGGAACAAATTCCGACCAATATGGTCGAACGTATCGAAGTAGTGCGGGGCGGTGGGTCGGCTCTGTATGGCTCTAGCGCCGTAGGCGGCACCGTCAATGTCATTACCAAAATCCCCAAAAAAAATAGTTATACTATTGGCTATACTTACCAAAATATAAATGCCCAATCGAGTGATCATATTTTTAGTGGCAACGCAACCGTAGTCACACCACAAGGCAATGCAGGAGCTTCTTTTTTTGTTAACAATCGCAATCGCCAAGCCTACGACCACAATGGCGATAATTATTCGGAATTGCCGAGCTTACGCAACAACGCGTTGGGTGCGAATCTATTTATATTGCCTACGCCCAACCAAAAACTAGAAGCAAATATCAGTTACCTGAACGAATATCGTTATGGTGGCGAATTGGTGGACAAACCTGCTCACTTGGCTCAACAGTCCGAAGAACGTACACACGATGTACTGCTTGGTAGCCTTGATTATCAAATCAATTTTAATGACGATAACAGTACTTTGATTGTCTATGCAGCAGGACAAACCACGACTCGAAAGCACTATACAGGGATTATTCCTGACGATAGTTTGGGGTTTTTACAGCATCTAGAAACGCCTCCTTATGGTACTTCGGACGTACTAACAGTACAAGGTGGTACGCAAGTCAATCATCGTTTATCCAAGTTCCTGACAGGTACCAATGTACTGACCGCAGGAGCAGAATTTACGTACGACAAAGTCAATGACGAAATAGAACCGTATCGTTATTTGATTGACCAAACAACCTCCAACGTAGGCTTTTTTGTGCAAAGTGATTGGCAAGTAGTCAAGAACTTGACACTACTAACAGGTGTACGAGCTGACAAGCACAATTTGGTTAGCAATTTTATATTTAGTCCTCGTGTGTCGCTCTTGTATCAACCCAAACCCACTACACAATTACGATTGACGTGGGGAACAGGTTTCCGAGCACCACAAGCCTTTGATGCCGATTTGCACATTGCTTTTGCAGGTGGTGGAATTTCTAGAATTATGCTCTCGCCCGACTTACGTCCAGAGCGTTCCAATAGTCTGAGTGGCTCTATCAACTATGACAAAGCCACCGCTAAATATGTCTTTGGGTTCACAATCGAAGGTTTTTACACCCACCTAAATCATGCTTTTTATCAATTCCCATTAGGAGAAGACGACTTGGGAGAAGTGTTTGAGAAACGCAATGGTCAGGGTGCTACCGTGGCAGGTGCTACACTAGAGTTACGTGCCAATTATGATAGAAAAATACAACTCGAATTGGGTTATACCCAACAGATGAGTAGCTACGATTCGCCAATCGAATATTCCGATGTGTTGCCCGCTCGAAAAGACTTTTTGAGAACGCCCAACAATTATGGTTTTGCTACTTTATTGTACACGCCTACCGCTAACTTTAGCACCAATCTAAATTTGGTTTATACGGGTAGCATGGATTTGGTACATTTGGCAGGAGCTCCCGAACAAGCACAAGATGCTTACATCACGACCGCTTCTTTTGTAGAACTCAATTGGAAAATTGGTTACTTATTCAAACTACAACAAACTGGATTGGGAATAGAAGTTTTTGGTGGCATTAAGAATATATTCAATGCTTATCAGCAAGATTTTGATTCGGGCAAAGAGCGCGATAGTAACTATATCTATGGTCCTGCTACTCCTCGTACTTTTTTTGTAGGTATCAAGATGCAATCTTTGTAGATATTTTTTCGGTTATGGATTGCCTCTCGTGGGTGCTGAGCGAATGACAATTCGCCCTTACGGCTATCGGTGGGTTTTCGTTGGGGCGAATTGATATTCGCCCGCTCGGTTATCGGTGGTCTTTTTTTTATTGGAGTGTTTTTTGATTATTGATTGCTGACAATAGGATAAATCCTATCTTTGCAAGTACTTTTATTTTTCACTTACCTAAGTTATCTATGATTCGTTCTTCTATTTTTGTGAGTTTAGTTGCTCTATTGGGCTACAGCCCAATAGCACACAGCCAAGATAATCCCTATCAACTTCAGTGGTCGATGACAACGCCAACCGATATTGCGGAAACGCACCAATACCAAGTACTGAAAAGTGTCACGAGTATCAAGGGCAATACGTTTGCTTTGGTACGAGAAATACCGCTTCCGACAAAAGATGGTCTAGTCAAAGCAAGTGATATTTTGCTACAAAAAATAGATGAAACAGGTAAGATTTTGTGGAGTCATCGCTATGCAGAGAAAAAAGTGGCACAAGTTGATTTTATAGAAATCCTGACTGATAATGCCGAAAATGTTTACTTGGCTGCCAATTTCAAAGGTACATTTCATTACGACCCGACAAACCAAGCAAGTAGCTTTGATGCGGGTACTAACAATAATAATAGCATTCTTTTGCACTTTGATGCAGCAGGAAAAGTACAGCACGCTAGTGTTCAAAAAGTCCCTGTGTATGGACAGAAAGTAAAGGGCATTCGCTTGGTAGGCAATTACATATATACTCTCAAAGAACGAGCAATAATAGCCGCTGATAAAGCTGTTTATCAATATCAAGTAGAAAAAACAGCGATAAAGGAAGGTGTAGAACCTCAGTTATTAGATATTCCATTGTCATTTGATAGAAGCGATGTTGTCTTAGATTTTGAGATTGGTAAGGTAGGTGAAATCTATGTGCTAATTGACAAAAGGAAAATGACGGAACCTCGTTTTGAAATTCAAAAAATGAATATAGAAGGTGGCAAAATTTGGAGTTATTCTATTCCGAAGGGTGCACCTACTCACTTGGCGATTGATGGCAATAACGATGTTTATTGGGCAGGAACCTATTCGCTAGACAAGGGAAACATTGACAACAAGAATATAGATACAGAACTAAATGGCAAATCAGACCTCGTATTGGGCAAGCTCAATAGCTTTGGTCAACTTGTTTTCGCTAATGTGATAGGCGACCAGCTCGAAGAGCGATTGACTGGTATGCAAGTCAGCCCGTTGGGCGATATTTATTTGGCTTATGAGGTCTATCAAAGCAATGTACCACAGGAAGCAGTTGCTCCTTACACGAAGTTAATTGGTAGAAATCTACAGCATATTGATATGAAAGGAAGAGAGCAATGGACGCATACCTTAGAAGCGACCAACTTATCCGAAGAATCTTCGTTTGAGTTATTTCCGAGTAATAATCCCAATACCTTGACTTTTGCGACTAGCATCAGCAAAGATAGCGACATTGACCCAAGCGACAATGTAGTCCTTTCGGACAAAGAAGCAGTTGGTTTTGTATGGGTACAATGGAAAAAAGCAGCTCCCGTCAAATCGAAAGGCATCAGTTCTGCCGACCTTAGAATATTGGGCAATCGTAAAGTTGACTTGCAAAAAGATAAAAAAACAATGACACCAGTCAATGATGTGCTACAAATGGACGACAAATCAAGAAAAAAAATACCAACTCAAGAAAGAAGAAAAAAATAGCTTTAGAGCGTGTCTAAAAATAAAATTATGAGATATTTATTGTGGAGTATTTGTTTATTTATTTCTGGTATTGCCTACGGGCAACAGTCTGTCGAACAGCTCATGAACAACACTACCTTTGAGACTATTGATGGGACAGAACAAAGTTTTTCGGAGCTCATTCTATCGCATCAAGGCAAGGTTATTTATCTTGACTTTTGGGCAAGTTGGTGCGGTCCTTGTCGGCAAGAAATGCCTGCTTCTCTCGCCTTGCAGCAAAAACTGACAGGGCAAGAAATTGTATTTGTTTACCTTTCGCTTGACGCAAATAAAACGCAGTGGACTAATGCTATTGATAAAATGAAGATTGCCAATGAGCAGAGTGTTCATTACCGCAAGGATAGAGACGAAATGAAAGATTTTTTGAAGTATTTTTATATTTACACCATTCCGCACTATATGATTATTGGCGAAAAAGGACAGCTCGTCAATAGAGATGCCTTGCCGCCTAGCGACCCACTATTGGAGCGCCAATTGAGTAAGCTATTGCAACACAATGCAAAAAAAGCCGCTCGAAAAGCAGCCAAAGCAGAAAACAAAAAAACAACCGCTACCAAAAAAGCTATCGAAGAACCAGCTCCGTCTGTGGAGAAATAGCTCCCAAAAATCGCTCTAGGGCGATTTTTTTTTGTGTATCTAGTTCGTAATTAATGTATTTGTAGTAATAATCATAGACCGAAAAGTTGCTCACCCCTTGCTGAAAAGTAGCCGCTACGGCTGCACGTTCTGCTATCCCGACTTGAAGAGCAGCATTAAACTCCGTCACAAAATCATCGGACAATTCGGTATTGCTGACCCAAGCCGCAAACACAAAGGGCAGCCCTGTGTGGTCTTGCCAAGCTGTACCCAAATCATAAATATACGGATAAGCCGTATCGAGTCCAATGGTACGGTCACCAATAATCAACGCCGCGGTTTTGCCTGCTATTTTGGACTCGTAACCTGCTTGTGCCGCCACCATTTTAGGTGTTACTTTCCAGTAATTCTGAATCAAATATTTGGTTAAGGCAACCGAAGTCCTTGATTGATAATCAAGATAAAGGGTCTCTATTTCGGACATCGGGCAATCACTGTACACACAGACGGTTTTGACCTCGCCTATGGCACCGATACAGTAGTCCGAAATGACCTGGGCATTTTTGACTTTAGGAATAACCGCTACTGGCACCAACCCCAATTCGACCTCGCCAGCAATCAATTTTCGAGCACATTCCGACGGAATATCCAACTGCAAATCTATTTGATTCGCTACATTATTGTGTTCCAATCCATACAAAAATGGCTTGGTATTGAGATACGAAACTGCTGATATTTTAACTTTTTTCATCGTTGTTTATTTTTGCGGCAAGTGGCTACTGTCGTCCCTTTTGATCAACTCAAATTTGTCCTGCGAAGCATCGTATTCAAAAAGACACAAATTAGTATTGCCGTGCTTATACTGTGGCATTGCTGACAAGGGCTGATTTTGGAGTATTGCCATCAAAAAAGCTAAACAACCTCCATGTGTACAGACCAATACTTTATCTACAGTTAACGTCTTGAGATAAGCGACAAATTGCGATAAGCGTTGCTGCATATCATTGGCACTTTCACCTTTGGGAATATGCTGATTATACTTGCCCTTCCCCCAATCGCCAAGTAGCCCAATATAAGCTGTTCGCATAGCTGTATCTGGAACTTTGCCTTCGTACACACCCCAACAAATTTCGTCCAAATCGCTTCGTCGTTCGGTAAGAATGCCCAACTGCTCAAATGCAGTAGCGGTCTGTATGGTACGATCAAGTGTAGAGGTCAGCAACAAATCAAAAGGCACTGTTTTGTAATGCTCAAAAAAAGCCCTCGCTTCCTCTTTCCCCGCTTCATTAAGTGAAGAATTAACACCTTTTCCTTGCACTATTCCGAGCTGGTTGCAGTGCGTTTGTCCATGTCTATAAAAGTAAATTTCCATATGATATTAAGTGGGCTGAATAACAGGCAATCCAATAAATCCGACCTCTTCTTTGCCAAAATCATACTCCTGATAATCTTCTATCACATTATAGACTGTATCTCGTTCTATCGGGTGACGATTAACTGCTTTGACCATCTCTACCAGTTGGCGAGTAGATAAGCTAGGCGATTGCTCCTCAGAGCCTGCCATCGAATAAATTTTGGTCGTATCATCGATAGTACCATCCATATCATTGACGCCATACGCCAACGAGAGTTGAGCTGTCGTACGCCCAATCATGGGCCAGTAGGCTTTGATATGATCAAAATTATCAAGATAAATACGGCTAATCGCGTAGTTTTTCAAATCCTCTACTGCCGACACCTCTTCGAGCTGAGACATATCATTGTTTTGATTGCGGAATTTGAGCGGAATGAACGTTTGGAATCCACCTGTTTTGTCTTGTAGCTGTCGCAATCGCTCCATGTGATCGACTCGATTTGCATAAGACTCAATGTGTCCATAGAGCATGGTGGCATTACTGCGTTTGCCCAAATCGTGCAGAATTTCGTGCAGACGCAACCACTGTTCTGCATTACATTTATCCTTTGCAATTTGATTTCTAATTTCTTCATCAAATATCTCTGCACCTCCTCCCGGCATAGAATCCAAGCCAGCTTCGACCATCGCTTTCATGCCTTCTTCGTAGCTCACTTTTCCTTTCTTGAATATATAATGGTATTCGACAGGAGTCAATGCCTTGACATGCAAATCTGGGCGGTGTGCCTTGATGGCTTTATACAAATCAATATAGAATTTGAAATCGTATTGTGGCAATACACCACCTACAATATGTACTTCTGTGACAGGTTTGCCATCGTATTTTTTGATGATATTCATAATATCATCGTGCGTATATTCCCAGCCTTCCGAACGTTTTTTGATTAGGCGAGAATACGAACAAAAATTACAAGTATAGATACAAACATTCGTTGGTTCTACATGAAAATTTCTATTGAAATAAGTCTTGTCACCATGTCGCTTTTCGCGAATATAGTTTGCCAATACGCCCACATAGCCCAAAGAAGCATGCTCGTATAAATAAATTCCCTCTTCAGGGGTAATTCGTTTCGCATCTGCTACTTTTTGAGCAATTTTTCGCAAATTTGCATCGAGCGTATCGTCCTGCAAAAGTACATTTAGATTTCTATGTATCTTCTTGTCCATGGTGGTTATTTTTGTTTATTCTCTAACAAATGTACAAATATTTTGGTTGCTAAAAAGCACCTTTCTTTTAAAACTTTCAGTAAAAAATGAAAGTTTCTCTCAAAAAACAGTCATTCATGTCTTTATTCAATCCTCAGACGTTCAAAAGTCCGTTATTTTATGCCAGCCTGCTCAATAGTTTTTTGCTGCCTATTGGTATGCTTTTTTTTGGTTGGACGCTTTTCCAAACTTTATTTTTGTATTGGCTAGAGCCATTAGCCGCCTTAATTTTGCTTATTTATTTAGAATTGGTCATTCCTAAAAAATATGCCGCTGCAAGTAATACTATCAACACGGCACAGCACAAAAAGCGCCTACAAATTCTAGGTCTAAGTATTTATACCGCCTGTTTATCTTTTGCTATGCTCTTGCTCATTATTCATATTTCGAATGTTCCTGATTGGGATATTTCACAAGGTATTGGCAGCACTTTAGCACAACTTCCCTATCAGCTTTGGCAAAATGACTTATTGCTATTGAGTGTTTTGTTTTTGGGTATGTTCTTGGTTCCTATTTTACTACTCGAAAAGCGTGGTTTTATTCCTATTGCTTCGCAATTGCCTACTTCTTCTCGGCTGCTAATTCAGCCTCTACAGTTTATTTTCAATTTCTTGTGGCTAGGCGTTATTGGCGTTTTCTATTATAGCGGCTTTACCAGTCCATTGGGTTTGCTGTGTATCTTGACGCTCTTCAAGTTGCTGTCAGATGCTGGATTGTATCTTTATCTGGAACGTTAGTTGGTGTTGGTGCTAATGACAATTCACCCTTATGAGCTATCGGTGGTTTTCGTTGGGGCGAATTAACATTCGCCCGCAGTTATTGTTGGCTTTTCGGTTATGGATTGCCTGTTGTGGGTGGTGGGCGAATGGCAATTCGCCCTTACTAGCTATCGGTGGTTTTTCGTTGGGGCGAATTGACATTCGCCCGTAGTTATTGTTGGCTTTTTCGGTTATGGATTGCCTATTGTGGGCGGTGGGCGAATGGCAATTCCCCCTTACGAGCTATCGGTGGCTTTTCGTTGCGGGCGAATTGACATTCGCCCGCAGATATCGTTGGCTTTTCGGTTATGGATTGCCTATTGTGGGCGGTGGGCGAATGGCAATTCGCCCTTACGAGCTATCGTTGGTTTTTCGGTTATTCTATTTTGTCTATTATTTTTCTAGTCGCACCCTGATTTTGTTGGAGGTAGCGCTTTGCTTTTTGCTGTATTTCAAAATATTCGTTGGGATTTTGTTCTACTTTTTTTATCCAGATATGCAGGTCTGTTGCATTTTTTATTTCGTGGGCTACGCCCAATTGAAGCAGGTCTGTTGCTTCCTTGAACTTTTGGTAATTGCTACCGAACGTAATCGGAATTTCATAGACAACCGCTTCTAGCGTGTTGTGAATACCTGCTCCAAAACCACCTCCAATATGTGCAATTTTGGCATATTGATAGACTTGATTGAGCATTCCCATGGTGTCTAAAATCAAAACTCTTTTTGTATGCCAATTGTCTTCTGCATGGCAATTGGTATAGCGTACACAACCAAAAAGAATCATTTTTTCTTCTATTTCCGATAAGTGTTTTTCATCTATTTCATGCGGTGCAATAATGAGCTGGTAACAACTATTTTTTTCTAAAAACTGCTTTAATATTGCCTCATCTTGCTTCCAAGTACTTCCTGCTACTAAGGTAGCTTTATTGCCACAAAAGCGTTGAATAATCGGGATTGGTTTTATTTCTTTTTTGATTTGCAATACTCGATCTAACCGAGTATCGCCTATGATATGGCTGGTCATTATATCAATGGATTCGAGTAGCTGTTGAGAAACAGCATCTTGCACAAATATTTGCGTAAAGCAAGTCAGCATCCTCCTAAAAAACACTCCATACCATTTGAAAAATGCTTGTTCTGGACGAAAAATAGCCGCTACCAAATAGACTTCTATTTTTCGCTTTTTCATTGCCGTAAGGTAATAATACCAATATTCATACTTGACAAAAAACACCTTCTGAGGTTGTATGAGATCTAACCATTTTTGAGCATTTTTTTTGTTATCCAATGGCAAATAATAGACCCAGTCAGCTCCTTTATATTCCTTGCATTGTTCGTAACCTGAGGGAGAAAAAAAAGAGAGCAAAATTTTGTGCGTAGGATATTCTATTCGCAAGGATTCTAGCAAGGGTCTGCCTTGCTCAAACTCACCAAGTGAAGCACAGTGCATCCAAAAAACAGGTGCTGTATTGTGCTTCAAATCTATTTTTAAGCGTTCAAAAAGCTGCTTTCTACCTGCTCGAAAAAGTGTTGCTTTGTTGTTGCCACCAAGGCTAGCCATTCCGATAGCTATCCGATAAAAAAACAGTCCCAATTGATAAAAAAGTCTCGTAATAATTAGCATAGACTATTCGATTACAAAGGGTTTGCTTTTAATTGTTTTGCAACCCTGCTTTAGCTGATAGGTATAGTTGCCTTTTGGCAAATCTAAGGTCGTTTTTTCAAACTTCTCGATGTGCTTGCCCATATCAAAAGCCTTTTTGCGAAACAGTATTTTCACTTTCTTATTATTGGCATTGCGAAGCAATAAAGTCAACTTCTGTCTATCGTGTGTCTTGAAAGAAACATGCAAATATTTGTGTGCTAAATCCGTGTTCTCGTGCAATCGGCTTGTATCTGGTAATGACTGTGCGTCGTCTATTTTAGTAACGTCGATTAGAGCAGTGTACATACCCAATTTTTCACCATCGAGGCGTGTCCAGATGGGTCGTATGATGTCGCCTTGTGCTACAATATTATTATAATCGCCAAAAAAGATATTGGGATTCGGAATAAATGGACTTTGGCTTACTCTAAAATTCGTAAACGTTGCCCCACCATCAGTAGAGCGTGCCATATACACTTCCGTGGCATTGCCTTTGGTATCTCTGCGGTCATAAAAGACAAAATATAAATAGCCTGTTTTGTCGTCAATGGTCATCCAAGTTAAGAACTGATGGCGTTCGCTATCATCATTATTAACACGTACAGGCGTTGACCAAGTATCACCTTTGTCGGTTGATTTGCTCAGCCAAATATCGGTATTCTTGGTACCATTTCGTTGGTCTGCCCAATTGACATAGATCGTCCCGTGGTGTTCGTTGCCCGAAAGGTCACAAGAAGTTATGGGCATACCATTGCAGCGAGAAATGCCTGGAATATGCAAATCCCAACCACCTGGCATGGGATCAATTTTAATATCGTTGTCGAGCCACGTATTTCCTTCATCAAGTGAGCGATCAAACACCAATCCTGCGGGACCCGCCCAAGCGACATAAACTTCGCCATCAGGACCAATAGTCGGCACCGCTCCTTCTGTGGTGTCATCGTTGTCCAAGCAATCTCCTTCTACTTCATTTATCTTTTTGGCAGTTGTCCACGTTTCGCCTTTGTCTTTAGACATCGAAAAGCGAATGGAGCTCTTATCTTTGGGGTCGGCACTTTTGTATTTATCAAATTGTGTCCACGTTACATAAATATAATTCTTTTTTCTATCGACTACTGCCCAATGTTTGTCCTGTGCTTTGCGTCCGTTCAACCCCATATACGAACCATTCGTCCAGCTGCGACCTTGGTTGTCACTCCGTTGGCAAATGATACGATCTATCCAGCTTCCATTAGGTGGATTGGACAAGTGAAAAAAATAAAAACTGCCTGTCGTATCGCAAATAATAACGGGGTCGCCCCATACACCATAACTTGATTCGAGTTTTTTTTCTCGCCACGTTTTGCCCGCATCTTTGGAGATGTACAAATTATCAATATTTGAACCACCCAACATAATGTTAGGATTGTTGGGATCCAATGCCAACGTTGGTTCATTTGGATTGTAATTGTTGGTAATCAAGATATTGGGGTGCGGCGATTGGGCTTGAAGTAAGCACGGGAGCAAGAAGAATAATAGTAGGTGTTTCATGTGGCTATTATTGGATTTTCATTAGGAATATATTTGAAGCTGTTTATGCTCTAACTAATAGTAGAATATTTCAAGTTCAACATTTCCAATTCTTTGATAAACAAACTATCGGCATTGATGCGTATTTTGGAAGACTCCAACTGTAGCTTCAACTTATTGGTCACATCTAGCAAGTTGACACAAAAAACTTGTTCACCTTTGTATTTTTGGCAAATTTCATCAAGCTGCTCTATGAGCTGTGGCGTTAAGTTTTGGATGGGCAAATTAATGGCAATCCCTTTTATTTTTTCGTTTCCGATTTCTTCTAGCAATTTAATATCTGAAATACGCAATTCGTATTGGTTTTCATCTCTCCAGCTTTTCTGATAACGCCCCTGAATATAGAGTACCATATCGGGTTGAAGTAAATGTTTATTACGCAGGTAGTTATCGCCAAACAAACCAAAGTCTAGTGTTTTTCCTTTATAATCTTCTACTGTTACGAAGGCAAATAGACTGCCTTTTTTGCTAATCTTGTGATTGGCAGAAAGCACAATAACACCCACCGCTACATCTTGATCTTTGAACTGATCTAGTTTATCAATGGTCTTTGTTAGCTTTTTGAGCTCAAATTTATAATCATCGAGTGGGTGCCCTGACAAGTAAATTCCAGTCACCTCTTTTTCTCGTTTTAGCTTTTCCATCAACCCCCACTCCTCTATCCCTTCGGGCATTTTGGGTGGTGGCATCGTCTCGTCTATCGCTCCCACTCCAAAGAGTGAAAAAGTCATATCATTTTTTTGCTTCTGGTAAGCACTCCCAAATTTGAGGACACTCTCCAAAAAGTTACCTTTCCCGTCCAGCATGGGAGAAAAATAAGTAGCTCTAGTCACAGCAAATACATCTAATCCTCCACCAAGTACCAAGCTTTCAAAACATTTCTTGTTGGCATTGCCGGGGGCTATTCGCTTGACGACATCTACCAAATCGACAAAATCACCACCTTCTTTCCGTGCCTCCAAAAATGCCTCTACGGCACCCTCTCCTACGCCCTTGACTGCCGACATTCCGAAGCGAATCGCTCCATCTTTATTGACCGAAAAATTCATATAACTCTCGTTGATATCAGGACCTAGCACGGGTACCTCTATGGCTCTACATTCTTCCAAAAAGAACTGCACTTTGCTAATGTCGCCCTTATTATGCGTCAATACAGACGCCATAAATTCGGCTGGGTAATGCGCCTTGAGGTAAGCCGTCTGAAACGCCACAAAAGCATAACAAGTAGAGTGTGATTTATTGAAAGCATAAGAAGCAAATGCCTCCCAATCCTTCCACACTTTCTCTAGTATTTTTCGGTCGTGTCCGTTGCCTTCTCCTGCATCTAGAAACTGTGGTTTCATCTTTTGCAGCGTCGCCATTTGTTTCTTTCCCATTGCTTTACGCAATACATCCGCTTCCCCTTTCGAGAAATTGGCGAGCTTTTGCGAAAGCAACATCACTTGCTCTTGATAAACCGTAATACCGTAGCTTTCTGCTAGATATTCTTCCATGCCATCAAGGTCATATACAATCGGTTTTCTACCATGCTTTCTATCAATAAATTCTGGAATATAAGCAATTGGACCAGGGCGATACAATGCGTTCATCGCAATCAAATCCGCAAACTTGGTGGGGATCAACTCGCGCATATATTTCTGCATACCAGGCGACTCATATTGGAACACCCCAACGGTTCTACCTGCCTGAAAAAGCTCATAGGTTTTGGTATCGTCTAGTGGAATTTCGTCGGGGTCAATATCTACGCCATGTATCGCTTTGATAATTTTGCAGGCATCTTTGATAATCGTCAACGTTTTGAGACCCAAGAAATCCATTTTGAGCAATCCTGCATCTTCCGCTACACTATTGTCAAATTGTGTCACCAACAGGTCGGAATCCTTAGCAACGGTCACAGGGACAAAATTGCGAATATCATCGGGCGTAATCACTACGCCACAAGCATGAATCCCTGTATTTCGGATAGAACCTTCTAGCTTTTTGGCATTACGAATCATCGTCCCAATATCATCATCTCCTTCAGCGAGCTGGCGGAAATTTTCGGCACGTTGCAAATCCTCTCCGTCCATTTTGCCTTTCAGCTTGGCATTGATACCGCCATCTTCCAGTACTTTTTTGAGTGTCGCACTCATGTTTTCTGGAAACGCTTTTTTGGTCTGAATCACTTGGTCGAGCGGAATGTCCATTACTCGACCTACATCTTGTAGCGAGGTTTTGGCAGCCATCGAACCGTAAGTAATAATCTGAGCGACTTGGTTACGACCATATTTATCAATCACATAATCAATTACTTTTTGTCGTCCCACATCATCAAAATCAATATCAATATCGGGCATCGAAACACGCTCTGGATTCAAGAAACGCTCAAATAGCAAATCGTATTTAATCGGATCTACGTTTGTAATTCCCAAACAATAAGCTACCGCACTTCCTGCAGCACTTCCTCTACCTGGCCCTACCGATACATTCATATTACGAGCCTCGGTCGTAAAATCCTGTACAATCAAAAAATACCCTGGATAACCTGAATTTCGGATAACGTCCAACTCAAAATCTAGTCGAGTCATCGTATTTTCGTCCAGTATAACGCCATAACGTTTTTTGGCTCCTTCATAGGTCAAAAAACGCAGGTATTCATCTTGTGTTTTGAATACTTCGGGCAATGGAAAAGCAGGCAATAAAATATCTCTGGCGAGTGTCAGCTTATCTATTTTGTCAAATACCTCAATCGTATTATCAATCGCTTCGGGTACATCTAGAAAGATGTTGGTCATTTCTGCTTGCGACTTGAAATAATAGTCCGAACTCGAAAATTTGAAACGATTAGGGTCTGACACCAACGAACCTGTATTGATACACAAAAGCATATCATGCGCCGTTGCATCTTCTTCTTCTACATAGTGGGCATCATTGGTCGCAATAACTTTGATGTTATATTTTTTGGCAAATCCCAACAGTACTTGATTGACATCTTCTTGACTTACGCCACTAAAAGTACGTTTGCCATCTACAAAAACATCTAAATCATCTAGCCCTTTGTGACGCTGTATTTCTATATAAAAATCTTCTCCAAATAAGTCCAGCCACCACTTTAGCAACTCTTCCGCTTTGGCATGGTCTTTTTGTATAATTGCCTGCGGGATTTCTGCTCCTACACAACAGCTTGTCGCAATCAATCCTTCATGGTGTTGCAATAGCAATTCCTTGTCAATACGAGGAAATTTGCCATACAGACCGTCCATAAATCCTGCGGAGCAGAGTTTGCACAAATTCTCGTAGCCTACTGTATTTTTGGCTAACAATAACTGATGATACCGCTTATCTCGCTCTCCTTTGGCTTTCGCAAAAGAACGTTTGTGTCTATCGTTTACTAGATAGAACTCACAACCTACGATTGGTTTGATACCATTTCGCTCTGCCGATGCCACAAATTTGAACGCTCCAAACATATTGCCATGATCGGTCAAGGCTACGCCTTTCATACCATCATCAGCAGCTTTTTTCATGAGTACATCTATATTAGAAGCACCATCTAATAACGAAAATTGTGTGTGTGAATGTAGGTGGACAAAATCTGGCATGGATATACTTTTTTGATTGGCAAATACTATGGTATTAATTGTTTCAAAGGTACAAAAAAGTAAGCGGTTCTGGGCAGGGTTTAACCCAATTTAAGAAACAGCTTGTTGGGTTTATCCGTTGATTTATTTTTTTTGAAAAAGATGGGCGAAACACTAAAAAATTAATAAAAATTCCATTTTTTTTAAATAAATTGAACAAATACTTAAATAAAAGCCTCTAATAAGAACTTTTGATAACAAAGTGGTATTCTATTTGCGTATTAACAAGTACATAACAAATACACTTTTTAACAAAAAAAACGAATCATTCATGTCCACACCAGTACTATCTTTCGCCTTTTCACTACTACTATTACTCGCTTTTTCTACTACTGCAGAAGCACAAAAATGGACCAACGCCAAGAACAAAGGCGGAGTCGATATCAAGACCCGTTTTATTGAAGGCTGGAGTACCAAACAATACCGTGGTTCGGTTACCGTCAAGACGACATTGGCAGAAGCTGTTGATGTGTATCGTGACCCAGTCAAGCGCAAAAAATACATGAAAAGAAGTATTGAGGTTTCTAACCTCAAAGTAGTTTCAAAAAACGAAATCATTACTTATAACTTGGGCGATGCACCTTGGCCCGTTACGGATAGAGATAATATTACTCGTTCGGTGTTTACAACGCCTTCGCCTGATGTAGTACTCGTCACCATGACTTCTTTACCTGATTTTATTCCTGCCAAAAGTGGTGTTGTCCGCATTCCTCGTACCAAAGGCTATTGGAGATTTACTGACTTGAAAAATGGTACCGTTAAGATAGAACTCCAATCGGTTGCAGATTTGGGCGGTAGTGTTCCTGACTGGGTTGTCAATTCGGTTATCGTAGATGGTCCGTTTGAGACACTTTCTGCTATGCGTGATTTGCTCGAAAAGAAATAGTGGTAAGACTGCTAGACAAAAAAGAAGACTTCAATAAATTGGAGTCTTCTTTTTTCGTTTTAGAAATGTACACTTTTTTGCCTTCAGGCTACAACTTACTTATTGAAGTTGTTTCAGAACAAGCATTCAGAACAAAATAGAAAGCTATTTTTATCCACCTACTTAGCATCTAGCAGCGAAGTTGGTCTTCCCAAATTTGAAAATAGCAATAAGATGCGTGTACATGACCATCGGAACGATTAATCCCGGTAGTAGCACATAGGGAGCGTATTTCATCGCTACATTGGGTTGGTCAAAAGCAAATTGCTGAAAAGGCAATTCTGCCGATAAAGCTCCATTTATCAATATAAAAGTAACTAATAATAAGCTAACGACATTCCAAATAATTAGGCTAGTCCTAGACAACTTATTTTTGATGTGCAGTAGATATATTATTGGTGCCGTCAAGCCAGCCAATATATCAAAATTTCGTCCTTCAAAAGTCATTAATTCAGGCACTTGTTTGTACAAGAACAAATAGTATAAACTCAATTCGACAGGCACTCGGACAGTATGCAGCAATGTACCAAAACCTGCATCATAGTTAGCTATTGCCCAAGCTCGCTGCTTAGGCAATACACCATAAATCAGGAACAAAATAGGTGGTATCAAAACGATTCCATATCGAGGAGGCAAAGCAGTCGTGTTGAGCAAAAATCCGCTTGCCGCTAGTACGCACAAAAAGGTTATCCAGACAATACTTGCCACTACTAATTTGGTATTCTTACCGAAGGTAAAGTAAAAGAAAACAAGTGTGTAGATAGCTGTTGCGGTAAATAAACCGTTGAGCCAAAAAGGAAGTTGATTGATGATAATATTGATTTTTTTAGGTTAATTATTAGAAATTTTCATAACATGACAACTAGCCCATTATTTGACTTGTGGCGAATATGTTCGTACCGCTTCTTTTTCGATAGTAGCTCTATCGAGCGTCATGGGTTTGAGTTGCTTTTTGGCGAACATATCCATTTGGTCGGTATAGTGTGGACTATCGGCATGGTTCGATGAACCAAAGGCGTTAATCGTTTCGAGCGTCGCTATTCCATTTTGGTCAAACTGCACTATCAATATATACGAATCCCCTGAATAGGTTCTAAGTATTCCATTTTTTTGACGATTGTATGCCATTGCCGATAGGTTCTCGGGCATTCCTGCATAAGGAATAGCCTTATCACTTCCTTTGGCACGTTGATGTACATGTACTTGCCCAAAAGGAACGGTCACTTTGCCATGATGTTTGATCAGGTATTTTTTTGCTTTTCGCAATGCCTCTACAAAAACACTTTCGTCCAGTGTGTTGGCCCCCAATAGATTGGAGCGAGCAGCCAACTCATCGATGACATAAGTAAGAGCTACAGAAAACACGGTAGCAATCGTATCTTGGCTATCGGGTTTTCTGTCCCATTCATCTACCATCTGGATCACATCTGCCAAATCTGGGTATTTTTTTGGGTCGAGCTGTGTTATCAAATCTAAGTTTTTGATATTGTAGGTATAATACGTACTGTCAGCATATTGAATATCAAATTTCATAGTTTTGAACTGCTCGTACGTCATTTTTTTATCCTTGTATGCTTTCATCAAATCCAGAAAGCGGAGGCTTCTATTGGTCTCCAATTCTAGATAACCCATCTGAGCATTGGGATAATCTTCTGCCTGTATATCACATTGGGGAGCGGTTCCCGTGAAAGGAGTATTGTTGGAATTAAAAACCCAACCACAAGAAGGGTTTTCGAGCTGTGGCAATTCAGAACGACTATAAAAATTTGGTTGCCAAATATTGTCAGAAATACTACCGTCCAGTACTTTTTGCCAATCGTATTTTGGGCTTCTGTTATTCGGAATCAGTCCATTGGCTAGGTTATAAATATTATTTTCTTTGTCGGCATATACCACATTAAAACAAGGGATTTGCATTTTATCTAGTGCTGCTTTGAACGCTTCAAAATTAGTCGCCTTGTTCATTCTGAACCACTGTTCCGCCGCCCCAATCCGCTTATTGGCAACAAAACGCAAGGCATAATAGCCCGTCTTATTTTTGATAACCATACCGTGCTTACTTTTGTAGAATTTGATCCCTACGGGCAATTTGATAAAGCCTAATTTCACCTTTGTTTTGAGTTTCTTTTTTTCGAGCTTATGCCATGTACCATCCAACTCATAATACAGCTTCTTTTTGGGGTGCATTTTAAGTTGATAGACGTCTGTCAAATCAGGGTGGTTAACCGTATGCGTCCAGCCCAAATGTTCGTTAGTTCCCACAAAAGGCGTTACGCCTAGCGTAAAAGTAGCCCCCAACATATTCCAACCTTGTTCGCTATTGATGTGTACTTCGTACCAAGATAAGATGCCCTCTAGCGGCTGGTGCGAATTGCTGCAAAAAATAGTTTTATCATCGGTCGTAATGTCCTTGCTTATCGCAAAACCATTGGAGCCTGTCGGCTGTGTTTCATAAGGTTTCAGGTGATTGCCAAATACTTTGCCTATCTCAAAAGCCGCTCCTGTCATGAGTACATTTCCAATCAAATAACCCGCCACTACATCACGTTCGGTAAGTGGAAAAAATCCTTTGAGCAGCACCTCATCGGGGTGCATGGCGGCATAATCACTCGCCCCTTGTGCGTAGGCTTTGAGTATCAATTTGAACTCTTCCGAAAAAGCGGTTTCGTACTGTGCATTAATTGTTTCGTCCATCTCCATCATGTACCCCAGCACATCAAAAATAGCCCCATTTTTACCTAATATTTCGGCTGCTCTACCTCGTGTAGCTGCCCAAGAATGCTGCATCAATTCAAAATTATCTTCGGCATGTGCCCAAACCAGTCCATAAACAGCATCAGCATCGGTCTTGCCATAAATATGCGGCACGCCCCATTTGTCACGAATAATCGTCACATCATTCGGGTCAATTTTTTGAGCGAAAATAAGGATTGGCATTAGCAAGCAACAAATAGTAAACAGCAGATTTTTCATATCAAATTTATAAATATTGAACAGTTATTGTGCATTGCTACGAATATAATTATATAGTACTAGAAAAACGAACAGATTTTAGATATAGACTAGAACCATTGTTCAAAAAACACCTAGCAATGAAAAAAGCGACTAAGAAAGTATTTTCTTAATCGCTTCGCTGTTTATTTTTTTTCGTTGAAATTTCCTTAGGGTTGGATGGCTGCCAAGACAAACTTTGTAACCGTTTGTTTTCTTTTTTCCATAAACCGATCCATGCGGTCGTCGTCTATGCCCAAGGTTTGTTGGAGTACACCTTGTGCCATGATTGGCAACAAACAAAGCGACATAATATTGAGAATTAACTCTGCTGGTTTGATGTCATCTTTGACAATTCCTTTTTCGATACCGACTTGTAATTGCTCATTAATGACAGGTATAATTTGACCGATAAGTCCTCCTTCGGAGTCCATGACATTGCGATAAAGCTTATCAGGGTTTTGGCTCAATTCATTGACAATAAAATTAGAGAGATATGGCTCTTTGAGGAACAAGTCAATCAGAATTTCTACCAAGTTATTGATTTTGGCGTCCAATTCGGTTTCCTTCAGAAATACATTCATCAAGACAGGCGTGACACTCTGCACGCTCTGCTCAAACACCTTGTCGAACAGCTTATCCTTGGAGCGAAAGTAATAATGCAACATCGCCTTGTTGACTCCTGCGTCATCGGCTATTTCTTGCATACGAGCTCCTTTCAATCCTTTTTGGTAGAATATTTTTTTGGCAGATTCTAGTATTTTCTCTTCCGTTGTTTCTTTCTTTGAGGTCATCTATTTTTGATATTTCTAGTGGTGAATCAAAATCGTTGATTGCATTGCTATGCAATAGCAGCACAAGAAATTAACTTAAAAATTGAGTATTATTTAAAACTCCAATCATAGCTGTCCATTTGTTGCAGACAGGCTTTGAGCAAATCAACGCCACCTCGTATATCTTCTTTGTGAGACATTTCTATCGTTTGGTGTACATTGCGACAAGGCACTGAAATACAGCCTGCTATGGCTCCGTCCAACCCTCTACGCTGAATGCCTGCCGTATCGGTTCCGCCACCTGTCAATACTTCAGGTTGCCACTTGATGTTGTTGCTGTCGGCTTGCTCTTTCATGAACTGCACCATGCGATAATCACAAACCGTAGAGCTGTCCATAATCTTAATGGCTACCCCTTCGCCCAACGAAGTTATCTTTTCGTGTCCTTGTGCACCTGGTACGTCAAAGGCAATCGTCACATCAATACCAAGTCCGAAATGCGGGTTTATCTTTTGAGCGGCTACGCTTGCCCCTCTTATCCCGATTTCTTCTTGCACGGTGAATACTCCATATACATCGTAAGGTAATTCAACATCTTTGAGCTCGCGCAATGCCTCAAAAAGCATATACACCGCCAGTCGGTTATCCAATGATTTGGAATTGACACAATTGCCCATTTCTATCAATTCTCGCTCTCTCGTAATCGGGTCGCCGACACTAACTAGCTTTTCTACTTCTGTTTTGGTTAGTCCTGTATCAATAAAATAATCTTTGATAGCCATAGATTTGCCGCGCTCAGAAGCGGACATTAAGTGTACTGGTTTGCAGCCCATACAACCCATAATATCTTCCTTACCGTGTATGATTACCCGTTGAGAAGTAAGTGTTTTGGGGTCGAAACCACCGAGTGTATGAAAGCGAATAAAACCGCCCTCCTCGATATGTGTCACAATAAAGCTAATTTCGTCCATGTGCGAACCAATCATGATTCTTTTTGCGTCATCGCCTTGTTTCGTTCCTTTCTTGACGGCATATACATTGCCCATGGCATCGGTATATAAATCATCTACATAAGGCTTGACCATTTCCATAATAACGGCACGCAAGCGCTGTTCAAATCCAGGGGCGGCAGGTATTCTGCAAAATTCTTTCAGTAAGGGTATATCTATCATTCGTTTAGTGCTTTTGTGGGTAATTCAGCTAGCTTAGTATGCTATACTACCATTTCTTATTGCTTTAATTGGATTAAGATAATTATAAAATACAGTAGTTCAAAAATTTATGAAAAGGCTTTTTTAATTTTGTACGTAATAAACAGATAATAGCCCAATGGAGGAATAAAAACAAGCCTTTGCAGTTGACTTATTATAATTCTGTTCCGATAATCAAGCGGTATCGTACTTGATTGCAACTCAAAAAAAAGCCACACCATATACCCAATGGAGGCCGTGGCAAAACAGAAGAATAACGTTGCTATAATCCACAGTACTCGCAACCATACAGGAATCAATACAACCGTTTGGTTGGAAGACTGAAAGTCCGTAATGTTTTTTCGCCACCCCACTATTAGCACCAAAAGTAAAAACAACTCTATATTAGAAAAAGCCATAGCAGCGATTGTACTCAAATAATCTTGCTGGAGCAACTGACTCCAACGATAAATAGCCGCTACGACTATCGCCAAAAACAATATAATTTCGGCATACTTTAGCTGCTTTGGCAGCACCACTTTTGACGGGTGGAGACTTTCGTCCAATACATTTTTCATTATGAATGTTGTTTTTCGAGCTTAGTCGTAAAGTATAAATAATAAGTACCCAAAGCTGAAAAAAACAGATAAATAATCGGTGCTATTATCCAATAAAAAGTAGTTCCTCCCGTAAAGAAAAATGTAATCGTTTTGCCGTTTTGATAGAGGCTATATGTGACAACCAAAACCATAAGCTTACGCAACAAAGAAACCCAGCCTGGAGCGCGAAAATGATTTTGTGCAGGTGCTTGGTCATAGCGTTGGCTGGCTTGACGCCAACCCCACACTCCTGCTATCGTAATAAATGTTCCACTAAAGCTAAACATAAAAAACACCAATAAAATAAGGCTTTCTTCATTGAAAATATACGGCAACGTATGCCAAGCGCTATACAAAAAAATAACAATCTGCATTGCTATTACTACGTATTCTAGTTGCGACAAATTGACGGTACGTATCTGTCGATTATCATTGATATACTCGTCTAATAATTGCTCATTCATATACTTCAATTTTACACCTAGCTTCTTAGAATTATTGTGGTAAATTATTACGCTCTATCTTTCTTTATTTTGTGAACAACGTGCAAAAAGTAGCCTTTCAGAGCTATTGCTGCAATAGCAAAAAATTGCCAAAATATGATTGCAAAAAAAGAACTAATCGTAGGAAAAACATCCATAAAATAACGAATCATGTAATAAAACGATTGCAATAACTGATAACTATCTCGCACCAGAAGTAAAGCAAAAAGCACAAAGAGAATAGTCAAGGGTGGTGAAAAAAACAAGGCTTTTTGTTGGGACTCTTCGTCTTGGGTTTTTGTTAATTTCCGCCATTGCATCACCGCCAATATAGTAATAACGATTGGTCCCAAGCTCCAAAACATACTTTCTATATTGTAATAGACATCAGCTATTACCAACCAGTCTATTTTTCTCAAGCTCCAAAGTATAAAAAAAGCGGAGATGCCAGAAAGTAACAGAATTGCATTTTCTAATCGCTTCATTGCAGGATTTCGAATCGGCGTATAATCTTCTGTTTCATACCATTGATTATCTATCAGTTCTTCTTTCATAGGTTCTAATTGTAACTTTTGTTGATGGAATACATTATGGAGTTATGCTGTTGAATGATACTCAACGGCACAAAAAAACGAAACATAAAAGCAGCTAAATCGACTTTTAGCTATTGTTCGGGTCAGATGTTCTGGTAGGAAGGGACATTTGACTTTTTTTGTATTGGGCAGTTGTCTGCAATTAAGAGCATTTTTGCTATTTTGCAGGATTAAATCTAATACATCTATTACTAAATATTGCTATTTTGTTTCAAAAAACTACTAATAGCTTGTCCTTTTATTCATGAAAAAAGAATTTTTAGCCCATATCTGCTTACTTGTAGAGTCGGTTTTGTATGCTGGTAGTTACATGGTAGCTTCGGATACTTCTGGTTTTATTTCACCTTTCGAATTGACGCTTTTGCGTGCTATTTTTGCTACGCTCATCTTTGGCACCGCTCAAATGTTGCTTGTTCGGGAGAAAGTCGAAACCAAAGATATATTGCTACTGGGAGCTTGTGGTTTGTTTGGTATTACGGTCAGTAACGTGTTGTTTTTTACGGGGCTCAACTTGACGACTCCTGTCAACGCCTCGCTACTGACGCTCACGTCTCCCCTCTTTTTGATTTTGTTTGCTATCCTGATACGAGGCGAAATTGAAGTCGGCAAACTTGTTGGCGTACTGATTGCGTCTATTGGTGGCGTTATCTTGATTATGGGCGATACGGGGCTAGAAAACAAAGCGGAAGATCCGTTAGTCGGCAATATGCTTGTAGCAGTCAGTGCTGGTTCTTATGCTATTTACTTGACGTTAATTAGTCCACTACTCCAAAAATACCACCCTCTAACGATACTCAAATGGCTGTTTGGCTTCGGTACGCTTTACTTATTACCTGTTTGGGGGTTGGGATTGACTAGAGTGGCATGGGGTTCGTTGAGCAATGAAGTTTGGATTGCTCTTGGGTTTATTTTGATTTGCATCACCTTTATCACCTTCTTGCTCAATACCTTTGCACTCAAAATATTAGATGCCTCGATTGTAAGTACCTATATTTATACCACGCCACTTATTACCGCCTTATTGAGTATTGCCACCGATGGCACTACGGTTTCTATGAACCTTATTTTAGCCTCTGCTTTGATTCTATTTGGTGGATTTTTGGTATCGCAAACCAACGGAAAAAAAGACGACGAAGATGCGATTGAGAGCCTTGAAATCAACGACGAAGGTTACTCTGAGGATAATGTTACTCTCAGCGATTTGTAAAGAAAAAAAACAACGTTTATGAAATATATCGGCCAAACTAACGAATACTTTGAAGTGACCTACATCAACGCCCAAAATCAAGGCGAATTGACCGATGTAGCCACGACTCAACTGATGTTTTTGTGGTTTGATACCGATGGCAATAAAATAACGATTGATGGCAAAACATATACCTTCCAGACCAATCAAATTGTCTGTTTGACCGAATTTCATCGACTGCAACTACATCAAATCAATGGGCTAAAACTACTCAAATTCAACCGCCCTTTTTACTGTATTGTACATCAAGATAGTGAAGTAGGCTGCAAGGGAATTTTGTATTTTGGGTCGTCCAATTTGCCAATTATTGAGCCACAGCCACAGGACCTACAAACGCTACAAACGGCTTGGGATATGTTGTGTTTAGAAATGCAATCTTCGCAAGACAACTTGCAGCTAGAAATGCTCCAAATGATGCTGCAACGCATGCTGATTTTGTGTACTCGTATCTACAAAGTGCAGACTAACTTTCAGTACCAAGATCAAGACCAAGCTGATTTGGTTCGTAATTTCAATTTTCTAGTCGAACAACATTTTAGAGAAAAACATACCGTGGCGGCTTATGCCGAATTGCTATTCAAGTCGCCCAAAACACTCTCGAATGTATTCAAAAAGACAGGCAACAAAACTCCTCTAGAACTGATTCATAACCGCAAGATGATAGAAGCAAGGCGACTACTGCGACATTCTTCGCAGTCTATTTCAGATATTGGTTTTGAGTTGGGTTTCAATGATATTCAAGCCTTTAGCCGTTTTTTCAAAAAGCAGGAAGGCATGACAGCCAAAGACTTTAGAGCATGAAAACAATAATTTCAGACACGCTCTCAAAGAAAACTAGGCATACTGTCTATTTGACAATATGCCTAGTTTGAATGTTGAGCTGTTTTGCAGCTACTCTTTGACTTTCTTGCGGTAGCGTTCTACTGCCGTGGGGTCGTACTTGATGTACAGATTGATCCAGACAGAGCGTGCAAAACGTGCAATCAAGGGCAGAAAGAAAAGCCCCAGAATAATCACCAAAGCAAAACTTTGATTGACACTCAAGCCCATCAAGAAAATGGCGATAGAAACCCCAATGAGCATATAACCACTACTCAACGCATAACCGATGTACATCGCGCCCCAATAAAACCCTGGTTCGAGTTCGTAACGCTGTCCACATTCAGTGCATTTTTCGTGCATGTTATAAATCCCGTTCATAGAAGTCAACGAAGACTTGTACAAATCGCCCTCGTGACAATGAGGACATTTAAACCTAAAAATACTGTATAATTTTGAGCCTTTTCCTAACATGATTCTATTGTTTTTTAAGAAGTTGTTTAAGAATTCAATTGGTGGAAAAATGAACCCAATTCTTAAACAACTTTTAATAATAATGGCAAATATAAACCTTATTGTTCAGCTTTGCTAGTGTGGTAGTTTATCCTTGAACAAACCGTAGGTATAAGTACCAACTACGGCACTCAAAATAACAATGGCAAATACTGTAAATCCATTGCCCAAAAGGGTGTACATAGGTCCTGGGCAAGAGCCTGACAATGCCCAGCCCAAGCCAAATATAATTCCTCCAAATAAGTATCGTGCAATACTCATTTTTTTGTCGTTAAATTCGATAACGGCACCTTGGAGCGAGCGAATTTCGTATCGCTTAATCAACTGTACCCCAATGGCTCCCACCACTAGTGCAGAACCAATAATTCCATACATGTGGAACGCCTGAAAGCGAAACATTTCTTGTATGCGGTACCACGATACGGCTTCTGATTTGGTCATGATGATACCGAAAAGTATCCCGATCCCTAAAAATTTGATATATTTCATAAGTTGTTTAACTAAAAATAAGTGGAAAGATAAAGAAGGTCATTAGCAGTCCGCCAATGAAAAAACCAATAACGGCAATCAAAGAGGGCAATTGCAGATTGGATAGACCACTAATGGCGTGTCCTGAAGTACAGCCGCCTGCCCATCTAGAGCCAAATCCGACCAAAAAGCCACCAACAACTAGTGTCAAAAAGCCCTGTACGGTCATCAAGCTCTCCCAACTAAAAAGGTATTCGGGAGCCAATCCACCATCAAACGGAATATTGAAGGCTTGTAAGTCTGCTACAGTAGCAGGACTGAGATCCAATGGCTCAGGGTTTTGCAACCAATTGGCAGCTATAAATCCACCAATAATAGCTCCCGCTACAAACACCAAATTCCAACGTTGTGCTTTCCAGTCAAAATCAAAAAAATCGACTCGTTTGCCTGCTCCACCTATGGCACAGACACTGCGTAATGTAGAACTAACTCCAAAACTCCCACCTGCCCACAATAGCAAAAACATGACTAAAGCAATCAAAGGTCCAGAGATGTACCAAGCCCACGCTTGGCTCAAAAATTCAATCATTATTTAGATATATATAATTATTTAACAAAAAGCATAAATACTACCCTTTTATTTTAGCGTACTCGGGCAAACAAAAGCCGTAGTTGGAACCGTTGTTTGTTGTATTGCCTTGAATCCTCCTATTATTTCTATCAAGTTATGGAACCCTCTAGATTTGAGTATAGAAGACGCTATCATAGAGCGGTAACCGCTCGCACAATGCACATAAAATGGCTTTTCTTTCGGAAATTTCCCTAAGTGATCATTCAACTCACTCAGCGGCGTATTCTCTGCTATCTCCACGTGTTCCGATTGGTATTCGTTCGGTTTACGAACATCAAATACAGCTATTTCCTTTTCATTTTTTTGCCTTTCGGCAAAAGCATCGGCTGATAGTTGTTCGATCTTATCGGTTTCTTTTCCTGCTGCTTTCCATGCTGCCAAGCCACCTTCCAGATAACCTATAGTAGCGTCAAAACCTACTCTCGAAAGACGTGTAATGGCTTCTTTTTCTTTGCCTTCTGGGGCAATCAATAAAATAGGCTGTGCTATATCTTTGATCAATTCGCCCACCCAAGGAGCAAAACCACCTTCCAAACCTATAAAAATACTATTGGGCAAATGTTCTGCTGCAAATATCTCTTTGGTACGCACATCTAATAACAAAGCACCTGATTCGTTTGCTATTGCTTCAAAAGCATCGGGCGAAAGTGCCTGCAAACCACTTGACAACACTGTATTGATGTCTTCGTAGCCTTCTTTATTGAGTTTGACATTGAGAGGAAAATACGCTGGTGGAGTCGTCAAACCATCGGTCACCTCTGCTATAAATTCTTCCTTGGTCATGTCCGCACGCAGGGCATAATTCATTTTCTTTTGGTTGCCCAATGTATCTTCGGTTTCTTTCATCATGTTTTTGCCACAAGCAGAACCAGCTCCATGAGCAGGATACACCATAATATGGTCAGGCAATGGCATAATTTTATTGCGCAAGCTGTCATAAGAATACCCTGCCAAATCTTCGATAGTCAAATCAGCTCCTTTTTGAGCTAAATCAGGTCTTCCTACATCGCCCAAAAACAAGGTATCGCCTGTAAAAATAGCTTTTTCATTTCCTTCTTCGTCCAATAGCAAATAAGTGGTACTTTCCATCGTATGCCCTGGGGTATGCAATGCTCTGAACGTCAATTTACCTACCTTAAACTCTTCGCCATCTTTGGCAATATGAGCCCCAAAGCTCGGCTCGGCTGTTGGTCCATAAACAATGGTCGCTCCTGTTTGCTTCGACAATGTAAGATGACCACTCACAAAATCTGCATGAAAGTGCGTCTCAAAAATATACTTAATCTTCACTCCTGCTTTTTTTGCTTTCTGCACATAAGGTGTTACTTCTCTTAATGGATCAATGATAACGGCTTCGCCCTCGCTGTGTATAAAATAAGCCCCTTGCGATAAGCAACCTGTATAAATTTGTTCGACATTCATAATATATATATTGTTATTTTTTGATTTTTTTTTCTATACTGTTATTGTTCTTTGTCTTGTAATTTGTCTAAAATTATAAGAAATCGCAGCCTTCCATACAATCAAAAATATTGAGAATATAGCGATCCGCTATTCGATACAAAACTCTTTTGCCTTGTTTTTCTGATTTTACAATTCCATTATCTTTCATCTTGGATAGATGATGCGACAACATGGATACTTCGCAACTCGCTTCCAAACGGTCTCGAATAGTCGAAACATCAATAGGCTCTTCTGCCTCCAATATTTCTAATATCTCCAATTTGACAGGGTGTGCAATTGTCTTGAGCACTTTTGCTACCTTTTGGAGTTGATCGACCGAAAATTTTCTTTTAGTTTCTTTCATGCTGTAAATATAAAAACATTTTAACAGATATTCAAGTATTAAACTACTAAAATATTTTTTTGTTCATCTCAATGGAAACTTTCTTAATGAAATATCACTTATTACACCTGAAGTCCTGCACAAGGGAAAAATTGCCAACTCATCAGGAAAAGCCGCCTAACCTTATTCAATAAAAGCACCTATCTTTGTATTATCAAATTAATCAACATTAGCAAAACATTGCTACCAAAACATAAAAAACCATGAAAGAGATAACCAGTATTCAACAGTTCAATGATATTGTCAATCAAGACAAACCTGTATTGCTCGACTTCTATGCCGATTGGTGTGGTCCTTGTCAGCAGTTGCTCCCTACGGTCGAAAAGTTGGCTGCCAAGCATGCTGATAACTTCGAGATTGTCAAAATCAACATCGAAAAAAATGAAGCGATTGCTCAAAAATTTGATGTCCGTAGTATTCCTGCTCTATTTTTTGTTCATAAGCTTTCTATCAAAGAAAAATTATTGGGCTATCAAGCAGAATCTGCCCTAGAAAGTAGAATACAGAAATACAGCAAACTCAATAAATAGGAATACAGACCGCTTGACTGTTAGAGATTAGACGTTAGACTTCCGACAATAGCTTTCTATTTTCTTTCCAATACCTGTTTTAAAACAACCTCTCAGAAAAAAGTGTACGTTTCTAACGTTTCAAATTAATTTTCACAAAAAAAACATAAAACAACATGGCTACCAATATCAATATCACCAATTTGCCAACAGGCTACCAAAGTATTATCACGAATGGCAGACATGCTATACTAGGTGATGAACCCATCAAAAGTAAAGGAACGGATTTAGGTTTTTCGCCTACTGATTTTATTCTTTCTGGCTTGGCAATGTGCAAAGTAGCAACCGTGCGTTTTATTGCACGCAAGCACAAATTGGATCACTTGATTAGAGATGTCAAGGCGGATTTGAGTATGCAAGTAGCAAGAGCCAAAGACGGAAAATTGACCACTACCGTGACGGTGGCAATGCTTATTGAGGGCGATGTGACCGAAGAGCAAAAAGCAAAAATGATCAAAGAAGCGGACGCTTGTTATGTACATCGTATGATAGAAGGCGATTGGAATATACAATCGGCAGTAGAATTAACTACTCCAATCGCAGAAGATTAGGCGATTTGATTCCATATAAAATTGTTAAATAGAACGAGTTTGTTTCTGCATTGGTAGAAACAAACTCTTTTTTTTGCTTATTTTTGTTTCTTATTTCACTCCAACTACCCAAAAAACGATGTACACCAAACTAATTATTGCCACACTCCTATCGCTGTTTTTATTGGTAGGCTGTAGTCCCGATACCGAAACCAAAGACACCCCAACAACTGACCTGAAAAAAACTGCTTGGCAAAATGGCGATATTATTTTTCAGGAATCTAGGAGCGGATTAAGCGAAATGATTCAGCTGGCGACACAATCCAAGTATAGCCATGTCGGTATCGTGTACGAAAACGAAGGCAAGTGGATGGTGCTAGAAGCGGTGCAGCCAGTACAGATTATTCCGATAGAACGATGGACTAAAAGAGGCAAAAATGGACATTATGTCCTCAAACGACTAAAAGATACTAGCCCTATCCAACAATCCCAAACGATAGAAAAAATGAAAACTATTGGCAAAGGACATTTGGGCAAAGATTATGATGGCTATTTTGAGTGGTCCGATACCAAAATGTACTGCTCTGAACTCGTCTGGAAAATATACCACGAAGGAGCCAACATTGATATTGGCAACCCTCAATTGATTACTGATTTTGACCTGTCGCACCCTGTGGCACAACGCCTAATCAAGGAGCGTTATAATGGTACTATTCCAGCTGATGCTCAGATTATTTCGCCCGCTGCTTTATTTGATTCACCTTTATTACAAACGGTACGTACCGTCAACTAATATTTGATACTTATGGATTTTGTTGCTATTGACTTCGAGACTGCTACGTTTGCTCGCAATTCTGCCTGTGCTATTGGCATGGTTACCGTCGAAAATTCAGTCATTGTAGACGAATACTACACGCTTATTCGTCCACCCAACAACCAATATTTTTGGCAAAATATGAACGTGCACGGTATTCGCCCTAGAGATACAGAGGACGAGTGCGATTTTGGTTTTCTGTTTCCGGAAATATACAAGCGCCTCGAAGGCAAAACATTGGTAGCCCACAACGAGTCTTTTGATAGAAATGTCCTAATCAATACTATGGAACATTATAATCTTGACTATGCGGCTCACAGCCTGCCTTTCCGTTGGGAATGCACCTGCAAAATCTATCGCCGCAAAGGGTACAAACCCGCCTCCTTGAGTGCTTGTTGTAGTCGTCAAAACATAGCTCTTAATCACCATCACGCTTTGTCGGATGCCATTGGTTGTGCTAAGCTGTATTTGATGCAGTAGCTATTGGGATTTTTTGGATTTAGGGATTTTTGGATTGCCTGCTGGAATGTAAAGTCTCAGTATTGGGATTTTTTGGAGCAACTACCAGCCATCAATAATAAGCACATCCATTACCTTAAAAAATCCTTTTTAATCCGCAAATCCTATAAATCCAAGTTCCCACATTTTTTTTGGATTGCCTGCTGGAATGTAAACTGTCAGTATTGGGATTTTTTGGATTTAGGGGTTTTTGGATTGTTTGCTGGAATGTAAACTGTCAGTATTGGGATTTTTTGGAGCAACTACCAGCCATCAAAATAAGTACATCCATTACCTTAAAAAATCCTTTCTAATCCGCAAATCCTATAAATCCAAGTTCCCACATTTTTTGGATTGTCTGCTGGAATGTAAACTGTCAGTATTGGGATTCTTTGGATTTAGGGATTTTTGGATTGCCTGCTGGAATGATGTTTATTACCTTAAAAAATCCTTTTTAATCTATAAACCCCACAAATCCAAGTTCCCACATTTTTTTGGATTGCTTAATTAGGTGTTTTTATGCAAAAAAAACTCTTACTTCTCGCCCTGCACTTAGGAGTACACATCAAAAATCATAAATTCCGAATACCGTCCACTTCATTGAATAAATAAAGACCTTGATAGAAAAAGCTAGGAAAGCTGCCAAAAAAAGTAGATTTTGGTTGTGCCATATTTCCTAAAATAATTTTCATCAATGCCAACCAACCAGCAACAACGCTATTTGCTATTTGCCGCTCATCTCCTATTTTGGGTGGTTTGGATGAGTTTTCCGTTGTACTACAATTCACAATGGTTTGACTTCCCCATTGCTTTTATGCGTATTTTAGCCCCTACATTGGTGCTAATGACCTTAGCTTACACCAATATTGGTATTTTTATTCCTTTTTTGTTTCGCAATAACAAATTGGTTGGCTACCGCATTTTTTTGGTCTATGCCTGTCTTATTCCTGTTGCTTTTTTGCTGCTGCAACAAGTTTTTATAGTGGTTAATGCGTGGAGTGGATTAGAACTTAACTTGATATTTGAAGCTACTACTACACAAGGCGAAACGGTCAAAATCCACCGCAGCCAACCCAAAGGACAGCTCCCCAAATTTGTTATTTTCGGAATGATTTTGTTTGCTCTTTTTGTGAGCTCCATGTACGGACTCGCCAAGGAGTTTATACGCAAAGAACGACAAGCGGCACAGCTCAAAGCCATCAACACCAAAAATGAATTGAAATTATTGCGCAGCCAAATCAATCCACATTTTTTGTTCAATGCCTTGAATAATTTGTATGCAATTGTGCAGCTCAAGCCCCAGAAGGTAGGCGAATTTGTCCTCAAACTTTCGGAAATGCTCCGTTATGTAACGTATGATGGACAGCAAGACAAAGTCCCTTTAGATAAAGAAGTGCAATACCTCAAAAACTACATTTATTTTCAGCAGTGGCGTGATAGTCAATGGCAAAACATAGAGCTGGAACTACAAGAAACAGGCTTGGAACAGCTGCAAATAGAACCCATGTTGTTGATTCCCTTTGTGGAGAACGCCTTCAAGCATAGCTATGAATACGAACAGGGTATGTGGATGAAAATTGTACTAAAAGTACAATCAGAAGACACCCTTTATTTTGAAATTGGCAATAATAAATCAACACTAGAAACACAGCAAAAAGTGGACGATGAATACATGGGCATTGGGATTGATAATATCCAAAAAAGGCTAGAACTGCTCTATCCTGATAGCCACCAATTGACCATACAACAAGACCAAAATAGCTTTTGGGCAAAACTAACACTGACCCTATGACCAATCTAACTTGCTTGATAATTGACGATGAGCAAATGGCTCGTGATTTATTATTGGCGTACGCCAATACCATACCGCAACTAACGGTAATCGCTTGCTGTCGTTCTACTAGAGATGCCAAACAATACTTGCAGCAGCAGCCGATTGATTTACTTTTATTGGATATACAAATGCCACAACAGACAGGTATCGAATTGCTGCAAGAATTGCAGCCTGCCGAGCAGCCTTTGATTATTTTCACGACGGCATACAGTCATTTTGCTATCAAGGGTTTTGAATTGCAGGTACTGGATTATTTGCTCAAACCTATTCTATTGGAGCGTTTTGAGCAAGCGATACAAAAGGCGATTACCGCCAAGGAAACCCAACAAAAAGCAGCACAATTTGATGCTAATATGGAGCAAGAAGAAGCTTTTTTGCTCGTACATTCCGAACACAAACACCACAAAATTCGATTGCAAGACATCATCTATATTGAGTCGCTCAAAGAATATGTCCGCTACCATACCACTACGGGTAGAATTATGGAACACAATACCATGAAAAAGTTAGAAAGTGAGCTGCCGTCAAAAGATTTTTTGCGGATTCATCGGTCTTATATTGTAGCGATAGCTGCCGTCAAAAGCTACGAAAATGGCAGCTTGATACTCCATTCAGGACAAACATTGCCACTCGGCAAAACTTACAAAAAAGAGGTTGTAGAACAGCTTTTTGGTTAAGAAATGGTGTTCATTTCAGCAGCTAATTCTTCCAATATTTGGTACTTAACATTTTTGCAAAATAGAGTGTACCAAAATTCTATTGCTAAAAAAATACAATTCGGTAACAGTATAGCCAAAAGCAAATATTGCCCATTCGCCAAGGTAATCAAACTCCCGATAAACGCCCCTCCTCCAAGAATGAGCGTCGTAATTTTTGTGCCATCTATTAGGTCGTCATTTATATATTTCCAATTGACAGGGATTCCTCTCTCATAAGTAGTCGATATACGATGCCATTTCGTCAAAAATATAATCGGCAGCAAACCACTACACAAAGAAACCAAGCTAGTTGACAGCATGATTACCTCCAATTCTTTCCCCATAAGAAAATAAGTGCTAGCCCCTACTCCTGCCACCATATATAGGATATGGAGCACTCCCAAAGCACTCTCTAGCAAGGAAGCATAGCGGAATCGCACTAAAATTTGATTAATCTCTACCTCATCTAAAATTGTAAACTTTGACATCGCTTAAAAATACATTTTGCATGAATTTAGTATAAAACCGTACACTTTTTTGCTAGGACTAAAAAATAAAAAAAGTGCCACTGATTACACTGATTCAACTGATTTGCACTGATTTCTTTTTAGAAGAAGGTTCAAAAATCACTTTAAGCTATTGTCGGAAGTCTAACTTCTAGTATCTAATAGCAAAGCGGTCTTATTTAAGAGCAACGTTAACTTTTATTCTTTTTCCAAAAATGATGCTAGCTAAAAAGTGTACGGTTTTATAGAATTTATTTGTTACTTATTGCAATGTTTCTTTATCCAGCATTTTTTGCTTGATGCCAATACATCGGCGAATGTACCAAAACTGCAAAGGTCCTAGTACTAACGCTGGAAACAACAGTAAAAAGAAGGCATAGGTCGTCGTGTACCACCCAAAGAATATTCCTAATACAGATATTCCTGTCCAAATAGCACCACCTATTTTGTACGTAAAATCTAAAAACACCCCATCTAAATCACTCCAACTAACCGATTCGCCCGCCTCATACGCCATCGAAAGACGACGCCATTTCTTGATGAATAAGATAGGCAGCAGCCCAAAAAGTACGATAAAAACAGGTGGGTTGATGAGCAATAACCATATTCCATTATTAAATGCTGCACGCCAACTCAATCCTATTCCGACCACCAAAAATAGCCCATTAAAAACAAACAAAATAACTTCTATAACGACTGCCTTGGGCAGCCGTATCCGCTCTACGTCTGTCGTAAATTCGTCTAATATTTGATTATTCATTTATTTTTTAATATTTTTATAAAAAAAAATAATATTCAAGGTTCATATCGAATGAAAATACAACTTTTCAGACATAAAAATTCCTTCAGGAAAAAATAAATGGAAAAATGCTATTTGGGACTATAAACTAGAGAACGGTGAGACAATTACTAAAAAAGCACCTTCAAAATTAATTTTTTGAAGGTGCTTTTCGTTTAGGCTCTACTTATGTCTATTTCACCACGCCCAACTCCTTACCTACTTTCGTAAACGCCTTAATGGCTTTATCGAGGTGTGCACGGTCATGAGCAGCGGATATTTGCACGCGGATTCTGGCTTTGCCCTTAGGCACTACTGGATAATAAAATCCAATGACATAAATCCCTTCTGCTAGTAGCTTTTCTGCCATTTGCTGCGAAAGCACAGCATCGTACAACATGATAGGTACTATCGGGTGATCGCCTGCCACAATATCAAAACCTGCTTCGGTTATTGCCTTACGGAAATATTGCGTATTGGCTTCCAATTTATCTCTCAGTTCGGTACTTTTCGTCAATATATCCAGTACTTTGATAGATGCCCCCACGATAGAAGGAGCCAAAGTATTGGAAAACAAATAAGGGCGAGAGCGTTGGCGTAGCATATCAACAATCTCCTTGCGAGCTGCCGTAAATCCACCAGAAGCACCACCTAGCGCTTTGCCCAACGTTCCTGTAATAATATCGACTCTTCCCATTACATTGCGGTACTCGTGTACACCACGTCCTGTCTTGCCCAAAAAGCCTGTAGAATGGCATTCGTCCACCATCACCATTGCATTATATTTGTCGGCAAGGTCACATATTTTGTCCAACTGAGCGATAGTCCCGTCCATAGAAAACGAACCATCAGTCACAATCAATTTTCGTCTAGCTCCTTTGGCGGCTTGGAGTTGCTCCTCTAGTGCTGCCATATCGTTGTGTGCATAACGGAACCGTTGTGCCTTGCACAATCGAATACCATCTATAATCGAAGCATGATTGAGTGCATCAGAAATAATTGCATCTTCCTTGTGCAATATCGGCTCAAACAAACCACCATTGGCATCAAATGCAGCAGCGTACAAAATGGTATCTTCCATACCCAAAAATTCAGAAATTTTATTTTCCAATTCCTTGTGAATATCTTGTGTACCACAAATAAAACGAACCGAAGAAAGTCCAAAACCACGCTGGTCAATTACATCTTTTGCTGCCTGAATCACTTCTGGATGCGACGATAATCCCAAGTAGTTATTGGCACAAAAGTTCACGACTTCGCCAGCTTGGTCGGTCGCAATGTCCGCCCCTTGTGGCGTCGTAATAATGCGTTCTTCTTTGTACAATCCAGCATCTTTTATTTCTTGTAGCTCCTGTTGGAGCGTCTCTTTTATATTATCAAACATAGTTTATTGGTTCTTTTTTATTTTTTAAATTACTTCAATAGAGGTTATTCGTAATAACCTCTAATGTAGCTAGGCTACAAAAAAGGAATGCTCATCATATTTTCGCACCACTTTTCTCCTTGATTTTTTGCAAATTCAGCAACATATCTTGTGTCATCGTACCCAAGTCATATTCATGCTTCCAGCCCCAGTCTGCTCTGGCTTGGCTGTCGTCCATGCCATCTACCCAAGATTCGGCGATTTGTTGTCTAAAATCTGGTTTGTAAGTTACTTTAAATTCTGGGAAATGTACTTTGAGTACCGTGGCTATATCCGAAGGCGAAAAGCTCATCGCCGATACATTGTAACCATAGTGCATAGAGAGTTTTTCTACAGGTGCGTCCATCAGTTCGAGTGTCGCACGTACCGCATCAGGCATGTACATCATCGGCAGTCGTGTTTCGGGTTTCAGAAAACACTCAAAAGGTTCGCCAGCTACCGCTTTATGATAAATTTCTACGGCATAATCGGTTGTCCCGCCTCCTGGCATGGACTGATAACTAATCAATCCAGGGTAACGAATAGAACGTACATCTACTTTATGTTTGGCATAATAATATTGAGCCAAATGCTCCCCTACTTCTTTGGTAATGCCATACATCGTTTGCGGTTGCAAAATGGTATGTTGGGGCGTGTTCTTTTTGGGTGTTTCGCCACCAAATACAGCGATAGAACTCGGAAAATAAACCTTGTCCAATCCTTCTTGGCGAGCCACTTCCAATACATTGAGCAATCCTGTCATATTGACGTCCCAAGCCATTTTGGGATTTTGTTCGCCCTTGGCAGATAGCATAGCTGCCAAATGATAGATTTGGGTAATTTTATGTTTTTTGACAATCTCAAAAAGCCGCTCTCCATCGAGTACATTCAGTTGCTCGAACGCTCCAATCACAGCACTACGAGGCGGATTTAGGTCAGAAGTAACTACGCCTCCTATACCATACGCTTGCCGCAATGCCTGACTAAGCACAGTTCCAATTTGCCCTTCCGATCCAATAACCAAAATCTTGTCCTTTCGCATATCTTAGGTTGTTTTATTGAAAGCAATAAGAAACTTAGAAATAGATTCCTATTGCTACGTTCTATAATTTTAGTGTATTACAATACTGTTGGTGCTAGTCAACAAGATTATGGGTAAATATCTTTATTTTTGTATGAAAATTGGCATAAAGCCACCAAAAAGATAGAGCTGCTATCAAAAAGACATTTTTAGCTTCATTTTTGCTCTTTCTCTATCGATTTAAAAAATTTTATTTTTAACAAAGCGGTAACTATTTTACTTCCGCTAACTATTAATAGTTATGAAATTAGCCTTTTGCTTATTATTTTTCTGGATCAGTAGTAGCTCACTTTATGCGTGTAGCGCTGCCTACCAATATAGTCTTTTCCCGTTGGGAATGAGCATGGGACAGTTAGTTGTTTTGGAGCTTGACTTGGAACGATACGTACAGAATCCCGAAAATAAAATGATGCAATTTGGCGGCGGTATCCGCAACCGATTTGAAGTAGAGACCAACGAAAATCAAGCGATAGAAGTCCGCTGGAAAGGCACGATTAAGTTATATCAACTGGTTGGTCAAAAAATGACACTGCTAGAAGATTACGGCAATACTGACTTATCCGACAAACTGTATCAAGAAGCCTTGCAGCCTTTCTTTCTGGAGGCACTAGAGCGAGCGCAACAATTGCCCTTATTTGAAGAAGCCGTACTAGAAAACCAAGGCATTTGTCACTATGATAGAAGTTGTACATTTATGACCAAAGTACTCGACAAAGACAACTTAAAATTTTACTGTATATCACAAGAAGAAGGTTACCAACAAGATAGTGCTTTAGTCAATTATCCTTACAAGATATTGCTCAAATCAGAAACCCAGCTCAAAACAAAATTTACTCAGATGGATAGTTTGGATAACCAATTGCAAATTGATTTTTTCATGATTTGGAGTCCTCAAACGGTTCGTCGTTATCGTATCGGCAATCAGATGGTACAGGTGTTCACGCTCGGCAAAGGCACCAAAAGTAAATATACACTAAAGAAATGCGATACTTGGGAAAAAATAATGCTCGAAAACATTGCTCATTTCATACAAGGCAATGACGTCATTTACCATGGTCAACGTTTCGATTTCTTACAGGTTTTGTAATCTTATATAAGATTGCTATCTTTGCCCTTTATTTCAGACATGCTCTTAGAGCCTTATACGCCAATTCATTATAAAACTAAATGCCTACCCAAAAAAATGCACCATTGCCATTTATTACTTTGAGTAGTGCAGACACACATTCCCAAATTATATTATGGAACAATCAAACACCCCCACCCCAAACGCTAAAAAAAGTAAAATAATAATAGCTGCAGTAGTAGCTACTCTTGTCATTGCTCTATTTTTCTTTTTCAATAGCCAACAACAGCAAATTGATGCCAATATATTGACCATAGAACAAGCCAAAGTCAAATCTGATAGCTTGTACAATGAGATGAAAGAAGAACTTGCGTTCTACAAGCAAGATAATCAAGAGCTGTACAAACAACTACTGACCAAAGAAGAACAACTCGAAAAGCTCTATGTCAAAATCAATCGCCTGATTGGACAAGCAGAAAGAGACAAAGCTGCAAAAAAACAAATCACAGACAAACTCGCTACGCTCTCTTCTGAAATTGCCGAATTAAGAGTATTTGTGGAAGCACAAACCAAAAATATGGAAGAGTTGCGACTAGAAAACCAACGACTCAAAGCCCAAAAAGATAGTCTCCAAAATCAAGTAGTCAAAAAAAATAAACAAACCAAATCGCTCCAAAATTCTTCTGATGCACTAGAGGAAGAAAATAAAATATTAGCTGATAAAGTAGAAGCTGCTTCGGTGTTGCAAATCGTCAACATCAAAGCTGTAGGACTCCGCACCAAAAACAATGGCACAAGAGTAGGAATTGACGTGGCTAGACGTACCGAAATCGTAGATGTTTGTTTTGAAATTGTCCCTAATACCATCACACCTGTTGGTGTCAATCGTCTTTATTTAAGATTAATTGATCCTGCTGGATTCACGGTACAAGACCGTAATAGAGGCTCTGGCAGAATAACGACTATTGACGAAGAACGTATTGATTATACCATCAGCAAGACGTTTGATTATGACCCCAATCTTTTTTCGCTCTGCATGGAATGGTCAAGTTATCCTAGCACGCCTTTCACTAGCGGACGCTACCAAATAGAGCTCTACAACAAAAGCCGCTTGGTCGGTACAGCGTTTTTCAATACAAAATAAGCAGTCTTTTGATTCTTTTGTCAAAAGCTTTAAAGCGTGTCTAAAATCACGCAATAATCACTTCATTTTATATCCAGTATTTAGCATTTACCCTAAATGCTAGCACCCAATACCACTGAATCATGAAAAACTATCTTATTTATCTGGCTTATTCTATCACCCTGATGACAGCTTGGCCCCTCCTAATGTTTGGTGGTTATCTGCCTATCGGCTGGGGTACTTTTACAGCTCTATGTTACACCTTCTATTCTGCTTACGAAATCCGAAAGTTGGTAGCACAAGAAACCATATCTCTAAGATGGGTTAAGTTGAGTGGTCCTATTTTTATTATCCTAACTTTTTTATATCTAAACAGCTGGTATTGGTTCTCTATTATCAATCCTCTACATATCGCTTTCTTTGTCTTGGTGGGAGTTACATTTCTAGACCCCAAAACTATGCCTACTCGTCTCACACAGTTTTTTGTTGTGTCATTTATAGCAGGCTATAGTATGACTTTTGTAAATGACTGGAAACGATTGAATTTGAATGCTAGTAACAGTAAAATTCCTAACTTTGAGCTTAATGAGCCTTTTGCAGATACCAAGCTCGTAACAGACTCCAACCTATCAAGCTTACAGTTTCTAAACAAAAGTCTAGACTCTATCCAACTAAATGGTACAGGTAAATATACACTCATCGAAACCTGGAATGAGCGTTGCGTTCCCTGCGTCAGAGCCATGAAAGACCTAAAGGATTATTACGACACACTAGGCAATACTATCCAACAAAAATATGTCTATGTTGCTGCTCGCCCAGGTGTAGCTCTGGATTACACCAAGATATTTAGCTACAAGCACATCAGTCATCAAGATCGTATATTGGTCAATATCAATATGCAGGAGGAGCTAGGACTACAGGGTTATCCCAATTTTTTATTGTTTGACCCTACGGGCAAATTGATACTCAAACAACTGGGGTACGCTCCCTCTCAAAAAGATAAATTTATTGCTAAAATAAAGAAAACAACTCGTACAGAAGCAACACAATAATTGAAAAACTACTTATAAAAAAATGTGTCCCTATCGACTTATTCGATAGGGACACATTTTTTGTTTATTCTCCAAAATATTCCGCCCAAATATTGCGTGTCTCGTAGAGTTTTACGCTGTGCAACTGGCAATTTTCGTCCAAGTGTGGTTCTATTTCTTGCCAAATATAATACACCAAGTTTTCGGTGGTTGCTAAGATGCCTTTCGGCAAAAAATTATCGTCCAGATTCATATTCGTATGATCCAGCACGTTACAAACCTTCTCTTTAAGAATATTACTCAGTTTTTTGGCGTCCATGATGAACCCTGTCAGTGGGTCAGGCGTGCCTTTGACCGTTACTTGTAGGTCATAGTTATGCCCATGAAAATTCTTATTGGCACACTTGCCAAATATCTCAAAATTCTTCTCTTCCGACCACTTATCTACCCACAGTTTGTGTGCGGCATTGAAGTGTTCTCTTCTAGTTAAATATACAATCATGGTTGTTATTATTTTTTGCCGCCTATTTGGAAAATAGCCAAATGGCGAATGTTATTATAGACGTAATTAAGAGCATATTCTAAGCAAGCTCTAGCAAAAATGCTAAAGTATCTACTCCGTCTGCATAATCTGTTATCGTCGGACATTGGGTCTGCCCTAGCCCAACGGTTGCTACCTTTGTAGCCATTTTATTTTTGGTAGCAATACATTGTATCGCTTCCGTTTGTTCGTTTAGCTGGTTTGCCAACTCCTCTATATTGGTATAGTATTCATAATGCACGACCGCTATTCTCGATACCAAACTTTCATTTTCCAACAACATCACACAGTCGTTGGCTAAGTGCGGCACTCTATTCAATAAATAAATAGAGCGATTATAATCGTAATTATTAATGTACTTGTTATGCTTCAAATCTGGTGCATAATCGTCTAGCACACGCATCAAGTTGACCAAATCATAGCCTTCTGGCACATACAGTTTGGAAACAGAACGGCAACCCATGCCATAATACGTAAATATATCGCTGCCCAAAGCTAACAATTCTTCTTCCGTTTCGCTACCATCTAATATGGCAACTGCATTTCTATTCTTGCGAATAATATTGGGATACTTACCAAAGTATTGCTCAAAATAGAGTGCAGAATTATCGCTCCCTGTTGCTATCACGGCATCAAAATCACTCAACCGTTCTACCGTCTGAATGTAGTCCGCTACTTGAGGCTCTAGCTCTGTCAAGTAATCCACCATATAAGGAATCAAATGCTTATCCTTATCCGAATATTTGACCAAAGCGATATGCCCAGACAAAAAGGTGCATAATAAATCATGGAAGCCTACTGCTGGCAAATTACCCGCCAATATTAGTCCTACTTTCTTAGGATTAGCCTGCACTGCTGGCATATTGTATTGCTGCGTTAGCAAGGTCAATTTTTCTTCTGTCAAAAACTCTGTTGCAATAGCTTGCAAAGATTTTAAGCTATTGGTTTGTGTCAACCATCGGTTGTATTGTTCGGTGTGCAGCAAGGCACGTTCTCGTTCGGGTGTATCTTGCTGAATATATTTACCTAATAGTACCAATAATTGTATGCGTTGATCTAGTGTCATGCTCGTTTTTTATAAAATTTGCCACAAATTTCTCAAAAAAAAAGCAAAATCAGGCATAATTAGCTCAAATTAGCATTTTGTTTTTTGCAATTCTATCGCTTCGACAACCTTTGCTAGTGGTGTTTTGGGCTTGACCCAAATGATATTCGTGTCTTTTCGGAACCATGTCAACTGCCTTTTGGCGTATCGTCTAGAGTTTCGCTTGACCAATTCTATCGCTTTATCCAGTGTGATATTGCCATCAAAATAATCAAAAAACTCTTGATAACCAACTGTTTGCAAGGCATTGAGTGTACGATAAGGATAGAGTGCTTTGGCTTCCGCCAATAATCCCTGCTCCAACATCAAATCAACCCTTCGATTGATACGATCATAGAGTGCCGACCGCTCCCAATCAATTCCTATCTTGATGACTTCAAATGGTCGAGTTCTAGCTGTATTTTGAGCTTGAAAGTACGAAAAAGGTTGTCCTGTGCCTCGACATATCTCCAAAGCACGAATCAATCGTTGTGGATTTTGCTGGTCCACTTTTTCATAATACACAGGATCGAGCTGTTGCAATTCTTGTTGCAACGAAGTAATCCCTACCGTTTCCAATTGTTCGTTGAGTGCTACTCGTATCGCCTTATCTACTTTCGGAAAATCATCTAATCCTTGACAAATTGCCTTGATATACATTCCTGCTCCACCTGCTAATATAGCCGTATTTTTTTGTTGATAATACTGCTCCAAAAACGCCAATCCATCTCGCTCAAAAGCTCCAATCGTATAATCTTGATGAATCGACAGGGAATCGACAAAATGATGTGGTGCAGCGGCTAGTTCTTCGGGTGTAGGTTTGGCAGTGCCAATAGACATTTCTTTGAAAAACTGTCGAGAATCGGAAGACAAAATAGCACCGCCATAATGATTAGCGAGGTCGATTGCCAAAGCGGTTTTTCCGCTTGCCGTCGCCCCTAGCACTACGATTAAGTATTTAGTAGGTTGGTTGGTATTCATTATTCTATATTGCAATAAAAAAAAGCTGCCCACACTCACAATAGAGGTAGGCAGCTATGTATTGTTATCTTTGGCTAAAAAACTGCTTATAGTTTTGCCAACAATTCTTTCTTTTTAGCTTCAAACTCTTCGTCTGTCAGAATGCCCATTGATTTAAGCTCGCCCAATTCTTTGAGCGTAGATAAAACCTCTGCACGAGTCATCTCTTTTTCTGCTGGAGCTTGGTTGTTACTTTGATTATTATTATTGTTGTTATTATTTCCTTGCTGATTTTGCATCATTTGCTGCATCATCATTTGCTGCATCATGAGATCATTATTCACACCTCTCATGTTTTCGTAATTACCTTTTTCTGCTGCTATTTTATTCACGTCCATTTGATTGAGACGTTCCATTTTGCCCATGTTGTTATCCGAAGTCAAATTCAGCTTCGAGATAGTACGCAAGTGCTCTGTAATTTCATCAGGCAAGGAGACACTCGTAATTTGGAATTTGGTCAATTCGAGTCCAAACTCGTCCAAATCACGCTGAATGAGCGGTTTAATGACCTCACCCAGTTCTGAATATTTCGAATAAATATCAAAGGCAGTCGCACCACTTTCGACCAACGCTTCTGCAAATTTAGGAACAATCAATCCTCTAAAAGCGTCGGCTAGGTCTTGTGCATACAAGATACTTTCTGTGCCTGCGTATTCTCTATAAAATTTCTTCGGATCCGCTATTCGTAAAAAATACGAACCGAAAGCGCGAATTTCTACTCGTCCAGCTTCAGGATCTTTGATAAAAATCGGATTGGGTGTCCCCCACTTGAAGTCAGTAATCTGACGAGTACTTACAAAATAGACATCCGCCTTGAACGGCGAATCAAAACCATGTTTCCAAGACTTGAGGGTAGTCATGATCGGCATATTCTCTGTCTTGAGGGTATGTCGTCCCGGACCATAAACATCTGCAATTTGCCCTTCATTGAGAAAAATTGCCATTTGCGATTCTCTCACGGTTAGTTGAGCACCATACTTAATATTAGAATCCTTGTCAGGAAACTTCCAAACTAATACGTCTTTGCTTTGCTCTTTCCACTCAATGACCTCAACGAGTTCACTCTTAAAAAATCCGAACATAATCTATGGTTGTTTTTCAATTGTATGATAATAAAATACAGTAGTTGAGGTGATTGAAAAAAATACGCAGACAAACAGAATTAACCTCCTGTAGCTCGTGCTAATTCTTTCATTTGAGTCGTCCAGAATTGTTGTTCCTGCTCTACCTCATCCTCATCACAGAACGCTGTAATTTCCAAAATAGTTTCCCCAGTCACTTCTGAGCGACCTAATCTAAAATCGAGAAACTCCCCCTCGCCTTCAAATTCTTCCCATTCCAACTTCAATTGTTCGTCTTCTATATCATCGATAATATGAGCGATTTCTTCCGAACCGTCCCAATCAAAAATATATTTTTCATCTATAATTTTGCATTCGTCGCAAAACCAACGGATCAGACAATCAGGTGTAGTCAAGAAACGATAAACGATAGTCGGTGAAGCTCTAAACAGAAACTCCTGCGTAAATGATGTCCTATTCATAAGTTGTATGAGATATAAAGTAATGGTATTAACCAATAGTGGTTTCCCTAATGCCAGCCATGTTCCAAATCCACGAACAAGGCTAACAATGGATTGAAATAGTGTGACACTATTCCAAAGTAATGGTAGGCAATTGAGCCCAAAAGATGCTTTTATTTTGAAGAGCTGTGACTCTTGCCTGCACAATTAATAATAAAAAAAGCATTCTACAAAAAAAAAGCTACTTATTTTTTATTTTTTTTTAAAGAATTGTTATAACAACTAGAATAAGAAACATAATCTAATTTAGACTCGTTCTTACTTCATGAATGGCAGATTGATTGGTATGATTTCTTATTCTTTGTCCCCAATATATAAAGTCTATGCAAAAAAAATAGTACCTATCCAATCTTTTTTGTATCTTTGTGGGCTGAAACCTCAAGACTTGGCATGCCAATCAAGAAAAAATAAATCAAGAAAAACTAACAACTAAAGCTGTATGAGACAACTAAAAATAACCAAATCCATAACTAATCGCGAAAGTCAGTCACTTGAAAAATATCTCCAAGAAATTGGTAAAGTGGATCTGCTGACTCCCGAGGAGGAAGTGGACTTGGCAAAAAGAATCAAGCAAGGTGACCAAATTGCCCTAGAAAAACTCACCAAAGCTAACTTGCGTTTTGTCGTGTCGGTAGCCAAACAATATCAAAATCAAGGTTTATCGCTCAGTGATTTGATCAATGAAGGTAACTTGGGTCTTATCAAGGCTGCTCAGCGTTTTGATGAAACACGTGGTTTTAAGTTTATCTCTTATGCTGTTTGGTGGATTCGTCAGTCGATACTACAAGCTTTGGCAGAACAATCTAGAATTGTACGTTTGCCACTCAATAAAGTAGGCTCGCTCAACAAAATCAATAAGGCATTCTCTAAGCTAGAGCAAGAGTACGAAAGAGAGCCCTCAGCAGAAGAATTGGCGGATATGCTCGAAATTGCTTCTACAGAAGTAGAAACAACGCTTGGTGTCGCTGCTCGTCACGTATCAATGGATGCTCCATTTGTAGAGGGCGAAGATAACTCACTACTTGATGTATTAGAAAATAAAAACACCCCAAAAACGGATTCACAACTTGAATACATGGAGTCGCTTCGTAGCGAAATCGAACGTTCTTTGTGTTCCCTTACTGATCGTCAGAAAGATGTCATCAAATTGTACTTCGGTATTGCTCACGAGCACCCGATGTCGCTAGAAGATATTGGCGAAAAATTTGGCTTGACGCGTGAGCGTGTCCGCCAAATTAAAGATAAAGCAATCAACAAATTGCGTACTTCTACTTCTAAGAGCAAATTGCTCAAAGTATATTTAGGCAAATAATAATAACCGCAATTAGGGTTTAACCCGTCTATAACTCATACATACAATTCCTTCCATCAAGTACTATAACTTGATGGAAGGTTTTTTTTTTGGGGGGGGGGGGGGGAAAACTTAAAAAAAAAAAAAAAATTCCCTATAGGGTGCAAAAATAAGTTACCACAAGGAACTTCCAAAAAA